>CAVUAU010000012.1:0-66109 GCA_963739625.1 uncultured Flavobacteriaceae bacterium
GCAGGTGCCGCAGTTGACTGCAGATTTTGGGCAGGTGATCGCAGATATGCTGGGGGATCTAATGAGTTCTGTACAACCCATTCAAATAAAGGTCTTTGGTGACGACAAGAAAAAACTGGAACAGATCGCTAAGGAGATCGCTTATGAAGTTGAACAGGTGGAAGGTACAGCCGATGTTTTTGATGGTAATGTTATTGCGGGTCCCCAAATAATAGTAGCGCCGAAAAATGAAATTCTTGCGCAAATGGGGCTTTCTGCAAAAGACCTGCAGCTACAGCTGCAAACATACATTGATGGAACTGTAGTTAGTACGATGATAGATCAGGTTCAGGTTATAGATATAAGAATGCTTTATCCTAACACCTACCAAAATTCTGTTGAAGATATTCGCAACCTACAAATCAGCCTGCCGGACGGTTCTTTGGTGCCAATAGAGAGAGTCGCAAAAATAGACGTTCAAAAAGGAGTTGCAGAAATAGACAGGGAAAATGAGAAAACCGTCAACTATATCACTGCGCGGCTCAATAATCGGGATTTGGGTTCCACACTTGATGCTATCAAAAAGCGACTTTCTCAAAACATAAGTTTGCCCGCCAATTACCACCTTGAATATGGTGGAGCTTATCAACAGCAACAACAGGCTTTTCAGGAGTTGTTGCTTATTCTTATTTCAGCCTTTTTACTTGTGTTTGTGGTTATCCTCTTTTTATTCCGAAAGTTAAAGATCGCCGCGGCAATAGTCTTTATTGCCATTTTTGGAACTGCAGGTTGCCTGTTGAGCCTCTACATCACAGGCACTCCCCTAAATGTTGGAAGTTATATGGGAATTATCATGATCGTTGGGATCATTGGGGAAAATGCCATTTTCACCTACAGGCAATACAATGAAGTAGAGCAGGAGATGAGTCACGAGAAAAAAATAGAGTATGCGATCGCTGCCAGGCTGCGTCCTAAACTCATGACGGCTTTTGCGGCAATTATGGCTTTAATACCTTTGGCTGTTGGTTTTGGTGCCGGTGCACAGTTACACCAGCCCTTGGCTATCGCTGTAATTGGTGGCATGCTGTTCGCCTTACCTTTATTATTAATAGTCTTACCCACCATCTTAAAGCTTTTAAAAGAATAGGAGGACAAATCAAATTGTTCTTTTACCTTTAAAAAGGGCATTTTTACCTCAAAATAAATTATGAAAATCCTTATTGCTGAAGATGAAAGGTCATTGCAGGAATCCATTAAAGTGTTTTTGGAAAAGGAAGGCAATGTCTGCGAAGCTGCTTCTAATTTCGCAGAAGCCTCCTACAGGATCTCTTTATACGATTATGACATCATTCTTCTGGACCTAAACCTGATGGATGGCAATGGACTTGATATTCTGAAAGAATTGAAAACCAACAGGAGCGAAGCCGGAGTGATCATTATTTCTGCAAACAATTCTCTGGATGACAAGCTGGAGGGACTGGATCTTGGGGCCGATGATTATCTTACAAAACCGTTTCACCTGGCCGAATTAAACTCACGTATTAAAGCGGTATTAAGAAGAGGAAAATTTGGCGGCAGCGACGAGCTCATTTTCCATGACATCTTGATGAATACTAAAACCCGAGGGGTTTCAATTAATGGCTCGGGGGTAGAACTTACCAGAAAAGAATATGATCTTTTGATGTTTTTTGTAACCAACCAGGGGCGGGTGCTTTCCAAAGAAATCATTGCAGAACACCTTTGGGGAGACCAGAGCGATATGTTAGACAACTTCGATTTTATATATGTTCATATAAATAACCTTCGGAAGAAATTAGGCGCCGCATCAGAATACCTGAGAACTGCATACGGCAGTGGCTATATTTTTAAAGCCGAAGATTGATCATGAAAAAACAAAATCAAATAACGCTTTTACAAAAAACTTCTAAGGTCTTTATTCTGGTCAGCGGGCTTTTGATCATCCTAAGTCTGCCAATCCTGTATTTCTTCATAAGCAGGCTTATGGAGAAGGAGGTAGAAGAAGAATTGTTTTCCAGAAGTTTTAGACTTGAACATTATGTCACAGAAAACAAGCAACTTCTTGAATTGCCACCTGTTTTTGAGGTTGTAAGGACAAAACAGCTGGCCCCGGTACAGCTAAAGGATACCCTTATTTATGATCCCTCCCAGGATGAAATGGAGATGTTTCGTGAGCTTAATACTTTTAAGGAGATCAACGGGAAGTAAATATCGTATTACGGTACGCTCAATGACCGTGGAAACCCGTGATATTATCCTCGTCACCCTTGCCTATTTCATGATAAGCCTGCTATTGGTCTTTATCATTCAGTTTTACTTTAGCCGGGCCTGGAACCGCCGAATATGGCAACCGTTTTTCAGTAACCTGGAAGCAATGAAGTCTTTTTCGCTCGAATCGGGAAAGGCATTAAAACTAAGTGAAAGTAAAATTACCGAGTTTAGTGAATTGAAAGCAGAAATAGCTGCCCTTACCTCAAAAGTGATTGCAGATTACCAAAACCTGAAACAGTTCACCGAGAATATTTCTCATGAATTGCAATCTTCGTTGGCGATCATGCAGGCGAAACTCGGTAATTTCCTCGATGGCTCACATCTTACAGACGAGCAGTTTCAGCATTTATCTTCACTCCAAAGAGATATTCAGAGGTTAGGCTTACTCAATAAAAAACTGGTCTTGCTTGCTACCCTGGAGCAAAGACAAAGCAGGGATTTTGAAACGGTTGATTTAAATGCCGTTACAAAAGAATCTGTAGAAAATTTTCAGGAGATCAGTACCATCCCGATTACTTTAAAGGAAAAAAATAAAATTTTGGTCAGGGTAGATAAGGAATTGCTGCGAGTTCTTATCGACAATTTGATTAGTAACGCGATCAGGCATAGCTCTGAAGGTGGAAAAATAGAGATAGAGATTCAGGATGCAGCCTTTACCATTCGAAATTCAGGCGAACGTGAATTAGAAAATAGTGAAAAGATCTTTGACCGTTTTTACAAAGCGAACCCCAAAAGTGAAGGTTGGTAGCGGCCTGGGCTTGGCTATTATTAAAAAGGTGTGCAGTGTGTTCGACTATGAATTGAGTTATACCTATGAGCACGGGATGCATCAATTTAAAGTGATCATCAATTGATTTATAGGGTTCTTTCTTTAGACCAAATTTAGAATCAGGTTCTAATTTGGACTTGTAATCAAAACAATTTCACTTATGAAAACTTTATTTAAGATGGCCTTCATAGCCTTTGGTTTTGCTTTTGTCGGTTGTGCACAAAAAGGAAACGTGAGTTCCAATGCCAAACAGGCCTTCGAACAAAAATTCCCTAATGCCCGGAGCGTTTCCTGGGAGAAGGAACACGACGGGGAGTGGGAAGCCGAATTTAAATTGGATGGGAAAAAGTATTCCGCAAACTTTAAAGAAAATGGAACCTGGCTGGAAACAGAGTCTGAAATTCAGGAGAATGAAGTCCCGGCCGTAGTTTCCGGGGCCATGAAAGCCGAATTTCCTGCCGCCAAAGTAAACGAGGTTTACAGGGTAGAACGACAGGATGGGATTTCTTATGAATATGAGATCAAACTCAATGGCAAAAAACAGGAGGTGATTTTCGATTCTTCAGGAACGATGCAAAAGAAAAAGGCTGAAGAAAATGAAGACGACGAAAATGAAGATGACAATTAGAACAGACCGCAGAAAAAATTTGAAAATTCTTTTATTGAAGGACAGTAAAGAGCAACTATACTCTCTTTGCTGTCCTTTTTTATCGCCCGGAGTTTTTCGTCTCAGTGTGGGCAGAGAACAAAAGCGCTATTTAGAGCTTCAAAAAGTTAAAAAAAACTAAAATTAATCTTTAGCTTTGGGATCATTTGGTAATTCACCACTTCATGCGGCAGACGTTTCTTTTTATCCTGCTTTTATCGGCTCTTTTTATCTTTTCTGAAAAAGCTTCGGCCCAGGAAGTACTGCCAACCTATTCAGATTATCTTACAGATAACCTGTACCTGCTGCACCCTTCAATGGCGGGCGCTTCCAACCTTAACAAGATAAGGCTAACGGCGAGGCAGCAGTGGTTTGATGTCAAGGATGCGCCTTCCCTGCAAACATTGAGCGTGCATGGCCGGCTAAACCAAAAAGTGGGATTGGGAGGCATTGTTTTCAATGACCAGAACGGGAATTACTCCCGTCGCGGAATCTATGGCAGCTTTGCCTATCATCTTATGTTCTCGCGAAGTGAACTGGATCTTAATCAGCTTTCCTTTGGAATTAGTGCCGGGCTCATCCAGCACAGCCTTGACCAGAGTGGTTTTTCTGGCAATGACCCTCTTATTGGAAGCGGAAGGGCTTCAGATTTCTACGGAAACATGGACGTGGGCGCTTCCTACTACTACTTCAACTTTTTCGCCCATCTCACGGCCAAGAACCTGTTTTCGGTTAAGCGCGATCTGTTTTATACCGATGGGGTTCCAAACAACCAGCGAAAATACCTTTTTTCGACCGGCTACGTTATCGAGACCCGAAACCGTTACTGGAGCTATGAGCCCTCAGTGCTCTTTCAATTGAAGGACGCCACTTCAGAAAAATTGGTTGATCTTAACTTCAAGGTTTACCACGAACTCGATTCAGGAACTTTCTTTGGCGGACTCTCCTACAGGAGAAATTTTGATGCTGTAGAGTATACCGCGGGCGGAAAGACCGTCAAAAATGACTATCTGCAGTATATTACACCTTTTGCAGGCTTTGAATACAAGCGGTTTCTGTTTGCCTACACTTACAGTCAGCAAATCAATTCAAAGGTTTTGAGCAATAATGGATTTCACCAGCTTACCCTGGGCTATAACTTCGGAAAGAATCGTGAGCGATACGAATGTTACTGCCCGGGAGTCAATCAGCGTAGACGTTAGGAAGGGAAGTGTCAAAAATGACATTTTTGGAATCTCTTTTGCTGAGATTGGTCAGGTTTCAGTGAGTTTACTTCCGAAAGGCCTTCAGAAAACGCATTTTTGATCCCGCATTAGCTACATTTGCCGCATGCGTTCCCTACTTTTTGCTCTTCTGTTGCTTTTTTCGGCGGAAGCTTTCGCCCAGTTGGAGTTTTGTTCCGGCAGCAAAGGCGATCCTATTTTCCATGAAGATTTTAACAATGCTTCGCCCCTGTCATCCCAGATCACCAATTACCGTTATGTTCCCCACGATCCTAATGACGGCGAATATACCATTGCAGACGATATAGGTGACGTGATTGGAGGCTGGCACAGGTACCTTCCCAAAACCACACTTTCTAATGGAAATGCGTTAATTGTAAATGCCGATGACAACTCCTCGGGCCGCTTTTACAGGACGACAATTTCAGGACTTTGCCAAAGCAGCACCTACGAGTTTTCGGCTTTTTTGATGAACATTTATGATCCATCTGCGGGTAATTGCGACAATAACGGAATACCAATTAATGTGAGGTTCGAAATATGGGATGCGACAGATTCGCAACTTTTGAAGGAGGGCAGCACGGGCGATATTGCCTCTACCGCTACTGCACAGTGGAAGCAATACGCGTTGACCTTCAGGTCAAAACCGGGACAGGGATCGGTGATCCTGAAGATGTTCAATAATGGCATTGGCGGCTGCGGAAATGACCTCGCCATCGACGATATTATTTTCAGGTCCTGCGGTGATCTTACGACCATAGATACTCCCGAAGGAACCGGCGGAAAGATGGATGTTTGCCAGGAAAACACTCCTGTTGCAATTGCCCTGAAAGCAACGCCTGATTTTTCAGCCTATTCACAACACTTCTATCAATGGCAGCAAAGTGACGACGGAGATTCATGGACCAATATTTCCGGAGAAAATACTGAAGATCTCACGGTTTCAGGAATTAATACGACCACCTATTATCGGGTAAAAGTAGCCGAAGATGCCGCCAATCTTGGCAGCAACTTTTGCAGTACAGCTTCCGAAGCTTTTATGGTGAACGTAGTCACCACTCCTGCAGCACCCGTTAGCGGAGGCAATAAGACCATTTGCAGCAATGAAGCTATGCCGGCACTGTCTGTCTCTGTCGAAGATGGGGAAAATGTCAACTGGTACGATTCTCCCTCAGGAAATACGCCTTTGGCAGAAAATTCCAGGACGTATACTCCGTCACATCAGGGCACTTTTTATGCTGAAGCGGTCAAAGCCGGCTATGAATGCAGTGCGAGTCCTCGGACTGCGGTTAGCCTGCAGATCTTTCAAGCTCCACAGGCCGAAGATGAGATGAAATACCTGTGCGAAAACAGCAGTATTCTCCTGGATGCAGTTTTGCCAAACATGCAATACACCTGGTCAACAGGAGAACGTTCCCGCAGCATTGAAGTTTCTTCAGCCGGAAATTATTCGGTGGAGCTTGTCAATTCCAATGGTTGCAGTACAATCAAAGAGTTTGAAGTGGTTGTGGTTAAGGCTCCTGTAATAAAGGACATCATTTCAGAAGAAAACCGGCTTGAGATCCTGCTTCAGGAAAATGGCGAATTTGAATTTTCTCTTGATGGTCTTACTTTTCAAACTTCGGCCATTTTCAATGTCCCCGGCGGAATCTATACCGCTTATGTGAGAAACGTCAATGGTTGTGAGACAGTTACACAGCGGTTTGCTCATGTGGTCGTTCCTAAGTTCATTTCGCCAAATAATGATGGTTATAACGATTTTTTCGAGCTGAAGGGGGTGGAATTTTTTCCATCCTCAGAGATCCTGATCTTTGACCGCTACGGAAAAATTCTGGCTGCCGGTCCCGGAAAGAACTTCAGGTGGAATGGAAAGATCTCAGGTAAGGAACTTACCGCCGATGACTATTGGTACGAGATAAGAATCGAAGGACTTCCACCTCAAAAAGGCCATTTTAGCCTGCTGAGATGACTCTGAAAAAAGCCGTTCCCGCAGCTTTACAATAATTTAACCTGGGAAAGCAGTCATCTATTCTGATGAAGAGGTAAAGGATTAATATCTTTGCAAAAAAAATGGCTTTTCAGGATTTTCCTTATATGCATAGCTCCTATTTCATCCTCTTTATTGGAGCCGGAATTGGTTATCTCTCGGGTTTACTGGGCAAAGGTGGCAGTGCTATCACAACGCCGGCTCTACAAGTCTTTTGTGGAATACCATCCTTTGCTGCCCTTTCCTCTCCTTTACCTGCATCCCTGCCTTCGGCTGTTTCGGCATCTGTTGCCTACCGCAAAGAAAAGCTTTTAGATCAACGGGTAATAAAATGGATCTTATTACTGGGAATACCTTCAACCCTGGCCGGAGCTTTTTTTAGTGACCTGTTTGAAGGCCGTGTCTTGATGCTCCTTACTGCAGTGTTTATTTTATTCCTGGGTTTATCCTTCTTTTTGTTCACTCAGGGTTTGCCGAAGCTTTTTAAACAAGAGAGATCAATCCCGCTTTATAAGATCGTAGTTGTCGCGATAAGCGTTGGATTTCTTTCAGGTTTACTCGCTAATAGTGGAGGTGCATTATTTGGCCCGCTGTTTATAAGATATCTCAAGATGCCTACCAAAAGAGCGCTCGCCTCCAGTTTGGTGGCCGCGGCAGGACTGGCAATTCCAGGAACAATCGCCCACTGGTACCTGGGGCATATTGACTGGCTTATTGTCCTGCTGCTTTCTCTAAGTTCCATCCCCTTCTCTTACCTGGGTGCAAAATCGGCTATTCATATCAAAAGTGAAGTCCTGGAGAAAATCTTTGGATTCACTTTAATTTGCTTCGGAATTTTTGATTTTCTGTACAATCTATAGCAAACCACTTCAGCATTATTTCTGAAGGGAAATTAGATCACTAAAAAAGTTTGGAGGAGAAATTTTTGACGCTTCTGTAGGAAAGAATAGAAAGCACTGTAAAATGTGGAAATGAAAAATGCCTTCCGTTTTGCAACGAAAGGCATCCTTTATAAATTGAACACTAAAACCTGATTAAAGCGCTGCTACATGCTTAGCCAACTCAGACTTAAGGTTAGCGGCTTTGTTATCATGAATAATGTTGCGTTTTGCAAGCTTATCAATCATAGAAACTACTGTAGGAAATAAAGTCTCTGCCTCCTGCTTTTCAGCCTCACGCAACTTTTTGATCGCGTTCCTGGTAGTTTTATGCTGGTAGCGGTTTCTAAGACGCTTTGTCTCATTGCTACGTATTCTCTTCAACGCTGACTTATGATTTGCCATTACACTAATATTAAATTAATTCTTTTATAGTAGTCCGTAGGGGAATCGAACCCCTGTTACCAGGATGAAAACCTGGCGTCCTAACCCCTAGACGAACGGACCAATTTATTATTTCAAAGTTGGTTTACACGACTTGTAAACCTTTCGTAGTCCGTAGGGGAATCGAACCCCTGTTACCAGGATGAAAACCTGGCGTCCTAACCCCTAGACGAACGGACCAACTATTGCTTAAATGCGGATGCAAAAATACAACTATTTTTCAATGCCGCAAATGTTGACCAAAATTTTTTGAAATTTTAATAGGCCTTAGCAAAAAGGACTCTTTGAGCCGCAGGTTTTCCTGTGAGCACACAAGTGCCTTCGCGGGTTTGCGCGTCAAAAGGTATTAATCTTATGGTAGCTTTAGTAAGCTCTTTTATCCTCGCTTCGGTCTCTGCAGTACCGTCCCAAAAAGCAGAAATAAAGCCTCCTTTTTCCTTGAGCACTTTTTTGAACTCATCAAAGGTATCCACCTCGGTAATATGGTCATTTCTAAAATCCAATGCTTTTTGAAAAAGACTCTCCTGAATTTCGGTCATTAAACCTTTTACTTTCTCCACAACTTCTGCCTGAGCTACGAATTCTTTTTTGAGCGTATCTCTCCTGGCAAGCTCAACAGAACCTTTTTCAAGATCTTTAGGTCCAATAGCGATCCTTACAGGCACTCCTTTTAGTTCATATTGCGCGAATTTCCAGCCAGGCTTTTGAGTATCCCTGTCATCATATTTAACTGAAATACCTTCAGCACGAAGATCGGCCGCCAGTTTATTGGCAACTTCAGAGATCTGCTCCAACTGCTCCTCTCCTTTATAAATTGGCACAATGACCACTTGTGTAGGTGCAAGGTTTGGAGGCAACACCAGCCCGTTATCATCACTGTGGGTCATGATCAAAGCTCCCATCAACCTCGTAGAAACTCCCCAGGAAGTGGCCCACACATGCTCCAGATTTCCTTCTTTACTTGCGAATTTCACATCAAAGGCTTTTGCAAAGTTCTGCCCCAGAAAATGAGAAGTTCCGGCCTGTAAAGCTTTTCCATCCTGCATCATCGCTTCAATACAGTAAGTATCTACAGCTCCTGCGAAACGCTCACTTTCAGTCTTTCTTCCTTTGATGACCGGCATAGCCATAAAAGTCTCAGCAAACTCGGCGTAGATGTTATTCATCTGCTCTGTCTCTGCCAGGGCTTCTGCCTTAGTGGCATGGGCGGTATGCCCTTCCTGCCAAAGAAATTCGGCAGTACGAAGAAACAGCCTGGTCCTCATCTCCCATCTCACCACATTGGCCCACTGGTTCACCAGAATTGGCAGGTCACGATAAGACTGAATCCAGCCTTTATAGGTGTTCCAGATAATAGCTTCGGAAGTTGGCCTTACCACCAGCTCTTCCTCCAGCTTGGCTTCCGGGTCTACAATGAGTTTTCCGGCATTATCAGGATCGGTCTTAAGTCTATAATGAGTAACAATCGCACATTCTTTGGCAAATCCTTCGGCATTTTTCTCTTCAGCTTCAAAAAGGTGCTTTGGAACAAACAATGGAAAATAGGCGTTTTCGTGCCCCGTTTCCTTGAACATTTTGTCCAGTTGAGCCTGCATTTTTTCCCAGATCGCATAGCCATAAGGTTTGATCACCATACAGCCTCTCACGGCTGAGTTTTCGGCGAGGTCTGCCTTGACTACCAACTCGTTATACCACCTGGAATAGTCCTCTTTTCGGGATGTTAAGTTCTTCGACATGCTTTTTCTTTTGGCACAAATGTTGTACCTTGTTAGTGATAGTAAAATGTTAGTGCAAAACTAATTAAATTTACATACTTTGTTCAATAATAAAATCGATGCCATGAAACCTTATACAAAGCTTTTGAATATTAGAGCTCTCTTGTCCGGATTCGGTGCTCTTTTATTATTAGCTTCCTGCGGTTCCTACCAATATGCCGGGTATGACAATGATGGGATATATTCCTCTAATCAACAAGACGAGGCCTATACTGCTAATGATTATGACGAGTCTTACGAGAATGCCCTATATTACCAACAACTGTTTGCTGAGAAATCTGAACAGTTTGCAAATGTTCCTGAAGAAGGAGCAATCTTTACCGACATTGAAGGTTATTCATCTGCAGGCCAGTATGAAGACAACATGTTTGGAGAAGAAGGCTTAGACTACCAGGTAGGACGTGCAGCCTGGGGAACAGATCCAGATGAGATCTCCATTAACATCTACAACGATCCTTTCTATCCTCCTTATTACTCCCCTTATTACGCCGGATTCTATGATCCTTTCTGGGGACCCGGTTATTACGGATATTATGGTTACCGCCCATACAGATATGGCTACGGATATTACAGCCCTTACAGATGGAGTGCCAGTTTCGCCTTTGGATGGGGTAACTGGGGATACGGTTATGGATACTATGATCCTTTCTTTGGACCCAATTACTATCCATACTACTATGGAGGCAGATTTTATCCTAACTACAGGTATCGAGATGTTGCCTACAGTACTACCAGGCGAGATTCTTATTCCAACTACGACCGTTATAACAGAGATAATGCCCGTTCTTCAAGAATTTCGGGATATACAAATCCGCGTGACGTAAGAGCCGTAAGAAGCAATTATGGAGACCGCACTTACCAAACCCGTTCTAACAGAGTTCGCTCTACCAGCCCCGTAAGAAGAAGTTCTACGGTAAGGACACAGAGCAACCGTGTGGAAGCAGTAAGAAGCTCTTCCCAAAGAAGAAGCAATAACGGGGAAAGGTACAACAGGTCTTCGAGGTCAAGCTCTTCAAGAAGCAGCGGCACTATGCGCAGCTCCTCAAACACCAGATCTTCCTCCTGAAGCAGAAGATCTTCAGGCAATAGTGGAAGCAGCTCAAGGTCAAGCAGAGGTCGCGGAAATTAATTCAACAAACTTAGGATTAAATGAAAAAACTATTTTTTGCCTTCATAGCCGTCTTTTCGATGACTATGAAGGCTCAAAACATAACAGATGCTGTCCGATATTCAATGACAGATCTTAATGGTACCGCCCGTTACAGGGCGATGAGCGGAGCCTTTGGAGCCCTTGGCGGTGACCTCTCTTCCCTGAATATCAACCCCGCCGGTTCTGCAGTTTTTCTCAACAGTACAGCAGGCTTTACCCTGAACATAGAAAACAGCGATACAGATGTGAATTATACGAATGGCTTTACCAGCAATTCAAATTCCAACCTGGATCTTGGGCAGGCAGGAGCCGCTTTTGTTTTCAATAATCGAGATGAAGATGCCAGCTGGAAAAAATTCACTCTGGCTTTCAACTACAACAAAACAGCAGATTTTGAAGAGGAATGGATGGCAGCGGGAGACAATAATACCTCTATCAACAACTACTTTTTTGGTTACGCTAATGGAGTGCCTCTTAAATTGTTGAAACCGAAGGGAAGTGAGACAGTCGCTGACCTTTACTCCTACCTGGGAGAAAATGTTGGTTTTGGAGCGCAGCAAGCCTACCTGGGATACGAAGGTTTCCTTTTTGAAGCTGTGGACGACACAGATCCCGGAAACACCGAATATATTTCTAACGTGGCTCCCGGCACTTTTGACCAGCAGTATACTTATACCTCCACAGGCCTTAACGGAAAATTCTCCTTTAACTTTGCTACTCAATATGAAGATTTCCTTTACCTGGGCTTGAACCTGAACAGTCATTTTATCAACTATGACAGGGTAACCATCATGTCTGAATTGAACAACAATTCCGGCAGCATCACTAATGAGATCTATTTTGAAGATCGACTTAACACTCTTGGTACCGGCTTTAGTTTTCAATTGGGAGGTCTGGCCAAAGTTGGCGATAGCTTTAGGGCAGGACTGGCTTTTGAATCCCCCACCTGGTACACTATATCTGAAGAAACTAACCAATATCTTGAATCTTACGGCGATGTCAACGGTCGGGCAATAGTAAAACCGAATGTGGTTAATGTCTATCCCGATTACAAGATTCAGACGCCTTCCGTTTACACCGGAAGCCTCGCTTACCTTTTCGGGGATCAGGCGTTGATTAGCTTCGACTATTCCTACAAAGACTATTCATTAACCAAGTTTAAACCTAAAGACGACCCGGATTTCGCCTTTCAAAATAACCTGATGGAACAGGACCTCAAGGGAGTTTCTATCTTCAGGCTGGGGGGAGAATACAGGATCATGAACTGGAGTTTACGCGGCGGTTACAGGTTTGAAGAAAGTCCTTATACAGATGAGTCTACTATAGGAGATCTCACCGGCTATTCCCTGGGCCTTGGCTACAATTTTGGGAATATCAAGTTGGATGTCGCTTATGATGCCTTCGAACGTGATTCTGCACCACGGCTTTACCAAACCGGTCTTACCGACATAGCCTATATCAACAGGAACAATTCAAACGTCACTTTATCCCTGAGTTTCGGGATCTAAGGTGTCAAAAATGATAAAAAAGAACAGCTGTCAAGGCTGTTTTTTTATGATATGCTTTTCTTTAATAGCAATAGAAAAGCCTGATATTCCGGCTTGTTAAAAAAAGGTTTTAATCCGTATCTTTGCAAGCTAAATGTGACAATTGATCAAAACGACATGAAAAAAGACAACATAGACGAGGCAATAGATGAAATGGGAGATGCTTTTGTTAGCCCTAACACAGATACTCCGATGAAAAAGGACGCCTTTGATAAATCTGATTCAGAAAAAATTGAGATCATCCAGGAGAACGTAAAGAACATTATGGATACTCTTGGACTGGACCTTACAGATGACAGTCTAAAAGGGACTCCAAAAAGGGTTGCAAAAATGTTCGTCAACGAAATTTTTGGAGGACTTCATCCTCAAGCTAAGCCTAAGGCTTCAACTTTCCAGAACAAGTACAAATATGGAGAGATGCTTGTAGAGAAGAATATTACCCTCTACTCTACCTGTGAGCACCACCTGCTTCCAATCGTGGGAAGAGCCCACGTGGGTTATATTTCAAACGGCACCGTGGTTGGTCTCTCAAAGATGAACCGCATTGTTGATTATTACGCGAAGCGTCCACAAGTGCAGGAAAGATTAACTATGCAGATCGTGAAAGAACTGCAGGAAGTTTTGGGAACCGAAGATGTAGCCTGTGTTATTGACGCGAAGCACCTTTGTGTGAATAGCCGCGGAATTAGGGATATTGAGAGCAGCACCGTGACCAGCGAGTACGGCGGCCGTTTCAAAGATCCCGAAGCCCGAAGAGACTTTCTTGACTATATCAATTTGGAAACAGAATTTTAAATTCGTTTATGGCACTTTACAAGCAGCAGGAACTAAAGATCTACAATTCGATCTCAGGAGAAAAAGAGACTTTTAAACCAATCAACGAAGGAAATGTTGGCATGTATGTTTGCGGCCCTACCGTTTACAGTAATGTCCACCTCGGCAACTGCCGAACCTTCATATCTTTTGATCTGGTCTTTCGATACCTGAAACACCTGGGCTATAAAGTGCGATATGTACGTAACATTACCGATGCCGGTCATCTTGAAAATGATGCCGATTCGGGAGAAGACCGCATTGCAAAAAAAGCGCGACTGGAGCAGATCGAACCTATGGAGGTGGTACAAAAGTACACTGTAGATTTCCATAATATTCTGGACAGGTTCAACAATCTCCCACCGAGCATTGAACCAACAGCCACAGGTCATATCGTAGAGCAAATCGAGATCATCAAGGAAATCATGGAGAAAGGTTATGCCTATGAAGCCAATGGCTCTGTGTATTTTGATGTGCTAAAGTTCAACCAGTCTCATGACTACGGAAGACTTAGCGGAAGAAAACTTGAAGACATGATCCCAAACACCAGGGAGCTTGCCGCACAAAGCGATAAGAAGAATCCTCAGGATTTTGCCCTTTGGAAAAAGGCAGAACCGCAACATATTATGCGCTGGCCTTCCCCATGGAGCGACGGCTTCCCGGGATGGCATCTTGAATGTACCGTAATGAGTTCTAAATATCTTGGAGAAGAGTTTGATATTCACGGCGGCGGAATGGACCTGAAGTTTCCTCATCACGAGTGCGAGATCGCACAGGGAGAGGCAGCTACAGGAAAAAACCCGGTCAATTACTGGATGCACGCCAACATGCTTACCCTTAACGGGAAGAAAATGGCGAAAAGTACCGGCAATAATATATTACCAAAGGAGCTTTTCACAGGAGATAACCCAAATCTCGAAAAAGGTTTCGAACCAACAGTAGCAAGATTTTTCATGCTGCAGGCACATTACCGCAGCATTCTTGACTTCTCCAACGAAGCTCTTGTAGCCAGCGAAAAAGGTTTCAATCGCTTAATGGATGCCTTTCACCTGCTACCGGAATTGAAAACTGCAAAGGAATCTTCGTTTGACGTTGCCGAATGGAAGCAGAAATGCTATGATGCGATGAACGATGATTTCAACAGCCCTATTCTTATAGCGCAACTTTTTGAGGCAGTGAAATACATCAACAGCATCAAAGAAGACAAGGCTAAAATTACTGCGGAAGATCTTGAGGAGCTTAAAAAGGTAATGTCCGGCTTTATTTTTGAAGTTCTGGGACTTGTTGACACAGCCGAGGCAGCCGATGATGACGCTGGTAACAAGCTTTCGGGAGCAGTAGAACTCTTGATCAAATTACGGGCAGAAGCACGTGCAAATAAAGATTTTGCCACCAGTGATAAGATTCGGGATCAACTTCTGGAATTGGGAATACAGCTCAAAGATGGTAAGGAAGGGACTACTTTCTCTTTAAGTTAACGCAAAAAACTCATTTTGAAGAAGTGGCTTTCATATCCGCTTATTGGACTGGTAAAATTCTACCAGCATGCCATTTCGCCCTATACTCCCGCTACCTGCCGCTACAGCCCTACCTGTTCACAGTACACCCTGGAAGCCCTCAAAAAACACGGCGCCTTCTACGGAAGCTGGCTTGCGATTAAAAGGATCGCCAGCTGCAATCCCTGGGGCGGTTCAGGCTATGATCCCGTTCCTGATAAAGTTCAGCAGGAAAAAGAATCCTGAAACTCTGCAAATATGTATATTTACGCTCCAACCTTAATAGCTATTCATGTTATTCAATAAGATCTACTGGAATCCTTCCGAAGGAATCGATCTGGGATTTTTAGTCATCCACTACTACAGTTTAATGTTCGTCGTCGCCTTTACATTAGGCTGGTACCTAATGAAGCACATTTACGAACGCGAGGGAGTTTCCCTGGAGAAACTGGATTCGCTTTTTATCTATACCGTACTTGCCACCCTCATCGGTGCGAGGCTGGGACACGTGATCTTCTACGACTGGGATTACTTCCAGCATCACCTTTTGGAGATCTTCCTGCCGGTAAGGTTTGAACCCGAATTTGAATTCACGGGATTCCGCGGGCTTGCCAGCCATGGTGCTGCGATTGGAATTATTATAGCAATGTACCTGTACTGCCGCAATGTGCTGCACAAGCCGGTACTTTGGGTACTGGACAGAATTGTTATTCCCGTAGCCTCGGGAGGGATCTTTGTGAGGATTGGAAACTTCATGAATTCTGAAATTATTGGAAAGCCCACTCATAGCGACTACGGCGTTGTCTTCACGAAATTGGGAGAAGATTTCGCAAGACACCCTGCACAGCTGTACGAATCTTTTTGCTACCTTATCGTTTTCCTTATCCTCTACTTCACATACTGGAAGACCGAAAAAAGGCAAAAACTGGGTTATATCTTCGGATTATTCCTCGTGTTGCTGTGGACGGTTCGCTTCTTTGTAGAATTTGTCAAAGAGCCTCAAGTAGGAGAACGCGTGAATTGGGTTCTTAATACAGGCCAATGGCTGAGCATACCGTTTATACTTGCAGGATTCTATTTCATGTTTAGACCTTCAACAAAAGACCGGGTAAAATGATAAGAAAAAATACATTTTTGAGCCTCCTGTTATTCGGAGGCTTTTTTGTGGGCTGTAAAGAGAAGTCAGCCGATCAAAAAGAGGTAAAAGCTGCTCCTATTGAATTTAAAAAGGAAGCTGAAGCATATCTCACCAGGCCCACAGGCGATACACTGCAGCATTTAGAGCTGGAGATTGCCGATGATGACTATCAACGGGAAACCGGGCTCATGTACAGGCGCAAAATGGCCGAGAACCGGGCTATGCTTTTCATTTTTGAAGAGGAGGCACCACGCGGGTTCTATATGAAGAACACCTACATCCCTCTGGACATCATCTTCCTTGATCGCAACAATAAGATCATTAACATCGCCAGGAATGCCGAGCCGCAAAACCTGCAAACTATCACTTCTGACGCTCCTGCACAATACGTCCTTGAAATTAATGCAGGACTGGCCGATCAATGGCAGCTTCAGGAAGGCGACAGCCTTATCCTTAAGCAGGAATAATTCAGAAACAGTCCTCTCAAAAAGGGCAAAAAACAAGGGGCTTCAAAAATGTCATTTTTTGAAGCCCCTTACTTTTTTCCTTCCGAAGAAAGAATGATGCAAAAGAAAAAGGCTGCCTTGAGAGCAGCCTTTCCTAATTATATTTCCGAAGAATTAAGCGACCTCTTTTCTTGAGGCTACTTTCTTTTTCTCTGCTTCTTTGTTGAAAGTATCATACGTGATTGGAGTCGCGATAAAGATCGACGAATACGTACCCACGATCACACCAACGATAAGGGCGAACATAAATCCTCTAATGCTTTCCCCTCCAAAGATGAAGATGGCAAGCAGTACCACAAGGGTGGTCAAAGAGGTGTTCAAAGTACGGCTGATAGTACTGTTTATCGCAGCGTTCATAGAGTCTTTCTTGGTCCAACCCGGGTGTTCGTTAAAGTACTCCCTAATACGGTCAAAGATAACCACGGTATCGTTCAACGAGTACCCGACCACCGTAAGGATAGCAGCAATGAAAGCCTGGTCAATTTCCATGTTGAAAGGCATGATCTTGTAAGTAAGGGAGAACACCCCTAAAACGATCAACACATCATGGAAAAGCGCAGCAACAGCACCCAAACTAAACTGGTATTTTCTAAATCTCAACAGGATGTAAAGGAACACTACTAGCAGCGATCCTAATACGGCCCAAATAGAGGCTTGTTTAATATCATCGGCGATAGACGGTAAAACCTTGAAGGTTTTCATGATTCCTACTTCACTCTGGCCTTCTCCAACCTGGAAGTCTTCATAAGCAAAACCGGCAGGAAGATAAGACTGAAGTCCTTCAAAAAGTTTCTGCTGAATCTCATTGTCAACTTCATTCCCCTCGTCATTCACGCGGTACTTAGTAGTTACCTTGATCTGGTTGCTCGCACCAAAGGTTTTCACCTCTGCACTACCAAATTGAGCAATAAGGTCATTTTGAATTTCAGTCGGGCTTACCGGCTGGTCAAAGCGGATGGTATAGCTTCTTCCTCCTACAAAATCCACACCCTGGTTAAGACCAAGCGTGAACAATGAACCAAGACTGATCACCAGTAATGTACCTGACACAATGTAGAAAGTCTTTCTTTTTCCGAGGAAATTCACGCCCATGTTGGCAAAAAGTCCTTTTGTAAGACCTGTTGAGAACGTAAGGGATTTTCCGTTTTTAGCGTAGCCGTCAATGAACAACCTGGTAATAAAGATCGCTGTGAACAAAGAGGTAGCAATACCAATAAGCAAGGTTGTCGCGAATCCTTTAATTGGTCCTGTACCAAGAACAAAAAGGATAAGACCTGTAAGACCGGTGGTGATGTTAGCATCAAGAATGGAAGACAATGCATTGCTGAAACCGTCGTTGATGGCCTCGCGCTGCGATTTGCCTTTCCCAAGTTCTTCCCTAATACGCTCAAAAATAAGCACGTTAGCATCCACAGACATACCAATGGTCAACACGATACCGGCAATACCCGGCAAGGTAAGTACCGCTCCAAGGCCTGCAAGTACTCCAAAAATGAACAGGATGTTCACCGTAAGGGCGATATCTGCAAAAATTCCGGCTTTACCGTAGTAGAAGATCATCCAAAGCAATACAAGGATAAGAGCGATAATGAAAGACATCATCCCGCTGTCGATAGCCTCCTGACCAAGTGATGGTCCAACTACTTCACTCTGGATAATATCTGCGGAAGCAGGAAGTTTACCTGCACGCAAAACGTTGGCCAAATCCTGACCTTCATTAATGGTGAAGTTACCTGTGATCTCACTTCGTCCTCCAGAAATTCCGCCTGCCTGGGAAACACCAGGTGCAGAATAAACAATGTTATCAAGTACGATCGCGATCTGGCTCTGGTTTTCGGCAGCAAAGGCGGTCATTTCTTCCCACGTCTTAGCTCCTTTTCCATTCATTTGCATGCTTACCGCAATACGACCAACCTGGTCGTAGGTTTGCATAGCATCTGTAATCACACTTCCGGAAAGTGGCGGCTCATTTTGTCTGTTTCCTTTTAAGGCATAGAGAGCAGCAACATCGCTGTCTTCATCTGTTTTACCCCAAACGAATTTTGCATATCTCTGGTCTCCTTCCAGCAAAGAACGAACCTGAGGCATTTTCAAATAGGCGTTAACCTGTGCAGTGTCTTCAACAGGGAAGGTTGCAAGAACAGGTCCTCCCTGGAAACCGGGAGAAGCCATAAGATCGAAAAGCGGATTTTTTTGCCCCGCAACTTCGGTAGTATCATCTGCAGATTCTAAAAGCGCGTCGATCTCATCATCAACTGCGTTTGTAGTGTCAACTGCTGCAGTTTCTTTCTCTTCAGCCATTCCTTTCAAAGCCGAATTTGCCTGGACGAAGAAGTTTTGAAGTTCGTTGCTTTTATAAACATGCCAGAATTCAAGCTGAGCTGTACTCTGTAAAAGGCCTTTTACACGCTCTATCTCCTTGGCACCCGGCAGCTCAACAAGAATACGCCCGGAGTTTCCAAGACGCTGAATGTTTGGCTGGGTCACCCCGAATTTATCGATACGTTTTCTTAGAACCTCAAATGCAGAAGTAATAGACTCATCAATTTTTCTACGAATGATAGGCTTC
Source organism: uncultured Flavobacteriaceae bacterium (assembly GCA_963739625.1). Classification (GTDB taxonomy): domain Bacteria; phylum Bacteroidota; class Bacteroidia; order Flavobacteriales; family Flavobacteriaceae; genus Salinimicrobium. The sequence continues at coordinate 19,210 of CAVUAU010000012.1, forward strand.
ACCTCATCATTGGTCATGTTAAAATTGATCTCGTCGCTTAGGTTCTTGTTTGCAAAAATATCGGGAGAGGCAAGTTGTGCATCAGGAATATCTTCAAAAGCTTCAAAGAAAAGATCTACATAAGTTTCCTGGCTGGACTTTTGAGCCTCATCGGCCTTTGCCAAAGCCTGGTTGAAGGCAGGATCTTTTGTGTTGTTGGCAAGCTCCTTAAGGATGTCCCTAACCGAAATTTGAAGGATCACATCGATCCCTCCTTTAAGGTCAAGCCCTTTGTTCAGCTCTTTTTCCTTGGCCGTGTTGTAAGTAATCCCGGCAAAAACCTCATTGTTTCCAATGGAATCAAGATATCTCTGCTCTTCCCTGTCTCTCAGGCTAAGATAATTGTCGACGTCGTCAGAGATTTTTTGCTGTGCAAATTCTTCGGCATCCTCTTCAATGTTGTTGGCAATAAAGGTAAAGGACAGCTGGTAAATACATACCAGGCCAAACAAAATTGCAAACACTTTGATTATTCCCTTGTTCTGCATTAGTATTTAAATTATGTTCAAATTTTAAAAACGGACAAATATAGGTTTTCATTAATGAAATCCCAATTGTTTTTTTTGAATAAATTAACTTTTGAGTAATAACAAAAAAGCTGTTCAAAAACCTGCTGAATTCTGTTTTTCATGGCCTCCGGAAATTTTCCTCAAGCCATGAATGCATCACAATTCATCGTTTTGGAACAGCTTCTAAAGAGTGAATTAGCCTCCCTCTTTTTCCTATTTTTTAAGATCTAGAAGTCCGTTTGTTTTAGAAACCCCTTCAGAACTTTCTTTCATTTTAGCTTTTTCAGCATCGTTAAGCTCGATCTCTACGATCTTTTCGATCCCGTTCTTACCAAGGATCACAGGCACGCCAATACAAAGATCGTTCAGGCCATATTCACCTTCAAGCAAAGCCGAACACGGGAACATTTTCTTCTGGTCACAAGCGATGGCCTGTACAAGAGAAGAAACTGCTGCTCCCGGCGCATACCAGGCGCTGGTTCCTAACATTTTTGTAAGAGTAGCCCCACCAACTTTGGTATCTTCAGAAATCTGGTTGATTCTGTCTTCTGAAAGGAATTCAGAAATATTAACCGAATTGCGGGTTGCGAGGCGGGCCAACGGTACCATTCCTGTATCGCTGTGACCACCAATCACCATCCCATCAACATCTGATGCCGGACAGTCTAAAGCTTCGCTGATGCGGTATTTGAAACGGGCGCTGTCAAGAGCTCCTCCCATCCCAATGATCCTGTTCTTTGGAAGGTTGGTTGATTTATGAACAAGGTAAGTCATAGTATCCATAGGATTACTTACCACAATTATAGTTACGTTTGGTGAGTGCTCGATCAAACTGGAAGCCACAGATTTTACGATATCGGCATTGATCCCAATCAACTCTTCGCGGGTCATTCCCGGTTTACGGGGAATCCCGCTGGTGATTACGGCAATATCTGAATTTGCGGTTTTTGAATAATCGTTTGTGCTTCCGGTGATCTTGGTGTCAAAGCCCATAAGCGAGGCAGTCTGCATCAGGTCCATAGCCTTTCCTTCTGCGTAGTCTTCTTTAATATCGATCAAAACTACTTCTGAAGCGAAATTCTTGATGGCCACATATTCTGCGCAGCTGGCTCCAACAGCTCCGGCACCTACTATAGTAACTTTCATGTTATTTATGTTGTTTGATTAATAGTCTTGCGAAAATACGAATTCTACTGTAGATTTTAACTAAAACAGCCTATAAATACAGCGTTTTTAGATCCTTACATGAAGACCCACATTGGCGTTAAAAAAATCTCCCAACGTGGCCATACTGCTCAACCTGAAACGGCCAAAATGAAGGTTGAAACCAACATCTCCTTTAAATTGCATTTGTGAACCTTCAATCTTGTCCACTTCAGTATTAACTTGAGGTAACAAAATTCCGTCACCTCCCATTTCGTATTTAAAGTTTGAATTCATGGCACCTGCCGCAGCAAAAAGTTCAAAAAAGCCCCATTGTTTTGAACCAATGACTTCAGCCATGAAAAGGTCTGCATCAACAGTGATCATGTCCATAACCAACAAGCCCTGGACCTCTACCGGATCATATTCGTATTCCACGTTAAGCTTACTGTAAGCTACGCCAAGAGCGAGTTGGAAATCTTCGGGATAATTATTGCCAAAATACTGACTAAGACTGTGTTTTGCACCAATTCCATAGGTATTTGCCGTGACCCCGTCAATTGTTACCTGTGGCATTGCCCTAACTGTTACCTCAGTTCCTGCAGAGACTCCTACCGCAACTTGTAGGAAAGCATGCGGAACATAATCTCTCCCAATCCCATCAATAGCATTAAAATCTACCGGAATATCCTGTCCCATGTAATTGACGTTACCAACAAACCTGAAATCGCTCCCGCCCCCGAAGGCAGTCGGCATTTGGGCGCTTTCGGCTCCTTCAATTTCCAACAGTTTAAGATCGGCGTTGGTTAATTCAAAGCTTTTCTTATCTGAAGGCACAAAAAGAGCATTCCCATGAATTGAGACCCTAAAATCCAACTTTTCAAGAGGTACAGCCGAACTGAACCAGCCGGCACTAGCTTGATAACCGGCAGCATCTGCGGCAGGTTTCGAGAAATTTTCTGCGATAGTAAGCATATCACTAATGAATAGCTTATCATCTGTTTGCGCAATAATCGAAATGGGCAAAAAAAGTAAAAGGAACAAGTAGATTTTTTTCACAATAGTTGATTTTGTAGCTGAGTAAAAATAAGAAAAAAACTTCCGCTTTAGCAGAAACAAAAAAACCCGCTAAAAGCGGGTTTTTGGATGTTCAGTTATTTAAGCATCGATATTCGCGTAAACTGCGTTCTTCTCGATGAATTCTCTTCGTGGTGGCACCTCGTCTCCCATCAGCATTGAAAAAATACGATCTGCCTCTCCACTGTTATCAATGGTTACCTGACGAAGCGTACGGAATTCAGGATTCATAGTAGTATCCCAAAGTTGCTCGGCGTTCATCTCACCAAGACCCTTATAACGCTGCACGCTCACTCCGCCACTGTAAGAATTCGCGATCTCATCCCGCTCTTTATCATTCCAGGCATAACGTTTTTTACTTCCCTTTTTCACAAGATAAAGCGGTGGAGTAGCAATGTACACGTGCCCCGCTTCAATCAATTCTTTCATGTATCTAAAGAAGAAAGTAAGGATCAGGGTCGCGATGTGGCTACCGTCAACATCGGCATCACACATGATCACAATTTTGTGGTATCGAAGTTTTGAAAGGTTAAGCGCCTTGCTGTCTTCTTCGGTTCCAATGGTTACGCCAAGCGCAGTGTAGATGTTCTTGATCTCTTCGTTCTCAAACACTTTATGGCTCATGGCTTTTTCCACGTTCAGGATCTTACCCCTTAATGGAAGAATAGCCTGAAAATGACGGTCACGGCCCTGTTTTGCAGTTCCACCTGCAGAATCTCCCTCTACAAGAAAGACTTCGCTTTCATGAGGATCCTGTGAAGCACAATCAGAAAGTTTTCCCGGCAATCCGCCGCCGCTCATCACGGTCTTACGCTGCACCATCTCACGCGCCTTTTTAGCCGCATGTCTCGCCTGTGCCGCAAGGATCACCTTTTGAACGATGGTTTTAGCATCATTAGGATTCTCTTCCAGGTAGTTCTCAAGCATTTCTGAAACCGCCTGGGAAACTGCAGAAGTCACTTCCCTGTTCCCAAGTTTGGTTTTGGTTTGTCCCTCGAACTGTGGTTCAGAAACCTTAACAGAAACAATCGCTGTCAAGCCTTCACGGAAGTCATCACCTGAAATCTCAAACTTAAGCTTGTCGAGCATTCCCGAAGCATCGGCGTATTTTTTAAGCGTGGTAGTCAAACCTCTCCTGAAACCTGCGAGGTGCGTACCACCTTCATGTGTATTAATGTTGTTTACATAAGAGTGCAGGTTCTCGTTGAACGAGGTGTTGTAAACCATAGCAACCTCAACAGGAATGTCATTCTTTTCTCCTTCAATAGCGATCACTTCACTAATGATAGGCTCTCTTGTTCCATCGAGGAACTTGATAAATTCTTTCAGCCCTTCTTCGGAATGGAAAACCTCAAAAACGTCCTCCCCTTTTTCATCCTGCTCTCTGCGATCGGTAAGGGTGATGGTGATTCCTTTGTTCAGGAAAGCCAATTCACGCATACGACTGGCAAGAGTTTCACGGCTGTACTCTATAGTTTGCTGAAAGATACTTGCATCGGGCTTAAAAGTAACCACAGTACCGTTCTCTGTAGTCTCTCCTACAGATTTCACAGGATACAAAGGCTTCCCGCGCTCATATTCCTGCTCCCAGATGGTACCGTCACGAAAGACAGTTGCTTTAAGATGGTCTGAAAGTGCGTTAACACAACTCACCCCAACCCCGTGCAATCCACCGGAAACTTTGTAGGAATCTTTATCAAACTTTCCTCCTGCCCCAATCTTGGTCATTACCACCTCAAGTGCAGAGACACCTTCTTTTTTATGCAGGTCGACAGGAATCCCCCGGCCGTTATCTTCTACAGTAACGGAATTATCTTCATTAATGCTAACCCTGATGGTATCACAATGCCCCGCCAGCGCCTCATCTATAGAGTTGTCTACCACCTCGTAGACCAGGTGATGCAATCCCCTTACTCCTGTATCCCCAATGTACATTGATGGTCGCATTCTTACGTGCTCCATCCCCTCCAACGCCTGAATACTGTCGGCCGAGTAATTGCTTCTTTTAACCTCTTCGCTCATACTTAAATTCGTTAAAATTTTGTCAATTCCTATAACGAACAAATATACCAAATAGCAGGCTTTTAAACCAAATTTTAACGGAATACCCCTTTGAAGTTATCAACAATTTCTGTGGAAAAACACCTGCTGCTGCTCCCGTATATTTTTCCGCCAGCTTTTAATTGAGATTACAAATATCCTGAGCTCCAAAAAGATGAAAATGAAGTTGCCTTAAATTTTGCGCAGAAAATTTTCCGACCTTATTCACAGCCGGAAAGGAAAAAGCAGGCTTTCATAAAAAAGAAAATAAGTTCAAATTTCGCATGAATAATCATTTTATATTTTTTAACTTTTTTTCAAGAATCATTTAACTTAAATATGCTCTCCTTAAAAGTATATTTAATCTATAACTTAAAAAACCGATTAAGCATGAAACGAAGATTTCTTATAATGGTATTTTTAATGGGGTTGCTGCCGCAGCTGCATGCACAAGATACCACCGAAACCCTTAAAGATAATGATGGGCCCAATTTTTCAAAACTGGATGTAAGCCCTATGGATGTGGTGCTTTTTAGAGGTGAAAACAATGAACCGCTGGCAAAAGTGCTTTACAGCCGGCCACAAGCGCGCAACAGGGAGATATTTGGAAAACTTGTTCCTTATGGAGAAGTGTGGCGTACCGGTGCTAACGAAGCTACAGAGATCACCCTTTATCAAGACATGACTGTGGGAGGCAAACGCATCAAAAAAGGGACCTACACTCTATTTACCATTCCTGAAGAAAACCAGTGGACCGTTATTTTAAATAACAGCACGAACATCTGGGGTGCATACGATTATCATGTTGAGCAGGATGCCGCAAGGATTGTTGTGCCTGTTAGAACTGCAAAAACTCCAATTGAAGCCCTTTCTATGGCCTTTCAGCCTATTGATAACGGCGCAAAACTTTATATTGGCTGGGCAGATAAATTCGTTGAAATCCCTTTTAAGGAGGTGATGTAAAGTCCATTCTTACTAGATAACAAAAAACGCCCTCGAAGGGCGTTTTTTTATGGGATATTCAAATATTTATGGGTTTGCAGAGACACTTTCCATTGTGGATTTTGCATCACATAGTCCACAATAAGAGGCATCATTTTTTCACGATTACTCCACTCCGGTTGTAAGTAAAGGATACAATCCTCACTCACTTTCGCAGCCTGCTCTTCGGCAAATTTGAAGTCGTGCTTATTAAAAATGATCATTTTGAGTTCATTTGCCCTGCTATAGATCTCCTCTGTAGGAAGCTTGATCTTCTTTGGAGAAAGACAGATCCAGTCCCAGGTCCCGGTCATGGGGTAGGCCCCCGAGGTCTCAATATGAATTTTCGCCCCTTTTTCCTTCAATCCGTGCGTGAGGCGTTCCATGTCCCAGGTGAGCGGTTCCCCACCCGTGACCACAACAGTTTTGCTATGGCTAACGGCATTTTCAACGATCTGTTCTACCCTGGTAGGCGGGTGCAGTTTCGCATTCCAGCTCTCCTTTACATCACACCAATGGCACCCCACATCACAGCCGCCTATTCTCACGAAGTAGGCTGCGGTTCCCTTATGAAATCCTTCCCCTTGTATGGTGTAGAATTCTTCCATCAAAGGCAGCATCTCACCCCGGGCCACCAATTCATTTATTTCATTCTCATTCATAGCTTGCAAAGATAACCAAAATTCAGTCTTTGAGGCTTTCCTTCTCAAGCAGGTTTTTTCTTACTTTTGAAAACGTTGACCTTCAAAATCTGCCCTGTTTGAACACTAAGAAAATAAGCTCTTTGCTGTCTCAGCTCTCGCTCCTTACGGCTTTGGTGCTCTTCGTGTCCTGTTCCCCGACGAGGCAGTTTGCCCATGATCTTGAAAATCAGATAGACACTTCTCCGGTGTTTCAAAATTCCTTTACCGGTTTTGCCGTTTACGACCCCGTAAAAAAGAAGATGCTCATTAGCCATAATGCTGAGAGATTTTTTGTGCCGGCGTCTAACATGAAACTGTTTACTTTTTATACCGCTCATAAAATTTTAGGTGATTCTGTAGCAGGAATAAGGTACAGGATCAACAAGGATTCTCTAATTTTTTCAGGCACCGGCGACCCTTCCTTTCTCAATCCCGCTCTGCCGGAATCAAGGGTCTTTGATTTCTTAAAAACATCCGACAAAAACCTTTTCTACCAACCTGCAGCTTTTTCTGAAGAGGCTTTGGGACCCGGCTGGGCCTGGGACGATTATAACTACGGATTTTCTGCGGAAAGATCTCAATTTCCCATTTTCGGAAATCTTGCAACCTTCCACTTTTCTGAAGCAGGAAAACTGCTGCAGGTGGTGCCAGAAGTATTTCGGGATTCAATAATGCCTTCCGAAGATCCTGATGGATCAAGAGTAAAGCGTAAAGCAGACAGGAATCTTTTTCAAATTTCGGAAAGGCCAAAAAAAGACAGCCTTCAAAAAGTGCCTTTTGGAACCTCTCCGGAATTAACGCTGCAGCTGCTGCAGGATACCCTGAACAAAAGCATCTTTTTGCTTCCGAAGAAAGCTGTTATAAAACCTGAAAAAGTGATCTATTCGGTTCCTACGGACAGCCTGTATAAAAAAATGCTGCAGGACAGCGACAACTTCATCGCCGAACAGCTGCTGCTGCTGGCATCGGGGGAAATTTCAGACAGCCTGAGCAGCAAAACGATTATTGAGTTCTCAAAAATGACATTTTTGGAAGACCTTCAAGATGCGCCCGAATGGGTAGACGCTTCGGGTCTTTCCCGTTACAACCTCGTCACTCCGCGCAGTATGGTTGCGCTGCTTGAAAAGATTAAAACCGATACAGGAACAGAGAAACTCTTCAGCTTACTGCCTGCCGGCGGCAAGTCGGGCACTATAAAAGATCTTTTTAAAGCTCCGCAGCCATATGTGTACGCAAAATCGGGTTCTATGAGCAATATCTACAACCTAAGCGGCTATTTGGTCACAAAAAGCGGAAAAATTCTCATCTTTAGCTTCATGAACAACAATTTCACCGGCTCTTCTTCAGTTTTAAAAGCAGAGATAGAGCAAATACTCATGCAGGTAAGGAACAAATATTAGCGTATGGAAAGAAGGAGATTTATTCAAAATATAGGTATTGGCAGTCTTGCGCTGCCGCTTAATTTTTACGGCGGAAATAGTGTCGAACAATCTGCTTTTTCCGAAGATATTATTCTACCGGAAGGCTTGCAGGAAGGTGACACCATAGGTATAATAAGCCCTGCAGGTGCCATTTTTGAGACTGAACCTTACGAGATCGCCCGGGAATCTTTTGAGGCCCTTGGCCTGAAGGTGAAATTTGGAGAATTCACAAAGAGCAGGTATGGGCATCTCGCCGGCACCGATGAAGAAAGAGCTGAAGAACTTATGCAGATGTTTCGGGACACCGAAGTTAAAGCCATTATTGCCCTTCGTGGCGGCTCGGGCGCGGCAAGGATCCTCGACAGGCTCGACTACGAGGTCATCAGGAAAAATCCGAAGATCTTCATGGGCTACAGCGATATTACCGCGCTGCACCTGGCCATTCACAAAAAGACCGGTCTGGTCACCTTTCATGGGCCGGTGGCTGTCTCCACCTGGAATTCGTTCTCCACAAACTACTTTAAAAAGCTCTTTTTTGAGAGGGAAGCCGTGGAATACAGCAATCCAACTAATAAGGGCGATGAACTCACTCAAACCAGCAACCGCATTCGCACAATAACTCCCGGCACGGCCACAGGCAGGCTGCTTGGCGGCAATCTTTCGGTGCTCACGGGAATTATGGGTACTCCTTATTTTCCAGAAGACTGGAAAGGTAAGATCCTGTACATTGAAGAGATTGGCGAAAAGATCTATGCGGTGGACCGTATGATGACCCAGCTGCAGCTGGGCGGCGTGCTGGAACAAATCTCGGGTTTTATCTTTGGCAAATGCAACGACTGCGAGCCCGGCGGCAGCGGTTACGGCTCTCTCACTTTTGAGGAAGTAATAGACCATTACATCAAACCTCTTAATATTCCGGCATTCTCGGGCGCCATGATAGGCCATATCGACGATAACGCGACCATTCCCAATGGTATAGAGGCCGAGATGGATGCCGAAAAGGGAACTTTTAAACTCCTAAGGCCGGCTGTTAAATAGATTTTAAGCCATTCCTGCGGAAGAAAAAACGGGCAGTTCGCCCACAATTCTTACTTTTATAAAAAAATTGAGGTGTTCGAAAAACAGCATTTTATAGACAGTATTTCTTCGGGGTATCAAACCAAAGGCGACTATATCTATTTAGGCGCGGCAATGCATGAGGGAGAGGTTTTCCCTGAAGCCGCCGTAAAAGTGCCGTTGAAAACCATGAACCGCCACGGCCTCATTGCAGGCGCCACGGGCACCGGAAAATCGAAGACCTTACAGATCCTTGCCGAAAATCTCTCTCAAAAAGGGGTGCCGGTGCTATTGATGGACGTCAAGGGCGACCTTAGCGGAGTGGCAAAACCTTCGGAAGGAGCTGATTTTATCCTTGAACGGCATAAAAAACTGGACTTCCCTTTTGAGGCCACGGGTTCGCCGGTGGAGATCCTCAGCCTTTCAGAAGAAGGCGGAATAAGATTGAGAGCGACAGTAAGTGAATTTGGGCCGGTGCTTTTGTCCCGAATCCTTGAACTTTCTGACGCACAAACGGGTATCATTTCCATTATTTTTAAATACTGTGATGACAAACAGTTGCCCCTGCTCGACCTCAAGGACCTTAAAAAGATCCTTCAGTATTCAACCGAAGAAGGTAAGGAGGAATTTGAAAAAGAATACGGCCGCATCTCCTCTGCCTCTACCGGGGCGATCTTAAGAAAGATCGTTTCCCTGGAACAACAGGGCGCCGATCTTTTCTTTGGCGAGCGCTCCTTTGAGGTGGAAGATCTTACCCGAAAAGACGCCAACGGTCACGGCTACATAAATATCCTGCGGCTTACAGATATACAGGACAGGCCAAAACTGTTCTCCACATTTATGCTGAGCCTGCTTGCGGAGATCTACAGCAGTTTTCCCGAAAAAGGAGATCTCGAGAAACCTGAACTGGTGCTGTTCATAGATGAAGCTCATCTAATTTTTCAGGAAGCTTCAGATGCGCTGATGAACCAGATCGAGAGCATAGTAAAACTCATTAGATCAAAAGGCGTTGGCTTGTATTTTGTTACCCAAAATCCTGCAGATGTTCCCGCGGAAGTATTGGGGCAACTGGGATTGAAAATTCAGCATGCACTGCGGGCTTTTACGGCTAAAGACCGGAAGGCGATAAAACTGGCAGCAGAAAATTATCCGCTTTCAGAATTTTATGATACCAAAAATGAGCTCACTACGTTAGGAATTGGTGAAGCCATGGTTTCGGCGCTTGATGAGAAAGGAAGACCTGCTCCCCTGGCAGCGACTATGCTACGCGCTCCCATGAGCCGAATGGACGTCTTGACAACTTCAGAATTAGAGGAAATCATTTCGGCTTCAGCATTAAGAGAAAAGTACAACACAACCATTGACAGGGAAAGTGCATACGAGATCCTGACCGGTAAAATTGAAAAAGCAGACGCAGCAGATGCCCGGGAAAAGGCAAAAAAAGAACGTCAAAAGGTGGAAAGAACTTCAACACGCCGCAGTTCTAATGATCCCCAAAAGGCAATTATAAAAGTACTCACCAGCGCTACCTTCATTAGAGGTGTGATGGGTGTGCTCAACAAATTAATGAAGTAATTACCCCCAAAAATCATGAGAAAAAGTTTTTCAGTCCTACTCCTTAGCTCAATTTTCTTTTTATCCTGCGAAAAAGAGCAGGATCCATACCTCATTAGCCAGAACAGCATTGGCAGATTGACCAAAGATGTCAAAATAAGTGAACTGGATTCGGTTTTTGCCGAAGATTCAATTGTAAAGCAGGTAAGTGACGGCGAGATCTTTAAAAAAAGTAATGAGATCGAGGTCTTCGATAAATCCGGAAAAAAGCTGTTATTGTTAGAGCCCGTACAGGCCTTTGATTCTACCAGCACCGTGGGATTTGTGCAGGTGCTCGATTCCCGGTACAAAACAGCAAAAGGCCTGGGACCGGAAAGCACTTTTAAGGACATTGTGGAGAACTACAACATCTCCAGGATTGAAAACACCTTAAGCGCCGCAGTGATCTTTATCGACGACATCAATGTGTATGTGACCATTGACAAAAAGCAACTGCCGGCAGAGCTAAGATATGATACCCAGGCGCGGATACAGGCCTCACAAATACCTGACAATGCAAAGATCAAGTACTTCATGATCGACTGGGATTAATTACAGCTCTCAAAAATGACATTTTAAAACTCTCTTATGGCTTCTGAAAATCTCACCCGACTCAACAAATACCTCAGCGAAGTAGGCTATTGCTCCCGCCGCAAGGCCGATGCGCTCATTGAGCAGGGAAGGGTGACCATTAATGGGGAAGTCCCGGAAATGGGAACCAAAGTTGCCCCGAACGATGAAGTTAGGGTGAATGGAGAATTGATCACCCCATCAAAAAAGGATAACGTTTATCTTGCTTTTAACAAGCCCGTGGGAATTGTATGTACCACAAATAAGAAGGAGAAGAAAAACATTGTAGACTATATCAACTATCCAACCCGAATTTTTCCCATTGGGAGACTCGATAAACCCAGTGAGGGCCTTATCCTGTTGACCGATGACGGGGATATTGTGAACAAGATCCTGCGGGCACGCAACAATCACGAAAAAGAATACATCGTCACGGTTGACCGGCTTATCAATCCCGATTTCATCGAGAGAATGTCTAACGGAATTCCCATTTTAGACACCGTTACCCGTAAATGCGAGGTGGAGCAAATAAGCAAATTTGTTTTCAGGATCGTGCTCACCCAGGGCCTCAACAGGCAGATACGCAGAATGTGTGAATACCTGGGATATGAGGTGGTGAAACTAAAACGCATCAGGATCATGAATATTGAACTTGATGTCCCCGTTGGCCAGTACCGACATTTGACTTCCGAAGAACTGGAAAAGCTCGAAAAGTTGACGATGGATTCTACGAAGACAAAAGAGGCTTCCCTTTCTTCTCCCGGCACTCCGGAAAAAACTCCTTCAGAAAAAAGAACTTCAGAAAAAAAAACCTCCTTCCGGCCTGCTTCCTCTAAAAAACCTTCAACGTTTAAGAAGATCAATAGGCGAAAAAAGGAATCTTAACAAAGACTTAAGCGATATTTTAAGAATCTCTGCCTATTTTTAAATAAAAATGGGAAACAGGATCAAAGACGAAGACAAATACGAGGCGCTTCGCGACGAGGGCGCAAGTAAAGAAAAGGCGGCCAGAATCGCCAATTCTTCCAATTCAGGGAAAAAAGGCGGTCACGCCGAAAAATACGAAGACCGTACCAAGGAGGAGCTATATAATAAAGCAAAGGAAGTTGGGATTGAAGGTCGGTCAAAAATGGATAAAAAAGAACTCATTAAAGCTTTGAGGAACCACTAAATGCAGAAAATTCAACCCTTTCACCTGGCAGTTCCGGTAGACAACCTGGAGAAGGCCAGAAAATTTTACCGCGATACTTTAAACTGCGAAGAAGGCAGAAGCAGCGACCATTGGGTCGATTTCAATTTCTTCGGACATCAATTTGTCATTCATTATAAGGAAGCCGAAGACAAAAGTCCCGGCGCGAGCAATCCTGTAGATGGAAAAGATGTGCCAATTCCGCATTTTGGGGTGGTACTGGAATGGGATACTTTCTGGAGTTTTGCTGAGGACCTGAAGAACAAGGAGATAAATTTCGTCATCGAGCCCTATATAAGGTTTGAGGGAAAGGTGGGAGAGCAGGCGACGATGTTCTTTAGAGATCCTTCGGGGAACGCTTTGGAATTCAAAGCTTTTAAAGATATGAATCAACTGTTCGCAAAATAGCACCAAAAGGCATGAACAGATTAAATCCTTCCCTGGTAAGGCAACTTTTTGTACTGCTACTCATCCTGTTCCTGCTGGTTTTGATCTTTCGGGAGATCATCCCCTACCTCTCCGGAGTTCTTGGGGCGATCACCCTTCATGTGGTATTGCGAAAATATATGAACAGGCTGGTCGAGAAAGGTTGGAAACCGGTTCTGGCTTCCTCTTTCCTCATCTTCATGTCGTTTGTTGGTATCCTGGTGCCCATCTCTCTCACTGTTTTGATGCTTACGTCTAAAATAGGCAAGGCAGTGGCAAATTCAGAAAAAGTTCTGCAGGCCATCAAAGACCAGATCAATGAGGTAGAACATTTCACCGGTTACGATGTTAGTCAAAGCATTGATTCGGCAAGGGTAGCAAACTGGATGTCGAACAACCTCCAGTCTCTGGGAGTAGGAACCTTTAATGCCTTTATCTCTATTGGCATCATGTATTTTATGCTCTATTATATGCTCATGAACCGGCACCAGTTAAAAGGCATGGTGATCTCTTATATTCCTTTGGGAGAAGACAACTTAAAAACTATTGGAGAAGAAGGGGACGAACTGGTGAGATCAAACGCTTTGGGAATACCTTTGGTTGCTTTTTTTCAGGGAATAGTAGCTTTAATAGGCTTTTTGATTGTAGGGGTACCAGATCCTTTATTCTGGTTTGTGATCACTGCGATTGGCGCTATGATACCCTTTATTGGCACCGCTGTTGGTATAGTGCCTGTGGCCATTCTGCTTTTTTCGCAGGGAATGGACTGGCAGGCCATGTTTATTCTCATCTACGGTTTTGTGATCGTGGGACTTACAGACAATATCCTTAGACTGTACATCTTAAACAGGCTGGCCAGTGTACATCCTTTGATCACTTTATTTGGAGTAGTTGTGGGGGTGCCGCTCTTCGGTTTTATAGGACTCATCTTTGGACCGTTGCTGATCTCCCTCTTTTTGCTTATCTTAAAAATATACAAGCACGAATACGGAAAAACTGAAAACAAAATTTAAAAAACATCTGCTATGTTGGAAAATGTGAAGAAGAAAATCGATGAAAAATTTGTCAAGACAGAGATCACTAAAATTGAAGATGAAGATCTTGATTTTGCCATAAAGAATGAAGCAGAGATCAACAAAAAGCTCTCGGGACAGGGCATGAAAAAATATGCCGAACTCGGTAAGATCTCCTACGGAATGCTAAAGGATTACCAAAGAGGGAAATATAAACAAACCCCCTGGTTTACGGTTGCGGCCGTAGTTTTCGCCCTGCTTTATGTATTTAATCCATTAGATATTGTCCCCGACTTTATTCCCGGGATTGGTTATGTAGATGACTTCGCCATCTTTACCATTGTGCTAAGATTTGTACAAACAGATCTGCACTCCTACCTGGATTGGAAAATAGCCGAGAAAAAACACGCCTAACCTATTTTTTTCCCTTTTTTGCGAGGTGAGTGGTTCTGGCCAGCAACGTGTTCTTAAGAAGCATCGCAATGGTCATGGGCCCCACTCCGCCGGGAACAGGTGTAATGTAAGAAGTCTTTTTACTTGCATTCTCGAAGTCTACATCCCCAACAATGCGGTAGCCTCTTTCCCTGTCTTCATCTGGCACACGGGTAATCCCCACGTCAATGACTACAGCGTCATCCTTGATCATTTCGGCTTTGAGGAAATTTGGAATTCCAACAGCTATAATGATGATATCGGCTTGTGAGGTAATTTGGGTAATGTTCTTTGTAAATTCATGAGTCAGCGTAACGGTGGAATTTCCCGGAAAGCCTTCGCGCCCCATGAGGATGCTCATAGGCCTGCCCACGATGTAACTTCTCCCGATCACTACTGTATGTTTTCCTTTTGTAGGAATATCATAGCGCTCGAGAAGTTCCAGAATTCCATAAGGAGTAGCCGGAATAAAAGAAGTCATGTCTAAAGACATTTTTCCGAAGTTGGTAGGATGAAACCCGTCAACATCCTTATCCGGATCTACTGCAAGCAAGACTTTTTGGGTGTTGATCTGCGGCGGTAGTGGAAGCTGCACGATAAAACCGTCGATGTCGTCGTTCTGGTTAAGCTCTTCAATCTTTGACAGCAGCTCAAGCTCGCTGGTAGTTGAAGACATTCTGTAGAGCGAAGATTCAAAACCTACTCTTTCACAGGCTTTCACCTTACTTGAAACATAGGTCATACTGGCCCCGTCGTTTCCTACAATAATAGCCGCAAGGTGAGGCACCTTTTCCCCACGGTCTTTCATTTTTTGAACTTCTAAAGCAATTTCATCCTTGATTTCGTTGCTTACTTTTTTTCCGTCGAGGAGAGTCATATTTTTTAGTATTCAGTGTTCAGTATTCGGTGTTCAGTATTCAGTTTGTTCTATAATTGCTATTCTTTTTTAACCCCAAATTTCCCGGGGTTGAGAATCATAAAATTTATCAATTTTCCGACTTCCTCACTTTCAGAAAGGCGTTCCTTAAAAACCTCTTCTGAAATGTATTGACATAAAAACGCATATTCGAGCCATACCTGTGTTTCGGAATTCTCGGCATCTGCATCTGTCAATTTACTCGCGAAGTGCCTGGGGTAATCTCTTTTCCTGTATGCCTCAGCAATTGCAGCAGAAACACTTCTTGATGATCTTCTAATCTGATCTGTGAGGGAATAAGTTTCTTCTTTTGGAAAACCCTTTGAAATTTCAAAGATTTCCATGGAAAGCGTAACCGATTTTTGATAGGCAAATAGATCCTGAAACTTCACTTAAAATGATTTTGATTTTTACTGCTCACTGACCACCGATCACTGATCACTGATCACTGCCAACTACTTCATATTCTTCATCATCTGCATCATTTTACGGCCACCGCCGCCCTGCATCATCTTCATCATTTTGCTCATCTGGCTAAATTGCTTCAACAGTTGATTCACCTGCTGTACAGATGTTCCTGAACCTTTTCCAATTCTTTTCTTCCGGCTGGCGTTGATGGTAGAAGGTTTTGATCTCTCTTCGGGAGTCATGGAATGAATGATCGCTTCAATGTGTTTGAAAGCGTCATCATCAATATCCACATCCTTCAACATCTTTCCTGCACCGGGAATCATTCCCATAAGGTCTTTCATAGACCCCATTTTCTTGATCTGCTGCAGCTGGTTGAGGAAGTCGTCAAATCCAAACTCGTTCTTGGCGATCTTCTTCTGAAGTTTTCTTGCCTCCTCTTCATCATACTGCTCCTGTGCCCTCTCTACAAGAGACACAACATCTCCCATCCCGAGGATCCTGTCGGCCATACGTGAAGGATAGAACACGTCAATGGCATCCATTTTCTCACCTGTACCAATGAACTTGATGGGTTTGTTAACTACAGATTTAATGGAAATTGCAGCCCCACCACGGGTATCACCGTCAAGTTTGGTAAGGATCACCCCGTCAAAATTGAGGCGTTCGTTAAAGGCTTTTGCTGTATTTACCGCATCCTGCCCTGTCATGGAATCCACAACAAATAAAGTTTCCTGAGGCTGAATGGCAGCGTGTATATTAGCGATCTCGGTCATCATCGCTTCATCAATCGCAAGACGACCTGCCGTATCTATGATCACAACATTATGACCGTTTGCTTTTGCATGTGCAATAGCGGCTTTAGAGATAGCAACAGGATCCTGATTGCCTTCATCACTAAAAACCTCCACTCCTATCTGGTCACCAACAACATGCAGCTGGTTGATCGCTGCAGGACGGTAAACGTCACAAGCAACCAAAAGTGGTTTTTTAGTCTTTTTTGTTTTGAGAAAGTTCGCAAGTTTACCCGAAAAGGTTGTCTTACCACTACCCTGTAGCCCCGACATAAGGATCACAGAAGGATTGCCCGAAAGATCTATGCCTTCTGCATCACCACCCATGAGTTGGGTAAGCTCGTCTTTCACAAGCTTCACCATCATTTGACCCGGTTTTAAGGCAGTAAGAACGTTTTGTCCTAATGCTTTTTCCTTTACGGTATTGGTGAATTCCTTTGCAATTTTGTAGTTAACATCGGCATCTACCAGCGCACGACGCACCTCTTTAAGGGTTTCGGCAACGTTAACTTCGGTGATCTGCCCGTGTCCCTTGAGAACGTGTAAGGCATTATCTAACTTATCGCTTAAACTATCAAACATACTCTCTCTTGTTTATTAAGATCCTGCCGATTGCGGCAGTTGCAAATTTAATGATTTGAGACTGAAGTGAAAACTTTTTCAACTTCGCAATTCTTTTTCCAATATAGCCTCAAAAATGTCATTTTTGACACCTCTCTTCTCGATACAAATTTATCCCTGCTCCCGCAGATCCAAATTCACTCGAAGTGACGGCAACTCTGTATCCAGATTACTTCGTACTTCCACTTACATTCTTTCGGGCACCTGGATACCCAGCAGCCCAAAAGAAGATTTAATCACATCGCCCACGGCCTTGGAAAGCTGCACCCTGAATTTCTTTTCAGTTTCATCTTCTGTTCCCAGGATGGTGACATTTTGATAAAAACTGTTGAATTCCTTGACAAGTTCATAAGTATAATTCGCGATCAAGGCCGGGCTATGGTTTTCGGCTGCTAGAATGATGGTTTCAGGATACAGCTGCAGCTGCTTGATCAATTCCTTTTCCTTTTCGTTTAGCTCGTAAGATGTAATTGCTTCGGAATAATCAAGATCAGCTTTCCTTAAGATCGACTGAATTCTCGCGTAAGTATATTGGATGAACGGCCCGGTATTTCCCTGGAAATCTACAGATTCTTCAGGATTGAACAAGATCCTCTTTCTAGGATCCACCTTTAGAATATAATATTTCAGTGCTCCAAGACCAATAACTTTGTAGAGCTCTTCTTTTTCTTCTTCGGAATAATCCTCAAGTTTCCCCAGTTCTTCTGAAATGTCTTTGGCTGTCTTCACCATCTCGTCTACAAGATCATCGGCGTCAACCACAGTTCCCTCGCGGCTCTTCATTTTTCCGCTAGGAAGATCCACCATTCCGTAGCTTAAATGGTAGAGATTTTCTGCCCATTCGTAGCCCAGTTTCTTCAGGATCAAAAACAGCACTTTGAAGTGATAATCCTGTTCGTTACCCAACGGTATATACCATCCCGTTGATGTGGAAATCCTGCACCCGCTGTATCGCGGTACCAATGTCCTGGGTCATGTAAACGGCGGTACCATCGCTTCGCAGTACGATCTTTTCGTCAAGACCTTCATCTGTAAGATCGATCCACACGCTGCCGTCATCTTTCCTGTAAAAAATGCCTTTTTCAAGACCTTCTTTAACCACATTTTTCCCAAGCAGGTAAGTATTGCTTTCGTAGTAGTTCTTGTCAAAATCAACTCCCAGCTTGTCGTAAGTTTCCTCAAATCCGTTATACACCCACTGGTTCATGGTCTTCCACAGCTGCACCACTTCGGCGTCACCGGCTTCCCATTTTCTAAGCATTTCCTGCGCGTCTTTTAAGACGGGAGCTTCAGCTTTTGCCTCATCTTCAGATCTTCCTTCGGCAACAAGTTGAGCAATTTCTTTTTTATAGGCTCTGTCGAATTCTACATAGTAGTTCCCAACAAGCTTATCTCCTTTTAATCCGGAAGTTTCAGGAGTTTCACCATTTCCGAAGCGTTGCCAGGCCAGCATGGATTTACAAATATGGATCCCGCGGTCATTGATGATCTGGGTTTTGTACACCTCATTGCCGGCAGCTTTGAGAATTTCAGAAACAGAATATCCCAAAAGCACATTTCTAATATGCCCAAGGTGCAAAGGTTTGTTGGTGTTTGGAGAGGAATATTCGACCATAATGGAATTTTCTCCCTTTGGTTTTCTTCCGAAGTCTTTATCATCCTTCATTTTGCTGAAGAAATCCAGGTAGTATTGATCGTCAAGAACAATATTTAAGAAGCCCTGCACCACGTTGAACTTTTCAATTTCTGAATTGTTCTCAACCAGGTAATTCCCAATGGCTTCTCCCAGTTTCACCGGACTGGTCTTGATTTGGCGCAGCATAGGAAACACCACGAGGGTAATATCTCCCTCAAAATCTTTGCGGGTGGGCTGAAATTCCACCGTTTCCAATTCTACTCCAAAAAGAGATTTTACAGCCTCTTTTACCTGTCCTGAAAGTGTTTCCTGCACGCTCATCTTATAAATTTAAATTAGAGAAGTTTCCCTCCCGGAAAGCTGCAAAGATAACAGAAAATAGGGCTTGGGTAAAGCCTTTACGTGCAAATGACTACCTTTATAAAAAACTGAAGTATGCTCATCAATATATCAGAAGGTTTTTCTGAAAAAAGAGAGGAAATTGACGCCCTTGTAGGCAAACCTTTTACCCTCGAGCAGCGGCAAAAACATGAGAAAACAAGCATCACCGGGCTTTTTATTACTGCCGCCAGCATTGATATTTACAATCTCCTTGTCCTCAACGAAGGCAACAGCCAGTGCAGCATCGAAATGCGTCCCAAAGGAATTATTATAAGCTTTAGGGTGAAAAATGACACTTTTTCTCTCATTATTCCTTTTTATAAACTGAAAATCTATAAGGGTAAAGCCGAAGAATATTCTTTTTACAAAGATCACTACTTCATCAAAATTTGGGCAGGTGCTGCCGAAGCCGAAATTCATGCGTTCCTGAAAAAAGTAAGAAACTTTAAAGCCGATAATGCGGGACCACGCGTCGAAGATCTCTAAAACTTCCCCTCTATAGCTCAGGACTCCCGACCCTTAGGGACTCACCCACTCTCCCGCAAAAAAAAGCTCCACCTTTCGGTGAAGCGTTTGAGCGGGAGATCTGCCTACGCAAAGCTTCGGCAGACAAGCCGGGTTCCCTTCGACTACGCTCAGGATAAACTTCTCACCCACTCTCCCGCAAAAAAAAGCTCCACCTTTCGGTGAAGCTTTTGAGCGGGAGATCTGCCTACGCAAAGCTTCGGCAGACAAGCCGGGTTCCCTTCGACTACGCTCAGGATAAACTTCTCACCCACTCTCCCGCAAAAAAAAGCTCCACCTTTCGGTGAAGCGTTTGAGCGGGAGATCTGCCTACGCAAAGCTTCGGCAGACAAGCCGGGTTCCCTTCGACTACGCTCAGGATAAACTTCTCACCCACTCTCCCGCAAAAAAAAAGCTCCACCTTTCGGTGAAGCTTTTGAGCGGGAGACCGGGTTCGAACCGGCGACATTCAGCTTGGAAGGCTGACGCTCTACCAACTGAGCTACTCCCGCATTGGTAGATTTTACTTCAGGAAGCGGCTACTGCGCTACCTCCTTTTGCAGTGCAAATATAATCTGAAAAAAATTATCTCTCCAAAAAAAATCTACAGCTTTTTCAAAAAATGGTATCCTTTGATCTCATAACCTTCATTAAGGTAAAATTTGTGGCTCCTGTAGTTGCTCACATAACTGTTCAATTCTGAAGTCTCACAACCTTTTTCCCGCGCATAACGCGTGATAAACTCAAATAATTTTTTCCCAATCCCTTTACTGCGGTGCCCTTCACCAATATAGATATGATCTGGTTCACAGGACCTTCCTGCATAGTGCCGCGTCATGAACCACAGGCCGAAGATCCCCACCAGCTCGTTCTCAAGAAAAATTCCGAAGCATTCATAGTTTTGCTCAAACATTTCCATAAACCGCTCCAGCAAAAGCTCATCCGGTAACTGCTGCCCCATGAAAGTTTGTACCTGCGAAAGAAGAGGCGGAAAATCCTCCTTTAAAATCTTGTTAAATGCCGGTTCCATTCCCTATTTTTCTGCGAAAATAGTCATATTTTTAGCTACATAAAGCAGAAAAATAAAATGGAAAATAAAGACAAGCCGGGCAAGATCCAGGACAGAATTGACAGTACCTTATTAAACAACCGCAAAATCTTTCTCTGGGGACAGGTCGACGAAAAATCGGCCAGGCACCTGGTGGAGCGCATGCTATATCTGGATTCCGTGAGCAGTGAAGAGATCCAGTTTTACATTAGCAGTCCCGGCGGGTACGTTACTTCCGGCTTTGCAATCTACGACACCATGTTGTCGCTCAACAGTCCTGTATCAACAATTTGCACAGGTCTTGCCGCTTCAATGGCCTCGATATTACTATCGGCCGGGGCAAAAGGAAGACGTTTTGTACAACCGCATGCCAAGGTGATGATCCATCAGCCAAGTGGCGGCGCACAGGGACAGGCTTCCAACATTGAAATTCAGGCCACAGAGATCCTGAAAATCAAAGACCTTAGTGCAAAGATCCTGGCCAAAAACTGCAACCAGGACTACAATAGAGTTATTAAAGACTTTAACCGCGATTACTGGATGGATGCTTCAGAATCTATTGAATACGGCATCGTGGACCAAATCATAGAAAAACACCTGTAATGGAAAATAAAATTCAGCAAAAAGAAAGTGAAGATAAGGGAATGTTCTACATTGAACAGGACGGCGATATAATTGCTGAACTCACCTATACCCTTAATGATAACAACATCATGACGCTCGACCATACTGAAACAGATCCCGATCAAACGGGACAGGGTCTTGCCAGCAGCCTGGTAGAACATAGCGTCAACTATGCCCGCGAGAACAATCTCAAAATAGATCCTTTGTGCGAATATGCAGCCAAGCAGTTCGAAAGACATGAAGAATACCAGGAGGTACAGGTAACCGAGTAATTGTTAACCTGAATAATTCTCGTATAGCGCCTTTGTTCTGCGGAAGAGTGACTTCTAAGTTTGTAAAACTCCTGAAGCCTGTTCAACTTTATGGGACAGGCAGGGATTTTATTGTTCTGCTCTATAAAAGCACCTCCTTATGTTTCTTTTTTAACCTCCCAAAAATGAGAAAAACCGTCTTCTTTTTGCTCCTGTCAGGCATTTTCCTTGCTTCCTGCTCCGATTCCCATAAGAGCGACAAGGAGGAAGTAAAGCAGGATCAGAGTTTTTCCAACTTAGGTTCGGACGAAGAAATTTCCTGGAAAACTTCAACCGGGGAACTTCAAAAAGCTCTTGAGGAAAATGCTGCCGGTGAAGCCTTTTTTGAGAAGGATGCCTTAGAGGAGTTTTACTCCAAAAGAGAATTTGAACCGGCCTGGGAAAACAGTGATAATAGAGAAGCAATTCTTGCAGCCCTCCAATCGGCTGGAGAAGAAGGTTTGGACTCCGTAGATTACCACCGGGAGGAAATACAAAAACTTTTCGGTGAAAACTCTCCGGCTGCCACAGCACGGCTCGACCTCCTGCTTTCTGATGCCTTTTTGAGGTACGCCCACGATCTCTACTTCGGAAAAACTGACCCAAAAAAAATTCATAAAGAGTGGGGAGTATCACGACAGAAAAAAGATTTCGCGGCCCTGTTAGAAAGCGGATTGAAGGATAACAGAATAACGCAAACTTTAGATAACCTTAAGCCAAACCACAGCATTTATAAAGGCTTGAAAGTCTCCTTGAAAGAGTTGTCACCACAAAAGGACAGGGAGCTGAAATCGAAAAAAATTCCCGAAGGGAAACTGCTCAAGCCCGGCGAAAAAGACGAGCGTGTCGCTGCCATTGTAAACCTGTTGCAGGAAAAAGGATATCAGCTTCCGGAAATGGCAAAAAACGACAGTCTTTATTCGAAAGAACTGCAAGCTGTAGTAGAGGAGTTTCAGAAGGAAAGAGGTCTGCAAACCGACGGGATCATTGGGAATTCCACGATCAAAGAATTGAACATGTCGCCGGCTGAAAGATACCGACAGATCCTGGCAAACCTGGAACGCTGGCGCTGGTATCCCCGGGATCTTGGGGAGAATTACATCCTCGTTAATATTGCGAATTTCAAACTGGCCGTAGTAAAAGACGGGGATACCATCAGAGAACATAAGGTGGTTGCCGGCAGCCGCGGCAATCAAACTCCCACGTTCAGCGATACGCTACAGTACATTGTCATCAATCCTGAATGGCACCTTCCCTCTTCTATCGCGGGAAAAGAGGTTATTCCGAAGCTTAAAAAAGATCCGGGTTACCTCAAGAACCACAACATGAAGGTGTATGCCAATGGCAGCAGCATAGATGCTTCAAACATTGACTGGTCTTCACCTGAAGCGAGGAATTACCGACTGGTGCAGGCGGCAGGACCTTCAAATCCCCTGGGCCGCATAAAACTCATCTATCCCAACAAATATTTGATCTATTTGCATGATACGCCCGCACAATCGTTATTCAGTCAAAATCAACGGGCAGCCAGCCATGGCTGTGTAAGGGTAGAAAATACGGTTGAACTGGCGGCTTATGTGCTGGAAGGACAGGAAGACTGGAATGAGGAAAAAATACAGGAGGTGATAGAATCAGGGAAGACTACAAAAGTAAAAATCCACCGGCCCATCCAGGTCCATCATTTTTACTGGACTGCCTGGAGAGACGGTGGAAAGACTATTTTTTCACCCGATGTTTATGATCTGGACAAAAGGATCTACACTCAGCTTGTAGAGGATTAAACCGCCGGCTGATTTAGGTATTGGGATTTATCGAGGTAATTCTCGTTGTTACCGTATATAAACAGGCAGGATTTACCTTTTATAGTATTGATGATCTCTTTTGAAAGTTTAGTGGGAACTGCAGGACAGCCGTAGCTTCTTCCTAATCTCCCCCTGCTTTTGATAAAGCCTTCAGTCGCGTAATCGGCTCCATGAATAACTACATACCTGCTTCTGGCGTTGCTGTTAAAGCCTTTTTCCATTCCGTCGATGAAAAGGGAAAGCCCATTCTTTCCGTAGTAAGTTTCAGCAGTAACATAGAAACCTAGAGAGCTTTGATGAGAATTTGAGGTGTTGGAGAATTTAGTCGCCATATTGCCGCCTGTTCCCTGCCCATGCGCTACATAAGTGTTGAAAAGAACTTTTTTGGTATCCATATCAAGGATCCACATTCTCTTTTCTGTAGATGGAAGACTGAAGTCAACAATGGTAAGCAACTTGTTTTGTATCTTATTTTGTGCAGCCAGCTTATTGTAACCGGTCATCCCTCTCAAAAATGCTGATTCTGATGGCATTGTAGTGTTCAATTCAGAAAAATCATTATAGAGTTTGGAAATTTTTTCTTCGGCGGTAAGAGGAACTTCAGAAACTTTTACGGCCACAGGTGCAGGCGCGGCAGAAGATTTAGCAGTTAAATTATTGGTAGTAAAAGCAAAAGAGGCAGTTAAAAAAGCTGCCATGATCAGCATTTTGTTTATCATATTGTTTTGTTAAATTGTTAGTTGCCTAATATGTTTCAAAGGTCATACCAAAAAGAGGAAACCGCTCAGTAATTAAATAATAATGAAGGTTTTAACACTCTAAACCCTGAGAACAATAACTTCAAAAATGCAAAAATATTGCCTTTGCGAGAAAGGAATTTTGTTAAAGTATTTAAGAGACCTCTTCAGCGAATTTTCTAAACAGATTGCAAGTCTCCCGCTGCCTTACAACGCCTGAGATTTCTTATCTTTACGCAAATGAATTTATAGCATGAATAAGAAAGTTATCCTTATGATCCTGGACGGCTGGGGCATCAATGAAGATGCAAAGGTCTCGGCTGTAGCACAGGCAAATACTCCTTTTTTAGACAGTCTCTTCAAGAGATTTCCGCATACCACCTTAAGAACAGATGGCATGAACGTTGGCCTGCCCGAGGGGCAAATGGGCAACAGCGAAGTTGGGCACATGAACCTGGGAGCGGGCCGTGTGGTTTACCAGGACCTTGCCAAGATCAATTTGGCTGTTGAAAACAACACCCTGGGAAAAGAGCCCGTACTGGAGCAGGCTTTCCAATATGCCAAAGAAAATAACAAACCCGTGCATTTCATGGGGCTGGTAAGTGATGGAGGAGTCCATTCGCACATCAAGCATCTTGAAGGACTTTTGACCGCTGCCGAAGATTTTGGCATAAGCGAAAAGTACGTTCATGCTTTTACCGATGGCCGTGATGTAGACCCATACTCGGGAAAAGGTTTTATTGATGAATTGCAGCAGCACCTGGAAAAGACCAATGGGAAACTGGCATCTATTATTGGACGTTACTACTCAATGGACCGCGATAAACGCTGGCAGCGTACCAAACTGGCTTACGATCTTATCGTCCACGGAAAAGGGGAAAAAACAACAGATCCTCTGGCGGCCATTCAAAAAAGCTACGACAACGAGGTCACCGATGAATTTATCAAACCTATTGTAATAACAAATGACAATGGGGAGCCTGTTGCTACCCTGAAGGAAGATGAGGTGGTGATCTTTTTCAACTTTAGGACAGACCGTGGAAGACAACTTACCGAAGTGCTTTCACAACAGGATTTTCCTGAACAGGACATGAAAAAATTGCCATTGTACTTTGTTACAATGACCCGTTACGACGAAACATATAAAAATATACACGTTGTTTTCAGCAAAGAAGACATCAAACTAACATTAGGCGAGGTATTGGAAAAAGCCGGGAAAACCCAGATAAGAATTGCCGAAACCGAGAAATATCCTCACGTGACCTTTTTCTTCTCTGGCGGAAGGGAAAAACCTTTTAAAGGAGAGAGGCGCATCATGATCAATTCTCCCAAGGTTGCGACCTATGACCTGCAGCCGGAGATGAGTGCATATGAAGTGACCGATGCTATCGTGCCTGAGATCAATAAAAAATCTGCAGACTTTGTTTGCCTCAACTTTGCAAACCCCGATATGGTTGGCCACACCGGAGTTTTCGAGGCAGCCGTCAAAGCAGTGGAAACAGTCGACGCCTGCGCCAAAAGAGTTATCGAGGCTGCCGAAGACAATGGCTATTCTGTACTGGTCATCGCCGACCACGGAAACAGTGAAACCATGATCAATGCCGACGGCAGTGTAAACACGGCTCACACTACTAATCCGGTACCGTTCATTCTTGTGGATAAGGACGTAAAAGAGCTGCAACCGGGTAAACTTGGTGATATCGCACCAACTATTTTAAAACTTATGGGCATTGAACAACCCGATGTAATGACGCAAAAACCACTTTTTTAATGAAAACTATCATCAGTATTTTACTTTTCGCCTCCTTCTTTTATTCCGGAAGCACATCGCAAACAAAAGGTTACACAAAACAAATCTGAAGCCGTTGCCCAACAAGGAATCCTGGTTGGAAAGATCACTAAAGAAGATCTGCAGCAGGCACCTTATTCTGCCTGGTTCGACCCTATGTACGAGGCTTACAAACCTTCACAGGAGACTCTGGAGATCATCAAGAACAACATTAATGACTATAAGATCAAGGTTTTTATGGGAACCTGGTGTGGCGACAGCAAAAGAGAGGTGCCAAAGCTCTATAAGCTGCTCGACCAGAGCGGCTACAACATGAATAATATTGAGATGCAGGCCGTAAAACACGATAAGACCTTACCCGACGATCTTCAAAAAGAATATGGAGTACATCATGTGCCAACCATCATCTTCTATAAGGACGGCAAAGAGGTCAACAGGTTCGTGGAGTATCCTCAGGAAAATTTTGAGGAGGATATTGCCAAAATAGTTTCAGGCAGGGAATATCAGGATTCTTATCAATAAGAAGGTGTCAAAAAGGGCATTTTTCGTTATTCTTATTATTTTTGCCCTATGCCCAAATTGTTAACCATAGCCGTAGACTTTGACGGGACGCTTGTTGAAAACAGGTATCCCGAAATAGGAAAACCCATGATGTTTGCCTTTGAAACACTGCAAAAGTTGCAGGACGAGGGCCATCAGATCATTCTATGGACCTACCGCAGCGGGATCAAACTCCAGGAGGCGGTTGAGTTTTGTGAAGAGAGAGGAATAAGATTTTACGCGGTGAACAAAAGTTATCCTGAGGAGGAATACGAGGAGCACTTAAGCCGTAAGATTCTGGCCGATTTTTTTATTGATGACAGGAACATTAATGGATTACCTCCCTGGGGAGAAATTTACCATCAATTGACCAGTCACCCAAAGACAGAGCTCTTCCCGAAAAAGAAGAAAGGGCTCTTCAAATTTTTTTAGCATGATTATACCAAAGACAAGAGAACAAATAGAATTGATGAGGGAGAGCGCTTTGATCGTTTCAAAGACGCTGGGAATGCTTGCTTCTGAAGTGAAACCGGGAGTAACAACCCTGCAGCTCGACAAGATGGCCGAGGAATTTATTCGCGATCATGGAGCAGAACCGGGTTTCCTGGGAATGTACGATTTCCCGAACTCGCTATGTATGAGCCCCAATGCTCAGGTGGTTCACGGGATCCCGAATGACAAACCTTTAGAGGAAGGCGAAATAATCTCCATTGATTGCGGAGCCTTTAAAAACGGTTTTTACGGGGATCATGCCTATACTTTTCCTGTCGGAAAAATAGATGCCGAGACCGAAAAACTTCTGAAGGTGACTAAAGAATCTCTCTATATCGGAATTAGGGAGTTCAAGATCGGAAACCGTGTTGGAGATGTAGGTTTTGCAATTCAGCAGTATGCCGAAAAACATGGTTTTGGAGTGGTTCGCGAACTGGTGGGTCACGGCCTGGGAGAAAAAATGCACGAGGATCCAGAAATGCCCAACTACGGAAAAAGAGGCCGTGGCAAGAAGTTCATCGAAGGAATGGTGGTCGCGATCGAACCTATGATCAACGCAGGTACGCACCGTATCAAACAGCTGAAGGACGGCTGGACCATTTTGACCGCAGATAACAAACCAAGCGCCCACTTTGAGCATGACGTGGCTTTGATCAATGGAAAACCCGAATTGCTTTCAACTTTCAGCTACATATATGAAGCCCTGGGCATAGAAAGCAATGAAGAGGACGAATTCAGGGCAGAAAGCCTCAACCTGAATGACTAAAGCTTCTACAGAAGAGGCTTTAAAAAGGTCATTTTTGAGGGCGAACATGGAAGCTCAAGCAAACCGCAGGCAATGATCAAAAAAAGCTTCAAATTCGTTCTCAACCGGGTGCCCCGCCCTTTGCTAATCAGGCTTAGCTACCTGGCGCGACCGTTCTTACTATTAGCGCTGCGCGGAAAAAGATACACAGATCCAATTGACGGCAAGAGCTTCAGGAAATTCCTGCCTTACGGCTATGAGCAGCAGCGGGAAAATGTACTTTCCCCTTCTACCCTTTCTCTTGAGCGCCACCGGTTGTTGTGGCTTTACCTGAAGGATCATACCAACTTCTTTACGAAACCGCATAAGGTACTGCATTTCGCCCCGGAACAGGCCTTTTACAAGCGCTTCCGGAAGATGCAGAACCTCGACTACACCACCACTGATCTTGAATCTCCTTTAGCAGATGTTAAAGCAGATATTTGTAACCTGCCGTTCAAAGACAACAGCTTTGATTTCATTCTGTGTAATCACGTGCTGGAACATATTCCCGATGATGAAAAAGCGATGACAAGAACTTTACCGCATTTCAGACCCGGGAGGAACTGCAATTTTGCAAATCCCGCAGGATCTGAAAAGGGAAAAAACATTCGAAGACGATACTATCACCGATCCCAAAGAGCGGGCAAAGATCTTTGGCCAGTATGACCATGTAAGGGTGTATGGCAGAGATTTTTTTAACAAGCTAAGAAGCATAGGGTTTAAAGTCGACGAAGTAGATCTCACTTCAAAAATGGAACAGCCTCTAGTGGAGAAATTCAGACTGGCGAAAGGCGAAATAATTCCTGTGGCGAGGAAAAGCTTTTAGCTTTTGCCGTTGGCCATTGGCTTTTTCAGCGGGAGACAATTGCATTTCGGAAATATCAAATTACTTCCTAATTTTTAAAATCTTCAAATCAACCAATTTTCTGGTCAAAATCTTCCGTACCTACGGCACCTTTTTAATTTTCGTCCTCTTTTTGCTGTTGAGCTTCGTCCCTACGGGACTCTTTAAATTTCGAGTTCACGATTTAAAATTCAAGATTAACATCTACCTCATTTCAAGACTATAAATCATCTAATCTTCAAATTAAGATTGTCTCTGCGGAAATCTGTGCGACCGGCGGGAAAGGATTTTGGAGTTAAAATTTATACAGGGGCTTCACCTACATCATATTCAAATCGTCAAATTTTCAAATTAAAATTCTCTCCTCTTTCCTCTTTTTTCTCTCCTCTCTCTGAAACATTAAAGATCCACAAGCACCTCTTTAAAACCTTCAGTAGCGAATTTTCCCATACTGCCGTCTTCTTTGGCGTAGATAAGGAATGCATCCACATGCTCCAGTTTCTCAAGCAACTCTTTTGAGGCTTCCAGTCCCATTGCCATAAAGGTAGTGGCATAAGCATCGGCTAAGGCGCAGTTCTCGGCGAGTACAGAAGCACTTAAGACATCGCTTTTTTCGGCCTTTCCGGTTAAGGGGATTAACCGTGTGAACATACATCTTTCCGGTTTCGGAGTCAACTCTGTTTTTGCGGTAATTTCCGGAAGTTGCCATTGCTCTGTCCAGCAGTTTTACTCCCGCGGTTAAAGTGCGCTCAGTTTCGGTTTGTTCAGGGTCATCGATTCCAACCAGCCATTCTGCATCTTTTTCGGGATTGCGGCCTTTTGCCAGCAGCTCCCCTCCTATTTCTACGAGATAGTTTTCCACATTTCTGCAGTCCAAATAATGCCCAACAAGATCAACGGTATAACCTTTCGCAATGGCATTAAAGTCGAGGTATACTTCGGGTGCGGATTTTTCCACTACTCCTTCCGAAGAAATTTTGACCTTATCAATTCCCACATATTGCATCAGGGAATCTAAAGTTGCACTGTCAACCTCTTTCAGCGGCTTTTCAGGTCCGAAGCCATAGAAATTCACAAGATTACCAACCGTAGGATCAAAGTAGCCGCCGCTTTCGTGGTTCACCTGTTCAGAAAGAAGAAATACATTTCTAAAAAGGGTATCCACCTTTACATTTTCGCCACGGTTGAGCCTGGAAATATCTGAGGCTTCCCTGTAGGTGCTCATCGATTGATTCACCCTCTCAAAAATGGAATCCAAAGCTGTATCCAGCTCGAGATCACCTTCAGAAAAGTATGTGATGTGATAAGTAGTCCCCAGAGCTTCACCGGCAACAGTTTTAGAGGTTTCTCCTTCCGAAGCACATGAAAAGAGCGTAAATGAAAGATAAAAAGCAGGAGAAAACTAGATCTCCTGTAGCCCGTTATAGTTGACAACATAATCTTCGGAAGAGTTTACCGGTAGTTCATAATCTTTAGAATTGGCCAGCCCCACACCTGCATAATAGGTGATCGCATCAAACTTTTGCGCATGCTGCTTAATAGTCTCCAGGAAGATCATATCTATCTCTTTGGGATCGTAGGGATATTCTATCGCTCTTACAATAACAAAGTGGATCTTCTTGTTCTTAAGCACCACAAACTGCGGATCTTTCTTGAATTCGCTGTTCACCCCAAGAAATTCATACCCCTGTTCTTCGAGATCTTTTCCTACAATGTTCATCGCGAGATTGTGCAGTTCCTGTGAAGTAAGTTCGGCCATGGCACAAAGTTACATTTATTAAACCTTCCAAAAAAGGCAAAAAAAACAGCCATCGTAGTGATGGCTGTTTTTATCATTTTTGAGAGGTCTGTTATCCTCCAAAATCATCAAATCGAACATTCTCTGGCGGAACACCGAAATCTTCGGCCATTTTTTCCACCGCTTTGTTCATCAATGGAGGTCCGCAGAAGTAGAATTCTATTTCTTCGGGCTCTTCGTGATATTTCAGATAGTTGTCAATCACCACCTGGTGGATAAACCCAACGAATCCGTCTCCTTCTCCGTCGATTCCGTCTTTTTCTTTCCAGTTGTCTTCTTCCAAAGGTTCAGAAAGGGCAATGTAGAACTTAAAGTTAGGGAAATCTCTTTCCAAAGCTCTAAAGTGCTCAGTATAGAACAATTCACGCTTAGAACGACCACCGTACCAGTAAGTCACTTTTCTTCCGGTCTTAAGGGTTCTGAAAAGGTGATACAGGTGAGATCTCATTGGCGCCATTCCTGCACCCCCGCCAACATAAAGCATTTCTGCGTCACTTGGGTTGATAAAGAACTCTCCAAAAGGTCCTGAAATGGTCACTTTATCTCCTTCTTTACAGTTAAAGATGTAAGAAGAGGCGATACCTGGATTTACAGACATCCAATCGTTTTTCGCACGGTCCCATGGCGGAGTAGCCACACGCACGTTAAGCATCACTCTTCTACCTTCGGCAGGGTAAGAAGCCATAGAATAGGCTCTTTCCACTACTTCAGGGTTTTTCATCACAAGCGGCCAAAGATTGAATTTGTCCCACTCGAGTTTGAATTTATCCGGCTCTCCAGGGTGTTCTTCAGGGTGAGCAGTGATATCCATTTCTTCATATTTCACCTCACACTTAGGAATCTCAATCTGGATATAACCTCCGGCTTTGTAGTCCATATCTTCAGGAAGTTCAACCACGAATTCCTTAATAAATGAAGCCACGTTGTAGTTGGAAACCACAGTTGCAGTCCATTTTTTGATCCCAAAAACTTCTTCAGGGATCTGGATCTTCATATCCTGCTTCACTTTCACCTGGCATCCAAGACGCCAACCTTCAGCAATTTCTTTACGGGTAAAGTGAGGTTCTTCGGTAGGCAGGATAGTTCCGCCACCTTCAGTAACAATACATTTACACTGCAGACAGGTTCCCCCACCACCACAGGCAGAAGGAAGGAAAAGTTTGCTTTCTCCCAGTGTGGTCAAAAGAGTACCTCCTGAACCTACTTCCAAATCGCGTTCTCCATTCACATTAATGTTCACAGGACCCGATGGTATCAATTTAGCTTTTGCTCCAAGAAGGATCGCTACCAGTAGTAAAATGAGGATTAAGAATACTACTACACTTGCTATAATAACTTCCATATCTTTTTATCTCTATATTTTAATTCCCATAAAGCTCATGAACCCAAGGGCCATAAGTCCGGTGATGATAAAGGTAATTCCCAACCCTTTTAGAGGAGCGGGCACATTTGAGTAGGTAATCTTCTCCCTGATGGCGGCAATTCCAAGGATCGCAAGGAACCAGCCTATACCACTACCAAGTCCATACGTAACAGCTTCACCAACTCCCCCAAAATTCTTTTGCTGCATGAAAAGGGAACCTCCAAGGATCGCACAGTTTACCGCGATCAATGGAAGGAATATACCCAGGGCACCATAAAGTGCCGGCGCGAATTTTTCCACGACCATTTCCACAAGTTGTACCATGGCCGCAATAACCGCGATAAACATGATAAAACTAAGGAAGCTAAGGTCAATTGTAGCGTACTCGGCCCCTAGCCATTTCAAGGCACCCGGCTGAAGCAGATAAGTGTCAAGCAGGAAGTTGATAGGTACAGTGATCGCCAATACGAAGATCACAGCCGAACCTAAACCAACCGCCGTTTTTACGGTTTTAGATACTGCAAGGTACGAGCACATTCCAAGGAAGTATGCAAAGATCATGTTCTCTATGAAGATACTTCGTACGAATAAATTTAAATAATCCATGAGTGAATTTTTTACTGATTTTTAATGTGCTTCAATGAGTTTACGGTTTCTTGCTCTCTGCACCCAAATAATGATCCCAACAATGATAAGGGCCATTGGTGATAGTAGCATCAAGCCATTATTTTCGTAACCAAGCGAGTAAAGACCTGTAGAATCTGCCAGGGTTGCGGCTTTATGGCCAAGCACTTCGTACCCGAAGAGTTTTCCTGAGCCAAGCAATTCCCTGAAGAAAGCCACGATAATCAAAATAAGCCCGTAACCGGCACCGTTTCCTATACCATCTAAAAATGACTTATATGGCCCATTTCCTAAAGCGAAGGCTTCAAGACGTCCCATTACAATACAGTTTGTAATGATAAGCCCAACGAATACCGAAAGCTGTTTACTCACGTCATAAGCATAGGCCTTAAGGATCTGGTCAACCAGAATTACAAGGGAGGCCACAACCACAAGCTGCACGATGATCCTAATCCTGTTTGGGATAAGGTTTCTCAACAACGAGATGATCACGTTAGAAAACGCAACAACCGCGATAACCGCTACTGCCATTACGATGGCAGGCTCGAGCTGCACGGTGATCGCGAGGGCAGAACAAATACCCAAAACCTGCACGGTAATAGGGTTGTCATCGTTAAGAGGATCTGTTAGTAATTTCCTGTTAGCTTTTGAAAGGAAATGTTCTTTCTCTTCAGAGTCTGAAAGAAAAAGCACCATTGCTTTCTTTTTCTCTTCTTTTGAAACCTCGGCGGACTGCTCTGGTTTCTTATTTGTTTCCTGTGCCATAATTCTTATCTATTTGCAAGGTTAACATCAGTGTTTTTTTCGAAGTAAGGCAGGTAATGACGCAGTCTTTCTGAAACCATATCAGAAACTCCCTGGCTTGTAATGGTAGCCCCGGAGATTGCATCTATCCTGTTGTCGTCTTTAGATTCGCCGGCAGTTCCTTTTACTACAGAGATCCCAACGAATTGTCCATTATCGTCATATATTCTTTCATCATCAAACCTGTGTCTAAACCACTCCTGAGTGATCTCACCCCCAAGTCCGGGAGTTTCACCCTTGTGATCGAAAACAGCACCTTTGATAGTATTAATATCATCTTTAAGGGAAATATATCCCCAGATGGCATCCCAAAGACCTTTCCCACGCAAAGGAATGATGTAATATTTCTCACCTTCAATATCGGCAATATAAAGCGGAAAATACTGTTCATTTGCAGGTTTTCTAAGCTCTTTTGCCAAATCGATCTGGAAAGCGTCAACAGACTCGTCAACTGAACCATCTTCACGAAGCGTCACACTTTCAGTAATGTATTTCTTATAGAATTGAGGCGCAAGATCTCTGGTAAGACTAACCCTGCTGCCATCCACCTCAACAGAATCGATTCCCACAGTAGCCAGGATATTCTGCATCTTCTCTTTTCTCACATTTTCATTCTGGATAGGTTGCAGTGAGGTAGCTGTAAAGGCCAGCACTACTCCTACCACGATCACCATGATCACAGCGAAGATGAAGGTATATGAGTTGGTGTTTGTTTTATTTACTGGTTTTTGTTCCATAACTAAACTGCAGTTTTAACTTGAGGATTAATTCCTTCTTTTTTTCTTTTCAATCTGCGTTTGATATTACCGGCGATCACATAATGATCAATGGTTGGCGCAAACACGTTCATCAACAGGATCGCCAGCATCACTCCTTCAGGATATGCAGGGTTAAACACCCTGATCATGATCGAGAAGAACCCAATGAGGAATCCATAGATCCATTTTCCTTTATAAGTTTGTGCAGCCGACACAGGATCTGTAGCCATGTAGACGATACCAAACATTAAACCTCCTACTAAAAGGTGGTTGTACCATGGAAAGTTTGTCAATCCATTTCCTTCAATTCCCATCGCAGGAAGTGCGTTAAAGATCAAGCCCATTACGGCAGCTCCAATAACTGCGCTAAGCATGATCCTCCAGCTTCCCACTTTCGTAAAGATGAGGAACAGAGCACCTAAAATGATCAGGGCTGCCGAAGTTTCAGCAACAGATCCAGGAATATAACCAAGGAACATATCCATAGTGCTGTATCCAACCTTTTCATTTGCAGCCAGAGTATTCAAAATAGTCTCTCCCGAAACCCCGTCTACTTTTGGCGCATTCATTACCCAAACCGCGTTCCCGGACATATAAGTAGGATACGCAAAAAAGGCAAAAGCACGAGCCGTTAAAGCAGGGTTCAAAATATTCATTCCGGTACCTCCAAAAGCTTCTTTCCCAATGATCACGGCAAAGACAACAGAAACTGCAACCATCCAAAGCGGCATGGTTACCGGCAGGATCATAGGGATCAACAGCCCGGTTACCAGGTAACCCTCATTCACTTCATGCCCTCTAAAAATGGCAAATGCGAATTCGATTCCAAGACCCACCGCATAGGAAACCACGATGATTGGGAGAATTTTCATAGCCCCAAGGCCAAACGCTTCCCAAAAATCAACAGCCTCACCCGGGTTGATCTGCCTTAGGTATTGATATCCATTGTTCCACATACTAAAAAGCAGAACAGGGATCAAAGCGATCACTACAGTGATCATTACCCTCTTCAAATCTACAGCATCCCTAATGTGGGCACCTTTTTTAGTGGTGTGATTTGGAGTGAAAAGAAAAGTATCCAGTGCATTGATCGCAGGAGAATACTTCTCGAGTTTCTTCCCTTTCGCAAAGGGCTCTCTAAATTTATCTAATTTTTGCCTAATCCATTCCATAGTAAACAGTTTATCCAACTTCGGTAATCATTAAGTCCAACCCTAATCTTATAATTTCCTGCGCCTCAAGTTTGGAAGTGTTGACATAATCAACAAGCGCAAAATCTTCGGGAGCCACTTCGTAGATACCAAGATTTTCCATTTTTTCGATGTCACCGGCCATACAGGCTTTCAAAAGCTGCATAGGATAGACATCCATTGGCATTACTTCTTCCATTTCTCCTGTAACTACCAGCGCTCTTTCCTCCCCGTTAAGGTTGGTGTTGACCTCATATTTTTTCTTCGGAAACATCCAGGTCAAAGACGTCCTGGAGTTTGAAGGAATATTATTATAGGTAAACGGAACCATCCAAACATTCTAAATTTGTTCCCTTCGGGGATCAATGTAACTTCATTTGGATAGAACCCGATAGCCTGCCCGTTGCTGATTTGTTGCCCGGTCAAAACATCACCAGAGATGATCCTTACGTTCTCATCATCTACCTGTCCAACAAGATCAGAAACACTGGCTCCGATCTTAGTACGGAAGTATCTGTGTTCTTTAGCCGCGGTTCCACCAACTGCAATAGTTCTTACTGCATTGAATTTACCGGTAAGGAAAAGCTCTCCAATATTGGCAACGTCTTCAGGGTTCACTGTCCAAACACGGTCACCCGCATTGATTGGATCTATTTTGTGGATTTGCACTCCCACATTAGCTGCAGGATGCGGACCAGAAACCTGATGTAATTCCACATTTTTAAGACCCTTAAAGGCTGAAGTTCCATTTGCATAGCAAACATGAACTTTCCCCGGGGTCAATTTCCCAAGAGCATCCAGTCCTGCCTGAAATTCTTTCATCCTGTCGTTAAGGATAAATTCAACATCGGCAGAAAGCGGCGCGGTATTCATTGCAGAAACAAAGATAGCTTTTGGAGTATCCTGTGGATCGGCAATAATATCGTAAGGTCTCTGGTTGATAAATGCCCAGGCCCCACTGTTAAGGATCTTTTCCTTTACGGCGTTAGGTTCAGCTTTTGACGCATCGAGCACACTAAAATCACGGTAGGAATCAGTGGCATCTGCCTCGATGATCACCTCCATAATTCGGCGCTTGTCACCGCGTTTTATTTCCTTAAGTGTCCCGCTTACAGGAGAAGTAAACCTAACAGCCTCGGTATATTTTGAGAAGAAAATTTCGTCTCCGGCCTGTACTTTAGCCCCTTCCTTTACCACCATTTTTGGCACAACTGCATGAAAATCTGGCGGTTTTATTGCGAAAGTTTTAGAGCGGGGCGCCTCGACCAGGGTCTTTTCTGCCTCCCCTTTGAGTCGAAGAGTTATCCCTCTTTTAATTCTAATGTCGTTTGACATAGGATGGAGTGTTAAATTTCGTTTAAAATCGTGCAAATTTATGCATTTTCGACCCACACTTCCCAACGAAAGAACAATTAATTTCTCCCTGTTCCTTGTTAAAAAACAACGAATCATGATGCTAATCACTTTTTCTGTATCTTTAGATTTTATTTGAATACATGAAGACATTCTATACTCTCCTCTGTATCTTACTTTTTATTTCCAAAACCTCGGCACAACCTGTTCCCGAGGTATCTCCGCCCAATTATATTCGCACAGTAATTTTTAATGATGGTAGCGGCTACAGCGGCACTCCAATAATTCGGCTGGGACAGCCACTAAATCTGGAGTTTGACGATATTATTGGAGATGAAGCCAACTACTATTACACCATTGAACATTACGACTATGACTGGCAACCTTCACAGCTGGTAAAGTCTGAATATCTCGAGGGCTTTGACAACGTGAGGATCAATGATTATTCTAACTCCTATAATACCCTTCAGCTTTATTCCCATTACAACCTGGAGATCCCCAATGAAGACACCCAACGTCTCAAGGTCACCGGGAACTACATGCTTAAGATCTGGAATGAAAAGAAAGAGCTCGTCTTCTCCAGAAAATTTTTGGTTTACGAACCCCTGGCGCAGGTTAATGTGGTGGTGAAAAAATCGAGAGAAGTAAAATTTATCCACTCAAAACAGGTGGTCAACTTTGAGGTGAGTTCCCCGGACTTTATTATTAGGAAACCTGAAGAGTCTGTGCAGGCTGTAATCCTGCAGAACAACAATTTGAAGACAGGTATTTATAACATCCAGCCCCAGTACAATCTTGGCAACACCCTCGTTTATAAGTATGACCAACTAACCTCTTTCTGGGCGGGAAATGAATATCTCAACTTTGATAGCAAAGACCTTAGGGCTGCCACAGTCAAAATAAAATACATAGATGTAGAAGACCTCTACCATCACTACCTTTTTGCAGACCATATTCGGGCTTTTGATCCATATACCTACAACCCGGATATCAACGGCAAATTTGTGGTGAGAACCATGCAGGGCCGTGATCCCGACGTCGAAGCAGGTTACGTTTGGACGCATTTTGCCCTTGAAACCTATGAGCCTCTTGAAGGCGGCGAGGTACACCTGTATGGGGAGTTCAATAATTTTATTCTCGACGACAGTACAAGAATGGAATTTAATCCTGCAACCGGAGCTTACGAAAATGCCCGGCTCTTCAAACAGGGATACTATGACTATAAGTACGTTTTTCTTCGGAATGATGGGATCCTCGACGAAGGTTTCATAAGCGGAAACTTTTTAAGTACCGAGAATGAGTACACTGTTCTTGTCTATTACCGCCCTCCCGGCGGAAGATATGCACAGATCATTGGGGTAGGAAGTGCGAATGCATTGAATATCTCAAATTAACATATATTTGGCTTACTGTTCCAGCCAATAATGAGCAAAGAAAAGAACTTTCTGCCAGCAGTAAAAAACGAGCGACACCTGTTCCGGTACAGGAGCACGGAATGTTTGAACTGCCACCA
Source organism: uncultured Flavobacteriaceae bacterium (assembly GCA_963739625.1). GTDB lineage: Bacteria > Bacteroidota > Bacteroidia > Flavobacteriales > Flavobacteriaceae > Salinimicrobium. The sequence goes on from CAVUAU010000012.1 coordinate 56,998, forward strand.
ACCATTGGACATTAGCGATCAATATTGCCCACAATGTGGACAATTGAACAGCACGAAAAAACTCGCGTTTGATGATTTTTTCAATGAGTTCTTCGCGGGGATATTTGCGTATGATTCCAGATTTTACAGAACCCTTGGCGTGCTGCTTTTTAAGCCGGGTAAAATTTCCAAAGATTATATAGAAGGTAAGCGCGTGCGTTATGCAAATCCTTACAGGTTTTATCTTAGTGCTTCCATTCTGTTTTTCCTGGTTTGGAGCCTTACTCATGACTACGACAACGCTTTTGATTCAGAGGCCAAAGCTCCTCCTACAAAAGAAGAAATAAAGCAGGCCGATTCCATTCTTGCAGTTCAAAAGAAGAACAACCCCGAACTTGGAGTCATTCTGCCCAATACTGTTGCTCCTGTTCCTCCTGTTGCTCCTGACAGTATTCAGAAAGAGAAGAAATACATTCCCGCAAAAGAACTGGACACCATGGGCTTCTGGAAAGCTTCCATAGAAAAATGGCAGGTATTTTCAGATCATTATGAGGAGACCGAGGTGAAAAATCCCGATGTCGCCCTTGACAGCCTTCATTATCCCAGGACCGCTTACAACCACTGGCTTTACAAGAAAACCGTAGATGCAAAAAAGTTCAGTTCAGAGCCCAGCCTGTTCGTGCAGTATTTCCTGGGCAAACTGCCTTTCATCATTTTCTTTTACCTTCCGGTATTCGCAATGTTCATCTGGCTGCTCTACTTGCGACGGCCGTTCACTTATATGGAGCATCTTATATTCACATTCCATAATCAAACCACCTGGTTCGTGCTTTACGGGCTGGCGATCAACCTCGACTTCCTCTTTAAAACAGATTTGCTTACCTGGATCGCCACACTGCTGTTCATCGTTTACCTTTACAAGGCCTTCAGAAGATTCTACGGTCAAAGTAGAGTTAAAACCATTTTAAAGTTTATCATTATTAACTTTATATTCTTTACTTTAGCAGTGGTCGCAGCTGTGTTTTCGGTGATGGCGTCCTTTGCGATTTATTAAGATGATACAACAAGTTACCCGCGGCATAAAGATCTCAGTCGAGACTAATTTTGAAGGAACCTTCTACAAGAATTACAGGGTTCATTTTGCTTTTGGCTACAGGGTAACCATCGAAAACCAAAGCAAGGATTCCGTCCAGCTCACTTCCCGTTTTTGGAAGATCAAAGACGCTTTAAATCATACCGAAGTAGTCGAAGGTGAAGGTGTGATTGGAAAAAAGCCGGTTTTAAAACCGGGAGAAACGCATACTTATAAGAGCGGCTGCCTGCTCACCTCCCCTTTTGGAGCCATGAGCGGCTTTTACAGCATGATCAATTTCACTTCCACCCGCAAATTCCGGGTTACCATTCCTTCTTTTAAGCTCAGCGCACCATTTGCGCTGAATTGATCAAGATTTCAGTCAAAGTCTGAGGTCTTTTGCCGGTCATTCACGCTGCCCCAGTGACCGCTACTGAAAGAGCATTTTTATAAATCTATTTTAACTGCTCAGTCAGCACTGACGAGAAAGCCAAAGGCGTGAAATTTTTATTTTGGGTATGGAATAAATTTTATTCCGAAAATAACCTTTTTGAGACCTCACCTGTAGCCAGGTCGTGATAGTAAAATTCAATTTGGCCTTTCCAGACAAACGATCTGGGAAATACTTCTGGTCTTCACAAACCCACGATCCATAATAACGTCCATGTTCTTATCACCAATTCCTGCGGAAAAATGAAACTTTAGATAATCTTCAGCTTTTAAGTCCTTTTTTCTTCGGAAGTTTTCAAACCACTCCTCCCGCAGCTGCTTCATCTCTTCGGAATATAAGGGCGAAGAAGACCAGATGTGCGGCTGAAGCGGCAGTTCTTTAAAATGGCTTTTTTCATCATCCCAAACCAGTTCGAAGAACTTCAGCCCCTGCTGCCAGTCTGCAGCTACAATGGTAAAAGGTTCTACCCCTGAAAAATCATATTTTTCAACCTCTTTCCGAAAATCTTCCGCAGCCAGAAGATGCTTCACTACAAGACCACGGCTTAACCGGTAAGGCGGTTTCCGAAAGTGCTTTTTAAAGCCCCCGTTCAGCAGGCAAATCACACGTTTTCTGTCACTCACACCCAACCAGGTACCGCCGGCAACAACGTCTTTCGGAAACAGCATTTTTCGTCCCTCCTCAGTATAAAAGTCGGGCGAAAGGGTTTCTCTACCCGGCGCTTCGTCGCGATTTGAGGTCAAAACAAAACCATCTTGAAGAGGAGAAATTGTTACGGTGCACATATTATGAAAATGATAAGAAATAAGGTGTTATTCCCGAAATATTATTTAAAGTTCAGGAAAAGTTAGGGGATCCAAAATACTTTTAATTTATTGTACCTTTACAAGCATTAGTTTTAATTTCAAAAAATAAACAAAATAACTATGGGAAAAGGTGTTTTTCAGGTTCCAACAGCTATAAATGAGCCGGTGAAATCTTATGCCCCGGGAACTCCGGAACGGGAGGCCGTTTTAAAGGCTTACAAAGAATTATATAACTCAAAAATTGAAGTTCCGCTTTATATTGGTAGCGAAGAGGTAAAGACAGGCGATACCGCCTCCTATGAACCCTCCTCATGACCATCAACATCAACTTGGAGTGTATCATAAAGCTTCCAAAGAGCATGTCGAAAAAGCGATAAAGTCGGCACTGGAGGCACGTGAAAAATGGGCAAATCTTGAATGGGAACAGCGCGCAGCAGTATTCTTAAAAGCTGCAGAACTTATTGCCGGGCCATACAGGTATAAGATCAATGCTGCTACGATGATTGGGCAGTCCAAGAATATTTTCCAGGCCGAGATCGATTCTGCCTGTGAGTTGATCGATTTCCTTAGATTCAACGTAGAATATATGAGCCGTATTTATGAGGAGCAACCAGAATCTTCGGCAGAAGCCTGGAACAGGTTAGAGTACCGTCCTTTGGAAGGTTTTGTATATGCCGTTACTCCTTTCAATTTCACAGCGATTGCAGGAAACCTGCCTTCTGCCCCGGCTTTGATGGGTAACGTGGCAGTTTGGAAGCCGAGTGATTCACAGGTGTATTCTGCACAGGTAATTATGGAGGTTTTCAAGGAAGCAGGTCTGCCAGACGGCGTGATCAATATGGTCATGGGAGATCCAAAAATGATCTCTGACACCATTCTTGAAAATGCCGATTTTGCCGGACTTCATTTTACCGGAAGCACCACCGTCTTCAAAAACCTTTGGCAACAAATTGGAAACAACATCCACAAGTACAAATCTTATCCAAGGATCGTAGGAGAAACCGGTGGAAAAGATTTCATCATCGCCCATCCAAGTGCGAGACCAAAACAAGTGGCCACCGCAATTTCTCGTGGAGCTTTCGAATTCCAGGGACAAAAATGTAGTGCCGCCTCAAGGGTGTATATTCCAAAGAGCATGTGGGAAGAAGTGAAAAATTACGTGGTGGAAGATTTGAAATCTTTCAAAATGGGATCTCCCGAGGATATGAGCAACTTCATTACAGCGGTGATCCACGAGGCTTCTTTTGACAAACTCGCGAAATTCATCGATGCTGCAAAAGAAGATAAGGACGCAGAGATCGTGGTTGGCGGAAACTATGACAAATCTAAAGGCTGGTTTATCGAGCCCACTGTGATACTGACAGATAATCCACGGTACAGCACCATGTGTACAGAACTTTTTGGCCCTGTAGTTACTGTTTACCTTTATGAGGATGATAAGTGGAGCGAAACTCTGAAGGAGATTGATACCGCTACTGATTATGCGCTTACCGGGGCCATTTTCTCTCAAGATCGCTATGCTGCAGCCGAAGCCACAAAAGCTTTACAAAACGCAGCCGGTAATTTCTATATCAACGACAAACCCACAGGTGCAGTAGTTGGGCAGCAGCCATTCGGCGGTGCCAGAGGCAGCGGAACAAATGACAAGGCAGGTTCTATCCTGAACCTCTATCGTTGGATCTCTCCGAGAACCATAAAGGAAACCTTTGTGAGTGCAACAGATTATAGATACCCGTTTTTAGGGGAATAAAATTTCTTAACATTTTTTCTAAACAAACCGCCTCTCCGGCGGTTTTTTTTTGTAGGAATAACCTGATAATTTCATTATTTCTTAATTCTTTCCCAACAAAGCTAGCAGTTGATCCGATTTTTTGGCAATATTTTTCTTACATCTATTAAGTTAATTTATATTAAAAAAACTATAATACTGGTTATTAGTCGGTTATACACTTGCTTTTACCGATAATAAAAAAAAATACCATAAAATAGCTGTAAATTAGGCTGTTAAATGTCTCCATAACCAGAGCATTAAAACTCCCCCCTACGCTTAATTATTAAACCAGCTGATTATGGTTAAAAAACTACTTCTAAAAGTTGCGATTCTTTGGCTCTTTACCTTAAGTGGTGTGGTGGGGTATGGGCAGTGTCCAACTTCGGTATCTCTATCTGTTAATCCAGGCAATACTATTTGCGAAGGTACTAATGTAACATATACCGCTACCCCCAATAGCGGCACTGCAACTACATATTTTTATCAATGGAAAATCAATGGTGTAAACCAGGGTGGTCCAACAACCAACAAAACCTTTTCCTCTTCCACATTGACCAACGGTCAAACAGTTTCTGTAACTGTTACGGAAGCTGATGGAGTAAGCTGCTCTATCACAAATAATGGAAGTCCTATCACCGTTAATGCTACCCGGACACCAACCGTTAATATCACTGTGCCATCAGGCCCGAATTGTATAGGAAACTTAAAACTTACTGCCACGAATACCAATGCCGGCACAAGTCCGACTTATGAATGGTACGTAGACGGTAATTTGGAACAATCATCCTCTTCTAAAGATTTCACCTACAATTATTCTACCGCCAAAAATTATTCCGTTAAAGTAATTTTGAACAGTAGTTATATATGTCCGAACCCTTCTTCTGTTGAGGTAACAAAAACAGTTATAATCACACCTAATGCGACCATCTCTACTTCTAATACTGATTTAAACGGAGTATGTTTAAACCAATCCATAACTCCTATTGTTTATACTACAGGAGGCAGTGCGACAGGGGCTTCAGTAACAGGACTTCCTCCAGGAATTACCGGATCCTACAATAGCGGCACTTTTACAATTAGTGGAAATCCAACTTCAGACGGAACCTTCAATTATAATGTAACTACTCAAGGCCCCTGTGGGAATGTATCTCAAGGCGGAACAATAGAAGTGGTCAAGGACGCAACTATATCATTAAGCTCAGGAAGTAATGATCAGGTTGTTTGTCAAGGTGAAAATATTGAAAACATTATATACTCCATTGGAGAAACTGGTAGCAATGCTTCTGTAACCGGATTACCTGCCGATTTAACTACTAGCTATTCCGGTGGGATTTTTACTATTAGCGGATCTTCTACCCAAACAGGTACTTATAATTATTCAATAAAGGCTACTGGAACTTGTGGAGAATCAGAAGCATTAAACGGGAGCATAACAATTGATGAAAAATTGGTTCCCTCAGTATCAATTTCTTCTTCTGATTCTGACAATATTATTTGCGAAGGCACTTCTGTAACTTTTACGGCTACCCCTTTGAACGGAGGAACAAATCCAACTTATCAATGGAAAGTTGGAAATACAGATGCGGGTTCAAATAGTAATACTTTCACAACCACTGCTCTGGAAGATGGTGAATCAGTTACCGTTGTAATGACCTCCAGCGAAACCTGTTTAACCGCACCAACCGCAACAAGCAACGAGATAATCACCGATGTTAATCCTAACCTTACTCCGGAAGTCACTATTGAAGTTACTGATAGTGATATCTGCCCCAATGATGAAGTAACTTTCACTGCTACTCCAGTTAATGCTGGTTCTTCGCCTTCTTATCAATGGAAAGTTAATGGAAATAATGTAGGATCAAACAGCCCAACATTTGTTACTTCAAATATTCAGGATGGGCAAAATGTTTCAGTAATTTTAACGTCTAATGAAACTTGTTTGGCTGACAATGATGTAGAAAGTAATGTTATAACAATCGAGGTATTTCCTCCTGCTCCTGCAACTCCGGGCGCTATATCCGGTGAAACGGAAGTTTGTTCCTCGAGAACCGCTTTGGTTTATTCAGTGCTGGCGGTGGAAAATGCTACCAGCTATTCCTGGACTCTCCCACCTGGCTGGACTATGAATCCTGCTAACCAGACTTCAAATAGTATAACAGTGGACGCGGGAGGATCAGGCACCGGAAATATCTCTGTTGTTGCATCGAACAGTTGTGGAAACAGTTCCACGACAAGTACAATGGCTGTGACTACGGTAGATGGCGTGCCCCCCCATCCCGGAACTATAACTTCAAACCTTTGGTGGAAAATGATATATCTCCCCCATATCTGTAACTTTTTAGCGTTGCAGGCAGTGGCCCCCACAAATGGAAAGTTCCACCGGGATGGGAGATAATAAGCGGAGCTGGGACCAATAGTATTGATGTAAACATTACCAATGCCGCTACAAGTGGCACCAGGGAAGTTTCGGTCATTGCTCAAAATATTTGTGGTGACAGCTCTCCTTCTGTCTACGGAAATATTGAAATAAACAATCATATCATCGCAGATTTCGGTGAAGATCAAACCATTTGCGGCACCAAAATTTGATTAAACTTACCGGAACCAGGAGCTTTGGAAATGCTACACTTGATGTGACTTTTTCCACTACCGGTACAGGAACTTTTTCCGGATCCACTACGGGAGGAAGTAATAAAAATGGTTCATTTACCGTAAACTACACACCCAGTGCTACAGATAAAGCTTCAGGACAGGTTGAGTTAACCATGACAGTTCCCGAACCCAAAAAACTGGATAATACAGGTAATGATTGTGGATCATCCAGTGCTTCAATAATTTTAAACATCATAAAAGATGCCTCCATTTCTGCCCCATCAAATAAAGATCAAAGCGTTTGTATCAATAACCCAATTACCGATATAGCTTTCACTATTACCGATGCCGGAACAGGTGCGGGAGTTTCCGGATTACCTGCTGGCTTGTCTGGCAATTTCAATTCAGGGGTCTTTACTATTTCCGGCACTCCTACTGAGGATGGGACTTTTCCGTACACCGTAAGCACAACAGGGGATTGTACTTCTCAACAGACTTCAATTTCGGGAACTATTACCGTTACTCCTGATAATACAATTACAGACGCAACCAACAAGGATCAAACGGTGTGTATTAATACGGCTATGGAAGATATGTCATTTGCTGTAAACTCTTCGGCTACTTCAGTAAATGCAAGTGGTTTACCCACAGAGGGTCAAATGGAAGTATCTCCGGGAGGCAACTTCATTTTAAGTGGAACACCCTCCGAATCGGGAACTTTCTCATACACTTTGACTACAGTTGGGTCTTGTCCAAACTGCCTCTACTTCAGGAACTATTACTGTTAATCCAGATGTTACTATTAGCAGTCCTATGAATAATGATCAGACTATTTGCATTAATACCGCCATCGAAAAAATAATATTGGAGTTCCAAATTACAGAACCGGGTTCCGGCGTGACGGTCTCCGGATTGCCTGAAGGGCTGGAAAGCAATTATCAAAATGGAAGTTCCGACAATTTTCGGAAGTCCGACCGAAGCAGGCACTACTGCGGGTGAAAATGGTATTTTCAATTATACTGTACAAACAACAGGAGATTGTGTTCAGGTTAGCGGAGGTGGTACTATTACAATTATTCCAGATCCTGTAGCCACTATTTCCTTATCCCCGTGAGATTTGCACATCAATAACCGGCAGTGTAAATGTCACTTTGGAAAGATGCGAGTGGAGATTACCAAGGTGGTACATTTAGTGCACCTTCAGGACTGACTATAAGCACAAGTTCTGGTCCTATAACGGCCTGTATCCAGTACTCCAGGAACTTATACCGTCACTTATGAAGGTCCTTCCACCTGTACCGCGGGCAGTAGCAACTACTGAAATGCACTGATAATCGCTGAAGCCTTATGTTGAAATCACCTATGATGGACCATTTTGCACCTCAGATTCGAATTTGAAAAGAATCCTGTATTTACAAACGGGATAGATGATTATGAAAACGGAAGTTTTACTTCTTCCCAACCTGGAGGCCTTCTTTATTGATAGCTCCACAGGCCAGATAAATCCTCAAAACAGTAGTCCGGGTACTTATGACGTTTTTTACACTATTGGTGCCAGTACAGGATGTGCGGAAATTACTGGTGCAGACTACAAGTGACAATAACTCAGATTCCTCAAATTAATATCTCTTATCCGGAATTTATTTGTTCTTCAGAAACTTCTGTTCCTGTGACAATTTCAGGTGAAGACGGCAACTTATAATAACGGCATTATATTCTGGGAACCAGCGGCTTATCTATTGCCGCTAACGGAACAATTAATCCTTCTGCAAGTTCATACGGTGCTCACACAGTAACTTATACAATTGCCGCGGGAAGAAGGTTGTGGGAGAAGTAATAGCCAACATCAAATTTTACTATCAAGGAAATGCCTTTTAATTACAACAGATCCTGTCAACACGGGTGTTTGTTCCAATAGCCCTGTTGAATTCGAGGTTACTTGCTACAGGAAGATGATCTTACCTACCAATGGTATAAAATATTGGAGGACGATAGTGAAGTGCCCATTGCAGGGGAAGATGAAGCAGTTTTAAGTTTTTCTTCGTTATACTCCTGCTGATGCTCTTCGTTATTATGTAACGGTTTCCGGTGATGACTCCTGTACAGAAGATACCTCAGAAATTGTTACTTTAAACGTCGATGAAGATATTGTTATTTCTGAACCTTCAGAAGACGTTACAATTTGTGAAGACACTCAGGAAGATATCAGTTTCATATTTAAAGGCCATGCGAATGGAGCTGTTTTGAATTTTGACTGGTACAAGGATGGAGAAATAATCACAGCTCAGAGTGGCAAGGTTGAGTTGGAGGTTTCCGAACCTGAAGGCCCTAATGGAGAATACACGGGGACATTGACCATAATAGACCCTGAATCCGGGGTAGATGGCGATTCAGGAGTATATTATGTGATTGTGGACGGCCCTGATTACTTTACATGCTCT
>CAVUAU010000013.1:0-84851 GCA_963739625.1 uncultured Flavobacteriaceae bacterium
ATTAAAAAGCCATTTAAGATAGCCGGTGTTGTGCAAATGAATCCAATATTGCAGGTAAATTCTGTTCAGTTTTTTTCCAGTCCCAAAAAAGAAGTTAGTTCAATTCTTCTAATTCCGAACTTTTTCAATTTCCGGTTTCCCCAGTAAACCGGCTTTAAAATTACTCCAATTGAAAAAGATTGCGAGAGCTATTATAAATACTATAATTCCGATAATAGTTTTAAAATTAGTTTTGATTCTTAAAGAACTTAAAAGGTTTTATATATTTTTTTATGTTTTAGCATTTTGCACAACGGTCACGGTTAACGAAAGTGGCGAGTAGGGACGTGGATTTGTCGGCTTAGTACTGGTTTGTTGGTCAAGTTAATTATTTTTTTACTAACCGTGTCGCCTATCCACGATGGCCGAGGTCGGTACGATGATATCTATTTTCCTAATTAATTTTTTCCCGAATTCTATACTTGGTTTCTCAATAAATTTTTCAGATAATAAAGCAAATCCAAAAGTTAGAAATACTGAGAGTAAATAGAATACCAAAAGTGAAACCGTTCCGTTTAGTACAATAAATTTTGAAGCTAAAAACCCGGTGATAAGTTGGGCAAATATAAAGTGGATCAAATACATTGAAAATGAAACTTGACCTATTCTTATCAAAATCTTAGGGTTTAGAAAATTGAATTTTTTAATTAATTCAATCAAGAAAACGAAGGAAATTCCTGAGATAGTCGGAATAAATGAAAAGTAATAGTCCACGCCGGAATAACCTGGAAGGACTGATAAGAGAGAAAATAGAATGAAAAATATAAAGTTTAACTTCCAATTCAATAGAAAACCTGATCGTTTGCTCAAGAAAAAATATCCAATACCTATTAAAAATACTGGTAATTGATTTATAATATTAAAATAAATAAAGTTATTATTTGAAATATTATAGCCAATGAAGACTAGTAACATCAACATCAATTGAGAAAAAAGAATTCCAAAGAAAACAAATGCAAATATTTTTTTACGTGAAGTGGTGAGGGTGACTTTAGCAATATAAATTAAAGCAGGGAATATAGAATAAAAGGCTATTTCGGTACCAATTGACCATCCCCCAGGAACAATATTATTATTTGCAGGGGGATAAAATCCGTGAATAAAAAAAATATTGCTCAAAATATTTTTGAAGGTATACTTCTCAGCCAAAATAAATTCTCCGCTTTGAAGTTTTGAAAGGATTAATGATATAAATAAATACCCCAGTAAGGCCAAGTAATATGCAGGTGCGATTCTGAAATATCTTCTAATCCCGAATTTTACTAAAGGCAAATTTTCTTTATCTCTTTTAAATGAAGATAAACAAAGTGTATAAGCAGAAGCTATAAAGAAAAGTTGAACTCCCATTTGACCATAACTAGCTATTACACTGGTGAGAAAATCCAGACTGTCAATCTTCTGTGAAGTATGTACTAAAATAACCATGAGAATGGCTATACCTCGAGTGGAATCAATAAATTTTAATTTCATTCTGTCAATTCCATTCGGTTTAAAGGGTTTAGTTTTTTGCAAGCGAGCTGCGTGGCGGCCCCGTATCGTCGGTTTATGATTTTCTTCTGAAAGGTAAAAATAGGCCTTTTCTGTGAAACCTGTATTTCTATAAATTTGTTCTACACAGTTTTTAATTTGTTCGAGTCTTGAGTTTTCCAGGTAATCTTTGCTACTATTCTTATCTATCAGCTCTTTTAGCTTCTCTGGGGATATCTGCGAGAGCAGCGGGAATGATTTCGGATTCAAAATTTAAAGTTCAGGATTAAGAGGTTCTAAAAATTCCACTTTTGAAAGTTCTTTCCGGAAGAATTTTGCCAGAAGAATAGGAGCCTTGAATTCCGATTCATATGACTATATTTGCACCCGCCAAAAAGTGCATCAAAATATATTTTATGAAAGCCGGAATAGTAGGATTACCAAACGTAGGAAAATCAACCCTTTTCAACTGTCTCTCAAACGCGAAGGCGCAAAGCGCGAACTTCCCGTTCTGTACCATTGAACCTAATATTGGAGTGGTCAACGTACCGGACAAAAGACTGGAAAAGCTGGAGAGCCTGGTAAACCCGGAGCGTGTTTTGCCCGCAACGGTGGAGATCGTTGATATTGCCGGGCTGGTGAAAGGCGCGAGCAAGGGCGAAGGTTTAGGGAACCAGTTCCTCGGAAACATTCGCGAAACCGATGCTATTCTGCACGTGCTAAGATGTTTTGAAAATGACAATATTGTGCATGTTGATGGAGCCATCAATCCTGTGAGGGACAAGGAAACCATCGATATGGAGCTGCAGCTGAAGGACCTGGAAACGGTAGAGAAGAAGCTAGACAAGGTAAAACGTGCGGCAAAGACCGGAAATAAAGAAGCTCAAAAAGAAGAAGCTGCACTTTTAAAGGTCAAGCAAGGCCTGGAAGCAGGAAACTCTGTTCGTGCCGTTGAGCTTACAGATTCTGAAAGGGAAGAGTTCATCAGGCCGTTGCAGTTCATTACAGATAAGCCTGTGATGTACGTTTGTAACGTGAACGAGAGCGACGCGGTGAGCGGAAATGATTACGTGGAAAAAGTAAAAGAGGCTGTAAAAGGAGAAGGAGCAGAGGTACTCGTTCTGGCTGTTGGTACCGAGGCCGATATTACCGAACTTGAGGATTACGAGGAGCGTCAAATGTTCCTTCAGGACATTGGCCTTGATGAGCCGGGATCGGCAAAGCTTATTCGTGGAGCTTATAACCTGCTCAACCTGCAGACTTATTTTACAGCAGGAGTAAAAGAAGTGAGAGCATGGACCATTCCTGTTGGTGCCACTGCACCACAAGCGGCAGGCGTTATCCATACCGACTTCGAAAAAGGCTTTATTCGTGCCGAAGTGATCGCTTATGACGACTATGTTTCTTACGGAAGTGAGGCCAAGGTCAAAGAAGCCGGAAAAATGCGCGTGGAAGGAAAGGAATACATTGTAAAAGACGGGGACGTGATGCATTTCAGGTTCAACGTGTAATAGATGTGAGATCTTAGATTTGAGATCTGAGACATTAAATTAGAATACAGGAGCGCAAGGATTTGCGCTCTTGTTGGTTTGCGACCTCACAGGTTTCGGAAACCTGTGAGGTCTTTAAGAGCTGGTTCTTAACTAAAAGGATTCCTGGCGCTTTCGATCTTCGGGTTCTTTTCCTGTGGATGCTGCATGATCAAAGGGAAGATTAGCGGCTGGACAAAGTTCAATGACCTTCAGAAATCCATTTTTTAAGACGCAAATTCAGTGATCTATTTTTGATCTTAAAAATCGTGGTATGAACAACGATTTCCAATGACTAAATCTTTGAATTTTGAACCTTGAACTTTGAAATTTTTAGGTGTGAAATAATTGTTAATTATTTTAATGCCGGAAAATTTCAGCTTTTTTAGGGAAACCTTATATTAGCCACAATAACCGCAGGAAACAGCAATGAGCGAAGAAACTAAATATACCGAGGATAATATCCGGTCACTGGACTGGAAAGAGCACATTCGTATGCGTCCCGGGATGTATATTGGTAAACTTGGCGATGGTTCCAGTGCCGATGACGGGATCTATATCCTTCTAAAAGAGGTGATCGATAACTGTATCGATGAATTTGTCATGGGTGCAGGAAAGACCATCGAGATCTCTGTGCAGAATAACCGCGTGATCGTGAGAGATTACGGCCGTGGAATTCCGCTGGGGAAGGTGGTTGATGTGGTTTCCAAAATGAACACCGGTGGAAAATACGACACCCGTGCTTTTAAAAAGTCTGTAGGGCTTAACGGGGTTGGTACCAAGGCCGTAAATGCGCTGTCGTCAAACTTCAGAGTAGAATCCACCCGTGACGGGCAATCACATTCTGCCGACTTTGAGCAGGGAAATCTTGTAAATGAAGAGCACCTTGACGAAACTTCCAGGAGAAGGGGAACCAAAGTTACCTTTATTCCGGATGAACTGATCTTCAAAAATTACAAATTCCGTTCAGAATATATTGAGAAAATGCTGAAGAACTACGTCTACCTCAATCCGGGGCTGACGATAGTTTTCAACGGCGAAAAATTCTATTCCGAAGATGGTCTAAAAGACCTTTTATCAGACAGCATTAACGAAGATGACCGGCTGTATCCCATCATCCATATTAGAGGTAATGATATTGAGGTGGCCATCACCCACAGCAAAACCCAGTACAGCGAAGAGTACCATTCATTCGTGAATGGGCAGCACACCTCCCAGGGAGGAACGCATTTGGCGGCATTCCGTGAAGCAGTTGTGAAGACGCTGCGGGAGTTCTACGGAAAGAATTTCGAAGCCAGCGATATTCGAAAATCCATAGTTTCTGCTATTAGCATTAAAGTGATGGAACCGGTCTTTGAAAGTCAGACAAAAACAAAGCTGGGTTCTACAGATATGGGAGGAAACCTGCCAACGGTGAGGACCTATATCAACGATTTTTTAAAGACGCACCTCGACAACTACCTGCACAAAAACCCTGAAACAGCAGAGCTGCTTCAGCGTAAAATTCTGCAGGCAGAAAGGGAGCGCAAGGAACTTTCAGGCATAAGAAAACTCGCTAAAGACAGGGCGAAAAAGGCCAGTCTGCACAACAAAAAATTGCGTGACTGCCGTATTCATCTTGGAGACAGTAAAAAAGAAAGATACCTGGAAAGCACCCTGTTCATTACAGAGGGAGATTCTGCGAGTGGATCGATTACAAAATCGCGGGACGTAAATACCCAGGCGGTATTTAGTTTGAAAGGAAAACCGCTTAACAGCTATGGGCTAAGTAAAAAGATCGTCTACGAAAACGAGGAATTCAACCTGCTTCAGGCTGCGCTGAACATTGAAGAGTCTATGGAGGATCTTCGGTATAACAATATTGTGATCGCTACAGATGCCGATGTCGACGGAATGCACATCAGGCTGTTATTGATCACGTTCTTTCTTCAGTTCTTTCCGGAGTTGATAAAAGAAAACCATTTATACATTTTGCAGACCCCGCTTTTCAGGGTTAGAAATAAAAAAGAAACCATCTACTGCTACAGTGAATATGAGAGGCAGCAGGCGGTGGCAAAACTTTCGGGTAAACCGGAAATTACACGATTTAAAGGCTTAGGGGAGATCTCCCCGGATGAATTTAAGAACTTCATTGGCGAAGACATCAGGCTTGACCCGGTTATGCTTGATAAAGATATGTCTATCGAGGAGCTCCTAAACTTTTACATGGGCAAAAATACGCCCGACAGGCAGGAATTCATTATTGATAACCTCAAGGTGGAACTTGATCTAGTGGGAGAGCAGGCAGATGCGGTTTAACAACAGGAAAGAGACCAGTATAGTTCCCTCCATTTACATTATTGTAGTGGCGGTTTTTCTCACCAACGCGTTCGCATCGGTTGAGATCAAATACGATGATGTCCCCTTCAACTACAGCAGCCTTATTCCCAACGCGATCGCTTTAGTCGTCGCTATTTACATTTTTATTGTTGGAAAATCCTTCGAGTTTGACAGCGATGGAGAGACCATCAACATAAAAAGCAACGGTCTCCTGGTTTCAAAGTTCATGCATTACAGGGAGCAGCGCACAGAAGTTCCGAAATCCAAGCTGAAGGATTTTAAGGTAGAAAATTACTTTTTCTACAAGGTGCTGCACATCTATATCAACTCCCGGAATAAGAGGGGGTACAGGCATTACAAGTACAATATCACCTTTTTGACAGGTAAAAAAATAAAATCTCTGAAGATCTCTCTGGCCAAGGTGTTAGAGAAAAATAAAGCAAGGGCCTAAATGGAGAATGAAAATTTAAACGATCCACAGGACGAAAACCTGGAAGCGGGAGAAGGAGCAGCAGAAGAACAGGAAGTGCTTACCCGCGTAACGGGCATGTACAAAGACTGGTTTTTGGATTATGCTTCTTATGTGATCCTGGAGCGGGCAGTGCCTGCTCTTGAAGACGGTTTTAAACCGGTTCAACGCCGCATCCTGCATTCCATGAAAGATCTTGATGACGGCAGGTATAACAAAGTTGCTAATATTGTAGGTCATACCATGCAGTATCACCCGCACGGGGATGCCAGTATTGGTGACGCTATGGTGCAGGTGGGGCAGAAAGATCTGCTTATCGACACACAGGGAAACTGGGGGAATATCCTCACAGGAGATGGGGCGGCAGCACCACGATATATTGAGGCCAGGCTTTCCAAATTCGCCCTTGATGTAGTTTACAACCCCAAGATCACCGAGTGGCAGCTTTCCTACGACGGCAGAAAGAAAGAACCGGTAAACCTGCCGGTGATGTTTCCGCTGCTTTTGGCACAGGGCGCCGAAGGTATTGCAGTGGGACTTAGCACGAAGATCCTGCCGCACAACTTTCTTGAGCTTATCGAAGCCAGCATAAAACATCTACAGGGGAAAAAATTTAAGCTCTATCCCGACTTTGCCACCGGCGGAATCGCAGATATCACCAACTACAACGACGGGATGCGCGGTGGGCGCGTGAGAATTCGCGCAAAGATCTCGCAACTGGACAAGAATACTTTGGTGGTCAACGAGATCCCCTTCAGCACGAATACCTCGACCCTTATAGATTCGGTCTTAAAGGCGAATGATAAAGGCAAGATCAAGATCAAAAAAATTGAGGACAATACTTCAGATAAAGTTGAAATTCTCATCCATCTCCCGGGAAACATTTCTCCGGATAAGACCATAGATGCGCTGTATGCTTTCACCAATTGTGAGGTCTCAATTTCCCCGCTTAGCTGTGTCATTATTGACAACAAACCGGCTTTCCTGGGAGTTTCAGAAATCTTAAGAAGGTCTACAGATCATACCCTTGGTTTGCTGAAGAGCGACCTGCAGGTAAAACTGGATGAGTTCCAGGAACAATGGCATTTTGCTTCTCTCGAAAGAATTTTCATAGAAGAAAGGATCTACCGTGATATTGAGGAGGAAGAAACCTGGGAAGGCGTCATCACAGCCATAGATGAAGGTTTGAAGCCGCACATTGGCCACCTTAGGAGAGCAGTGACACAGGAAGATATCGAAAGATTAACAGAAATAAGGATCAAAAGGATCTCGAAATTCGATCTTGATAAAGCGCAGCAGAAAATTGAGGCTTTGGAAGGTGAGATCGCCAAAATAAAACACCACCTGGATCACCTGGTCGATTACGCGGTTGCCTATTTTACGCGCCTCAAAAAAGACTACGGTGCCGGAAAAGAAAGAAAAACAGAATTACGCCTTTTTGACGACATAGAAGCGACCAAGGTTGTTATTCGAAATACCAAGCTTTACGTCAACCGCAAGGAAGGTTTTGTGGGAACCGCTTTAAAAAGAGACGAATACGTTACAGACTGTTCAGACATTGATGATGTAATTTGTTTTACCAAAGAGGGTAAAATGATGGTGACCAGGGTAGACTCCAAGACTTTTATTGGAAAAGACATTATTCATGTTGCCATTTTCAAGAAGAAAGACCGCAGGACCATCTATAACCTGATCTACAAAGACGGGAAATCTGGTGCTTCCTATATCAAACGTTTTGCTGTTACCTCGGTGACGCGCGACAGGGAATACGATCTCACCCAGGGCAAAAAAGGTTCTGAAGTAATGTACTTTTCGGCTAACCCTAATGGGGAAGCCGAAGTGATCACGGTATATCTGCGCCAGGTGGGAAGTATCAAAAAGTTGAAATTTGAAGTAGATTTTGCCGACATGGCCATTAAAGGTCGCGCGGTTAAAGGTAATATTGTCACTAAATATCCGGTAAAAAAGATCGAGCTTAAAGAAGAAGGGGTTTCTACTCTAAAGCCGCGCAGGATATGGTTTGATGAGACGGTAAAACGTCTCAATGTAGATGAAAGGGGAGAACTGCTCGGGGAATTCAAAGGCGAGGACAGGTTGCTTATCATCACTCAAAATGGAGTGGCAAAGACAATCAAGCCAGAGCTGACTACGAGATTTGACCAGGATATTATCGTACTTGAAAAATGGAGCCCCAAAAAGCCCATTTCCGCGATCTATTGGGAAGCCGAAAAAGAACGTTTCTATGTGAAGCGCTTTCTTATTGAAAATCCTGAAAAAGAGGAGAATTTCATTGGTGAGAATGAAAAGAATTACCTGGAGATCGTGTCAACAGATTATTTGCCGGTGGCCGAAGTGGTCTATAATAAGATCCGCGGAAAAGACCAGAAGCCAAATGACCTAATTGAACTCGAGGAGTTTATCGCGGTTAAAGGTATAAAAGCCTTGGGGAACCAGTTGACGTCCGAAAAAGTGAAACAGATCAACCTTTTGGATCCGAAACCTTTTGTAGAGCCCGAAGAAACCGCTCCCGAAGACATGGAAGTGATTGAGGAATCTGTAGAAAACGGCACTTCGGAAGCATCTCCAAATTTTTCTGAAGGAAAGATCAACAAAAAGAATACACCTAACGATGAGGCGCAGATAAAGCTTTTTGAAGAATAATGGGGTTGATCAAGGAGTTTAAGGAGTTTGCCATAAAAGGCAATATGATTGACATGGCCGTGGGGATCATCATTGGTACTGCCTTCAATCGGGTAGTCGATGTCCTGGTGAAGCAAATTGTCATGCCCCCGCTTTCCCTGCTTACTGAAGGCGTACATTTTTCAGAAAAAAAGATCCTGCTTAGAGAAGCCGTCTATAATGCTGCCGGGGAAGTTGAAACTGAAGCGGTAAGTCTGGGCTACGGAATGTTCATTGAAGTGATGATGGACTTTCTTATCATTGGTTTTACCGTCTTTGTCGTGGTTAAATTGATGAACCGCTTCCGCAGAAAAGCTGAAGATCCAGCGAACAAGACAGTAGAACCGGCTAAAAACGTGCAGTTACTCGAGAAAATGACCAGTCTCATGGAGGAGCAGAACGAGCTATTGAAGAAAAGATAGTTACAGAGCTATTCCTCTACCTTGACTGCAGTACCGCGCTGTTTATCTGATTCTCCTACCAAACCGTACTCAAAGGTATAGGTATTGTCTTTGGTGGTGAGGATCTTGATATGCAAGGGCTTTTCTTCTGCACGATTCTTTGGGTGCAGGTTCTTGATGATGTATTCACAATTATTTATCCAGCGAATTGCTGAAGTATCTGTTTTTCCTCTGAAGGTGTCAAATTCGAGACTATCATTACGCGTAAAGCGCGTTTTTACAAGTTCGCCATCCAGGTAAGACTGGAATTCAAAAGTACCTGTTTTAAAGTCTTCACAATTTCGTTCCGGTTGATAGCAGGAACCAAGCCCTAACAGGAGGAGGGCTGAAAAATGTAATTTTCGCATACTGCAAAGTAATGGCAATTTTAAACGAGAATCAATTTTGATAAGCTTCAAAACTTCCGTCTTCGTAAAAAATCACGATTTTCTCTATCTTTTTTGAACTGTTGCTGATATTCTTTGGCACAGGCAGCTCTTCTCTTTCCGAAAAAAGATCTTGTGGAGCTGCTGCTACCTTTGGAGTAGAAGTAGTAGGAGCAGGCGCCTGTCTTTCATTTTTCTTCGGAAAAGAACCTTTTCCATTCAGCAACCAATAAAGTTCAACTTCGGGAAAAGCCTCAATGATCTTCATCACGAAATCCAAACTCGGTTTGTTCCTTCCGGAAAGCAGGTGAGAAATGGAAGAGCGGCCCACGTCTATTTTATCAGCAAAAGATGCCGCCGAAAGATCGTAGAAGTCCATCACCTGATGTAGTCGTTTTGTAAACTCTTCAGTGTTTACCATTGTAAACAAGTTGTTAGATTAAGATTGTTTACAAATGTAATGTATTGTCTTGTAACCGGCAAATACCCTCCAAAAAAGGTATAAATACATGTAATCATCACTTTATATAACTATATGTAAAACGCTAAAATACAAATAATTGGGCTTTATAATAGACGCCGTTGGAATATTTCCACTGCCTTTCCCTGTATGGGTTCCCGGGTTGTTTAATAATGTAAATCATGGAAGCCTGTTTTCTTGTTTACAATTGTGAAAACTGAATTATTTACTTTTGTAAACATGAGAGAAAATGTAAATCTGAATAGTTTTTTGAAGTATTACCCACAGTTCAAAGAGGAGAGGATAAGTGGAAGATATATCGCACGGCCCCACATTTTGGCTTTATTAGAAGATCTCAAATCTAAAGCTGAAGTCGAAGAAGTGGGTCGGTCCTTTTTAGATGTTCCTATCGAATCTGTAAAAATTGGAATGGGTCCCATCAAAATTCTGGGATGGTCTCAAATGCACGGGAACGAATCCACAACCACAAAAGGTTTATTTGATATCCTGAATCTACTCACCAGGAAAGCAACAGGAGCGGTAGTTGAAGAGCTGCTCCAAAAATGTACTTTTTTGTTCATCCCTATTCTCAATCCAGATGGTGCAGCACGTTATACCCGGGAGAACGTGAACAAAATTGACCTTAACCGGGATGCGCATAACAGGCAGGAGCCCGAAAGCAGAGTGCTAAGGAAGGTCTATGAAGATTTTAAACCCCACTTTTGTTTAAACCTGCATGACCAACGCACGATATTTGGAACCGGAGAAGACAGGAAACCCGCAACGCTTTCATTCCTGGCACCTGCCATGGATGCGGAAAAATCTGTTCCTCCACACCGTTTAAAGGCGATGCAGGTGATTGCTGCAATGAATGAACAGCTACAGCGGGAAATTCCCGGACAGGTGGGCCGTTATGGTGATGACTTCAATATTAATTGTACCGGAGATACGTTTCAAAGTCTGCAGGTGCCAACAATCCTCTTTGAAGCAGGTCATTACCCCAACGATTACCTTCGGGAGGAAACGCGCAAGTATTTTGCCTTTGCCCTTTTTGTAGCGCTCAATGCTATTGCCACAGGGGCGTATTCTAACTTCAGCAAAAAAGATTATGATGCGATCCCCGAGAACAGGAAGAATTACTATGATGTGATCTTGAGGAACGCGCGTGTTGATGGGGAGGAGAAGGATATGGCGCTGCAATTCAGGGAAAAGATGGTCTCGGGAGAAATTCATTTCGAACCAGTGGTGCAAAGCATTCAAAGAAATATCGAGATGTTTGGACACAGAGAGATTGACTGTGAAGGAGAGGAAGTTCAGGACGCCGGGGGAAAAAGCCTTAGCGAAAACGATATAGTGGAATCTATTTTGTTAAAAAACGGTAAGTTATCGATAAAATCTCAGGATATGTCGTGAATTTTGTTTATTATCTAATACTTTTGTGGTAATTTTGTACTTCATTTAAAATAGGAGAATTGAAAAAGAAAAGATATGGCAAAGTTTAGATTAGATGAGACCGACCACCAGATCCTGAATATGCTTATTGACAATACCAGAACCCCTTTTACCGATATTGCAAAAAAACTTATGATATCGGCGGGTACGGTACATGTTCGGGTGAAGAAAATGGAAGAAGCAGGAATAATTCTGGGTTCTTCCCTTACACTGAATTATGAAAAACTAGGTTATGCGTTCATCGCATACGTGGGGATTTTCCTTCAGAACACTTCCCAGACAAAATTTGTCCTGGAGAGGATCAATGAAATTCCTTTCGTTACCGTAGCGCATGTGACTACCGGCAAATTCAATGTTTTCTGTAAAATACGTGCCAGAGATACTCAACATGCAAAGGAGATCATCTTTAAGTTAGATGATATTGAAGGAGTATACAGAACCGAGACTATGATCTCTCTTGAAGAAAGTATAAACGACAAGAAACGTCTTATGCATTCTATTTTTGAGAATCTCTAGATTTACTAAAATCCTATTAAAAACCCCTTGGACTTCTTTGTTCAAGGGGTTTTTTCATACATTACTGTTAAATATTCCGTTATGCTCGTTGTAAAGCAAAAGCTGAGTACCTTCTGGATGCTTATCAAACAATCCTATTTTAGCTGGAACAGGAATGATCCCTGGGCCCGAAGTGCGACAATTGCATATTATGCCCTCTTTTCCCTGCCATCTCTGCTCATTATTGTCGTCACTGTGGCAGGTTATTTCTTTGGGGCAGAAGCAGTGCAGGGGAGGATCAGCACTCAAATTGGAGAATTTATAGGAGAAGAATCCGCAAAGGCCATACAGGGTATGATCGCCAATGCAGCATTAAACAACAGCTCCACATGGGCGGTAATTTTTGGGATAGCCTTTCTTGTTTTTGGTGCTACAGGAGTTTTTTTTCAGCTTAAGGCTGCAATGAATAACATCTGGAATGTGACCGCTAAAAAAAACACGGTCAAAAGGATCATTATTAACAGGATCATATCTTTGGGAATGGTATTCGTTCTTGGGCTTCTAATGTTGATCTCTCTTATTATCTCTACTATTATCAAGGTGATAAAAGATTATCTGGCCAGGATAGCTCCCGTTATTACTCCTTTTGTCCTTGAGATCCTGAATTTCCTCCTTTCCCTGGTCATTATTACTTCCTTGTTTGCGGCCATCTTTAAATGGTTACCCGATGTTAAACTTCGATGGAAGACTACTTACCTGGGTGCTATGCTTACTACCTTTCTTTTCCTTGTCGCCGAATACATTATTGGATTCTACTTTGGGCAGAGTAATCCGGGTTCAGTCTACGGCGGGGCATCATCTGTCGTCCTTATCCTGTTATGGGTATATTACACCTGTATGATCGTCTTTTTTGGCGCCGAGTTCACAGTTCATTACGCTCTCTATAAGAAAGAAAAGGTACAGCCTAATGAATATGCCGAGCCTGCCATATACCAGGAACTGGAAAGACTTGAAAAGAAAAAAGGGCAACTAATAGATGAAAAAAGGCTTTTGGATACCCTGCAGTCACATACAGATAAAGATGCGGTTGAGAAAGAAAAATAACAGCTGCATTTTAACGCTCTCAGCTCTTTTTTTACCAGGGCTTTAGCAGTAAAATCGCTCAATTGATGTTATCTTATTTAGAAGATTGTGAAACTAAAAAAACAGATGATTATGAATAAGAGAATAGCAATTTTGGCTACTAACGGGTTTGAAGAAAGTGAATTGACGGCTCCAAAGGAAGCCATGGAAAAAGAAGGTTTTAAGGTTGATATAGTAAGCCCTGAGGCCGGAAAAATAAAAGCCTGGGATCAGGGAAACTGGTCCAGGGAATACGAGGTTGATAAAAAATTAAGTGAGGTCTCGGCGAATGATTACAATGCACTTGTACTTCCGGGAGGAGTGATCAATCCAGATCACTTGAGGACTAATAAAGAGGTGCAAAAATTCACGCGTGACTTCTTTGAACAAAAGAAACCTGTAGCGGCAATTTGCCACGGGCCATGGACGCTGATAAGTGCAGGAGTGGTAAAAGGAAGAACGATGACGTCTTACCATACTCTCAAGGACGATCTTCAAAACGCCGGGGCAAATTGGGTAGACCAGGAAGTAGTGGTGGATGAGGGTCTTGTAAGCAGCAGGAATCCTAAAGACCTGCCGGCTTTTTGCTCAAAATTGATCGAAGAAATAAAAGAAGGAAAACATCAAGAGCAACATGCTTAGATCCTCAAAATAAGAGTAATAAAAAAGGAACCCGCAGGGTTCCTTTTTCTATTTAAAACAACAACTATTTAGTCTTCATCGTCATTGTCGGGATCTTCTTCGGGTTCATCTTCAACCTTCTCGGGAATTTCCACTATAGGTTCGTTATAATCTGCTTCATCATAATCATCCTCATCATAATTAGCCATAGTATTCTCAAGGCGGGTACTTACCTTCACAAGATAAATGCTGTCTTCGGTACGCACTTCTACTGCATCAACAGTCTCATTTTTGGCATTTTTGAAGGAGATGATCTGGTCATCATCATACCCGTCAGGATATTTTTCGACCAATAAGCTTAAGATCTCAGGGGTAAGTTTTTTGTAATCAACAATGACTCGTTTCATAGGCATTTCTTTGTTCATGCATGTAAGCGAAAATAGCAATTCAATCTTCCGCCGACGTTAAAATAAATAAAAAATTTGTTCGGTTCTTTTCTAATAAACTGGTGATCCCTCTGTTATTCAAGATAGTAATCAAACGCTTTATAAATTAAGTCATTCGAGACCTGCCGGTCAATCACCGGCTTTCCAATTTCCCGCAAAAGAACAAAATTTATTTTTCCTCCCTCATTTTTTTTATCAAATTTCAACAACTCAATAATTTTTTCCTGATCTTCTTTATTTAGCTCCAAACGGCCGTACATATCAACGATTGTTTTCTTTATCTCTTTTAGGTCATCTTCGGGAAAATTCTCTTTTTCTGCTGAAAGATATGCAGCCAAAACCATCCCCGCAGCTACTGCTTCTCCATGTAAAAGTTTTGTTTTCGAAGGATTCTCAAGGCAGTAAGATTCAATAGCGTGCCCCAGGGTATGACCAAAGTTAAGCGTCTTCCGAAGGTTCTTCTCCTCCGGATCCTGACTAACAATGTTTTCTTTGATCTCAATTGACTCCCGAATCAATGTTTCAAGATCCCCGAGATCCAGCCGGTCCAGCTGTTGAAGCTTATTCCAGTAAGTCCTGTCCTGTATGAGGCCGTGCTTCAGCATTTCAGCAAGGCCACTGCGCATCTCATTGGGCGGTAAGCTTTGTAAAAATGAGGTATCGGCGATTACCAGTGCAGGATTGTTGATCACTCCCACCTGGTTTTTCAAATGTCCAAGATTCACTCCATTCTTGCCACCTACAGCTGCATCTACCATCGCTAAAAGGCTGGTTGGAAAATGAACAAAGGAAATACCTCTTTTAAAGGTAGAGGCAACAAAGCCGCCCAGATCTGTCACCACACCCCCGCCAAGATTGACAAGAAGGCTTTTACGGTCGGCATCAAGTTCAGAAAGCACGTTCCATATTCCGTTGCAGGTTTCGATAGTTTTGTTCTCCTCACCGGCTTCCATTTCGATCACCTCTATAGTAAGATCTGTTTTGAGCTTTTGCAGGAAAGCAGAAAGGCAGTAATTATTGGTGTTACTATCGGTTAAAATGAAAAGGTTTGAAAAAGAATTTTCTTTCAAAAATTCCTCGAATTGAGCGTAGCCTTTTTCATTAAAAAAAACCTCTGTGGTGGTAGTGGAGCTGTCCATTGCGAAATTCAAAAAATTGTGCTTTAAAAGGCCGAAAATAAGGAGAAATATGCAAAAAATACCACCCCCATTAAGTATCTTTGTTATCTTAATTTACTTTAATGATTACAGAAAAAATCTTCAATGATACTGAAACTGCTTTTCGACTAAAAAGTGATTCAGAATTGAACCGTGCGATCTTTCTTTTTGAAATGATCGACCGCCCTACCATGGTAAAGATTGGAACTGCAATGACCAACGTAGCACTAACGGTTCACCTTCCAGTGGAAGGCCTTATAAAAAAAACCATTTTCAACCAGTTTTGTGGTGGAGTAACCGAAAAGGACTGCCTTCCTACCATTGAAAAAATGTATTCCAAGAACCTTCACAGTATTTTGGATTACTCGGTAGAAGGAAAGGAAAAGGAGAGCGAATTTGAAAAAGCGATTGAGCGTAAGATCAACATCGTTAAATTCATCTCAAACAGGGATGAACTGCCTTTCGCTGTTTTTAAACCTACCGGAATAGGCCGGTTCGAGATTTGGCAAAAAGTTTCGGCGAATGCTAATCTTACTCTGGAAGAGGAAGAGGAGTGGCAGCGGGTAAAGAACCGGGTAAACGACATCTGTGAAACGGCTTACAAGAGCGGGGTAAGATTACTTGCCGATGCCGAAGAAAGCTGGATGCAGGATGCTGCCGATGTACTTATTGAAGAAATGATGTTTAAATACAACCGGGAAAGAGCGGTTATATACAATACTTTGCAATGCTACCGCTGGGACAGGATGCAATATCTTAAAGATCTGCACAGCCGGGCTAAAGAGCAGGGCTTCATTGTAGGCGCGAAGATCGTTCGCGGTGCATACTTTGAAAAAGAGAATGAAAGAGCTGCCAAGCTGGGCTATGCTTCTCCAATTTGTGAGAACAAAGAAGCTACAGATGTTAACTACAACGGCGTCCTTACCTATTGTCTTGCCCACATTGAAGACATTCATGTGTTCATTGGCACCCACAATGAGATGAGTAATTATCTCGCACTGCAGGTGATGGAGGACAAAGGCATAGAAAAAAATGATGATCGTGTTTGGTTTTCACAGCTCTTCGGAATGAGTGAGCACATTAGCTATAACCTGGCAGAAGCCGGCTACAATGTTGCTAAACTGGTTCCCTTTGGGCCCGTTAGAGAAGTAGTGCCGTACCTTATTCGCAGGGCCGAAGAAAATACTTCTGTAAAAGGTCAAACCAGCCGTGAACTTGGGCTGCTTTATGAAGAAAGAAAAAGAAGAGCAGGAGAAATAACGAAGAGCAACCGGGAGAGTGAACTGGCTGGCTAGATTCATCTACTTTAAGATAATGGGCTGGAAAATGATTGGCAGCTGGCCCCGGGAAGTCAGGAAGAGCGTAGTAATAGTCGTGCCGCATACCAGCTGGCATGATTTTTACCTGGGCCTGTTGGTGCGCAGAGTTTTAGGTGTGGAAATTAAATTCATGGCCAAAAAAGAACTTTTCAAGCCACCCTTTGGCTGGTACTTCAGGTGGATGGGAGGAACCCCTCTTGATCGTACTCCCGGCCAGAATAAGGTAGAGGCCATTGCTGAGAATTTCAAGAATAAAGAGGAATTTAGACTGGCGCTGGCGCCTGAAGGCACGAGGAAAAAAGTAAAGGACTGGAAAACCGGCTTTTACTACATTGCAAGGACTGCACAAGTGCCCATTGTCATGATAGCCTTTGACTTCGGAAGAAAACGTGTGAAGATCTCCAAACCTTTATATCCGACAGATGACAAGGAGGGAGATTTCAAAAAGATAAAGAATTTCTACCGGGATGTCATTGGTAAAGTTGCACATTACACATAAAAAAACCTCTGCCTGCCGGCAGAGGTTTTTTCTTACAGGCATTTCTTAATACCTGAAAACTGCATTCATTTTAGAGTTCTTATCTGGCATGAACTGGTCGTCTATCAAATAAACCTGGCCTCCCTGTTCAATTACCTTGGTAGCAGCAAGGTTCATAAGGGAAACACTACCGGGGCCGGGCTCTTCCTCAATTTCCACAGATGCCATAGGCTCATTGTATTTTCCCCAAATGTCCTCACGATTCTGTAGAAAGAGCGTATCCACCTTTCCTTCATAGATCGCAGGTAAAATCTCTGTGACCATAGAGGAGGTGCGGGCAGGATTAAATTCCCTGAATTCCTTCATTTTTTCATCCTTCTCTTTATCGAAATAAGGCTTGAGCAGCTCGAGCGTAGCTGAATGCAGGTCCAGCATATTCTCGTAATCCTGCGGATTGCCGGGAAGGGGTTTAGGGAAAAGGTTCTTATAGCTGTTGGCCTCCTCATAAATAGGGAAGAGGTAGTCCTGACAAGCGATCACCAGTGGAACTTTTTCATCGCCTATAACTTTGAAAACTCCTTTATCTACCGCCTGAAAGAACCTTAAGATCTCATTTTTTCGATCCCTTTCTGCGGCGCCGTGGCCATGGACCTCGGTACTTCCGGTACGGGTATTCTGGGTAGCATGTTGCAGGGTTTTTTCCTCATAATCATAACCCACCCGGTCTTCCAGTTGAGAAGGAGTAAGGTCTTCCACATAAACTTCGCCCACACTGTACTGGTTGCCTTCATAAAGCTGTACGCGATCCATTTGCAGGGCAAGCATGTAAAATCTCGCGTTGCCCGAGAACATTGGTACCATTGGCTTCAGGTAGAAATGATCTGAAACATAGGTGTAGGCCTCGAAATAAACTGGAAGCGTAAACTTTTTGAAATATCCGTCAGCAACAAATATGGCCAGTCCGTCTGACTGATGGCGCCAAAAGTTGCTGTCTTCAATGAGCTCTACAACCGGCTGTCCTATCTTATCTATTTTATCCTGACTCAGCCCCATCTCCTTCAGCCTTTCGTTGGCTTTTTTCCATTGGCTTTTCAAGTGGATCCTGTCTTTCTCATTAAGCACTTCTTTTCCTGCCCTCTCGGTGGGTATAAAGATGGAAATGCAGGGGTTGCTGTCAAACTTTGCTAAATCCTGAAATTCTTCTTTCGTCAAAATTGGCATGTCGTATTTTTTTGTGGAAAGCAGCTTTCAAGGCTTTGAAAAATGCCACTTTTCCTGATTATTTTTCCTAGTTAAGATACTTACTTTGAGCCTATTTACAAAAGACAGAACCGGCGGGCGGTCATAATTTTTCCTTAATTAGAACAGGGTTCGCCGTTAATTTTCTCCTAACGACAGCCTTACCACCAAACCACGAAAAACCTGTAAAATTTGCCCGTCGCGCTCTTCATCCAGACCAGAGGAGACCGCCTTGCCTGCAGCATTGCTTTTACTTCCTTTTCAATTAAATCGAAGGAGGTCCAGGAGCTGTTTTCTTCGGGGGAAATTGGCCAGTCCGGTTTCTTTGGTGAATAAAAAGACGCGTTCCCAAAACGCTGTGCAGTGAAATCTTCAGCTTTGATCCAAAATCCCTGAATAGCATTTTGATTAATGCTTTCAAATTGCTCCTGTAGCATCTCCCAGGGCACAAATAAACTGGCCTTAAAACAGAGTTTTTGAGAGATCTCTGCAGGGGAAACCTGAAGCCTTTCCAATAATTCTGTAGTAGCAGGGTGGTGTAAAAGGGGAAATTGCCTTTGCCTTAATCTTTTCAGCTTTTTTGGAAGACTGTCTTTCCTGTTAGGACCTATCCAGCGCTCTTTAGTTAAAGGAATTCCGGGATCGTACAGATAAAACTTGTAAACCAGTTCAACATGGGTGATTTTTCCGGTTTTTGAATGCTTCAGAAGGAAATCGAGTTCTCCAATGGTCTGTTTTTCTTCAAAGATCTGCTCATTATGAGCTAAAACGTTTTCTTCGGAATAATTATCGATAAAGAACTTGAAGAAATGCTCTATTCGCTTTCCCAGCACCCCGGTTCCCGGCTGGAGCAATTCTTCCGAAGCAATTTCTTCAGGAATGGCATCCGGAAGTTCAAAAAGATCGTATTCAAAAATGCCATTTTTGGACCAGATCTGCGGCGTTCTTAAGAAGCCGGTAAATTGGGCCCAAAGTTCATGTTTGCTATTAGACATCTTTATCTTCTTTGCTCAAAAGATAACCCAGGGGTTTAAGAGGTTCTATGTTCACCAACAACACGTTTAAGATCGCAATGAGCGGGATTGCCAGGAGCATCCCAATGAGACCCCACACCATATTCCCGATGATCACGACTATAATGACAAGAAACGGGTGAAGATCTACTTTATCTCCCACCACGTAAGGAGTTAAAATATAGCTTTCTATGAATTGTCCAACAAAAAAGGTAGCCGAAATGCCTATTAACATGCCTGCTTCTCCCGAGGTGAGGTAGCCAAAGGTGAGCGCCATCATAAAGCCTATGATGTTCCCTACATAAGGTACAATACTTAGAATGGCAGAGATCACACTCACAAGAATGAAATTGTTTACTCCTGTAAGTCCCAGGCCAATGGCGTAAGCAATAGTCAAAAACCCGATGAGCAGGAGGCGGCCCAGCAGGTACTGCTGCACAACTTTGGCAGACTGGGTGACAATTTCCCTGATCTTCTTCCGCTTTCTATCGGGAAAAAGTCTTAGCAGAAACTTCATGAAATGCCGCCTGTAATTGAGCATGAAAAAGATGTAAATAAAAGTGAGCAGGTAATTTCCGAAGAAGCCCATCACACCCTTGAAAAAAGTCATTGCTTTGCCCGGACTGGAGCCCATCCCGTATAAGGGACTATCAGAGAAAGCATCTTGGAGATCGGCCGGTGTTATGGGCGTATGTTCAAAGACAAAATCTTTGAGAGCTTCTATTTTTGGCTCCATCGTATCCTTAATCATGGGCCAGTCACCAATCAGGTTCTTGATCTGCATCGAAATAAGAAAGATAAATCCCAGGGAAATCAAAAAAAGCAAAAGGGTATTGACCATAGAAGCAGCCGGCCGATTGAGAAAACTGTTCTCCATCTTCTTGTTGAGGGGTAATACCAGCAGTGATAATACCGCCGCAGTACTTAAGGGAGCCAGAAAACCTTTGATACTGGCGAGGCTTAGGAAAAAGAAATACAAAAAGACGATAGAGAGACTCGAATAAATAAGAATTTTCCTGGCGCTCAACATTTACATTTTTTGGGTAAAAGTGAAGATACGAAACAGGCAGAGTATTTTCTTTAACTAAAAGTTAAAGCAGCTGTACAGGCTGCAACAGGGACAATTTTTCGCATTTTTTGCGCCAGCCAGATCAAAAGGTATAAATTTGATAAAATCCTCATTTGGTGCAAAGACAACGATTTTATTACCTGTTGGAAATTCAATACCTGGGTTACAGGTTACATGGTTGGCAACGTCAACCGGGCTTCAAGACTGTTGAAGGCCTGGTGAAAAAGACCCTGAAATTTGTCCTGGGAGAAACCCGGTTTAAGGTGCTTGGTGCCAGTCGAACAGATGCGATGGTCTCTGCACACCAGGCGGCATTCGAATTATTTATTGACGATGAACCCCTGGAGAATATGGCAGATTTCCTTGGGCTCTTCAACAAGAATTTGCCTCCAGACATTCGTGCCATAAGCATTAAAGCTGTGGACGAAAAGTTCAATATTATCCAGCATCCCAAACAAAAAGAGTACTTATATCTCTTTGCGTTTCGGAAAGAAAAGCCATCCTTTTGCGGCCCCGTTGCTCGCCACTTTTTTAGAACCACTGGATATTGAAGAGATGATGAAGGGCGCCAAACTTTTTGAAGGAAAGCACTCCTTTCACAATTACTGCACAAAACCTTCAGAACATACCATCCTGGAGCGGGAAATTGTAACCTGTGAGATTACACCAAATAAGGAAATCACAGCCAGTTTCTTTCCAGACAAATCTTATGTGCTCAAGATTAGAGGCGCAGGATTTCTAAGGAACCAGGTAAGATTAATGATGGGAAGCCTGGTGCTCCTGGGAAGGGGAGAACTGTCACTTGAAGAGCTTGAAAAAAGCCTTTTTCCGGAAGTTACCATGCCTATGAACTACATTGCTCCCGGCAGCGGGCTCATTCTTAATAAGATCGATTTTTTCTAAACCAAAACTTTAGGCACCTTCTTCCTTTTGAAGAATACTCAGCGCCAGCCTAATACTGCCATAGTCAATAGCCTCTTCAAAATGTTCAAAATAGGTCTTTAATGCGCCGGGATTTTCAAGTTCCTTTTTTGCTTTTTTCACCGCCTGTAAATCTGTTGCTGAAATATACTGGTGCAGATCAATCTCTTTCCCCGTCTCGTAAAGTTTCGCGAGGTGTGAAAATACCGTCGGCAGGGCCAGATTTCTTTTTTTAGAAATCTCCTCAGGACTCAGTCCTTCCCGGTACAGCTCATAAGTGAGCTGGTAAGTATTGCCTTTTTTTCTGCTCTTTTTTTCCCGTTTCTCTTTACTGAAGCTAATGATCTCTTTGATGAACCTGTAACCATAGTTCTGCATTTTTTGACGGCCCACGCCATTGATCTGCATAAATTCTTCATCGGTAATTGGCCGTTCCTTTTCCATTTCTTTCAGGGTGGCATCGTTGAAAATGAGATAGGCAGGGATACCTTCTTCCTGGGCTAGTTCAAGCCGCAGCTTTCTTAACCTCTCAAAAAGGGTATTTTGCGGTTGCTTTTCTGCACTTTCAGCAGCCTTTTTCAGATCTCTTTTTACAATATGCGCCAGTTCCACCTTTTGACCTTCAAAAAGCACATTTCGCGCCAGCATACTCAACTTTAGTTTATTCTTGTCGTGAAAAGCGATCTCGACAAATCCCTGGTTGATGAGCTGAATAAGGTACTGCTGCCAGTCTCTCCAGGAAACATCGTGGGCGATCCCAAAGGTCTTGAGGTGTTGGTAACCTTTTTCTATAATGTAAGAATTCTGCGCACCCCGCAGCACATCGATCACACTCGAAATAGGTTCTTCCTCCTTTAGCCGGGCAATGGCCGAAAAGGCCTTTTGGGCAAGTACAGTTCCATCAAAAAATTCCGGCGGATTTTTACACACGTCGCAATTGCCACAGTTTTCGGGAAGTATCTCTCCAAAGTAGCTTAAAAGCAGCTTTCTGCGGCAGCTCAATGCTTCGGAATATTGCTTCATTCGTTCAAGCTTAGCAAGCTGTACTTCGGCATTACCCGAATTTTCAGCAAACTTTTGAAGCTGCACCACATCTGCATAGCTGTGAAAGAGCAGGGTAGAAGAGGGCAAACCGTCACGCCCGGCGCGACCAATCTCCTGGTAATAACCTTCAAGGTTCTTAGGCAGGTTGTAGTGTATCACCCATCGCACATTAGATTTGTCTATTCCCATTCCAAAGGCGATGGTGGCACAAATGATCTGTATCTTATCATTGATGAAGCCCTCCTGGATCCTGTCGCGTTCGTCATGAGAGAGTCCAGCATGATAGGCTTCAGCAGAAAAACCTTTTTGCTGAAGCTTTTGAGCGAGTTCTTCGGTACTTTTTCGGCTTAGGCAGTACACAATACCGCTCTCTTTGGTTCGTGACTTGAGGAAAGCAGAGATCTGCTCAAATTTTTTATTACCCGGTCGTACCTCCAGGCTCAGGTTCTTTCTGTCAAAAGAAGCGATGTGTTTTTTCGCCTTCGGAATGTTGAGCTGGTCGCAAATATCTTTTCGTGTAGCTTTATCGGCAGTAGCAGTAAGAGCAATGACGGGAGTCGCGGGGTATCGCTTCTTAAGGTAACCCAGTTGGGTGTATGCCGGCCTGAAGTCATGACCCCAGCTAGAAATACAATGGGCTTCATCAATAGCGATAAGGCTAATGTTTCCCGAAGAAAAAACAGCATCTATATACTGCAGGCTTTCGGGGGCTACGTAAAGCAACTTTAGTTCACTGCGGCTAATTTTACTAAAGATCTCCTGTTGCTCCTTTTCATTTTGACTGCTGTTGAGGAAGGCTGCAGGAATTCCATTAGCCTGTAAACCATCAACCTGGTCTTTCATAAGGGCAATCAACGGGGAGATAACAAGGGTGATTCCCGGTAGCAACAGCGCCGGAAGCTGAAAACAAATTGATTTTCCACCACCGGTGGGCATGATCACCAGGTTATCATTCCCTTCAAAAATGGAATCTATCACCTTCTTTTGTAACGGCCGGAAACTGTCATATCCAAAATATTCCTTGAGAGTGCCTAAAACTTGTGATTCTTCCATCATGTTGCAAAGAAAATCAAAGCTGAAGCAGGAAACAATCTTCAGGAATAAATTAACATGAACAGCAGACCAGGCGGTGCAGAATCAATTTTTCTGCGGAACTTTGCCTGAAACCACCTATTTTTAAAGAAATTTCCCATCCATGTCAAAACGAAAGAGATATCTTCTTAAAAGACCAAAATCCACAAAAGCCCTGCATCAGGCACCTGGAACGGTGACCTATGTAGGTCGTAAGGAAAAAGCTGAGACCTTTCTCGAGGTGATCGACTATAATGCGCATGCTTTTGAGAGATATAACTCCAGCAATCCCGAGGACGCCTTTAAGTTTGATAAAGAAGATATGATCACCTGGATCAATCTCGATGGGTTGAGCAATACAGATGAGATTGAAAAAGTTGGAAAATACTACGACCTGCACCCTCTAATCATTGAGGATATCGTCAACACCAACCAAAGGCCCAAGATTGACGAGTACAAAGATTACTATTTTATAGTGGCTAAAATGCTGTATTATAGAGAGGACGGCAGGCTCGAGAATGAGCATATAAGCTTTGTCCTGGGACGCAATTATGTATTGAGCTTCCAGGAAGCGGGAGGTGATGTTTTTGACGGGGTGAGGGAACGGCTGGAAAAAGCCAAGGGCCGCATAAGGAGCAGAAGCGCAGATTATCTGGTCTTTGCTCTTCTGGATGCTATAGTTGACAACTACTTTGTGGTCATAGAAGAGATGAGCGATAAGATTGAGAGTCTTGAAGAGCAACTTTTTGATTCGGTACCACATGACGATACGACCTTTGAGATCCAGGAATTAAAAAGGACCATGCTGCGAATTAGGCGCGCGGTCTTTCCATTGAGGGAAGTTGTAAGCCGAATGGAAAAACTCGACAGCGGCATCATTAACGAACAGACCCTTAATTACATTCGCGATCTTTACGATCACCTTAACCAGGTGTCAGAGAACATTGAAATTTACCGGGAAATGACCTGGGGCTTAATGGATATGTACCTAACCACGATTAGTAACAGAATGAATGAGGTGATGAAAGTACTTACCATCATGGCTTCCATTTTTATTCCTCTAACCTTTCTCGCCGGTATCTACGGGATGAACTTCAAGTATATGCCAGAGCTCGACTGGAAATACAGCTATCCTGTCCTGCTGTTCATTATGCTGCTACTCCTTGTGGGAATGCTTTACTACTTCAAACGGAAACGCTGGCTTTAGTTTTGATCCAGAATTTATCATGCCACTGGTCTGGATCGGGTGTGGTGATCTCATCCTCTTTATTCTTAAGATTATCGAGTTGTTCACAGGAAGCTTCGACCTGAAGTTCTGTAAACAGCACCCGTTCCTCAAATCTTATGTGAGCATCAAGTTCTTTTTCAATTTCATCAAGAGCGCGATCTACAAAGGTGGTAGTGGTAAAAAGATGTTCCAACCTTATGTGTTCATTTTTGGCCTTTTTCACCAGTGGATGATCGTCTCCCAATAAACTAAAGATCTCTTCCTCCTCAAATTTAAAGTGGGGCTTAAGCTGAGTTTCAAAAAAGAAATCTGTATAAGCTTTTATTCTGTCGGTCGTGATCTTGTTTTTGCGAGCCGCTCTTATCTTCCAGCACAAGAGCAACCCGTGATGATGATCTTTACTTAGCGGCTTTAGAGCCTCATGTCTCTTCAAGGGTTGTTTCATGATTATGGGATTTTAATTTTTTTTCAAAAATAAGTACAAGAGAGCCAACTTGTTATGATACTGGTCATGTTGTCCCGGATATGGTTTTACAAAGAGTAAATTTTATCTTTTTTTTAATATCCAAAGTTCCTAAAATCCTATAAAGCTTTATAAATTAGAGAAAACCGGACTCAAAAAAGGCTTTTTTTGTGATGATTTTCTACTGCTGAAGCTCTGCAGGAAATTCGACCGGCGGCTAAAGGTAGAATCCCTTTGAGCACTATCAAAAATGGCCTTTTTGAGACTAAAGAAGTTCAAAAAATCTCTTTATGGATGAACCCAAAGATTATTTATGGTGGCAAAAAGATATCATTTATCAGGTATATCCCAGGTCATTTAAAGACAGTAATGGGGATGGTACGGGTGATCTCCAGGGCATCATTGATAAGCTTGACTACTTAAAAGAGCTGGGAGTTAAAGGCATCTGGATCTCTCCTTTTTATCCTTCTCCCATGGCCGACAACGGGTATGACGTAAGCAATTATACAGGAATTGATCCCATGTTTGGTTCAATGGAAGATTTTGACCGCCTCGTGAAAGAAATTCATGACCGCGGCTTAAAAATTATTTTGGATTTTGTGCCTAACCATTCTTCAGATGAACACCCATGGTTCAGGGAATCCCGTGAATCTAAGAATAATCCGAAGCGGGACTGGTATATCTGGAAAGATCCCGGGCCAGATGGTGGTGAACCTAACAACTGGCTCAGTGAATTTGGTGGTCCCGCCTGGACTTATGATGAAAAGACAGGTCAATATTATCTGCATACATATTTGGATAAACAACCCGATCTCAACTGGCGCAATAAAGAGGTGCAGGAAACCATGTTAAACTGTATGCGGTTTTGGCTCGACAAAGGTATTGACGGCTTTAGAGTTGATGTAATGTGGCAAATGCTGAAGGATAAACAGTTTAGAAACAATCCTGTAAACCCCGATTTTACAGAAAATATGTCGCCGTATGATCGCTTACTTCCAGTCTATTCTTCAGATCAACCCGAGGTGCACGAGGTGGTAAGCATGATGCGAAACTTAATGGACCAGTATGAAGAAACCGTTTTAATAGGAGAGATCTACCTGCCGGTCAATGAGCTGGTTACCTACTACGGAAAAGACAATGAAGGAGCGCACCTGCCCTTTAATTTTCAGTTGATAGAACTCCCCTGGAATGCCCGTAAAATTGATGCAGCGATAAGCGAATATGAAGCTTCTTTACCTACCGGCGGCTGGCCAAACTGGGTGCTGGGCAACCACGACAAATCGAGGATCGCAAGCCGGGTGGGAGCAGAACAGGCCAGGATCGCGGCAATTTTGCTGTTAACACTCCGTGGTACACCTACCATGTACTACGGCGACGAACTTGGTATGCACGATGTTGCTATTCCTCCTGAAAAAGTACAGGATCCACGGGAAAAAAATGTTCCCGGTAAAGGTTTAGGACGGGATCCTCAAAGAACTCCCATGCAGTGGAACCCATCTCAAAATGCTGGATTTTCGGCGGGTAATCCCTGGTTGCCGGTAATGGATAGCTATAAAAAGGTCAATGTAGAGGAGGAGGCCAAAGAGAAAAAAAGCATGCTGAACTTTTACAGGCAGCTTATTAAGTTACGCGCGCAGGAACCGGCCTTGCATACCGGCGATTTTTTTCCCGTACCCGCCACAGGAAATGTTTTGAGTTACAGGCGCAGCAGCCCCAACAAAAATTTTCTTATCGTTCTAAATCTTGGAGGTTCCCGTGAAAGAGCAGCCCCGGGAATTTCAGAAGGAAAAGGGATCATTAGGTTTGCTACGAACCCTGAAGCGGTGAACAAAACTCTGGAAGGGGAGATCGAACTGGAACCAAATCAGGGATTCGTTATAGAACTCATCGAATAAATAACTTAAAAAATACAGATATGAAAGCATATGGAAAACGAGTATGGGTGATCGCCGAAGGCTATATTCCCGAATACGGTACAGGTCCCGAGCCTGAATTTACCAGCCATGAAACTGCCTGTATCCTCAATACTTCCGAAGAGAAAGCAGAGGTGGAGATCACCATCTTCTTCTCAGACCGTGACCCTGCAGGACCTTATAAAGTAACGGTGGAGCCACAACGGACAAAACATTTAAGGTTCAATGAATTAAAAGATCCTGCACCCATTCCCAAAGGCACCGATTATTCCAGTGTCATCAAGTCTAATATTCCGGTTGTGGTACAGCATACCCGACTGGATTCAAGGCAGGCAGCCAATGCTTTACTTACCACCATAGCTTATTCGGAATAGATCTCTAAAAAGTCATTTTTGAACCTAATTTTTTTCACAGGATATTGGTTTTTGATTTATATTTAATTAAAAAACAACCGGTTATGAATAAAATTAAAGAAGGTTTTCTATTTGGCTTTTTCTTGATGATGATGAGCTGCGGCAGTTCTCACAGCAATATGAAAGAAGGAGATGTAGTGAGAGCGGCCATTGATGCTCCCGATCGTTTTGAGGCAGCAACTGCTTTTAACGGTTCCTGTGTGAGCCCATTAATTGATCCTCGTGATAATACAGAGATCATTTTTGTGAGGTCTACAGCAGGCATGGCTGACTATCAGGTTCCTGTAGGAAAATATGGTGTAAAAAAAGGGGAACTGCTTCGGGCAAACTGCACAAATGGAGAGGTGATTGGGATCGTAAAAAGATAATTCGAGATTCGGCTTATTCTTTTCGTCGGCTTTTGTAGTAGAGCTTTTGCAGGGGAACGCTTGATAACCCATGGACCACGGTAGAACTAAAGACCAGGAGGCTGGGGATGATCCATACCTGGTCAAAAGAAGTGTTTTCGTGAGAAACCGTGGCATAATAAAGCGCTGCCACCCCTATTGGGCCGAACCATCCCATAATGAGAATCTGGCCGGGTTTTCCTCTAAATTTCGGCAGGAATCGCATGAGGATCAGCAAACCCGGAATTCTTCTAAAAAGTAGTATCAACGTAACGATGGCCACCGCTGTCCATCCAAGATCTTGCCATTCCTGCCATGGAAGCATCAATCCCAGCAGGAAGAAAACCGGAATGGTAAAGATCCTGGCCATCGAATCCTGCACCTCTTTTTCTTTTAAAGCTTCGTTTTCGGTTATGTGATGAGCAAAAGCAAGGCCGCCTATAAACACACCAATTATCCCATTCATCCCTAAATAATCAAGCCCTGCCAGGAGAAACAGAGAGAGCGCCAGGGAGAAAGGAAGCATTGAAGTGGTTTTCATCAAGTCGGCCTTGTACGCCCGGTTAAGCAAATATCCGGAAAGGTAACCCACGACAAAACCAACGATAGCACAAAGTATGGTTTCATATAAAATTGCCCCTACAACCCATTCTTCAGTAATAGATTGACCGGTCAGCAGGAAAGTGGCCAACAGTACAAAGGGATACGCCAGCCCATCATTTGCACCGGCCTCGAAGGACAGATTATTACGCAATGAAGAGGGAAGGTACTTTTTGGCCTTTTTACCGGTTATTATTGTAGCGGCCACTACAGGGTCTGTAGGTGTTATAATCGCACCAATCAACAGACTTTCTACCCAACCTGTCCCTAAGGCAAAATAAAAGATGAGGGCACTGCTTAACCACATGAACAGCATTCCGAAGAAAATAAGAATGGTTTGAGTAGTAAAGTTGTTTTTGAAAAATTTCCGCGGAATTCTCAATGCTGTTGCCATCAATGCCATAGCCATGGTGAACTCACAGGCAATTTTCAGGACTTCATGCTGATTTGAGGGGCCGCCGAGGGACACCAGGTTCAATACCTGGGGCCCCAGTACAATACCGGCGAGCATTGAAATTAAAGGCTCTGTGAGAAAAATATCCTCCAATAACTTTACTACCGCCCCCAGCAGCATAACCAGAAAGCTTACCAGCAAAACAATGAGCATAAAATCCATACAACAGAGGTTTCAAAAATGAGTTTTTACGACACCTCCTGGATCACAAAAAATCCGTCATTTCCCTGAGATTGGTATAATGGCATAAAAATGTAGGCGTCCCACTCACTTTTGAGTTCTTTCCCGTCGCTCGTTGCCAGCAGTTCTCCTTCTTTAATGGGTTGAAAATTCTTGTAACCCGGTTCCATTTTGAAGCTTTCTCCTTTTTTGATCTCATGCCTGTAAATGATCTCAAAGGTCTTTTGTTCGGGAGCATTTTTTTCTGTAAAACGAGTTACACATTCAGGGTAGCAGCTTATCTTTTCAAGATCAAGCCCACATGCTTCTTTAAGTGCCAGCCAGATCATGCCTTCATGGTTCTCGACAGATTCCGGGCTGGTGTGCTGCCCGGCTTCAAAAACAAAACCTGTAAGCCCGGTCCTGCTCAGGTAGTGATCTATGGCGCCATAAACAATGTCGCTAAATCCCCGAACAATGTAAGTGGGAAATTTATGTGCCCAGCTGTCATTGTCATGGACATCCTGCACAGAAATATAGGGCGCACTCGCCGAAGAGGTGGTGTGGCAGTCTAGAAAATAGCGTTTGGTGAAATTCTTTTCGGGATATTTTTCGAGCACTTCAATGATCTCGTGCATTTCCCGCTGCTCCTGAGTCTCAGGATCTGAGTTGTTGACGTTATCTTCTGTCCAGGTCCTGTTGAGATCTTCATCTATGAACCGCTGGTCTTTTTTTAAAGCTGCAGTATTTCCTTTAACGCCAATGATCCTTCCGTTTATCCCGGGCTTTGTCTTTTCAAGTTCTTCAAAGACTTTTTTTAAGGCTTTGACCCCGCTGGGTTCATTCCCATGAACCCCACCTGTTACAAACAAGAGCGGCCCTTTTTTATTACTACTGTAGTCTCCTATTATTCTATCGTTCATATCGTCTTATTATTTTTAAGCCATTGTGGCCAGTACTTTATTTTCGATCTGTCCGTGGTAAAGATT
The DNA here is from genome assembly GCA_963739625.1 of uncultured Flavobacteriaceae bacterium. Taxonomy (GTDB): domain Bacteria; phylum Bacteroidota; class Bacteroidia; order Flavobacteriales; family Flavobacteriaceae; genus Salinimicrobium. The sequence goes on from CAVUAU010000013.1 coordinate 29,841, forward strand.
TTTGTACTCTACCTTTTTCTCAATTGAATCAATGATCTGGTCAGAAAAGTCGGGGAGACCAATCTCTCCAAAATGATCTAAACCTCCCGGGCTGAGCACATTAATCTCCAACAGCTTGTCCTTTACTACATCAAGGCCAACAAAGAAGAGCCCGTCTTTGATAAGCTTCGGACCCACGACATTTACCACTTTTTGGATACCTTCGGTCAAGCGGACTTTTATCTGCGGAACCTCCCTGTGAGAAGTTACTTCGGAATTCTCCTTCACCGCTTACCCGTCTAATAATACCATAGCTCCCTTCTTTTTCCATTACTCTTCCATTCAGAAGCAGTACCCGCACATCTTCTTTTGCTTCAGGAATAAACTCCTGAGCAATGACATATCCTTTTTGGGTAATATTCTCAATGATCTGGTTGAGATTCTTTTCATTCTTGTCTATAAGATAGACATCCCTTCCGCCGGAACCTTCCAAAGGCTTCAAGACCATCTTCTTCTTGTGATCTTCGAAGAACTTCAAAATTTCCTCTTTTTCGCGGGTAATTAAAGAAGCCGGCTTGATCTCGCTTGGCAGCTCTTCAAAATAGAGTTTATCAATAAAAGCATTGGAAAGGGCATAGGCGTCATTAAGGACAAGAACTCCTTCCTGCTGCATCATCCTTCCAAAGGCCACCCCGGCTTGTTCTGCCCACTGGCGGCTGGTCCCTTCCTCGGTAGGATTGTTTCTTATAAACAGCACATCAAGGTCTGTAGCAACAATACGGTCTTTTTTAGCCTTTTCTCCCTGCAGCAGCTCGAGATATTCCTGAGGGTTTTTCACCTTGGCAGTTTTGGAAACGTAGGTGCTGTTGATGCTGAGCCGGTCGTCATTTGTGAAAGAAAAATCTCCCACCCCCATAACATAAACGTCATGCTTCCTTTTCCAGGCCTCATAAACGAGATAAATGGTTGTGCCACAGGTTTCTGTGTCAATACTGTTTACTACAAAACATATTTTCATGCGTTGATCATTTGTGAAAGGGGTAGACCCTCCCGGATTTTACTTATTTTGGTTTTTGTTTCTTCGGAATGTAAATAACGCGGAGTAAGATTCACGGGTTTTAACACCCTTCTTTCTCTAAGTTCATTAATTATAGGCATATGTTCGAGCGCAAATTTTCCTGTGAGCAGCGGTAAAAGTTCCCCGCCATTTTCCAGATGTTCCTTGAGCTGAAGCAGACCTTTTAAATAGGAAATATCTTTGGTAAAACCACCGCCCTGCATTATTCGCGAGGTGATGTTAAAAGATCTTTGTGGAGAAAAGCCATAGTCGTGATGCAGCAGGCCAAAAATGTCCTGAAATTCTGCGCCGTGCATCCTTGCCGAAGCCGCCACCACTCTTCCCGAAAGGGTTCTCATCCGGTTTGCGGTGAGCCCTCCCACCAGGTATTCAGAAAGAACGGCAAGTCCCTCCTGTAGCGTATCGTAATCTGTGAGCCCTATTGAAAGTAATTTCAAAGGCTGCTGTTTTCCATTGTAATAGGTGAGGACATGTGTGCCTATCTCGTGCTGAATAAGTGCTTTGGTCTCGTTGGCATTCAGCTTATAATCACTGGGGATGTAAAGTTCTCCCTGCGAGACCATAAGAATATTAACGTCTTCTCTAATATGGATCTTACTCGAGAAATTGGGATCCTGTGCACTAAAGAAATCAAATTCCTTTTCTGCAAGAAATTTGAAATCTTTGGCTTTCATTATGCTGCCACTTTCTTTTTGTTCCTCTTCATTAGCTTCACGCAACAGAGTTTCAGCTTCCTTGAGGAGTGGTTTTTCTATATCCCCGTAAAGCATCATACTTTTGTAAAAGAAATCTTTGGAGCCCCGGGCAGTGAGCATGCTTATTTGCAGGTCGAGTTCTTCGCGCTTTTCCCTGAAGATATAGGACAGCGCCGGGTCATCGATCTCTTCCATTTTTAGGTTGTACAACTCTCTTTTAAGCACATCGGGGTCAAAGGGCAGGAGCCGGTAGTGATAATTAAGCACTTTTTCAAAATTAGACTTGAAAAAGCTGTCTTTGATCTGCCTGATATTCGCCGGAGAGATCAACCACAAGAATTGATAAGAGGTTTCTATTTGCGCCAGTTTTTGATCAATCTCCAGAAGCTTCTTTTGAAGGCTTTTCTGGCCCAAAGCGCGGTAACTCTTGACTCCGCTGGAGGTCTGGATCCTTATGAATTCAAAGATCGTTTTGTGTAGAGCCAGAACAAGATCATCTTTAAAACTTCTGAAAAATACCGGATATTCTTCCCCACTTGAGCTGCGGTACACCGGCGGAATTTCAAGGCCCAACAAAAGACAACCCGCATCTTTTAGCGCCTGCAGCTCCAAAAGGGGCTTTTTTCCCTCGGGTTGCCGGTCAACGGTATTCATTATTTCTGTTTCATCAAAATGGAGTACAGCATACCTGCTATTTAGCTTGTCCAGTTGTTCCTTAAAAACCTTCAGGGTTTTCGGAAGTTTATCTTCGGGGCCTTTAATTCTGAATTTTTTCATTTCAGAATTTCCTGAATAGAGTTCTATCATCAGGAAAGATTTGAATTTGGAAGACATGGCCTCACTCAGGGCAAACATGAGCCGTTGATAGCCCTGGAATTCTTTGGTGCCAATAATGAGAAAAGAAGCCTCACTTAAAACGAAGCGAACAGTTGCCCTGTCAAGCTCCCCTTCCTTCTCACTCTGCCTGTAGATCACAAGGTAAGGCAGTTCATCACTCATATGGAGATAACCGCCCCCGGGAAGATGCTTTTCAATCTCACAATCTTCCTGAAGTTGTTCAATGATCTTTGAAATAGACGCGTCGCTTAAAGGTTGTCGTTCATTAGATGTACTGACTTCCATTTTATTAAGGGTTTAGGATGATTTTGATCCCGTTGAAATACGGGTGATCCTTAGATTTTCGGGCTTTTTGTAAATGTAAAGGATAATTATTTTTTCCCGGAATGGAGGGCAGGGTCTTAGGCCAATATTAGGAAAGATTTAATAGTAATTTTTGAAATTGAAGAGATCCAAAAAGGCCATTTTTGAGAGTTCTTTTTTAGCAGGAAAGAAGGAAAACAAAAAAATGCTGGAGATAAAAGTCTCAACAGGGAACAGTTACAGGGGCTGCCTCAATTAATTTTTATTTTTACTTGCTGTTTTTGAAAAGCTCATTATATTTGCACCGCTTTAAGGGTCGCGTAGCTCAGTTGGATAGAGCATCTGCCTTCTAAGCAGACGGTCACAGGTTCGAATCCTGTCGCGATCACTTTTTAGACTTAAAAACCCTGTTAATCTGTTGATTTACAGGGTTTTTTGTTTTTTAGATTTGGTCAACAATCATTTAATGTTGACCAATATCAAAAGGAATTGGTCAACAATCCGGTCAACAAATAAGGTTGAGAATTTTGTTGACCTAGTACCGAATTTTGTATCTTACCTCTATAGTTGATTTGACTTTCGTCTTTCACTGAATTTCAATTTAAGACGAACAACTATGACTTCATCTCAAACATTTTCCATTCTTTTCTGGATTAACACGTCCAGGGCTAAAGACAATTTAGCCGAAGTTTATGTACGTATTGTTGTAAACCGTAAACGTGCAAACATCAGTTTAAAAATAAAAGTTAATCCCGCCCATTGGGATAACAAGAAGGGGCGCCTCAGAACAAAAGCCAAAGGATCCCTCCAGAAGAATAGCTTTATAGATCAAACTAGAACACAGATTTTTCAATGTTACATGGATCTGAAAGCTGAGGGCTCATCATTTACGGCCAAATCTTTAAAGGCTCGTTTTCTTGGGGAAGATCAGGAGTATCATTCTATGAAGGAGTTGATCGCTTACCATAATGATAAAATGAAACCAATACTTCATTACGATACCATGCGGCACTATTTGACCAGCCAAAGTTATATCCTGGAATTCATTAAGAGGGAGTACAAAAGTGATGATTGTCTTCTAAAAGATCTAGACTATGGTTTTGTAATTGGTTTTGAAAGTTTTTTAAGGGCTTATAAGCCTAAACATTATCAAGGGAAGATTGGTAACAATACCATAATGAAGCATATTCAGCGGCTAAGGAAAATGGTCAGTATGGCTTTCAGAATGGAATGGATCGAACGGGATCCATTCATTAATTTTAAATCTAGGATGGTCAAGAAAGAAAGAGATTTTTTAACTCAAAGTGAATTAGACAGGTTAGAAGCTCTTGCGTGTTCGAATTCAAGACTGACCAGAGTGAAAGATCTTTTTCTTTTTAGCTGCTACACCGGTATTGCCTTTTGTGACATCATGCTATTGACCAAAAGAAACGTTGTGGAAGGGGAGGATGGCAATCTTTGGATCTTTACAGACAGAAAAAAAACAGCTACCCCAGTAAAAGTTCCATTACTTCCCCAAGCTCTGGCCATTATAGAACAATATAAAAGCTTAAGTAAAATGTCGAAATCTAAATCTTTGTTACCGGTTCTATCAAATCAGAAAATTAATGCTTATTTGAAAGAGGTTGCAAACTTGTGTGCCATAAGAAAACACTTGACTTTCCACATGGCTCGGCACACCTTTGCAACAACGGTTACTCTTACCAATGGTGTTCCCTTAGAAACGGTCTCAAAACTTTTGGGGCATACAAAATTAACCACCACTCAAATATACGCCCGGGTTATAGAAAAAAAAGTAAGCGAAGACATGAATATGCTACGGACTAAGATGGAACGGAAACTGGCCAAAAACTAATACGTTTTTTATCCTGAAATAGAAATCTCGTAATGAAAAGAACCGTTTATAGTAAATTCAATAAATTTTACTTTGGGAATTAGTTAAAAGGCTTCTTCCATGCGGAGATCAATTGCTCCTCCTGAAATTGACTTTTGAAAGTCAAATCACCTATCCCTCTGAAGGTCAACTTGGACTTTAAGGGGGATTTTTTTATTCAACCAGCATGGCATATTCAGACCATCCGGCATTTAATCCACCATAGCGGCACATCCCGCTTTAAAACTTAAAATATTCTCACTCTTATTCCTAATTATGCCTCCTATAAAGGTCCCACTTGAATTACTTATCTCTGCTCAACAGGAACATTATGTTTCCCGCTTAAGGTTCTTCCTGCTACTCAAAATGATGTACCCGCAGGGAAAAACTAAGTTTACCTGGGGGGAAATGAGGGCTATTCAGCAGGTGCTAAAGATCAAATCAGAAAAGACCATGAAGTCTTACGTGCGTTTCTTTGAACAGAAGGGATGGCTCAGGCTGAATACAAAGACCGGGTACTATATTATTAAGTCCTTTGATAGGATAAGAGAAGAAAATGACTGGAGGATGCGCAGTGCGATCCTCCTGCTTCCGCTTGACATCTATAGATTAAAAGCTTTTATAGGGGCGGGAATTTATGCCTATTTACACAGTATTTATCTGAAAAGACAAAGAGAAAAGGAAAGCGTTCAGAAAAAAGGGAGAACCTATCATTTTCTTCTATCTGGTCGAGGTAGAAAAAAAGCTGTGCCTGTTGCAGTCAATGGAGTAGAGAAGATATTTAAAATTTCTAAGGCCATTGCTTCCCGACTAAAAAAAGCTGCAGAAAAAGAAAAGCTTATAAAGGTCAAAAAGCACTATTCCAAACCTATTTCCAAAGAAATAGGAAAATGGAGCCTAAAATACAGCGATCTACCTCAGAACATTGTCTTTCGCAGAAGAAAATATCGTCTCCAGCTTACCGATACAATCACTCCTCTTTTTTCTTTTACCCGCCGGAAAAAAATGAAAACATTATAGAAAGGTAGATAGGAAAACAAAAAGAATAAAAAATAAAAAGCTTTTTAGAGGTTGTTTTTATTGTTTAAGCAAAAAATGAGAGCTCTTATTCAAGTCATATCACTACTATTATCAGAAGTTTTATCACAACTTGTATTATAAGTTGTATAAAATATGATGCGGTCAAATAAGGACATTAAATTTCCATTCCCTCAGCACATTTCCCTTCGCTACGCTGCGGGAAAAACGCTTCGGGTGATGATCTTGGACCCATGGCCCCAAGATTCCTTTCATTTAGCTCCAGGAGAAAGATCCTTGCGCTGCATTACAGTCACCGCTGTAACCATGCGTCCGCTTGATTCGCTTCCATAACATTGGAAGTTAAAGAACCCACCGACTTCAACAGCATTTACTTCCAGAGCCTCCGCTCTTGTAACCATTTTTCTTCGGCAAAGGAACGGGATTTAGAAGTTAGCCGGCCTGGATAATTTCTCTGCTGCTTTACTCACGCCGGATTTTACGGCCTATCCTAATTCTAAATCCCATAAAAGCGGCCATCAAAAATGGTTACGCGATGGCTCTGGAAGAAGTAAATGATAGTTAGCTGAATCTTTTTTTTAGCCGTCTCGCAAAAGAGTAAGGGAATCAAAATGGAAAGCGCTCCGGATGAAAAAAGTAAATGATGTTTTCATCTTGGTAATTAATTGAGCAAGTCAAATAAAACCTATCTCAAAAGAATCATTTATTTACCAATAAATTTAAGACCATCGATCAACGACTTTAATCCTGAAGTCGCATGACTTTCATTGACATAAATTTTGCTGCCCACGGATTGGTTATTCGACTTATGGTCATCTAGATATTTCTTAAGCCATTCCACATTTTCCCGATATCCATTTGCGTCATTTAAAGCAGCAGTTATAAACATTGAGTTAAAGGAGAGACTTCCTTTTTTCTCCAGGGTCTTAAATATGTAATGTTGGTCGTACATGGTACTGGGACTTGCAGAGATATAATTATCAAATATTTCTGGCCTTAGGACTGCAAATGAGAGAACACCTAACCCTCCTAGGGAATGACCAAAGATAGTTTTCTTTTTAAAAGTAATTTGGTATTTGGACTCTATGAAGGGAACCAATTCTTTTTCTAAAAAATCAGCAAATTGAGGAAATTTTCCCGTTCGGGCATAAAGATTTTCGTACCCTTTTTCAGGGTTAAGTGAATCCTTTGTGGGAGTGTAATATGCCCACCTACTTTTTATTGTACTGGGTAGGGAAAGAATGAGTGTAGGATTGATTTTTTCTCCAAACTCATAAAGAGAAGTTACATCCTTGGCTATTCCTATATAATCGTCACCATCAAGAAGAACTAAGAGGTTTAGACTGTCTTTCTTAGACTGGAACTTTTCCGGTAAAATAACTTGATAAGGTATTTCTTTGGCGAGATACTGAGAATTATAGATCTCTAATGCACATAAGACTTCTTCATGCGAGGCACCAATTTGAGCCAATAAACTTGAACTGCTAAATGAAACCCATAAAATGATAAGTACAAAAGACATTTTTTTCATAAATAAATTTTTCCTTAAAAATAACATAACCAAAATACTAAACATTCTAGGGATGAGGATAATCGAAAAATATTCTTCGACCGTGATAGTAAATATGCGGTTTTGCCCGGTTTACATAATTGAATCTGAAATCCTTTGACTTTTCTTAATGGTCCATTAATTTCGGAAAACTTCTCTGAAATTATTTTTGTCGATCTCCTTTTGTTGATGCTCTTGTTTTCAGTTCTTGTTAAAAGAAGTAAGCGAAAGAGCAAGTAATTAAAAAAGTGAATTTTTCATTCGGATTTTTTTTTCATAATGCTACCAGCGGTCCTGGGTCAATTCATTTTTTAGCGAATGGCCAGGAGAGATACTTATAATAGGTCTCTAAATTATCAAATGCAGCGGGAATAGTCGACAATTTCAATAAACTGCTAATTTTTTTAGACATGGATTTCTTTCGTTAACACCCTTTCATCCTCTGAAGAACTTATCTTAATAAAGAAATCTCCAGATGGTAAAGTCAATATGATTTTCTGGTCTTTTGAAATCCTTTTAATTAAAGAGGATATTGGAACAGCTTTAGATCTTAAGGATTTATATTCCTTAAGTTTATATATAGTCACTAAGAGATCTTCATCAAAATATTTTTCTAATACTTCATTTTTTACCTCTACTTTCTTAAAATCCAACGATGGTAGGATATATTGTAGACTGGGTTCTAAATTATTAATAATAAAAAAATCAACCGGCCGACGCTGCAGCTTCACAACATCTTGTATTTGATCAAAAGGTATCATTATGAGATCATCTTTTGTCTCTGAGACCACGTCAGTCTGATTAACGGTTAAGGGGTCGATATTTGTTAATTCCTTCAAGTTAACTGCCATGGTCTTACCTCTCTTTGTCGGCTCTTCAATGATGTGGTCCAAACCGGCATAAACAAAAACTTTTATATCCGAGTTACTATTCAACAGATCTGCTAAATTTTGAGCCTGACCTAATTCCCTGTTTGCATCTTTCTCATCACTTTCGTAATCTACTATTTCAAAGCCCATTTCCTTCGCTCTTCTTATAAAGTGACCGAAATATGGTTCTCTAGTATAATAGCCCGACGAAGTAGAGGGGAATCCTCTTGTATTGATTACCAAATCCTGTTTTTTGAAAAGGGCTTCCAAGGCTAGATGTGTATAACCATTTTCTTTCAGTGGCTTTAGAAGCATTTCGCCGAACAACCGATGCTTCGGATACCAATGGTTTTCATTGAGCATGAATACACGTGTGCCTGCAGCGAGTGAAGATAATTCTTCCAGAACATGGCTGTTTTTTTTGATTTTCGGATTTAGCAGCAAAGTATCCAATATTGGGGCTAAGTGCTGTTTGCGGCTCATTTCGAAACCTTTTACTAAATGGTCATACTCAGTATTATTGCCCATAAAGGAATTTATTGTCACAAGAAATTGAAATTTCATCCACTCCTGATCATCAGTTTTCGGAATTGGTGCTTCTTTAAGTTTCTTTCTTGTTGCCAAATAGTTTGGATTGTCCTTGTTGACCTCAAAAACCTTGGAATACGTGAGATCTTCTACCGACTCTGTATCAAAAGAAAGATGTCTCATCAGACTCTGGCCATCTTTCCTTATTGACTTCATACTCTTATTGCCTGCGACTGCGGCTATTAAGAGATAGGCAACTTTTTCCTCTCCTACTTTCTTGAACAAAATTTCTTTATTAACTGTATCTTCCAAAACGAGTTGAAGACCTCTGCTATCATTTGAAAATTTCTTGTGATCCTGAACGAAAAGCATAATTTCATAATGAGGTCCCAGATCCGTCAATCCGTAGGCTAGAAGATCTTTAGTATCAATTTCTTCATATCCTTTTATAACCTTTTTTAATTCATTTTTGTCCAGGCTCCTTAACCTTTTAAATTTGATGTCTCCAAAATATGGGAATGTAAGATTGAGGGGCTTGTTATAAAGCTTTCTGCCACTAAAGTAGTTATGCCTATTAAGAGGGTGATAAGATTGACAGGAACTGAATAGTTCTAGTATGAGTAAAACAGGAAGAATGAATCGTTTCATGAAATCTAATTCTAAGCTCTAATATAACTAAAAATTTAGTTACAAATGAACTTTAGAATATTCTTAAACTCAAGAATCGACCAAATTATATTTACCTACTCGGAACAATTATCATTAAATATTGAACAGGGGGAGAACGTCGAGTAGGTAAAGGGGAATTTCACCCCTAAACCTCTCACAGAACCGTACGTGAACCTCTCGATTCATACGGCTCCTCTCAGCCAAGACTTTAAGGTTTAAGCCCTGCATATTGCCAATGTTCAAACAGGTATGGTTCGAGCCGGCATATTTTCTGTAGATGTCGTAGCGCAAGGACCCACTGCTTCCGCTTGAACCTACGGTACTTATTACGTATCCATTTTGTTAAGCGAATGTGCAATGTTCTAAATAGTTTCTTGAGGCCTCCCAGTCGAAATTTACCGTAGTAGTTTATCCAGCCTCTGATTTTAGGCCGCAACAGAGATGCAATTTTGCTCAGTGGGAACTGTACCATTTTATGGATGTTCATCCTGAAGAGCTCTTCATTTATTCTGTTGATGCTTTTCTGACTGATGGCAGGGGTAAAACCTAATTTCATTATTCCCCTTATTTTAACTACTCTGGGTTTAAAGGTGTGGCCCAGAAAATCGAACTTCTGAAACTTCACTTTAAACCTTGGTCTTTTCTTCTGATTTCTGCGACAGTAAACTATTCTTGTCTTCTCCTGATTCACTTCCAGTTTACACTCTTTGAATCGTCTTTCGATTTCTTCAAGAAGTCGGTTAGCATGAGGCAGGTGGTAACAATGAACCACAATGTCATCAGCGTAACGTTCAAACTGAATATCAGGATAACGTTTTTGGATCCACTTGTCAAATACAATATCCATAAAGATATTAGCCAATACAGGACTAATTACTCCGCCCTGTGGTGTGCCTTTACCATTTGGATTATGCAGCGTTCCATCAGCTAATTGCACTGGAGCCTCCAGCCATCTTTTCACGTAAAGCAAAATATGCTTCTCCTGTGTATGGTGCTGAACAGCTTTCAGTAGCAGTTCATGATCAATGTTGTCATAAAATCCTTTTATGTCCAAATCTATGACCCAGCTATATCGTAAACAATTTATACGACATTGGCCCAAGGCATCATGTGCAGATTTCCTGGGACGATACCCAAAACTGCTTGGACTAAAGGTGTGATCAACTATTGTGTTTAACTGCGATGCAATTACTTGTTGGGCAACCCGATCAACTACAGTGGGAATACCCAAGGGTCTCATTTTACCTTTCCCTTTTGGGATTAGTACCTGTCGAACAGGTTTAGGGAAGTAACTCCCACTGGCCATCCTGTTCCATAATGGGTACAGATATTTCCGTGGTTGACTACTTACTGTTTCAATGGATAATCCATCTACTCCAGCACTCCCTTTGTTGGCTTTTATTCTCTTAAAAGCTTCATTTACCTGCAACCTGCTAATAGGTTGCGTCTTGTGTTCTTCATTAAAAATCATCCTTAAATTTCTTTAAGTTGTAATACAATAAATGAACATGCTTGAGTGAAGTCCTTTGCTCACAAGATGATTAATCTTGTTCTCTGGAGTATTTTCGCTACTACGACTTCATCCGTCCCAATACCTAACGTCGCTACTTTCTGGTTCTTCCGCTTCGGGATTTTCACCATTTTTGCTTCCCATTTAAATATTGGTTCTCCTGTTCCTTGATAATGCCTGAGTATGGTTCTTGCCTCCTATATGCCGGGTGTCGTATGGTCAGTAATCAGGTATCCACCATACTTAATCTCTCGGAGCTGCTCTCTCCTCGATTTTGACACCGTAAAGGTCACTTTCGACACGTCCATAGAGGTTCACTTACGTTCAACTCCCATACTCTCACCAGATCTTGTCGCTCAATACCTGTTCTCTTAAAACAAGCACCACAAGGTGGTTTGAACAATACGCCTGAACATCTTGTTCGATAGGCCAACATTTTAGGAAACGGTACAGTGAGACTTCTAACTTTCCATTTCGAATGGGGTCAGCTCGTTTCTGTTTCTTCATAAAATTCTATCATCATTATCAAAGTTATGTTATCATTTCAATGAACTTTTGGGTTCTATTGTACTCCCGTGATAACTCAGGACACACAGCAAGAGGGCAACACGCAAAGCGATGTTGCAGGGTTCTCCCTTCTTTGTCTTCCATGAATTTTATTAATGTTATCAGCCCACAGTCTTTTTTTTTGCAGCAAAAAATTTCGGGGCCCACCAAATCAGAGGGAATATTGACGCAATTCTACTCGCATTAGACAATTTTTCTTCAAATTCTTCGAAACATAATATTAGTAAAAGTACCTTGACTATATACCAAAAACTACAATTGCAAGGTCAACAAGTTATTCTGAGAAAGTCAAATGAGGCCAGTAAAATAAGGGAGGGTTCAAAACGAGATAAAAAATGAACCTTTTTAAAAAGAAAGAAAACGAAAAATGAGCAAAAGCAAAAATTGATCTTTCCCGCGCCATTATTGACATCAATTGCAACTATTTGATTATCTTTGGTTCTGGGCGAAAGGATCCACTATAAGAAGGTTCACAATTCGGTCAACAGAAGCAAACTTGAAAAAAATTTTTCCTGTTTTTACAGGGGTTTTCAGATGGGTTCGGGATCTGTCGCGATCACATCAAGTTCAAAACCACGTCCCGAAGGGCGTGGTTTTTTTATTTCCCGGAACACCCAAAACGAAGTTTTGAAGGTGTGAAGGGGAATAAAAAAACGGCGGGCGATAGCCCGTGGTTTGTATTTGCAGGAGTGCATCAACTAAGGAATTTCAATCCTGTTTCCCGAAGCGCCCAAAACGAAGTTTTGAAGGTTGAAGTGGAACAAAAAACAGCGGGCGTTAGGCCGTGGTTTTGTATTTGAAGGAATGCATTTCACAAGGAAAAACATCCTGTCCCGATCACATCACTCCTAATGAAAAGATCGCTTCTCATGTAATTCTATTCTCTGTTTTACTTATTTCTGCCTATCTTCTGGAAAACAAGTGCTGAGTGAAAATGAATTTAAAAGACCTGAAAAAATACTATAAGGAACAGTCTGCAAATACCTGTTTAACAATTTACAGATCCCCGGATTTCCTGCAAATAGTACTTGTAAGACATGCAAAGCCCATTACTTCAAAAAAAGGTCATGTGAATTTTGCAGAAGCAGAAGAACTTCTTGAAGAGTACCGCAACAGCAGCGTTCACAACATTCCTGAAGCTCCTGTCTGTACAGATAACATTACAGATGTGGAGATCTATCACAGCGACCTCAATAGGGCAAGAGAAACAGCTAAGGCTATTTTTCCTTCAGAAGTTTTTACTCATGTTGAAGAGCCACGTTTTAGAGAACTCGACAGGCAGAACATTAACTTGCCGATTAGAATTCCATACAGCCTGCACACGACCTTGTCAAGGCTTGCCTGGCTTACAGGAACAATGAAAGGAGTCGAGAAACCTTTCGAAGCTCATAAAAGGCTAAGGAATAACGCGGGATATTTGGACCACCTGGTGCAAAAGCAAAAAGTTCTAATTGTGGTTGGCCACGGTTTCCATAATTATTTTGTCGGGAGATTTCTAAGACGTTTGGGATATACCCGCGTAAATCCCGGTGGCAACAAACATCTTTCAGTCAACATATGGGCAAAAAAGGTGTGAGAATTTAAATAGGAGTGTTACCGAAAAAAGGGTAAAAGTTATTATTTCATCGGCTTGTATTTTTCGGAATCATTAGCTTCACGAAAGTCTTTGTATTGACTAAACTTTTGGTCAAGATAAGAATTCAGGGAGAGTACAATAACAATGGTTATAAAAAATGAGATAACAAAAATTTTTCTTTGTTTCGAAACTTCCCTTTTGGCCTTAATTCTAATCTGTGCGAGGACTTTTTCGAGTTGTTCCTTATCTACTTTTTCAAAAGCAATTCCATCTGTTCTAATTTTATCTACATAAATGTTTTCACGAATATTTTCCTTGAACTTCGGCCGATTGGAGTATAGAAGTGATTTATTATGCGCGTGTTGACTTTTTGTACCTCCTTTATCTGACATAATATATTACCAACTGAAACTAATTTTTCTTCTTTAAATCTTATTCCGAAAAAATAAAAATCGGGAGTCGGAACATTACTGATTGCTTCCTCCTTACGAACAAAATCAGTTATGGTCGGGAGCAGGCAAGGTGTGGCAGACCTTTTCCGCCGAACCAGGGCGGGTTACAGATCTTCAGGATTGAGCTGTTCTTTTCTATTGAGCAAAGCAATTACCATCAAACCGATTCCTACTCCTACTAAAGCACCGTTGAAAAAGTCGGGGAGTTGTAAAAAGTGCCAGATCATTTGAGAAAGAGCAACTATAAGTAAGCCGGCTGAAATTAATAACAACAGTTTTGTTCGCTTCTGCATTTTTTATAAAATTTAGATCTTTAAAGCTACAAATTATTTTTTTTAAGTCTTCTCCTAGGGATATTAGCCTTTAATACTTCATTCTTTACCCATTTCGTTGTTCCAGAGATTGAAATTGAGACCGGTTGATAGTTCAAATTCTATCATACCAAGAGGGAGATTCGAAGGATCAATGACAGCATTTTTGGCAGTAAGGGAAGAAAGACTAAATTGCACCTTCTTTTTCAAAAACCCCAAGAGTGAGGATCAGGACCCGGAGAAAACTATTGACATACCTTGATATTCTGGATCAACCTCTCAGGTTCAATCCTTTTGTGTTTAGCCGCCGGTTCTTTCTTTGGGCTTTGCTGGGAATTATTGGAGGTATTATTTCGGGTCTATACTGGATCGTGCTGGAGCTGCTCACTACAGGCCTTGCAGTTTTTGAGGGCTGGGCCGTTATCCCGGTGATGGCAGGAGCCGGTTTGTTAGCCGGCCTCATTATACATTGGATTGGAGATCCCGGGGAAATTCATCTTATCGTGAACAACATCAGGTTCAATAATGGGAAATTAGATCCCAGGAACAATCCTTCCATGATCCTGTCTTCTCTTCTTTGTGTAGCATCGGGAGGTAGTCTGGGTCCCGAAGCACCTTTGGTGCAGGTGACGGGCTCTACCGGTACCTGGTTGGGAAAGATCCTGAGAATGAAAGGAGAGGAGTTACGATCTATGAGCATTGCCGGCATGGCATCAGGATTCACAGCCCTTTTTGGAGCCCCTCTGGGTGGCTCTCTTTTTTCACTCGAAATACTTCACCACAAACATGCAGTTGAATATTATAAAGCGATTATTCCTGCATTTGTAGCCAGCTCTTTCAGCTATATTATTTTTGCACTCATCATTCATCTTGGGCTTGGGCCTGTGTGGGATCTTCCGGCATATGAGATGGACAATAAATTCGATTTTGCCTACGCCATTCTCTTTGCAATTATGGCAACCTGCTGTGGCTGGATCTTTATTTTTTGTACGAAATATTTAAAAAAGGCATTTGAAAAGTCTCAGCTGCCTATATATTACAAAACATTTATTGGCGGCATCCTTTTAGGTTCCATAGCCTTCTTTGTGCCAATCACGAGGTATTTTGGACATCATACCATCAATGAGTTGTTGTCTGGCGGCTTCAAAATAGAATATCTGGGCGTCATTCTTTTTTTAAAGATCATTGCCATTGCGATCACAGTAACTTCGGGCTGGAGAGGAGGCTTTATCATTCCTCTTTTCTTTGTTGGGGCCACTCTTGGTTTGATCATTCACCAATTTCTCCCGGGAGTTGAGTTATCCCTGGCAATAGTGACCTGCATGGCAGCCATTAACGCCTGCGTAACAAGAACTCCCATGAGTACAACGATCCTGTTGGCAACCCTCACAGGCTTCTCCTATTTTATCCCCATATTTTTTGCCAGCCTCACCGGCTATTTTCTGGCTCCAAGAATTCCGTTCATTTCCTCACAAATGGAAAGCAAATAAATTTTCCCTTCCACTACCAATATTGGAACCTTTTGGCCTCCTTCCGAAGAAATTAACTTTCAAAGACGGGCTATCCCTGAGTCTTCCCTTAAATTTGCTTTTTCAAAACCAGATCTACATGGATTATTCAAACATAAAACTCATCGTCAGTGATATGGACGGCACCTTGCTTAACAGTGATCACGAGGTGAGCGAGCAATTTTTTGAACTGTTTAAAAGGCTTAGAGAGAAGAACATTCTTTTTGCGGTTGCAAGTGGCCGGCAATATTATAGCCTGATGGAAAGAATGGAGCCTGTTAAAGATGATCTCATCTATATTGCTGAAAACGGCGCAATTGTCATGGAAGGGGAGGAGCAAAAATTCATCCGGCCCATGGAACCCGAAATGGTCAAAAAATTAATATCTGCTGTTAAACAGCTGGACAACAAGTACCTTGTTCTATGCGGAAGGAAGCAGGCTTACATAGAAAGTACTGCCCCCGAATTTATGAAACCATTCCTGGAACATTACGAAAAATATCAGGTGGTAGATGACCTTCAAAAAGTGGAAGACGATGTATTTCTAAAGGTGACGATCTGTGATCTTTCGGGAGCCGAAGAAAATAGTCTGCCCCACGTCAAACACTTCGAAAAAGACCTGCAGGTGAAGCTATCAGGCAAGATATGGATAGATTTTAATGCAAAAGATGCGCAAAAAGGCAATGCTCTCATGGCTGTACAGCAGCAGCATGGAATTACCAAAGAAGAGACTATGGCTTTTGGGGATTACCTTAACGACCTGGAACTTTTTGAACATGCGGGCATAGGATATGCTGTGGAAAATGCACATCCTGATGTCAAGAAGGCTGCTGAATTCACTACCAAGAGTAATGATGAGAATGGAGTAGAGGCAGTGCTGCAAGAAATGTTGTCCCAAATTAAGATACAGGCATAGTCAAAGAAAAAGAGCCCGGATTGATATTCACATAGCTATTTAAAAAAAGAACCCTCAAAAAAGTACATTTTTGAGGGTTCTTTTTTTGCGTATTTGCTTCTTAATACATCGCCGGTTCTCCCGATTTGGGCAACGAGTTTGTGATGAATTCCCGAAGATCATCGCTTGCCTTTTGCAGATCTTCACTGCGCAGGTACATCATATGTCCACTTCGGTAAGCTTTGAAGCTCAGACGGTCCTTCATTTTACCGCTGGGATCCATTTGCCACATGCTGTATTTGGCGTTGAAATAGGTGGTGGCACCGTCAAAATACCCACTCTGGATAAGCACATCAAGGTTAGGATTCTGGGCCATCGCCTGTCTCAGGTTTTTGCCGGTGTTATTTCCGGTTCTGTCCCAGGGATGAACTGGCCCAAACATATTGTAGGTAAGATCTGTGTTGAAATTAAGCTCGGTGCTAAGGTAATGGTGAATGGCAGGAGTAAAGGCGTGCAACCAGGTAGTAAGTTCGGCATTATAATCGGGAGAGTCTCCGGCCTCTTTTTCATCCAGGCCAAGATATCTTGAGTCCAACCTGCCTATGGTCATTCCGCGGCTGTCTCTCAACAGGTCTTTCCAGAAAAATCCAAAGGGAACTTCGAGGTTATTTTGCAATATATCTTCTTCGGAAATACCTGAGTAAAAAGCCATTTTTGAAGCTATTTCCTGCCGTTTTTCAGGTGCTAGAAATCCGCCTTTCACCAGGGCAGGGAGAACTTCATTTACGGCATAGCTTTCTACTTCCGGAAGTAGTTCTTCCAGGTCTCTCTTCTGAAGTTCTTCAGGAAGCGCCTTATGATACCATGCGGCAGCCGTGAAATATGGCAACCTGTTCGCAATTTCTACCGGTCCGTCTCTTTCTATACCAAGTTCAGTAGGAGAAACCAGGATGACGCCATTTAGGTACATCCATTGTGAATTCTGAAGCTCCAGTGCCAAACCTGAAACTCTAGTCGTCCCATAGCTTTCTCCAATGAGATACTTTGGCGACAGCCAGCGGTTGTTGCGGGAAACAAAAGTGTTGATCCATTTGGCGAGATAGCTGATATCTGAATTGACTCCAAAGAACTGCTTTTTTTCCCTTTTTTCGTCTCCGGTTGCAGGCTCGATAATCCTGGAATATCCCGTATTTACAGGATTTACATAAACAATATCGGCTATGTCAAGAATGGAATTTGGGTTTTCTTTGATCCCGTAAGGTTGTACGGGAAAACCTTCAGGATCGATCTCCAAAACACGCGGACCTGTATAGGCGATGTGCATCCAAACCGAAGCAGAACCGGGACCGCCATTAAAAGAAATTACCAGCGGCCGGTTTTTCCTGTCTTTGATATCGCTGCGCTCGTAGTAAGTATAGAACAGGCTGGCGATCGCTTCCCTGTCTTCATTCCAAACCGGTTGCATCCCGGTAGTGGCGGTATAAGATATTTTTTGGCCTTTGATCTTTACCTGGTGCTGCGTCACTACAGTGGTATCTACAGGTAAAGGAATTTTTTGAGCCTGCAGCCCAAAAGTTGTGAGAAAAATGATGAGAAAGAAAGTGTAGGTTTTTGTCATGGTTGTTTATTTGGTGGCCTAAAATAAGAAAATCCACCAAAAATCTGCTAAAACCTGTATTGTAAGGTGATACCTTTATATTCACTTCCGTAGTTTGGATAAAAGCTGAAGTTCTCGTTCTTCTTTTTGTGCAGTTCGGGGATAAGAATTCCCGAAAGGGCTCCAACTCCATATCCTACCAGGTTATCTGTAAGAAAGTGTTTGCCTGCCTTTGACTTCGAAGATATCCTACATAAGCGGGCACCAGGGCCGCAGCAGTCCATACAAAGGGCTTTGCGGCAGAATCTGGATTAAAGTCATTAAAGACCTTGGCTGCAAAGAAGGTAGCAGTGGCTGTTGCTGCCGTATGTCCCGCAAAAAAGGAACGTCTGGAGCTGGTTTCACTTCTTGTTTCAAATGACAGGTCTTCGTTATAGGCAAGAGGGCGGCTTCGTTTTACAGTTGCAGTCGTAATGCTGAAGATGGCTCCTGTTGTAGCCATAGATTCAAGAAACAGCACCGAGATCTGCCCTGCATGGCTTCCATAGTCTTTATCGGCGACCATCATAATAAAAGGAACTGCAAAAGAGCCGTAAAAGGGATAATAACTTACCTCGTCTGCCCTTTTGGAATATTTTCCTGCCAGCCAACGGTCGATCCCGGGAATATCATCTTTGGAAAGCGCTTCCACCTCTTGTGCCGAAAGCGGCTCCATTCCCTGGATGAGGCTAAAGCCAAGGCCATTGAGAGCCAAACCGGCACCCACCCAGGTACCATCTTTTGCCCAGCTAATTTCATAAGGTGAATCTTTAATATGATCCTCCTGGGAAAAGGAGGCTGTTGTAAAAGTGAGTATAAAAACTAAGAGGAGGAAATTTTTGAACTTCATGATTTGGGTTTGCGTCAAATCTCGCTTTTGTTCGTCAGTTTTCCTTAGGGTTTAACCTACTTCTAAGAATTCTCAAGCGCTTTTATCAGTTTTTTAGAATATTTTCCTGGCCAAACACAACCTTCCGATTTCAAAAAGCAGTATTTTTGTTTATATTTTTTAATTTAAATATTTAAACAATACTTAATGATATATACCCTGCGTACCGTCCAGAAAATCCCCGTTTCGCGAGAAAAGGCCTGGCAATTCCTCTCAGATCCTCAAAATCTGAAGGCAATTACTCCAGATTACATGGGCTTTGATATCACCGGGGGAGGAGACCGCCCCATGTTTCCGGGGCAGATCATTCAATACATTGTTACCCCTGTGGCCGGAATCAAAACTACCTGGGTCACTGAAATCACCCATGTTGAGGAACCTAATTATTTTGTAGATGAACAAAGATTTGGTCCCTATGCGCTCTGGCATCACAAGCACTTTTTAAAGGAGATCGATGGCGGAGTGGAGATGGAGGATATCGTTGACTACAAACTCCCCTTCGGATTCATAGGTAGAATGGTGCATCCATTCCTCGTAAAACCGAAATTAAAGGAGATCTTCGAGTACAGGAGAAAAAAGCTAATCGAGATCTTTGGAGCGTTTCCCGAGAAAGAAGAAGGCACAACAACAGTAAAAGAAAAAGAGGAGTCAAAAAACTGATTTTTTGACTCCTCTTTTTCTATAAGCTTCTTCCGCTTTAGAGCATGAACCTCTCGTCTACAGTCTAAAGATCGGAAACTATGCTCTTTGAGCTTCCTTTTGCTTTTGATGACTAAAGAGGTTGTGCTCCTTGATCATTTGTGTTGTTTTCTCAGGCAGCATCTCTTCCCAACCGGATTTTCCTTCGGCTATCATTTGCAACACTTCCCTTGAATAAACATCCAGAATATCTGGATCGTAATTCGTGATATCGACCACTTTTCCATTGTACTTGAAGAATTTGTACAGCTCCTTCATTCTTGGATGTACCTTCAGGTTTTCGCTGGTAGTGATCTGTCCTGTTTCCTTGTCCTTCAACGGGTAGAGGTAAACCTTCAAATCTTTGAAGAAAAGCTTTCCGAAGGCCTCAAGAATACCACCGCTTAAGTGACGATAGTATTTTTCGTCGAAGATATCCACCAGGTTGTTCACTCCCATGGCAAGTCCCATTCTTTCTTTGGTATAGCGGGAGAAATATTCCACCACCCTGTAGTATTCCTGGAAGTTAGAGATCATTACTGTTTGTCCCAGTGAACAAAGCAGCTCTGCCCGGTCCATAAAGTCGCGTTCGTCGATCTCTCCCTCGGCCCGCAGGTTAGAAAGAGTGATCTCGAAAATGACTTCAGTATTATCTTCAGAAACCCTGTTTTCCTTCAGGAACAGTTCCATGGAACGCTTGTACATATCCATGTTCACTTTTGTTACAGGTCTAAAGCTACCTCGCAGGGCAAGAATATTTTTCTTGTAAAGGATCTTGGCGGGTAAAACGTTATTACCATCGGGCGCAAACATTACCGCCTCGGTCATTCCGTTTTTAACCAGTTGCAGGCTCATCAAGCGGTTGTCCACTTTTTCGAACCTTGGCCCCGAAAAGTTGATAGTATCGATCTCTATTTGATCTTTATCAATGTGGTCATAGAGATAACGCAGTAGTTTCTTTGGATTATCATATTTGTAGTAGGCCCCGTAAATAAGGTTTACGCCAAGAATTCCAAGCGTATTTTGCTGTAATCGCGCATCGTTCTCATGAAACCGAACGTGTAGAATAATGTCATTATACGCTTCTTCGGGATGTACCTGGTAGCGAATTCCCACCCAGCCGTGGCCCTTATATTTCTTAGCGAAATCTATGGTTGCCACTGTATTGGCGTAAGTAAAAAATAGTTTATTGGGATGTTTTTCGCGAGAGATCCTTTGTTCAATAAGGTTGGTCTCGTGAGTCAGCATTTTTTTCAGCCTTTCTTCGGTCACATAGCGCCTGTCATCTTCAATTCCGTAGATAGCATCACTAAAGTCTTTATCGTACGCGCTCATCGCTTTTGCGATCGTTCCCGAAGCTCCGCCGGCCCTAAAGAAATTCCGCACTGTCTCCTGTCCGGCTCCAATTTCAGAAAAAGTTCCGTAGATATTTTCGTTGAGATTGATGCGTAAAGCCTTACTCTTTATTGACGGGACATTTTCAAATTCCCGGTCACCCATAATGGTAATTGGCATAGCTTATCTTTTTGGTAAAAACCTTGTTAAGTTGTCCTCAAAGGTACTAAAATGCGGGGCAGAACAAAAAAATAATACTTAGTTTTGTGGTAAAATTAAGAGCATTGAAAGTAACATTTTTAGGCACCGGAACTTCGCAGGGAATCCCCGTTATTGGCAGCAGCCATCCTGTTTGCCTAAGTTCCAATCCTAAAGATAAACGCCTTAGGGTCTCTGTGCTGGTCGAGGTAGACAACCTGAATATCGTCATTGACTGCGGCCCAGATTTTCGCCAGCAAATGTTGAGCAACAATGTCACTCATCTCGATGCTATCCTCTTTACCCACGAACACAGCGATCATACCGTAGGGCTTGATGATATTAGACCGTACTTTTTTAAACAGGGCGACATCCCTGTCTTCGCCCATGAGCGGGTTTTAAACTCGCTGAGGAAACGTTTTGATTATATTTTTGCTTCAGAAAATAAATATCCCGGCGCTCCAAGCGTACAGGAGCATGTGATACATAACGAGCCTTTTAAGCTGAAGAATTTAACTGTGGTTCCTGTTAATGTAATGCATAACAGGGTGCAGGTCTACGGCTTCAGGATCAAGGACTTCGCGTACATTACAGATGCCAAGACGATTGAAGAAAATGAAGTTGAAAAATTAAAAGGGGTAGAGGTGCTCGTGGTGAACGCCCTGAGAAAAGAACCTCACCATTCTCATTTCAACCTGGAGGAAGCCCTCGAATTTATAGACAAGGTCAAACCTCAAAAAGCGTATCTCACTCATATAAGCCATCTCTTAGGATTCCATGATGAAGTGCAGGCAGAGCTGCCGCCCAATATCTTTCTAGCTTATGACAACCTTCAAATAGAACTTTAATGCGAAAAAGCCTTTTTTTATACCTGTTCGTGTTCACCGCCTTGCTGGCCATATTCATCTATGTTTCGGGAAACAAAATGATCAGGGCTAAAGATCATGAAATCAAAGTCCTGGAAACCGAAGTGCAGCAGGCGCAAAACACTACAGATTCTCTTTATACCGAAGCTGCTTCGGGCGGGAATTTTGAACTAAACACTAATGAAGAGGCGCTGTCTTACTTCGAGAATCGTGGATTTAAAGCTTCCGAAGTGGCTCAAAAAGTCGAAGACGCCATTATTAGTCGCAACAAGGCAGATGCAGATAACGACCTTATTCCTTATGAAGGGATGGAAGGTTTTTTCAGGATCAACAAAGTCAAACTGGTCAATCACAAGTGGGCACTGGCAAGTTTTACTGATGGTACTTACTGGGGCGACCTCTTTGTGAGCTACGATCTTGATGATGACGGAAATATCTCGCTCACCGGTGAAAAAGCAGTGCTATATCCGCGGAATTAAAGGTGCTCCAAAAGCCATTTTTTGAGCTCCATGAAATTTTGAGGCGCGACGCCGTGGCCCACGGGAAATTCTGAAAAAACATTTGCGATTCCCAGTTTATCAAGAAACGGCGGAGTTTTTCTTGCCCATGCCACAGGGATCACCTGGTCCTGTGTACCATGGGAGCTGTAAACCGAAAGGCCTGAAAAATCCCTTTTTTGGAACCCGGGTTTAATAATGTCTTCATTGATGTATCCGCTAAGCCCAATAATATTTTTGACCTTTTCGGGGTAGGAGAGCGCAACGGCAAAACTGAGGATACAACCCTGGCTAAAACCGACTAACGTAACATTTTTCTCGTCTACAGGATAGGCCGCAATCGCTTCATCTATAAAGGCAGAGATCTTCTCCCGCGAATCTATGGCCTGTTCATCATTGCTAAACTTTCCGCCGGCATTGTCCCAGTTGATCGCATACCAGGCATGGCCAAAAGGTGGCATGGGATAAGGGGCACGCACCGAAATGATAAAAAGTTCCTCGGGAAGCTCTTCAGCAAAAGAAAAAAGATCTTCTTCATTGCTGCCGTAACCGTGCAACATGATCAATAGCGGCGCTTTTTCTGAAGGTTTCTTTGGTTGTCTTACCAGATGGTGGAGAGAGAGGTTTTCCTGCTTCATATTATCTTATTGTACTAAACCATTCCTGAAATTTTGTTCCCAGCACCGGCACGAGGTTTCTTTCTCCTTGTAAGGCGGCCAGGAAACCATAGAACCAGAGAACAGCGATAAACACATAAAAAGCACCCGAGATCCACCAGCTGTCAAACCAGGAAATGAGTACCCCAAGAATGAAATATGTAATGTGGATGCCCAGCGCCTGTCTTATGTGAAATGACGCAAAGGAATTCTTGCGTATCATTGTTCATAAAATACGCGATGATCGTCCCAATGATCGTGAGGTAAGCTACAATGGCTGCAGTTTTCCCTTCATTTACTACGGTGTCCATAATGCTGTTGGTTTGTAAATACAAAATTAGAATATTTCAGGCTCTTTAGTCCTTTTTTGAAGCTAAAAAGCGACCGTTGGCATAGATCCCTAAGACTTTCCCCTTCAGTTCATGCCCGAGGAATAAACTGTTTTTGGAAGTGCTCAAAATATGTTCTTTTTGGAACCTGTAGGAAGCTTCGGGATCAAAAAAGGTAAAATTAGCAGGCATTCCTTCATCGATAACGGCTTCCGGAAGGTTGAAGCGGGATTTTCCCGAAGTAAGCATCCTTACAGCCGTCTTTAGGGAACTTACCTGCAGCAGGGCTCCAAAAGCCGACTCCAGGCCTATTGTCCCAAAAAAGGCATTGTCAAATTCAACTTTTTTATGCTCCACATCCATTGGAGAATGGTCTGTGGTGATCATGTCTATAGTTCCATCCTTTATTCCTGCGTGCAGAGCCTTCACATCTGCCCGTGTACGCAGCGGCGGCAGTACCTTGGCATTGGTATCGAAATCTTTAAGCGCATCATCTGTAAAAACGAGGTTGTGAATAGCTACGCTGCAGCTCACATCCAGATCTTTCTCTTTGGCCTCTCTAATAAGTGCTACAGATCCTGCTGTTGAAATAGTAGGAATGTGCAATTTGCCCCCGGTATACTCCAGAATAAAAAGATCTCTGGCGACCTGCAGTTCTTCGGCCAGGGCAGGAATTCCTTTTAACCCCAGGGAGGTGCTCACTTCCCCCTCGTTCACCTGTCCACTACCTGCAATCTTGTTTTCCTGCGGAAAAGAAAGCACCAGTCCGTCGAAATTCTGGGCGTATTGTAGTGCCAGCTTCAGGAGATTAGGATTGGATACGCTACTTTGATAATCACCAAATCCAACGGCGCCCGCCTGCTGCATATCGTAAAGCTCGGCAAGATCAATGCCTGCACTTTTTCGGGTCAAGGCACCAAGAGGGTAGAGGCTTACCGGACTTCCCTCTGCTTTATGTTTTAAGAAAGAAACGGCTCCTTTGTTATCTGTCACAGGATCGTTCCCGGGATTGAGGGCTATCGCTGTAAACCCGCTTTTTCCCGCCGTAAGAAGACCATTTTCAAGAGTCTCCCTTTCTTCAAAACCCGGTTCTCCAAAATTCACACTGCTATCAAACCATCCCTGCGAAACATGCAGGTTTTCAAAGGAGATTTCCTTATCAATTTCAGGGGAATCAATAGTAGGAGCGATCTTTGTGATCACGTCGTTTTCCACGAGAATGTCCATTACCTTGTTGTCGTAAGGACTTTCATTGTCAATGATCTTGGCAGATTTTATGAGGAGCTTCATTTGAAGAATTTTAAGATGAGCATTTCAGTAAGCAGGAAAACCAAAGCAAAAATAGCAAACCATTTCCAAAGCAGATCAACTTCTCCCGCAGATTGTATCTCGTCAAAAACTTTCGGAACCGAATCAAGAACCTTGAAATCTTTCAGGTTTTGAGGCTCCAAATAGGAGAGCCTACTTTCCCTGCGATCGTAATTGAACGCAAGGGTCTCGAGAGCAATCGTATCTCTTAAGATGCGGTAATGACCTGCTGTTGAAGGAAGATCATCAAAGAAAAGTTTCACCTTGTTTTGAAAACTCTGCTGTCTGGGAATAAAACCGGCTTCAGAAGAGGAAAGCTTTAATATTTCATCTTTTTGAAGAGAAAGGTCGAGGTTAACTTCTTCCGGTTTCCCAATGCCGAAATAGAGCCGGGAGGAAGAAATCGTTAGTTTACCCATGTTGTAAAGGCTGGGAACTATGAGCGGCGAATTTTTAAAATTCGAATTTTGATCATTTAAGGCTGCCGAAAATAGAAAAACATGATCTTTTTCCAATAAAAAAGGTTCATTGTTCTCAAAGCTAAGGACCGGATTGCCGGAAAAATTCAGGGAAAAATAAGAATTTACCTTAGGATACTGGAAATTCTGAACCTGCTCATCGAATACCTCTTCGTACAAAGGATTCGAAAAAGCAATCTTTGTGATCAATTTTTCCTGTTGTTTTTTCTCTTTGAACAGGGGCAGGTTCAGGGCGCGAAGCAGTAGATTTTGCTCCTGTAGATCCACTTTTTCTGAAGGAATGATCAAAATAAAAACATCTTCGGAATGCAATTTTTGAAGCGTATTTACCAAAGAAGAAGGTATTTTCTCCGGTTCGTTAAGAATGATCAGGTTCGCCTGAGATAGCGCATTATAATCAACGTTTGACACAGAAAAAAAAGAGGCGTCGAATTCCGGAGCTTTGTAGATCCTTTTTAGAAAGTCCAT
This sequence comes from uncultured Flavobacteriaceae bacterium, assembly GCA_963739625.1. Taxonomy (GTDB): domain Bacteria; phylum Bacteroidota; class Bacteroidia; order Flavobacteriales; family Flavobacteriaceae; genus Salinimicrobium. The sequence goes on from CAVUAU010000013.1 coordinate 55,417, forward strand.
GTCCTGCTCTCCAATAGCTACGAGCTTCACGGGTTGTGACCTATTGACGCTAAAGAACATTTGATTGTCAAAAGAGAGACCATTATCGTCTATTTCTATTCTTCCGTTTGGAATCGGGGCTGCCGGAAAATTAAAGACTGTACTGCCTGTGGAATCTGTATCAAATTTCACTGTCTTTTTCGCCAGGAGATTGTGACCGTCAAAGACAGCTACGGGAACCTCTTCCGGTTTGGATCCCGAAAAGCTCAGTTTTACCTGGAGCCCGATCTCATCGGGGAGTTTAGAAGTGGCAAGGGCGGTATCAATGCTAATGTTGTTCACATTCTCAGGCTCAAGTTTCACTACATATGAATTTACACCTTCAATTTCAGGCAGATCATGAGAGGTCCTTTTTTGCAGGTCTGAAATGATTATAAAGTTCTTTTGAACCTGTAGGTCATGAGAAAAAAAATCTGCAGCCTTCAAACCTATTGTTTTCCAGTCGGGTTGGCCCGGACTGTAATCTAACTGCAGTAACTTTTTGCGAAGCAGCTCCGGTTCGAGACTCCAAGAAATCTTCTTCGTTTGTAAAGAGGTTGACCTTGGCATCCCCCGGCAAACTCTCCAGCAGTTCCTGTACTGCCCGTTTTAGCAGGATGCCTTTTTTTCCCTTTGCCTGCATACTATAAGAATTGTCGAGGTAGACAAGGGTTTCCTGCCCCTTAACAATGCCTTCTTTTGGAGGAAAAAAGGGCTGTGCAAAAGCTATTATAAGACAGGCCAGCGCCAGTAATCTTGTGCAGAGAATGAGCCACTTTTTAAGCCGTGAACTTTTGCGGGTTTGCAACACTGCTTTTCTAAGGAACTTGACATTTGTAAACTTCTGGGTCTCAAACTTCCGAAGTTGAAAAAGATGCACCAACACAGGGATCACCAGCAAAAACAGAGCGTAAAGAAGTTCCGGGTGTTTAAAATGCATTAGCGCGGCTACTTTTATCCAAATGTAACAAAAGCTTTAGCACGACCTTTTGATTTTTATTTGAAAGTTACTGCCCTGGCCGGGAGTGGAAGTGATATTGATATCGCCCCCCATGTGATGCAACAGTTTTTTCACGGTTGCCAGACCAATGCCACTGCCGGGATTGCCATTGCGATCATCTGCATCGAGGGTGGTGAAAAGATCGAAGATCTTTTCAAAACTCTCCTCCGGAATGCCATTGCCATTGTCCTTTACATTGAAAAAGTAGAATTTATTACCTTCTTTAAACGTGATCTCAACATGCCTTTGCTTTTTGTTGTTGTACTTAAGGGCATTGCTTATCAGGTTCATAAAAATTTGCGTGAGCGCGGCCTTGTTTACCATTCTTAAACGACCTTGCTGCGGATAATCTATCTCAATATCCGGCTCTACCTTGTAGAGGTTCACGATCTTTTCAAAAAAGTTTTTCAGCTCGACATCTTCCTCTTCCTTTTCCAAAATCTTATCACTGCGGTAAAACAACAACAGCCCGTCCACATAGTTGCGAAGGCTGTGAGAGGCCTGTGACAGGTAATCGATGTATTGTTTGGTAGTATCGTCAAACCGGTCCTTGTTTTCCTCTTCTAACAGCTCGGTAAGAGAAATAATATTAGCCAGGGGAGACTTGATATCATGAGAAACCACGCTCGCAAATTTCTCAAGATCGTGGTATCGTTGTTCCAGGTTACTTTGAATGCGACGGTACTCGTTTCTTTGTTTTCTGAAGGTCACAAGATTGAGCACCTGTTCGGCTAAAATATGAAGTGCCTTCTGCTGTTCCGGGTCGAGATCTTTTGCTTCGGAATCAAGCAGCATCAACACACCAAGACTTTCTCCGGAAGTCGTGATGAGCGGCATACCTGCAAAAAAGGTGAAATTTCGGATGGCGTTGCCAAACCGTTCATTGGTCTTTAGATTGCTTACCAGAAGCAACTTTTTTTCCTGCAGCGGAATTTTCCACAGCTCCTCGAGGCCTCTAATTTCTTCGGAAGAGATTCCCACAGCACTTTTGCACCAGGATTGCCCGTTTTCGACGATCCATATTGCAGCAGCGGTGGTCTCACAAACCTGGTTGGCTAAAAACAGAATGTCCCGGTATTCTTTTTCCGGGGCGCTCCTTAGGATTTGAAATTCCTCCGGGACCGGAGGGTGCCGTTCTTCATAATCGGAAAACTGCGTGTCAGGCATATATTGATCTACCTTTGAATAAGTTAAAGATATTAATTGTGTGAAAATATTCACCGGTTTTTCCACATATTTTGATCGGGTGATCTGTTTTTCTTAAAAAATTTTCAAAATCGTTGTTTGGTTCCTGCCTCTGGAATCAGAAACAACCCGGTTGAAATTAATTCTTCCTACTCCGCCTAAAGATGTGGTAATTTCCAGTCAAAAAAGAGGAATAAATTACAATTCATTGATTTTCAATTTAATGGGGGTTTTCACCCATTGACTAATGGCTTCATTATGTCTATTTTTGGAAAAAGCGGTTCTTCCGTTTATCCTCCCCTCAATTAGTTCCCCCACTTTTTACATAATCAAGGCAATCCAAACCTGACCGATCCATTTCGGAACGTTGGATCTTCTTTTTATGCATGGTGAAATTGAATATTAACCTTCTAAATATCATATAATTATGAAACAGTTAAAATTATTTTTTGCATCCCTGGTAGTCCTTACCCTGTTCTTTACCTCATGTAGTACAGATGAGCCTCAAACCGATACCTCAAAAAAGGCCAGCCTGTCCTTTGGAGCAATTGTCAATGACGTGGCAAATAAAGTCATGACCCGGCAGTCTCTAGATGATCTGCCTGATTGTTCAGCTGACGCTCCCGCCTATGTAAGAATTGTCTTGATGCAGGGAGAAAACGAAGTGGTAGGTACAGCAGAAGATCCATACCGCATAGATCTAGTAGCCGGACAGCTTTTCACTCAAGAGGATCCTGCTCTTGAACTGGATCCCGGAAGTTATACTCTGGACCATTTTTCGGTTTACAATGAGGCGGGTGATCTTATTTGGGTAGCGCCCAGAGCCGGATCAGACCTTTCTGACTTTGTAGATAATACCCTGCCCATAACCTTTAATCTTGGTGCCGGGGTCAAAAAATATGTTGATGTTCCGGTCCTATGTTTTGATAACAGGGATGTCAATGAGTATGGTTATGCCTTCTTTGAGCTTGATGCCATAAGGACCTATGAATACTGCTTCTTTGCAAACTATTGTGATGATGAGGGAAGACACTACACAGCTAACTATAGTGTAAACATATGGTTGGGAACAGATAATACCGGCGATGTGTTATATTCCGGACTGGAACCTGTGACTGGAATAGACGAAAACGGAGATTTCTTTGCAAGACCGGTTTGTATGGCTTTACCTGTTAATGACGATCCAAACGAGGATTATCTGTATTACGAAGTTACCCTTCTCGACTGGGATGAAAATTACGGTACCGTGACTCCAATAGTGCTCAATGGTACGCTAAGCAGAAGTGACATTGAAGCCAACTTTGGACCTGACAACACAGTAGAATACGAGCACCTGCGCTTCAACTGTTCAGGAGGGGGAGATGAACCAACCGGCCCTGCTTGTCTTACCGGCTATTTCCGGCAACTGTGAAAGAGTATTGTTTATCCAGATGGTGAGCAATGGAGATCAACCTGCAGGTCAAACTCCATCTTATCCAATTTATACCGACAGATGGGGATGAAGTAGGAACTATCACCTATAATCTATACCAACGTCCTGCAGGACGGGACCTTTTAACCGGAACTGTTCAACTAGATGCCGGCTGGAATGCCACCAACGCAAGGTTTACTCTTCCTAACATTGATGAAGATGACGTGTGCGTAAACAATATCAATGATGATAACTTTGACCTTGTTTATGAAGCCGCAACTCTCAGTTATCCTGTTCAGGCAAGGGTTGCCATTAATGTTTGTCCTGCACCACAGTAATGAAAGGATTCTATACCTGATTATAAAGGCTGCCCATTTATGGGTGGCCTTTTTCCTATAAATGGATCAATATTTCTCAAAAACTCCTAATCCAAACAGGGCAAAATCGTATTTTACAGGATCCTGAGGATCCATTTTTCTTAGATTTCCATCCAATTCCTGCAGCGCTTTTGCATCGTTCTGTTTTCTCTTTAGCAGCCCCAGTTTCCTGGCCACATTTCCTGAGTGTACGTCAAGTGGACAGCTTAAAATAGCAGGAGCAATACTTTTCCATATTCCAAAGTCCACTTTCCCGGCGTCTTTTCTCACCATCCATCGCAGGAACATGTTTATTCTTTTTGCTGCCGAATTCTTTAGAGGATCACTCACGTGTTTTTGAGTACGTGACGGGGTGTGGCAGTTCGAAAAATGTCTTCTTAAACTCGTGTATGGCAGGTTGCAGGCTGCTGTCATTTGAATGTTTACTGAAGGTATTTTCAAGCCCGCCGTGATTCTTGTAAATATTGCGAAGGGCGGTAATAAAATAGGTGAGATCGGTGCCATTGAAGGTGCGGTGTACAAATTGTTCCAGCCGGTCAAGGTCTTCCGGGGAATGGTTCATGACAAAATCATAAGGTGAATTATCGAGCATTTCCATCATGGAAGTGGCATTTTTGAGGATGCTCTTGCGGTTACCCCAGGAAATGATAGAGGTCAAAAAACCGGCTATTTCAATGTCTTCTTTCCGGGAGAACCTGTGCGGGATCTGCACGGGATCTGTATCAATAAATTCGGGGCTGTTGTATTGTTCTACCTTGAAGTCGAGGAATTCCTTTAATTCAGAAGTTGTCAAAAATGAGGTTTTTGAGGCGTTATACAATATTGCCGTCAACCATGGTCAGCTTTTTGTCTGCCATGTCGGCCAATTCTTCATTGTGCGTAACAATTACAAAAGTCTGGCCAAATTCCTTCCGCAGTTCAAAGAAGAGCCTGTGCAGGTTTTCTGCCGATTCACTGTCGAGATTACCCGAAGGTTCATCAGCAAAGATCACTCCCGGATTGTTGATTAAAGCACGCGCCACGGCTACTCTTTGCTGTTCCCCACCACTCATTTGAGCAGGTTTATGAGCTGCCCTTTTCGAAAGCCCCAAAAAATTAAGCAACTCCTTTGCACGCTTTTCTGCCTCCTGCTTTGGTGTTTGATGAATAAAGGCGGGAATGCAAACATTCTCTATTGCAGTAAATTCGGGAAGCAACTGGTGAAACTGAAAAATGAAACCAATATTCTCATTTCTAAACCTGGAGAGGTCTTTAGAGGAAAGTGAAAATACGTCGACCCCATTGACCTGCAGACTGCTGTTGTTGTTCCTGTCGGGTTTTTCGAGCGTACCCAGGATCTGGAGTAAAGTAGTTTTTCCCGCTCCCGAAGCACCCACTATTGAAATGATCTCGCTTTTGGCGATGTGCAGGTCGACCCCTTTTAAAACATGAAGATCATTATACGTTTTGTGAATATTCCGGGCTTCTATCATAATTAGGCTTTCTTCTGCAATATTAGTCTTAAATCGTATTTTTAACCGTATTATAGTCCAAATAATACACCACTCGTAAAGAAAGATTGTGCCTCACCGGCTGTTGGAAAAGCTCGTCCAGGCTTTGTGCGTAGTTGAGATCACTCTGGTTGTCCAGCTTAAAGATGGAATTTCGATACAACAGGATCATTTCACTACCCGGTGCAAACCGCCATTGATAGCTTAGATCAAGATTCCAGATATTGAAATTGGCATCTGGATCATTCCGGGAAGTAACGGGATAAGAAGTCCCGGTCAATTTTCCATTGTCTTCCAGTTTGTAGAAAGTATCATCAGCAAAGGCAGCCGCCGACCAAAAATTTCGGAAACTTAAATTTATGGCAGTCCTGGTGCTAAAGTTATAGCTCCCCTGTAAAGAATTTTCTACGCTTTCCATATCGCGGTTCCCAAAAATGACATTTTTTGGTAGTAAGTTCACGAAACTGTCACGGTCATTTTCTTTATAATATTCAAACCTGTATATCAAACTGAACTTATTATTAAACCTAAACCTGGGGCTTACAATTAAATTCCAGTTGTTATAGCCGGGTCCAAAAAAATTGCCGTAGGTACTTCTTATATCATAGGCAAAGCGTTTGCGATAATCTGAAGAAACCCAGGCATTGGCCGTCGTATTTCCGGGATAAAGGATGAAAGTATTTGCTCTTCGGGGTTCAAAGAAATCTTTGTACTCTGTGTCCACATTCCAGAAGCCGCCAAAAGCAAAACGCTCGCGGGTTTGACCAAAGAAACTTGCACCCACACCCGTTGCAACATTGACATCGGGTTTATACCGCCTCTGGTGATTACCATAGAATTGCACCCTGTACTCGTTGAAGATACCCTGCGGCTCAAAAATGCGATAGGAGGTATTCCAGTAGAAATCATTGTAATTATTGGTGAAGTTGAGGCCAAGATCATTGATGTCATAGGTTTCATTGGCAAAATCATGAGTTATACCATACCTGAAGTTGCCCTTTGTACGGGAAAACTCCAGGGTAGAAGCAAAACCTGTAAGATTTTGTGAAGGTAAATTCACATTGCTCATTTTCGCTTCCCCCGAAAAGTTGAAAGAGCTGGACTTGTTATACACGTCAAAAAGAAAACCTGAAACATTCCCGTCTCTAAAATGGCCTTCGCGAGTCACGTTGGTATTGATGATGGAAACTGAAGATTTTTGATCAAACTGCTGGTCGAGCACAAAAATGTTGTAATTGGCAACGGGTTCTGTCACGATCTCCCTTGTCTCGCCGGAAGTTTTATTCCTGATGCGGGCGCTGGTTCTTTCGGTTATGGCATTAAAAAATCCAATCCCCAGGCCGCTTTCTGTCCTTCCGGAGATCTTGAGCGCATTGAGGAGATTTGTTTTTTCGGGATTGTCTATCACCTCCTCCTCATCTAAAAGCTCATCCTGCACTTCATTAAAGCCAAGAGGCGTGTCACCAATTCTCCTGGAGTAGAAGAGGCCGCCTTTGGAAAAGAGCTCTGTACCTTCAGTAAAAAAGGCGCGGTTTTCTCCAAATGTCTGTTCGAAAGGCCCCAGGTTAAGCTCGACCTCGTCATAGGCGGTCTGGCCAAAATCAGGTATTAAAGTGGCATCTAAGGTAAAGGCGTCAGAAATGCCATATTTGAGATCCATCCCGGCATTGAAGGAGGTGTTGGTGTCGCCATCATATTGATCAACTTCCCCCGAAATATATGGATAAAAACTAAGTCGTACCGGCGCGTCAATGTCACTTATCCCGGTCAGAAGTCCGTTGTAATGCGTGAATTTCCCAAGAGATTTATTGACGTAGTTCCATACATATTTCTCATTCCTGCTATTGATCAACCTCCCAAATTGCAGACCCCAGAGCTGATCTTTTTTCTCGGGAAAACGCAGTGCCGAATACGGGATCCTCATTTCGGCAAACCAACCGTTTTCGGCAATACTTACCTGGGCATCCCACACCACATTGTATGAGTAATCTTCATTTTCACCCTTCATCTTGGCATCGGCCAGAGTGCCGGCGGCAGTGACAAGAAAGCGGGTTTGATTTTCGCCGTCATTGTAGGTATTGAGGTCAACTATAAAATAGTCGGCAATGGGCACATTGTCGCGCTGGGCAAATTGTCGTCTAATGCTTTCGGCGTTATCGTCGAACAAATAGGCAGCGACATATATAGCTTCATCTGTGTATGCAAGTTTAACTTCGGTAGGGTGAGAAGAAGGGGCAGGAGTACCGTCACCCGGTTCCAGCATAACAAAATCACTTGCCACCGGGAGGTTGCTCCACACGTCATCATCCAACACGCCGTCAATTTTGGGGGCTTCAGATATTCTTGTCGCGGTATAGGTTTTGGGTTCCTTTTTTTCCTGCGAAAATGCAAGCGTTGAAGAAAGGAAAAAGAACATCAGAAATAAGAGTCTGAAAGGCATTAGATCAATAGCTTTTTTGAAGGAACTTGTGCGATTGCAATGTTAATGAAGAAATGTAATATTAGAAAATCTTAACCTATATCAATATTGCAGTTTCTGCAGATTTTGGTTACTTTCAGAAAAAGAAGAGACCATGGAAGAAAAGAAAATTGAGATTGCCACATTCGCCGGCGGCTGTTTTTGGTGTACCGAAGCAGTTTTCCAGAGAATAGAAGGCGTTGAGAAAGTAATTCCCGGCTTTACGGGAGGAGAGATAAAAAATCCGGCTTACAGGGAGGTCATTTCGGGCCGAACCGGACATGCCGAAGCAATACAAATTCATTTTGATCCCACTTTGACCAGCTATGATGAGCTGGTGCATATTTTCTTTAGCACACATGACCCTACCACCCTTAACCGCCAGCAGAATGATGTAGGTACCCAATACCGCAGTGCTATTTTTTATCATTCTGAAGAGCAGAAAGCAACTGCCGAAAAAATCAAAAAAGAACTGGAGGAGAATAACACCTTTTCTGACCCTATAGTCACTGAAATTAAAGAAGCACATGCTTTTTACGTGGCAGAGGAGGAGCATCATGATTATTACAATTCTCACCGAAGTCAACCGTACTGCCAGGTGATCATAGATCCAAAGGTGCAGAAGCTGCGGAATAAGTACTCTCACAAGTTAAAACCCGCCGAAGCCGGATAACGGCACCTTTTTTGCTTTATCTACATCAAAACTGAAAAAATGATAAGGAAAAAGAAAAATTCTCTCATAAAGTCCCTCGTTTTGGACGGTATTGGTATGGCCACTGTTGCCGTACCCTTAGTAGGTCCTTTTCTCGACCTTTTATGGGCACCATACGCTGCAAAAAAGATGTCTGAGATGTACCCCGGAAAAAAGGGAAAACTGGCATCGGCCATTGTGTTCATTGAAGAGATACTTCCTTTTACAGATGTGATCCCAACCTTTACACTCATGTGGATCTATACTTATGTTTGGAAGAAAGAACCAGCCGTCGCCGGAGATATAATAGAAGTAGAGGCTTACTAGCTTTTTTTGAAAAATAATAATATAAAGGCCCAAAAAGGGCCTTTTTTGATGCTCTTAAAAATTCAGCCTTGCACTAATGATAAGATTTCTGCCCATGTTGGCTATTCCGTCCGGCTTTAGTCGGGAAAGATGTGCGATATAGGTTTTGTTCAAAAGGTTGGTACCGCTAAGCTGCAGCTCTAAGGTTCCAAAATGCAGATCTAAACTTCCGCCGAAGCCGGCGTTAAAAAGAGAATACCCATTCGACGAGGTTTCGAACAAGCCTGTCCTGTTTTGATCGAATACACTCTTTAAGCTGATGGAAAAATAACTATCATCCATCAGGCTGAATTCCTGCATTTCAAATCTCAACCTGTTCATTAAAGAGTGGGCAGGAATAAGAGGCAATGCCTCTCCATTTTCCTGTTCCCCAATGACCATTTCATAACTGCTCTCGAAGTGCAACCAGTCCAGCGGATGCGGATGCAGGTGAAAACCCGCTTCCCCGCCGTAAAGTCGGGCATTGTTTTGCACATATTGATAAACATTATTCTCATCGATGATTCGGCCGGTAGGCTCAAGATAGATGTAGTCGTTGATGTGGTTGTAAAAACCATTGGCAAAAATTTCTATGTGCCTGTTTCGATATTCCAAAGCAAGATCTACCTGATAATTTTGCTCATTATCCAGTTGCCGGTTACCTATTTCATAGCGGTTCGCTCCTTCATGTGTACCGTTGGAAGTGAGTTCAGCTAAATTAGGTGCCCTAAAACCGGTAGCCAAATTGAGCCTTGCGGTGATCTGCTCCGGGAAATCGTATTTCACGCCTAAAGCTCCATTGTAGCTGTCAAAACTTCTTGAAACTGCTGCAATATAACCTTCAGATCCTGGTTCTCCATGAGCTTCGGCATCAATGAATCGGTGGTCATATCTTAAGCCTGCCTGAAAATCCACTTTTTGAAGGTGATAGTGTGCCGTACTTAAAATTCCCACATCATTGATCATCGCATCCGGAATCAATAGTTCTTCCCCGAAATTATCGTTGGTTTGATGCATGCCCTGCAAACCCATAATGAGGTCGAAGTTTCCCTTTTTTGGAAGGTTATACTTCAGGTCGTAACTCAGAGTCTCCAGGTGCATTTCGAGGGCAGGATCTGTAGTTTCTTCAAATTCTTTCCGGTCGTTGTATGTATATCCCAATTTGAGGTCAAGGCTCGAGCTGTTCAAATAAAACTTGTTGTCAAGACTCAGTACATGGTTTTGAACCAGTTGGTATGGAAAAACGGGCTCTTTGGCAGTCGTTTGCGCCCCAATTTCTTCGGGAATTCCCGGTTTCCCGCTGTTATAGTTGTAACGAAGATCACCCCTGTAAAAGTCATTTTCGAAACCCAAACCGGTTTTTAAATCCCACTCCTTAAAGCGGCTGTTGGTGACGCGTTCTCCGTCCCCGGTTTTATAATCGCTGTGAGCAGCATAATTTCCACGGATGAGGAACTTTAGTTTTTCACCGGAAGTTTTGAAGCCGGCATTGGCTTCATTTCCTAATGTGTTAGTATAGTAAACTGCTTTGGCATCGACCTGGGTACTGTCGGCAGGGGCGTATTTTTCGGGGTTAAGATACAGCACGCCGCCCAACGCGTCGCTTCCGTAGAGAAGGGATGCAGGACCTTTGATCACCTCGACGCTTTCCATGCCCGAACTGCTCACTCCAAGACCGTGTTCATCTCCAAACTGCTGATTTTCCAGCCTCACGCCCTGCGTATAGACCAAAACCCGGTTGGAGCTAAGCCCCCGAATAACCGGCTTTCCAATTCCCGATCCGGTCGTGATATTTTCCACTCCGGCAATGGCCGAAATACCTTCAGAAAGGTTTAAAGCGCCGTTCTTTAGGTCATCTGCATTCAGCCGTTCCACCTTCATCACGTTTTCGCTTTGCAGCTGGTGAAACGGTGTGGAAACGATCACCTCTTCCATTTCAATTGCGGTAGGAGAGAGCTGTACAACGATGTCTTCTGCGGAAGGCAGCTCGATATCAAGTGTTTTCGTGCCGTACCCCAGAGAGGAAAAGAGGATCGAAAAAGTGCCTTTTGGAAGGTCGTTGATCAGGAAATTTCCGTCGGGATCTGTAATGGTACCTTTCTGAAGTTTCTGAAGGTAAACGGTCGCACCAACCAAAGGTTCTCCTGTGTTAATATCCATAATCTTTCCTCTAACCGAATATTGGCCATAGGAAAAAGCTGTTGATAGCAACAACAGCCAAAAAAATAATTTTTGCATGTGATGTTTTTTAAGTACTAATAAAGAGTTCTACGCGGGGAGAGAATTTGCCGGCGGGCCTCTTAACAGAAAATGAAAAGAAAATCTGGTACTTAAAAAATAGTATATAGTCTCGTTTTCTTCCTGGTGAAGTAGGGGAGAGACAGTTTCAAAACTTAGAAATTCAGGAGATGAAAATGCATTGTGATGAAAGTGGAACAGCGAACATTCCTGATTGTGTTGGTGAAAATGTGAATCTGCATAATGGTTGCAGTAATGGTGTTCATGCCCCGCAAAAATATGGGCAAATTCAACTGAAACCGGAAAATTCAGGAGCAGGACAAGAAATATCGCAATGATCCTGCTAAGGGCTTTCATATATTAAACAGTTTTGCGAGACCTATCCTGTTGAGCATTTTTTTCTCGAAAGCCCAGAAGAATTTGGACTGTCCAAATAACCATCCATAGACAACCAGGAGCATCTGGTAGGTGGGAAATATTGTGAGAATCCTAATGGAGTAATAGCTTAACCCACCCCAGAAAAATTCGGGTGCAAAATCCCATCTTGCAAACCCAAGGAATTCAAGCAGCGGGCGCGCCAGAAACACAGAGGAAGACCCCGTGATCGCGAAGACCGTGATGATCACCAACACCTGGAAATTAGAATTGATGCCCCAACGCTGTTTGAATTTTTCCATGCGGCAAATATAACAAAGAAAAGGCAGAACCATTAAGTTCTGCCTTTTTTGAAGATCGTACATAAATTTATCTGGCGTTAAAAGCACTGCTGAAAAGCTTTTGCAAATTCTATTACTAACTGCTTCAGCGCCGGGTAGGCACCGAAAAGCGTTGCCCGTATTTACGGCTTAGATAAACAAAATAATTGTACAATTTGTAATTCACCTCATAACCGTAATCGATGTTAGGATCATAATTGATCTCCTGTTCATAGATATCGGGATTATAGACCATTGGCTGGCGTACCCGTTGATTGTAATCGGTCACCAGAAACTGGTTTTTATTCTCAAGATAGGGGAGAGAATAGTAACCTTCTGGGTGGGCAATAGCACTCAAAAAATAAGAAAATCCGGGATCAATGATGAGGATCTCGTATTCAAGACTGTCATTGGCAATACGAACGGTATCACCCTTGGATGCGGTTTCTCCGGAATTCATTTGCCTGTTTCGGGTTGAAGAACAGCTGTAAATAAACAGCCCAACCAACAGGACATAAAGTAAGTTTTTCATCTTTTTATTTTTAGCCTTTGAAAAATCCGCCGGGGCCTTTAGATTTGTCTTTTCCACCAAAGAGCTTTCCAGCCACATCGCCGGCAATATCTTTTCCTTTATCTGAATTCATCAAGGTTTCCAGCAAAGATTGATCATGAGAGGAGTTGGTCCCCATCACCGATCCAACAAGGCCTGAAATTCCGCTTTTCCCAACATTGTCTTTGCGCTTTTGTTTTCCCAGGATTCCCATCACCACGGGAGCAGCCATCTTGAGTATTTTTTCAACTTTTGAAGCCTCCATTCCTGTTGCAGAACTTACTGCTGTTGCTATTTTTGACTGGCTGCCGCCCAGGACATGGCCCAGAATGCCAGATCCTTTTCCAAGCAAACTGCTCACGCCACCCAAATTATCCAGGATAGAACCGTTGTGTTCCTCTTTCTCCAGTTCATGATCCAGTTTTTCGGCGCCTCCCGGGTCGTCTGTGTTCTTTTTAATTGCTCCCATGATCATAGGCAGCGCCATTCCCAGAACCGATTTTACTTTTTCGGGAGATTCTTCTACTTCTTTACTTGATTTCTGAATTAAATCTTTTCCGGTTGATGTATCGAGAAAATCGAGTATTGATGCCATAGTTTTTGTTTTTAATTTACAAAATTTTCCCGTCGGGAAAGCCATCATCAAAAGCATTTCACAAAAAAAAATGCTTCCTTTAACAGAAGCATTAAAATTTTGAGCAGTATCAAAAAAGCTATTTTTTGAGAGCTTTGATCACCTGGTCTGCGAGTTCAAGCCCAATACGTTCCTGAGCTTCATTGGTCGCCGCTCCAATATGCGGACTAAGGGAAACTCTGCCGTTCATGAGTACTTTAATAGCAGGGGAAGGCTCATGTTCAAATGTATCAAGTCCCGCAAAAGCTACTTTTCCTTCCTCCAGGGCTTCAATTAAAGCGACTTCATCAATGACGCCTCCACGTGCAGCATTGATAATACCCACCCCGTCTTTCATCTGCTTTATCTCCTCCCGGCCAATCACCGGCTCTTTTTGTGCAGGCACATGTAAAGTGATAAAATCTGAATGTTTTATGAGCTGTTCAACCGGCTCTGTCTTAATAGGGATCTTGATCTCCTGGTGGTTGTAAAATTCAAGGGTGATCTCTGCTTCCCCTTCGGTGCGGTCACTGGCGATCACCTTCATCCCAATACCAAGGGCAATTTTGGCAACTTCGCGTCCAATTCTTCCGAAGCCAATGATCCCAAGAGTTTTTCCACGCAGCTCACGGCCGCCTGCATAGTTCTTTTTTAGATCCTTAAAGCGGGAGTCCCCTTCGAGTGGCATATTGCGATTGGCGTCGTGCAGGAAACGCACCCCTCCATAGAGATGAGCAAACACCAATTCGGCTACAGAGCTCGAGGAGGCGGCAGGAGTATTGAACACGTGCAGGCCTTTTTTACGGGCGTATTCCACGTCTATATTGTCCATTCCCACGCCACCACGGCCTATGACCTTGAGGTTGGGGCAGTCATCGATAAGATCTTTCCTTATTTTCGTGGCGCTGCGAACCAGGATGGCGTCAATTTTATTTTCGTTGAGATAATCCTTTAGTTGTTCCTGGGCGACTTTAGTAGTGATCACTTCAAATCCGGCATTTTCCAGGGCTTCTTTTCCGCCCGGCGAAATGCCGTCGTTTGCTAAAACTTTCATTCTGTATTTCTTGAATTTTTATGCTTTTCTTTCCAGTTCACTCATGACATCTACAAGCACCTGCACGCTTTCTAACGGCAGGGCATTGTACATAGAGGCACGATATCCTCCAACACTCCTGTGGCCGTTGAGACCGTTAATGCCGGCTTCTTTCCACATGCTGTCAAAGCTTTCCTTAAGATCATCGTTCACAAGGGTAAAGGTCGCATTCATGGTAGAGCGATCTTCCTTGTTGGCGTATCCTTCAAAAAGCGGATTTATATCAATTTCTGAATAAAGTAGATTTGCTTTTTTCTCATTCTCTTCCTCGATGCCTTTTATGCCGCCTTTTTCTTTTAACCAGCGCATGGTGAGCATGGAAACATATACGGCGTAAACAGCAGGAGTATTGAACATGCTGGCCTTGTTGAGATGCACCTTGTAATCCATCATTGAAGGAATGGAGCGTTCAACTTTTCCAAGAATATCTTCTTTCAGGATAACAAGCGTAGTACCTGCAGGTCCCATGTTCTTTTGAGCCCCGGCATAAATTAGATCAAACTGCGAAAAATCCATTTCCCGTGAAAAAATATCACTGCTCATATCGCAGATCATAGGTTTCGGGGTCTTCGGAAATTCTTTTAACTGGGTTCCGTAGATCGTATTATTGCTGGTACAGTGGAAATAATCAACATCTGAAGGAATGAAATATCCCTTTGGAACATATTTAAAGTTCTTATCGGCAGAAGAAGCAACTTCGGACACTTCCCCGAAAAACTTCGCTTCCTTAATGGCCTTTGTACTCCAGGTTCCGGTATTAAGATAGGCTGCCTTATTTTGAAGCAGGTTGTACGCTACCATCAAAAACTGGGTACTCGCACCTCCCTGAAGGAACAACGCTTTGTAACCTTTACCCTCCAACCCAAGCAGTTCAAGTGCCAGGTTCCTGGCTTCTTCCATAACATCGACAAAATCTTTGCTGCGATGAGAGATCTCTAAAATAGAGAGTCCGGAATTATTGAAGTTTATTATCGCCTGGGAAGCTTCCTGGAAAACCTCCTGCGGAAGAATACAAGGTCCCGCGCTAAAGTTGTGTTTTTTCATATAGAATTTTTTAACAGTTACAAATATGAGAAAAACAAAGGGGAAACCTTGTTAGTAAAATGATAATTTAGGATAAAAAGCAAGGAAAAATTGCAGTTTCTACACCAGTTCTGTCAGGAATTTAAGAGTGTCTACATTATCTGCATAATCCCACAGTTTAGGATGTTGCGTTTCTCCAAAACTTACTTCATTTTCAAACACATCCCGGCTCACCACACACTGAATTTGATCTTTTTGCTCCCTTAGTTGTTGTTTGAGCTCGTCAAGCTGAGTATAACGCTCATAGAACAAGGTAGCAATAGGTGAACCGAATGAAGAGTCTTCCTTTAAAATAAGAAAACCATTCTCGAGTAACTTATACAGGCTCATGAGGTATACAGCCTTATTGTAGTCGTAGTTGTTCGCATATTTTGCCTGGTTGATGATCGCATTCCATGAATAAATAGCTTCAAAAAACGCATCGAAATCATAATTTTTGGGCACGTAGATTTTAGAGACATTCCTGCAGCCCAGGCCGTAGTATCTAAAAATATCTTCGGCCAGTAAAGCCAGTTCTTCTTTGGTTTCCTCGCCCGTTAGAATGGCTACAGAATTCCTGTTCTTCCTGATGATCGAGGGTTTATCTTTAAAATAATACTCGAAATACCTGGCGGTGTTGTTACTTCCTGTTGCTATAACGGCATCAAAATTTTCCATTTTTGAGCCTGAAGTCTCCAAAAATTCGATTTTCTCTTTCCATTCGGGGGCTATAGCCAAGAGGTAATCTGCAATGGCAGGCAGCAGGAGCCTGTCATTTGAAGAAAGCTTTACCAGCGCTTTATTTCCACTTACGAGTACAGAAATAAAATCGTGAAAACCAACCAGCGGAATATTTCCCGCCATAATGATGCCTACCGTTTTAGTTCCGGTTTGTTCAAGCTGATAGGAGGAAAGCCATTGATCGAGGTTTGCGGGAGTCAAAGCAAGGCTCCATTCCTGCATGGCAAAAAGCACATTTTCGAGGGTAAACCAGCCGTTGTGATGTACGGCAGCTTCAGCTTTTTGTTTTACCAGTTCAAAATGAGGATCATTGTGAGGAATGTTGTCCTTTTTTTCTATTCCGGAAGTTGAAAACTGCCCGAGAAACTTTCCGAGGGTCTCCAACTTTTCTTTACGCTCCTGGATTGTCATTTCCTTATTTGTTTAAGAACTGATTTGGCTTTAAATTTGTGCAAATTTAGAACAAAAATAAGCTATGGCAATTATAATAACCGATGAATGCATTAACTGTGGCGCCTGCGAGCCCGAATGTCCAAACACCGCTATCTATGAAGGTGCCGATGACTGGCGTTATGCAGACGGGACCGACCTCAATGGGGACGTGATCCTGCCAAACGGCAAAAAAGCCGATGCAGGTGAGGCACAGGAACCGCTAAGCGACGAGATCTACTATATTGTTCCAGATAAGTGTACCGAGTGTAAAGGTTTTCACGATGAGCCGCAGTGTGCTGCCGTTTGTCCTGTTGACTGTTGTGTGCCCGATCCTGCTAACGAAGAAACCGAAGAGCAGCTACTGGCTAAACAAAGATTTATGCACCACGACGAATAATATTTCATGATACGTCCTTAAAAATAAAAAACCTGCAGAGCGATCTGCAGGTTTTTTTATGCTTTCTAAAAAAGACTTTTTATTTGATCTCTACAACTTCAAGATCAAAAGTAAGGTCTTTTCCTGCAAGAGGGTGATTTCCGTCAACAACAATGCTGTCTTCTTTTACCTCTCTTACCACAAGATTCATTTCGCGACCGTCAGGGCTTTTTGAAACAAGTCCCATTCCAACTTCCGGTTTGATCTCCTCCGGAAGCTGATTTTTATCTACTTCCTGGATCAATTCCTGTCTTGGTTCACCATACGCCTCTTCTGAAGGAATATTGATGGTTTTCTTTTCATTCACCTCCATATCCAGTAGGCCTTTTTCAAACCCGGGGATAAGCTGTCCCTGACCCATGGTGAATTCGATAGGTTCTCTTTCCAAAGAACTGTCGAAAACCTGCCCGTCTGCCAGTTTACCGGTGTAGTGTACTCTTACTGTGTCATTGTTTTTTACCTGACTCATGTCTAAATTGTTTATCAATTAAAAAATTTGTGAAATGGAAATAAAACAGAAAATAAAAAGGAGAGACCTTAACAGCGCTGGATGTAATCCCACATTTCGGTTTGCAAAGGTACATTTTAATTTAGGGAAACCCAAGCCGAAGGCTAAATGTTTGATCTACTGAAGATTCAGGAATTTTTAGACCTCTGCAAAATAAAGTTTCAAAAATGTTGTTTTAGCCCGTGATCCTTCCGAAGGGCTTTCTTAAAGGAGGGTTAAGAATAACCGGATTCTTTAAAAACCACAGAAAATTTAGTAAGTTGGTAGTAATGTCTTTAAAAATGATAAACAAAATACTGCTTATCCCATTCTTTTTTATTTACGCCACCTGGAGTTGTGAAGAGTCAAAAGTTGACTATTCCAGCTGGAATTCCTTGACAGTGACTGCCTCGGCATACAACTCTATCAAGATCCAGGGAGAAGGTAATCCCTTAATTACCGCCTGGGGTGATACATTACGTCCCGGGGTACGTTCTATAGCTGTTTCTCCGGACCTTCTTAAAAAAGGACTGTCCTACCAAACTCCTGTAAAGATTGAAGGCTTAGACGGAATTTTTATCGTGAATGACAAGATGCACTCGCGCTGGAAGAACAAGATCGATATTTACATGGGATTGGAAAAAGAAAAGGCGCTGGAATGGGGCAGGAGGAAGGTAACCATATATTTTCCCGCAGAAGAAGAAAAGAACGAATAGCAGAAACAGGAAGTCATGAAAAAAGGAATCAAAGAATTTATTGATGATCTCGTACAATTTATCAGGAAACACCTGTCGGGTAAGAACCCTTACTCTCCTTTCTATATCCTTATATTCTTTGCCTTTATTGCTTTTATAATCGGGGTCAATCTCTTCGTTGAACTTACAGATAAGATCCCGAACATGGGAGTTAAATCTTATGACGATGCCGTAACAAATTACATCATATCCTGGCGTTCTCCCGCGCTCAACCATTTCTTCCAATCGGTTACTGACTTTGGAGATGTCTATGCCTATATTGTGGTCACGACGATTGCGGTGCTCTTTTTCTTCTTTAAACTCAAGAACAAGAAGTTCATTATTCAACTAGTAGGAGTACTTCTTCTTTCGGGGATTTCCAACATTGCGCTAAAACAAGCAATAAATCGCGCAAGACCTTCTATTGAACATCTGGTGGTGGTGAAGACGCTAAGTTATCCCAGTGGCCACGCCATGAGTGCCATGGCTTTTTACGGCTTTCTTATCTACCTTACTTTCAGGATTAAAATGTCGCGGTGGCTGCGGGCATTTCTCGTGGTGCTATTCAGTTTTATAATCCTGGCGATAGGTCTTAGCAGGATCTATCTTGGAGTTCACTTCCCGTCAGATGTTGCCGGCGGTTATATTGCCGGGCTCATTTGGGTCGCCTTCTGCATCGTGCTTTTCAACCTTATAGACCTGCTTAGGGAAATGAAGCGGAAAAGACATCCCGCCACAGAACCTGAGGAGGAAAATATTGAACCTTGATCTCTTATTATTTTGTTATACCGTTTTAGGTTCTTCCTTTTAATAATTAACTTGAGGGAAATCTTTTTATGAGCCCCAGGATCATCTATACTTCCAAGCCTTATCTGGTGATGGAATTCATTATTTTTTACGTTTTCCTTCCGTTTATCACGGTAAATTTCCTTAACGGTTGGTATAAGATCATCCCGCTTATTTTGATCGCGGGTTTATTTCTCTTGCTTTTGATCAAGGATCCAACCTTCGACAAAACCGTGCTCACCAGTTTCAGGAAAAATTACCTGGGAAAAAGTATCACCAGGATGCTTCTCATCACCCTGCTGTTGCTGTGGTTTACCTATTGGATCTATCCTTCACTTTTTTTCAGATATCCTGTGGAGAACTTCGACAGCTATATCCTTACTTTCTTTCTCTATCCTATTGCGTCTGTTTTCCCGCAGGAGATCATTTACCGCGTGTACTATTTTCACCGGTATGAGGCCTTGATTCCTCAAAAATACCTGCTCATGTTCAGCAATGCCTTTATCTTTGGGCTTACCCATTTTATCTACGGAAATTTTGTTGCTCCCATCGCGACCTTTGTCGCCGGCTGGATCTTTATTTACAACTACTACAAAACCAGAAGTCTGCTCAACGTAAGCCTGGAGCACTATTTCTACGGACTTATCATGTTCACTATTGGATTGGGATATTTCTTCCAGTAGGGAAATTAAAACCGGACTTTAGGACAAGAAAAAGGGTATCCAAAAAAGCAGTTTCGAAAGGAATATATGAGAAAGATTTCTTCGGAAAGAAAAGAAGAATCAGATACCCAGCTTAGACAGCAGCCACCACAGGATCAAAAAGACCACAATGGTGCCTACACAGCCACAGCCTCCGCCAATTTTTTTGGCGCCATAGCCGGCCAGCAGGGCTCTGATAATCCTTCTCATAGCAATTTTTAATTAGGATAAAAATAGCCGAAAATAGCTTTTCAAGGAAGAGTTTATGAAAAGTTTAATAGCCCCGGCAACACAGTATTGCTTTCACTTTATAACTTTATGAAAAACAACATTTTATGAAGCTTTCTTTACTTTTTTCCATCCTCGTCTTTTTTGGCCTTAATGCCTTTTCGCAAAACTCCTCTCCGGCCAAAAAGATCCTGGGCTTTAGCCACCCGGAATCTGTGGTTTACGATCAAGCACGTGATGTGCTGTACGTCTCAAACATCGGTGATAAAAAAGAGGGAGATGGTTTTATTTCCAAGGTTTCCACAACAGGAGAGATCATCAACCTACACTGGATCTCTGGACTTCAAGATCCAAAGGGCCTCCTGGTTATGAAGGACAAACTTTATGTCACAGATAATACGGAGCTGGTGGAAATGGATATCCAAAAAGGGGAAATTCTGAAGCAAATCCCTGTAGCCGGTGCGAAATCTTTGAATGACCTCACCAGTGATGCAGCGGGAAATATTTATTTCTCAGACCTCTCCGGAAACAGCATTTTCAAGAGGAATACTTCAGGAAAAATTTCTGAATGGATGCACAGTGCTGAGCTGCAGCAACCTAACGGTCTTTTTATCAAAGATGACAACGTGTATGTGGCGGGTTGGGGAAAGAACAAACCCGGGAATCTGCTCGAAATAGACATGAAAAATCGGGAGATCAAAGTTGTCACTGCTAAAGGCATTGGCAACCTGGATGGCCTTCAGAAGAAAGACGCTCACAGTTTTTATGTCTCTGACTGGGCCGGCGGAAAGGTTTATGCCATTTCAGAAAAAGGAGATTCAGAAGAGGTGATTTCCGCAGCAAAAAGCGTGGGTGATATCCTCTTTTTGGAGCAGAAAAACCTGCTCATTCTTCCCATGAACCTTCAAAATGAGGTGTGGATCTACAAGCTCGATTAACCTTTGCTCTTGATCTCGTTCATCAAAAGAAAAGCCTGGTTTACATAGTCCTGTTCCAAAAACAGCGTAAAATAGTTGGAGGTCGAAATGATCTCGTAAACCGGAATTCCCTCGTATGCAAGCAGCTTAAAAATGTAAAAATACAATCCCACGGTTTTGGTATTCTCCTCCGGCAGAGCAATGGTTATCGAGGACAGCTCATCTGAAACGCTTACCAGTTTCTCATCTTTGAAGATCTCTTTGATGGTTGGCTGCAGGCTGGTGGAAACCAGAAAATTGCTCTCCTGGAAATTGCTGGAATAATTAAGATAGATCCCCGTTTGATCCTTTACCGCCTCCAGTAATTCTGCTTTTTTGGCAACAGTATCTTTTGAATTGAGATAAGTGTACTCGGTAATGCCCGAGCGCACGATGATATCTCCCATTTTCCGGAAGTGTTTACTGGTAAATTTGCTCCTTTTGGGATGGTAGCGCCTCAACGCCATAATGATGGAACCCTGTTTCACCGGCTTCCGCATTTCCTTCTCCACCTGCGGCTGCAGGTCGGCAGCCAGCGAACTAAAGTTTATGATATTCCTGGCCAGCGCGTCATCGAGATAAGGCTGGTGCTTTATAATGTCATGTACACAGGTACTTATAGTCTTCATTGTTAAATAATATACATTTTGTACGAAGATATGAAATAACTATAACTTTTTTTACGAGCCACACTTTGATCCTTAATTATGCACTCTGGAAGAAAATTAACTATGAAGGTTTTAAAATTTGGCGGTACTTCTGTTGGCTCCTCAAAAAGCATCAGGAATGTGCGCAATATCATTGAGGCACAGCCGGGAAGAAAGATCGTGGTGGTCTCGGCCATGTCTGGTGTGACCAACCTGTTGGTACAGCTCAATGAACAACTTAAAAAAGAACAAACGCAGGAAATAGAACAAATTCTTCAGCAGCTGGAAGAAAAACATCTCAACCTCATTGAGGAGCTTTTTCCTGATGCTGAAACCCAAAAGTTTGCAAAAAGGCACTTTTTAATGCTTTTCGAACAGCTCAAAGAAAGCTTTGAAGAGGGATGCGAAACTGTGCGCGAAGCGACCATCATCACCTTTGGGGAGACATTTCTAAGTTATATTTTCTCTATGTTCCTGGAGTCCGAAGGACTTTTCAATACACTTTTGGATGCAAAAGATTTTATGCATATCGCGAGTGTTGAAAATCCTGAAATTGAACAGGTGCACGAACTGCTTTTAAAAACGCTACACCGCGAGGTACCCTCAGAGGTTTATATCACCCAGGGCTTCGTGAGGATTGACAGGAACAGGAACATAAGCACGCTCAACCGCGGGGGCAGCGACTATACTGCGACCATTATCGCGGCGGCAATAAACGCGCGCGAAGTACAGATTTGGACAGATATAGACGGTTTTCACAATAACGATCCGAGATTTGTAGAAAATACGTCTGCACTTTCGCAGCTCACTTTTGAAGAGGCGGCCGAGCTGGCCTATTTTGGAGCGAAGATCCTTCATCCACAGACAGTTTCTCCAGTTAAAGAAAAGAATATTCCCATTTACCTTAAAAACACGTTCACTCCTGAAGCTGAAGGAACAAAGATCTCTTCAGAAGTTACACGCCTTGGCCTGAAAGCGATCTCGGCCAAAGACGAAATTACCGCAATAAAGATCAAATCAAACCGGATGCTAATGGCACACGGCTTTCTTAAAAAGATCTTTGAGGTCTTTGATAAACACGAGACGGCCATTGATATGATCACCACCTCAGAGATCGCTATTTCGCTCACCATAGACAATCCCACAAACCTCCATAAGATCCTTGATGAGCTCGAGGCTTACGGCGAGATCTCTGTCGATACCAATCACAGCATAATTTGCGTGGTGGGAGAGGGTGTGATCAATGATAAAGACACTTTCAGGCTGTTTGAGATCTTGAACGACATTCCCGTGAGGATGATCTCTTACGGCGGCAGCAACAACAATATTTCCCTGCTTGTAGATACCAGAAATAAGGTGCAGGCCCTACAAACCCTCAACAGGACCCTCTTCGAAGAAAGGGCATACTGGAGCGTAAACTAGTTGTTTTGTTTTTTTGTTTGGAAGAGATCACTCGTTTTTACGGGTGATCTTTCTTTTTAGCCTGTTCCAGTTCCAGCCTGTTCTTCATTTCAATGTACTTTGAAAGATTTCTTGTGCTTGCCAGCGAGTGATGCAACAGCATGCTGCCCGTAAAATTGGATTTTCGATGTTGTTTTATATTTTGCTGCAATTCTCTAAGCTTTCTTCGGAAGACTTCGGAATGTTCCTTTTTTGAAAACCTCATGAGCAGTGAAAAACCCCTTTTTTGGGCCTCCTTCCAGCTGATTTCATCGGTGTAAAGTTTAACAGCCGCGGAGGCAAAATCCTCAGGATCATCAGCAATCAAACCGTTCCATTCTCCGGAAGTTGCCATTCCTTCGGCACCAATAGAGGTGGTGACCGCCGGTGTTCCTGTTTGCATGGCATCTGTGAACTTTCCTTTTAGTCCGGCACCGAATCTTAGCGGAGCCAATAAAATCCTGGAATGCTGAAGGACCTCTAAAGCCGAAGTTGCCCTGCCTTTGATGAGGAATCCTTCTTTCTCGTTGTGCAGCTGTTCCACTTTTGCACTCGCATAGGCGCCATAGACGTGCAGTTGAGCTTCGGGAACTCCCTTTTTGATCCTGGGCCAGATATGCTGTTTTAGTTGTAGTACGGCATCCCAATTGGGTTCATGTAAAAAATTCCCGATGCTTATGAAATTCTTTCTGTTTTCAAAAAGAGGAAGTTGGGCAATCTTTTCTTCGGAAGCTGCTTCGATCATAAACGGCAGATACAGCAGCAGATCTTCCGGAATTGAAAAGGAATCTTGCAGCAGCTGCAGCTCCACTTCAGAAATAATAAGAGACAGGTCACAGCGGTAAATGCTCGCGATCTCCCGTTTTGAAAGATCTGTATGCAGCTCCAAAGCCTGTTGTTTCTTGCCCTTTTTGAATGTCTCCTGCCTGGCCTTTCTTAAAAAGTGTAGATCTTCGGTATCGAGAATACGTATGGCTTCAGGACAGGCTTCAGCAACCCTCCAGCCAAACTGTTCTTCCATCATAAACCTGTCAAAAAGCACGATTTCAGGCTGTAGTTCCTTCAGTAGTGCATCGAAGCTACTATTATTGAGCTCGATTTTAATTGACTCAATTCCGAAGCTTTGCAGGTCGACAGCATAAGGGGAAGCGCCGGCGGTGGTTCCAAAAATGATCCTGAAACCTTCATTTTTGAAGAACTCAAGCAGCTGCATCATTCTCGCGCCCGCCGCCGAAGAAGTGGGTTCGGGCCAGACATATCCTATTACAAAAAGGGTTTTCATGATCGGATTTTGCTCAAAAATAACAGATTTTATGCGGCTTCTAAGTTTTATTTCTGCCGCTTTTTTTTGATCTTTAAAGAAACTAGCACCATGAGCCGGGGATTTGTTAAGGAAGAAGACCAGGAAGAAGCGCCGTTTATTCCGCCACGTGCCGCGCTGCCTGCCGGGGTGATCAATTATGTCACTCCCTCGGGGCTTGAAGCGCTTCAAAAGGAAAAGATCCAGCTGGAAAAGGATTGGACAGATTCAGAAAATTTGAGCGAAACCGAAAGGCGCAGAGTAAGGGCCGTCATTGACGGGAAACTGGACCTGCTTAGCGAACGTATCACTTCGGCAAGAGTATTGAAACCGGCAGAACAGCCCCGGGAAGAAGTGCGGTTTGGCGCTTTTGTAGAATTAAAGGATCTCAAAAGTGGCAATCTTCAGGAGGTTCAGATCGTGGGCGTTGATGAAGCCGACGTGAAACTGAAGAAAATAGCTTTTGTCGCGCCAATCGTTCGTGCCATCACCGGCAAAAAAGCAGGGGAGAAGGCCGAATTCAAGTTAGGCAATGAAACCCGGGAACTGGAAATTAAAAAGATCATTTACAGGTAAAGTAAAAAATATGCACGTATATATTGTGATGGGAGTATCGGGAGTGGGTAAAACTACTATAGGAAAGAGGCTTGCAGAAAAACTGGAGCTTCCTTTTTTTGACGCCGATGATTTTCATTCTCAGGCCAATCTAAAATTGATGCGCAGGGGAGAACCCCTGCAGGACAACCACCGGCAGGCATGGCTGGAGGAGCTCGCAGCGCATATTCAAAAATGGCACAAGCAAAAAGGCGCGGTGTTGGCATGTTCGGCGCTCAAGAAAAAGTATCGCGAACAGCTTAGCAGTATTCCAAAAAATGATCTTACCTGGATCTTTTTACATTCAGAATACGAAGTGATCTATGAACGAATCGCCTCCCGCAAAGGCCATTATTTTAAACCCGAGATGCTACAATCACAATATGATATTTTGGAGCAACCAGATGACGGAATACATGTAGATGTGCAGGCCACACAAGAAGAAATAATCAAAGAAATTATGGAGAAGATAGCTGCAAAGGAAGAAAGATCTCAAATTGGCATTATTGGGCTGGGAGTTATGGGAAAAAGTCTTGCCCTTAATTTTGGTTCTAAAGGCATTAGAACCTCAGTTTTTAACCGGCATGTGGAGGAACTGGAAGTAGACATCGCGAAGAATTTTGCACAGGAGAACCGGGACCTCTTTGATTTTCCTTGGTTTGATGATCTGCAGCAATTTATTGCTTCCCTGGAGGCGCCAAGAAATATCCTGCTCATGGTGAATGCGGGGAAAGCCGTAGATCTTGTCATTGAAGGTCTGCTGCCATTCCTGGAAAAAGGTGACCTCATTATCGATGGCGGAAATTCCCATTACAAAGACACCAACAGGAGGGAAGCATTTTTAAAGGAAAAAGGCTTGATGTTCATGGGAGCCGGAATTTCCGGAGGGGAGGAAGGCGCGCGAAAAGGCCCGTCAATTATGCCCGGTGGCCCCGATGAGGCTTATGATCGTGCGGGAAAACTCCTGGAAAAAATAGCGGCCAAAGATAAGAATGGTGAACCCTGTTGTACCCACGTGGGGCCCGGCGGGGCAGGTCACTTTGTAAAAATGCTTCACAATGGAATCGAATACGGGGAAATGCAGTTGATAGCTGAAACTTATCATTTCCTTAGATACTCCTACGGAATTTCTCCCGAAGAGATCTCAGATGTTTTCGGGGAGTGGAACCGGGAAATGAGAAGTTTTTTACTGGAGATCTCTGTAGATATACTTCGGAAAAAGGAGCAGGATGATTTTCTTATAGATAAAGTTCTCGATGCCGCCAAACAAAAAGGAACCGGCGGCTGGTCCACAAACGCCGCCCTGGAGCTGGGAGTACCACTTGACACCATTACTGCAGCCGTACTGGCCAGGAATATTTCGGGCAGAAAAGAGGAAAGAATTAAAGCCGAAGAACTTTACGACAACAACAGAGGTAGCAGTGTCAAAAAAGATAATTTTAAAGAGCTTTTTGAAGCCTATCGTGCCGCTAGTATCATCAATCATGCAATTGGCTTTGACCTGCTTTCGGCAGCTTCTAAAGAATATGACTGGAATCTTAATTTATCTGAAATTGCACGCATCTGGACCAACGGCTGTATCATCCGGTCGCGATTTATGGAGGAACTGGTAGAGCTATTCCGCGATTTTTCAGGTCATCTATTGCTGCACGAACAGCTTTCGGGAAAACTAGAGGCACAGGTGCCGGAGTTGGCCGAAACTACTACCGGGGCTTTAAAAAAAGGATTTCCCATGCCGCTGATGTCTTCAGCCGTAAATTATTTTTACAGTTTCACTTCAGCACAATCTTCGGCCAATATGATCCAGGCTCAAAGGGATTATTTTGGTGCGCATACCTATGAGCGCACAGATGAAGCCCGGGGCAGGTTTTTTCATTCAGACTGGGGAGCAAAGGAGGAATAAAGGATGATTAATCTTCGGCGGCCTCTAAGGTAAATTCCAGAGTATCTACAATATCGCCGTATTGATCAACTTTGATCTCAAACTCCACTTTTTGGGGGCTGACTTTGTAGTTAAGTTTTTGAAGCTGCTCATGATCAATTTCCGCAGTATATTTCCCCGGTGCCAGACCTAAATAACTGAAATACCCGTCACCTTCGGTGAGGATTTCGGCTGCTTTTTCCCCTTTTTCGTCCAGAATATTTACGATGATCCTGCCCTGTCCGCGAACACTACTGCCATTATTGAAGTACACCATCCCGCCGACTTCCCCCATTACCTGCACTGGCACAAAGATCTCCTTGAAGAAATTGGGCTGGGTCTTCACCAGGATCTTTGGATCTTCAATTTTCCAGGCGATGTTATCGAGGCTTACAGGATCAAGCTCAAGCAGAAGGTCGATGTAAGGCTGCAGTTCTGTAATGCGAAGAACAGTCCGGTCACTGTTGTATGTTAGTTTACCGCTGCGGTTTTTAAGTTCCAGCCCCGGCACTCCCGGTTCCAAAGGATCCCTGCTACCATTGCGGTTCAAATCCAGGAATGGAATAATGGTTAACGCTGCTCGCGACATGGCCGTACGATTGCTGGCAATTACATAGCCGGTGTTATCGTCAAGCATCAAACTTCCTCTTGCCGATTGTACAAAGGAGGAATTTCTATTCCCTATCCTCGAAGTAGCCGAAGTTTGAGCAAAATTGAAGGCGTAGCGAAGTCCTACCTCAAAAATATGTGCCTTCCGCAAAAAGTTGTTTTCATATGCCAGGTTAAGAAATCCTTGCCTAAAAACGGGACGTTCCAGTTCTAAAATAAGATTATTGAAACCTTCCCTGCTAAAGTCGTACTGCAGCTGTGGTGAAAACAAGAATTTGTACGGGAGGCGGTAAGTTTGGGACAAGGAGCTGTAAACTGTGGGATGATCCATCCTGTCGTTATACAGGCCGTAAGTGGTAAAATTCGTGCTTATTCCAAAAACCGCACCGGAAAGCAGGAGCTGCGCCGTTGTGAATTTCGTGGTCGGCATGATGATCTGGTTCACGCTAAAGCGACTAAACATCGAGAAGAATCTTGTGCGAATTGGTGTGGAGAGACTAATTTTTCGCTCTTCCAGGTAGTTATAATTTATTGCCGTTTGATTCTTATCATAGTTGATGTAATTAACATCTACCTGCAGATTTCGCGGCGTGCGATAACTCAGTAAGGCTTCGCCTTTAACGCCATACATATATTCCCCCGAAAACAGCAAGCCTGAAGCTATTCTCATGGAAGAATTCACAAAGGGCATTACCTCGCCACTTTCTACTTCAGAAAGATATTCCACGCCACCACCAAAGGTTATTGCATTACTAAGTCCGTAATTAATGTTGACCCTGCTAAAACGGTCCCGGTCATCGTTTTCCACGATTCCGGCGCTGAACGTATATTCAAGTTCCTTCTTCGGAACAAAGTTATAAGGGATATTGATCACTCTTTCCTCGACCCGTTCTTCACCATAGGGCCCGTAAAACCGAAGGTTCACCGCCGTATTCCCATACATGAGCGGCACTTCAAAACTGTAGAAACCTGAGGCATCTGCTTCTGTAAAGGCCACCAGCACATTATTCACGTAAAGTTCAACGGTCCAGCGGGGTTCTGTATAATCATTCAGGAGATAGCTTCCAAAAGAGCGGCGGTTCTGTAAAGGAGAATTGGTAAACTGTACTCCTGAGACTGGTGCAAAAAGAGAAGAAGTGGCCCTGGTAAAAATCCTTCCTGCTGTTACCTGTGAAAGATAAGGGTTATCATTGTTCACGTATCTCCATTGATAAAACTGGTTACGGGAAGTAAAAGGCAAGCGGCTTGAGTAATTCAGCATAAGGTTCGTTTCCCCTCCCAGGAACATTGTTCCCAGCCCCAGCATAAGCCGGTTATCATTTTCAAAATCTGTTTGTTGCGTGGTTACAACGCCCCAGTCAAGAGTCCCCGGTTTAAAAAATGGATACCTGTTAGGGATAAGGGTATCGGGCATTACAACTCCTTTTACCCGGTCCAGGTTGGATCGCATTTTTTCAAGTCGCATTTCCTTGAG
The DNA here is from genome assembly GCA_963739625.1 of uncultured Flavobacteriaceae bacterium. Lineage (GTDB taxonomy): Bacteria > Bacteroidota > Bacteroidia > Flavobacteriales > Flavobacteriaceae > Salinimicrobium. The sequence continues at coordinate 84,129 of CAVUAU010000013.1, forward strand.
CACCGGCAGCTCTTTATCTGTATTTAGTTGCACCGAAAGGCTTCGGAAGGAAAAATTAGTATCCAGGCCAAAAATGCTTCCGAAAAGGCCTGACCTTAAATATCTCGCAGAAGGAGTCACTAAAATGTCATTTTCAGAGAGTTTAAAATTCCGGTCTTTAAACCTGATTCCGGGGGTTTCCCAGTTTATGACATAAGTAGAGTCGGGGTGAATGATGAAACCCTGAAGCAGATTTCCTTCAGCTTCATTCTTTATTTTAAGAAGATCAAAAAGGGCGGTGACGGGCAAATAGGCCTCTTCCCCTTTAATGGCCACCGGGATTTCGTATGTTCCCAACCTTGAAACCGAAAGCTCTACGTTAAGCTCGTCATATTCAGGAAAACCGGTCTGTGCTTCAGCCTTCGAAAAACTCAAAAGCAGGAGAAGAACGACCTGAAATCTTAGAATGATTGAAAAAATTTTTCGGAAGGAGGGAGGCATTAAAATTTGCTGTCTATTCGTGAATGAAGGTTAGCGTAAAAGTTGCATTATAAGGTCCCGCAGGACCTGCACTTCCGTTAGGGATACTTAATTTTCCTCCAACAAAAACCTCTTGAGGATTTGTTTTGGTAATAAAAGTTTGGCCGGTACTAATGTCAGTGAATGGATCAATACTCAGGGTAACATTACTGCCCGAAGGCCCGGAAAGTTGAATATTTTGTACAGGCTGGATTTGGAGTAGTG
>CAVUAU010000014.1:0-103597 GCA_963739625.1 uncultured Flavobacteriaceae bacterium
CACCTCAAAACTGGCAGCAGAAACCAGTGATCCGTCGGCGAGGGCGACTCCGCCTGTAGTACTCCTCGAATTATCCGGAGTTAAGGTTACAGCACCTCCAGATCTTGCATCTATTCCGGCGAAATTCATGTTTGAGGTGGTGGTGATTCCAATGGGTTGAATAATGGTGGCAGAGGCGGTGAAAGTTGCAGTTGCCTGGCTTTGCCCAAACATGGTTAAGCCCAGGAAGAGGAGAAAGAGGAGAACTAAAGGGGTCTTCATTTTTACATTTTCTTAACATCTAATGTAGGCAAAGAAATCGATTTCGAAGGATGAAAAGCATAAAAAATCGATGAAATACACAATTTGGATAAAGTTGTCCTGTAAACCGTTCCTAATCAGGAACAAAGTGATCACCCTTTTCCAATATCCTCACCTCAATTTCTTTTAAAACAGTATATTTCCTTTATAAAACCATAGCTATGAAAAGAATCTACCTTACTAATTACAACCTGGCCTCAATTGATCTGGCCCTTTTGGTACTACGCCTGGGAATTTCTTTTTTGATGCTCACCCATGGAATCCCGAAACTCCTTACTCTTTTTGGAGGAGAAGACATACAATTTTTCGATCCTTATGGTTTGGGAGGAGAGGTGTCCCTTACTCTTGCAGTTATTGCGGAATTTCTTTGCTCGCTGCTCCTGATCCTTGGACTTGGCACCAGGCTCGCCGTTATTCCTTTAATGGTCACCATGCTTACCGCCATTTTTGTAGTGCACATCAATGACAGTTTTACCCGGCAGGAGCTACCTCTCTTATACCTTCTGGTTTATACAACCCTTCTCATCACAGGTGCAGGAAAGTACGCTCTTGATTTCTACTGGTTAAAAAGAAAAAAAAGGACATAAAAAAAGGCTGTCGCAAGACAGCCTTTTTTATATTATTCAATATTTCCTATTGATCATCTGCCTCTAAAAGAGCCAGGAACTTATCCAGGTTTGGAATGATCACAATTCTTGTTCTTCTGTTTCTCGCCATGTTCTCTTTAGAATCATTCGGCACGAGAGGTTTGTAACTGCTGCGTCCTGCGGCAATAAGTTTTGATGGATCCACATCAAATCTTTCCTGCAGCAAACGTACAATTGCAGTGGCTCTTCTCACACTTAGATCCCAGTTATCTACCAGGTAAGAATTTTCTACCATGGTACGGTCATCAGTGTGTCCTTCAATCATTACTTCCATACTTGGTTCAGAATTGATCACTTCTGCAAGTTTTTCAAGAAGGGGATAAGCATCGCGGCTCACTCTGTGACTTCCGCTTCTAAACAACAGCTTATCAGAAATATTGATCATCACCACGGTCTTATCTACGGTAATATCAACATCATCAGATGCACCGCTGCTAATGGTGTTCTCAAGATTATAGGAAACCGCAAGATTTATAGAATCTTCAAGAGTTTTTGCGTTCTGAAGCTTTTCTGGATCTACCTTGCTCAGGGTGTTTCGCATCTTCTCCTTGTCAGAATTTGACATGGCAGTTAACTGGTTCATTTCCAGTTTTTGATCGTTTTCATCTTTCAATGAATTGATCTTTGCATTATAGTCTGCTACCCTTTCTTCAATGGCACTCAACTTGTCCTGTAATTCCTCTTTTTCAACCTGCGTTTTCTGCAGGTTGCTGCGGGTGTCGTTATAGTTTTCCTCGAGCTCTACATACTTCTTTTTTGAGACGCAAGAAGTAAGCAATCCTGCCGATAGTAACGTAACGCTAAGAATTCGTTTCATAATTTTCTTTTTAATTATTTTCTTAAGATTTGGTTTACCGCATTTAAACGCAGTAGTTCTGCCGAAAGTATTCTGTTACTAATTTTAGGCAAAGTATTTTAACGGAAAATTATTAGTCAACCCCCTCAATTGCTAAATAAATATTAATAATACGGCTTGTTGATGCTAAATCTTTACCTTTTTAGAAATAACAGCGGCACATGAGGAGATTTTTTAGCTGCTTTTTTGAAGCAGTTTATTGATAATCAAAAATTTACCTGCTCAACAAACCTTAAATTCAAGTAAAAACCCTTCCTAATGTGCGCCCTTTAGAATACATTTAGAAAAGACAAGGTAGAACAACAAGTGGAGGACAAAAACGATAAAAAGAAGAAGAAAAAAAAAGGTTCTGGAATTAAGCTTTTTGGAAAGATACTTCTGGGGATCTTCATATTTTTCCTTCTGCTGTTACTTTTCATCCGCAGTCCCTGGGGTCAAAATATCATTACAGATCAATTAGTCTCCTATATATCAGGGAAAACCAATACCGAAGTCAGAATAGACAAGCTCTTTATAACGTTTTCGGGAGATATAAGCATGGAAGGTGTTTACCTGGAGGATAAAAAAGGGGACACGCTAATTTATTCCGAAGAACTTGAAGCCGACATTCCAATCTGGCCAATTGTCCAGGGCAAAGGTATTGCTATTGATGAATTGCAATGGCAGGGGGTGAGGGCGAACATCAACCGTCGCGATACCATTGAAGGCTTTAATTATGAATTTCTCATGCAGGTATTCGTGCCTGCAGATACTACTGCCTCAACGGCTACAGATACCACTGCCTCTTCTATGAACTTTACTTTAGGTGACCTGCACCTGGAAGATTTCAAGGTCAATTTTGACGATAAGGTAGCAGGAATAGACAGTAAAGTTAAATTAGGCCTTCTCGATGTGGAAATGCAGACATTTGACCTTGACAGCATGAGATTTGAAATTGGAGATGCTACACTTGAAAATACCAGCTTCACTTATTCCCAAACCAAACCTTTTCCCGAGCAACCCCCACAAGAAGATACTGCCACACCTTATTTCTCCGTAAATTCCTTAAAGGTCAATGATGTGGTGGCAAATTACCATTCGGTCCCTGACGGTTTTCTTACAGATCTTTACCTGGACGATCTCCTGCTGAAATTACCCAAAGCTGATATGGGGCAGCAACTGGTGCACGTTGAGATGTTTGGCCTCCGCAATTCGCATGTGCTTATAAAGACCAAAAATTCCACTAGCTCCTACAAAAGACACTACGGCAACTGCACAACCCTTTGAATGGCCGCAATGGAAGATCCAGGTTGACAATATTGCTCTCATGAAGAACGGTTTCAAATATGTCAACGGCGATGGCAGCCCCCGTCGTGGCACTTTTGACCCCAATGCTATTGCCATGGAAAATCTCAATTTTGAGGCAAATAACATCATGTTTGAACCCGGCTTTGTGCAGGCAAATGTTGAAAAACTTGAATTCAGTGAAATTTCAGGTCTGGATCTCAATAAAACGAACTTCAATCTTTTATTGACCGATAATGATCTGCGTTTAAAAGACCTGGAGCTGCAAATGAACGGAAACAACATTCAGGGTAATGCAAGTTTAGCTTATACTTCGCTTGCCAATTTTATGGAGCATCCCGAGAACGCACAGGTTGATTTCGCAATTCCACAGTTTAACCTCGACCTTTCAGATCTTTATCTTTTTCAGCCGGACTTAAAACAGAACCAGTATTTTGCTTCCCTGGCAAAAAAGCCTCTTTACGGAAGTCTTTCTGCTGAAGGTAAGCTTTCTAAAGTTCAAGTCGAAAATGCCGCGATCAACTGGGGTAGTAACACCAAACTGGCGGCAACAGGTACTATTTTCAACGCGTCAGATCCTGATGCACTGCAGTTTGATTTTCCCCGGATTAACTTCAGGTCTCAAAAAGGGGATATTCAGCAATTCATCGCGCAACAGGATTTGGGAATTCAGTTACCGCAAGATTTAGATCTCCGCGGAAGTCTTTCCGGAAACCCGCAAGACATAACTGTAGATGCGGTCCTGAATTCTTCCGCAGGTCAACTTAGCGTAGACGGAAGATTTACCACTGCTCCACAACTCACTTTTGACGCCGATGTGCAGGCCACAAAACTTGAGGTAGGGCAGCTGCTGCAAAACAAAGCCCTGGGGCCGGTGACTCTTTCCCTCCAGACTTCGGGAGAAGGGGAGGACATCAATTCTCTTGACGCCGTGCTGTCCGCGAACGTAAGTAGCCTCAAGTACAATGCTTATACTTATGAGGGTATTGACCTTTATGCCGAATTTGAGCACGGCGAAGGTTTTGCTAATGTAGATTACAAGGACAACAACCTCAACATGGAACTGGAGAGTTTTGTTGAATTAGATTCTATTGCCCCAAAAATGGCATTGCAGCTCAACATTATTGGAGCAGATCTACAGGCGCTGGGACTATCTGATCGCGGAATTAATGCAGCCCTTGATCTCAAAGCTAATTTTGAAGGCAATGCAGAAAGTTATGATGCCACGGCCAATCTTACAGATGGGGTGGTGGTATATGATCAGGAGACTTACCTGCTGGGAGATCTTGACCTGCTAGCCCATGTACGTCCCGATACCACTTCTCTTGATGTTCAAAACCGAATGCTGAATTTGCGGTTGAGTTCAAATGCTGACCCTGCGGAATTCTTTAGTGCCCTCAACCGTCATTATCAAAGCTATTTCTCATCGACTGATGTGACCGATACGCTGCAGAAACCGGTGAACATTGAAATGCGTGCCGAAGTAAGCCCGGCTCCTGTTCTTGAAGATGTGCTCCTGCCACAACTGGAAGAAATGGATACCGTACATATTGCAGTTGACTTTCATGAGAAAGAGAAAAAATTAAATGCCAGTGTAAAATTGCCATTTTTGAAGTACTATGGAGCAGCAGTTGATAGCCTGGACCTTAGCCTGAATTCAAATAAAGACCAGCTCAACTTTAATCTTGGGATGCGAAGCGTTGACGTGGGACCGCTGGCCATAAAGCAGACCAACCTTACCGGCAGCCTCGAAAATGAGGAATTGCTGCTTGATTTTTCTTCCATGTATAACGGCGAACCTCTAATGAACTTGCAGTCCAGAGTGAGTAAAAACAATGGAGATATTCTAATTCACGTAATTCCCGAAGATCTTGTCCTCAACTCTAACCCGTGGGAAATTACTCGGGATAATAAGATCATTGTGGGAGATAATTCCTGGGAATTTCAGGACTTCAAGTTATCGAGGAATGACCAGTTCATGGAAGTCGGGAATAATGTGGGAGGAGTTACAGGAGAACATATAGGAATTCACTTTCAGAATTTTAGTCTGGCAGCATTGTTTTCCTACTTTAACCCTGAAGACGTGCTGGCCTCGGGAACTATGAACGGGAATTTTATTGTTAAAGATCCCTTTGGAAGTACGGGTCTACTTGCCGATCTTGATGTGAGGGAATTCTCTGTAATGGATGTGTTACTGGGCCGCCTGAAGCTGGATGCCGAAGCAATTGGCAGTGACCGTTACAATATCGACCTTGGAATAAAAGAAGGACCTGCAGATCTTGATCTTACAGGGTCTTATGTCGCCACTCCCGAGACCTCAAACCTCGACCTGCAGCTGGATCTCAATGAGATCAAAATGCAGGTTGTTGAAGGTTTTGCACCAGAATTTCTCAACAGCAGCAGCGGCAGCTTTTCCGGTAGAATACAGCTTGGAGGCACCATGGCCAGTCCAGAATATGAAGGCAGCATCCATTTTAACCGTGCAGGATTTACAGTTGCTATGCTCAACGCACCCTTTGTCCTTGCAGATGAAACCCTGCGACTGGACAACAAGGGGTTCTATATGGACAATTTCGAGATCCAGGATACGCAGGGTAACGCCTTTGTTCTTGATGGTTCTGTAAATACCGAAGAACTACTAAATCCTGCCTTTGACCTCAGTTTTAAAGCAGACAATTTCACCGCCTTAAGTTCTACCGAAGAGGATAATGACCTTTTCTACGGAACTGCAATTTTTGATGCCACCGGTTCTTTGACAGGAGACCTGGAACTGCCGGTAGTGGAGCTCGACCTCGACGTCGAGGAAAATACCAATATGACCTATGTTATTCCTGAAGCCACGCTGGAAGTAGAGGAGCGGGAAGGAGTAGTGGTATTTGTAAACCGCGAAAACCCTGACCGTATTCTTACAAGAACACACGGGGAAACAGAAAGTGTTTCTTTTTCAGGATTTCAACTCAATTCATACATTTCAGTTCAGAAAAATGCCACTTTTAAAGTCATTCTTGACGAGGATACCGGTGACAACTTCCAGGCTTCGGGAGAAGGCGATCTGCTCTTCGATATATACCCCAACGGCCGCACAACTATGTCGGGCCGGCTCGAGATCAACGACGGGCACTATGAAATGAGCCTGTACAACCTGGTAAAAAGGAAGTTTAATATCATGGATGGCAGCAGCATTGTTTGGGCAGGAGATCCTATGGATGCAGACCTTAACATCACCGCGGTCTATGAAATCGAAGCCTCGGCTTCGGCACTTATGGCGCCGCAGCTTACCAGTGCAGATCTTGACGTGAAAGATCGTTACCGGCAGGAACTACCATTCCTGGTCTATTTAAATATTGACGGTACCATTACCGAACCAAAAATTTCCTTTGGTCTTGACATGCCCGAAGATGATCAGGGCGCGATTGGCGGGCAGGTATATGGTAGGGTACAACAGGTAAATTCACAGGAAAATGAGCTGAATAAGCAGGTTTTTTCCCTGCTTGTGCTCAACCGTTTCTTCCCCAATTCGGGCAGTGACGGTAGCGCCGGTGGAACACTTTCTTTTGCCAGGGACAATCTTAACGAAGCCCTCTCAGATCAGCTGAACATATTCTCAGACCGCTTGCTGGGCGAAACAGGTGTCAATCTCAACTTCGGTCTTGACTCCTACACAGATTATCAGGGAGAGGCACCGCAGGAAAGGACACAGCTCGATATAACTGCTCAAAAAAGCCTTTTGGACGACCGCCTGGTGGTGAGTGTAGGTAGCGAGGTTGATCTACAGGGTAGCAGCGCGGTTGGAGAAGAAAGCCCGGTGATTGGAAATGTGAGCCTTGAATATCTTCTCACCGAAGACGGGCGCTTCAGGTTAAAAGCCTTCCGCAAGAAAAGCTATGAGAACGTGATTGACGGTCAGCTAATCATTAGCGGCCTTTCCCTCATCTTCACCCAGGAATTCAACAGGTTCCATGAACTTTGGGACGAGATTATAAGGAATGAACAACAGAACAAAAGAAAAGAGAAAGCTCAGGAATAAAATTATTGATATGCTTAAAAAGTTGGATTCCAAATTGGTTCTTTTGGCGGCAGTTACTTTGCTCGCACTGCAGTCCTGCAGTGTACAGAAATTCATCCCAGAAGATAAGTTCCTGTACACCGGCGCCGATCTTAAAATGGAATCACAGGATGAGATTAAAGACAAAAAAGAGCTTAAGAGCCAGCTGGAGGCAGTAATCTCCCCCGAACCCAACAGCAAGTTCCTGGGAAGCAGATTCGGCCTTTACTTTTGGTATAAAGCCCAAAAGAAACACCCGGGCTTTATCAATAAATTTCTGAATAAGAAATTTGGAGAAGAGCCCGTATATCTTTCTGATGTTGATCCTTATGAAACCGAAAAGATCCTGAAGAACAGGCTGGAAAACCGCGGGTATTTCTTTAGCCGGGCAGATCATTCTGTACAGAGAAACGAAAAGAAGAAAACTGCCAGTGTTGAATACGTCACAAGACTTCCGGAAGAGCCATACGTCATGGAAAATTATAAGATGGACAGCGATTCTTTGACTATCTACCGGAAAATTAAAGAAACTATGGATGAGTCGCTGCTCGATCCGGGCATGAGATTCAATCTTCCATTAATGAAAGCCGAAAGAGAACGTATTGACATCAGACTGAAGAAAGAAGGCTATTATAATTTTAGTTCTAATTTTCTCATTTTTGAGGCCGATACCAACCAGTATGACCGTAAAAAATTCGACCTGTTTCTACGCCTCAAAAAAGATGTTCCCGAGGCAGCAACCAAACCTTATGTTGTAAAAAAACTAAATATTTATCCCAATTATGTCGTAGGAACAGATTCTCTTGCCCGCGACACCACCCGTTATGCAGAGAAGAATTATATTCAAAATGAAACTTTTTTCAAGCCTAAGAAACTTGACCCTTTCATCCTGCTGGAAGAAGGGGAGTTGTATGATCCTGAAACCTCAAGTATAACTAGCAGAAGACTTACCTCTATAGGTACTTATAAGTTTGTGAACATAAGGTATGATGAACTGGACTCGCTCTCTACAGACAGCCTTGGCTATCTCGAGGCCAACATCTTCCTGTCGCCATTAAACAAAAGGGCAATTCGCGCAGAGCTTCAGGCAGTTACCAAATCCAACAATTTCGCAGGACCGCATTTAATGCTCACCTATTCAAACAGGAACCTGTTTCACGGGGGAGAGATTCTTAATGTTTCGGCTAATGTTGGTTATGAGAAGCAACTTTCCGGAGGAAACCAGGCCGGTTTATCCAGCACTCAGTTGGGAGCAGATGTAAACCTCATCTTTCCGCAGATGTTGTCTATCATCCCCATTAACAGTAACTGGTTTGAATATTCAATTCCAAAAACGAAAATTAGTGCCGGCTTTGAATATCTTAACAGAAGCAAACTCTTCAGTATGTTTTCTGTAACTGGAAGTTACGGGTATATATGGCGGGCCAACCGGTTTATTACCCATGAACTCAACCCATTTTCGGTCAACTATGTAAAGTTGAGCAATACCACCCAACGCTTTGAGGATATCCTGAACCAAAATGTCTTTTTGCGAAGAAGTTTTGAACAGGAATTCATTGCAGGACTCACATATTCTTTCACCTATAACGGGATGATAGACAAAGCGAGAAAGCACCAGTTTTTCCTCAATTCAAATCTCGACCTCGCAGGAAATCTTCTCAATCTCATGAGCAAGAGTGACCCGGGAGATCCTCAAAAGAAGTTTTTGGGCCTAAGATATGCCCAGTATGCCAAGATAGATGCAGATTTTCGTTATCACTACAGGATTAACGCCGGCCAAACCATTGCCACGACGGCTGTTTGCAGGTTTGGGAATACCATATGGAAATTCTGACATTATGCCCTTTAGCCGCCAATTTTTTGCGGGTGGTCCATACAGCATCAGGGCTTTCCACATCAGGTCATTGGGTCCCGGGGCTTATCATCCAAAGGAGGATCTAACTTACTACGACCAGATGGGGAACATTAGACTGGAAGCTAATGTGGAATATCGCTTTCCTATTTTTATGTATCTAAAAGGTGCTGTTTTTGCAGATGCCGGGAACGTGTGGAATACCAAAGACAATCTCCCAACAGAAGGTGATCTTTCACCTCAACAGCAAGAGATCATTGAAAAAGGCACTTTTGGCTCCAACTTCCTGAATGAATTTGCCGTGGGAACCGGTGTAGGTCTGCGAATAGATATCCAGAATTTTGTAATAAGATTTGATCTGGCAGCGCCTTTGCGAACTCCATGGTTACCGAAAGGACAACGTTGGGACTTCAGGATTGATGAACCTGTGCTTAATTTTGCTATAGGTTATCCTTTCTAATGCTGCATTTTACTGCCAAAACAAAGGTCTCCCGCATCACCCAGTCCGGGAACAATGTATCCTCTTTCATTCAGCTTTTCATCAATCGTCGCTATCCAGAGATGAGAATCTTCAGGAAAATGCTCTTTTACAAGTTCGATACCCTCGCTAGCTCCAATGACCGAGACCACATGAATTCTCTCCGGTTTGCCCATAGGTTCCAGCGCCTTAAGAACATTAACAAATGATCTTCCCGTTGCCAGCATTGGATCGGCCAGGATGAGGGTCTTGCCCTCCAGTGAAGGAGATGCCAGGTATTCTACCAGGATCTCGAATTCCTCATCGTTATCAGGGTGGTGCCTGTAAGCCGAAATAAAAGAGTTGTCGGCGCCGTCAAAATAATTCAGCAAGCCATTATGCAACGGGAGTCCCGCCCGTAAAATGGAACAAATAACCACTTCTTCTTGAGCCAAAGGAACGTTTATGGTACCTAATGGAGTCTTAACTTCTTTTTCGCGGTAAGTAAGAGTTTTACTGAGTTCATACCCAAGGATCTCTCCCAATCTTTCAATGTTTCTCCTAAAACGCATCCTGTCCTGTTGTATCTGGCTGTCCCGCAGCTGGGAAACGAAGGAATTTGCAATAGAATTTTTCTGAAGTAGGTGGTGTACGTGCATATCACTTTATTAAGGTCTCAAAAATGTCATTTTTGAAGATGCCCCAAAGTTAAAATTTTTTCAGCCTCCAAAAACTGAAGATGATGCATTGTTTTTCCAATCGGGTGACTGAACGTCCTACAGAAGCTCAATAATTCCGTAAGAAAATTGAAATTTCCTTTTTAAAGAGGAAAAAATCCGGCCGAAAAATCTTATTTTTATGTACCAAAAATTTGAGGCTCAGCAGCATAGAACATTCAGGTGTCAAAAATGCGATTTTTGGAAAAGTTTTTCGCGATGAGGAAAAAAGAAGATTTTTTAAGAAAGGTAAATCAGGCGTTTGTGGAAGGGGACAGGCAATTTTTGCTTGAGTCAATTTCCGAAGATATTTGCTGGGATATCGTGGGTGAAAAAATGTTGAGCGGGAAAAATGAGTTTTCTGATGCTTTGGAGCAAATGCGGGAGCTACCGCCTATTCAAATTGATATTCACAAAGTGGTGATCCAGGATGCCACTGCGGTGGTCTCAGGAATTGTGGTAGGCAGAAACCATGTGGGCCAAAAAAAGAATTTCGGGTTCTGCGATGTGTATGAACTTATGGATTCCGAAGGCCTGAAGATCTCCAAAATGACCTCATACGTGATCGATATTAGCAAGTACAAGCTGTACAGGGAAAGCTGCTAAAAAAAAGGCAGAAATTAATCTGCCTCTCTTCTGTTATTTCTTATCCTCCGGCCTGGTCTTCTCAGAAGGATCCTTATATTTTTTTGCTTTGTCTCCCTTGTAGACCGTTTCTGTTTGTGAAGCTATGTTGTCATTGGAGTTAGCAGAATCTTTAGGGCGTTTATCCTTTTCTGACTGGTCTGCCTCACTTCTGGTCTCGTTGAACTGCTGCTCATCCATTTCGGGCACGTCAAGATCGGCTCCCGCATAATCTACAGGTTCCTCCCGGTCTTTAAAATAGTCTCCCTTTTGTTCATCATAGCTCTGGTTGTTGAGGGTCTCTTTGTCTTCGGGAGTGATATCCGGATTAAAAGGTAAATCCTTAGGCTGCTTTTCCCTTTCCTCCCTGTTCTTTTTAGGCATTTCTTCTTTCCTGGTCATAATTATATCTTTTTATTTAATGTACAGATAAACCGGGCCCTTATCAATACTAACCGGGTTAATTTCCCGTTAAAAATGAAGCAATTATAGAATTCTTATCTTTGTAACACATTTGGGTTAGATTTTTGATCAACGCATAGTACTGAAAGATTGCAGATATGAAACACACTTTCTTTTTTATTTGTTTGCTTGCTTTTTCTCTAAGTGGCTATGCACAGGTAGATAATTCTACAACCACGCGAGCCCCGGGAGAATTGCTGGGCTCTAAGTCTTCTTCTTTACTGAAGCGGCAGGGCAACCATAGCCTAAGCAACAGGAATTCGCCCTACGGAAACATCACCGAACCCGGCAAGGAAGAAAAAAAGCCCCTGAATCTTACTACAGATAATGGCCTGATGGAGTACAAACTTGAAAATTTTACTCCAAAAGCCCTGAAAGAGAAAGAATCCAACTCTGCATCAAGTGGCGACCAGTACTTAGGTGATTTTACAACTGGTGGTGATTTTGTAGAATTGTACTGCAGAGACCATGAGTATGTTGACGGCGACAAAGTGAAAATATCTGTCAATGGGGTAGTGGTGAGCCCTATGGTGGCTCTGGGAGCCAATTTAACTCCAATATTTGTCAGGCTGAATTCGGGGTTAAACGAAATTCAGTTTGAGGCGCTTAACCAGGGCACATCGGGACCCAATACAGCCGAGCTCCGGGTGGTTAATGCCGAAGGACAAGAAGTACTAAAACAGCAATGGAACCTCACTACGGGTGCAAGGGCAAAACTTGTGGTAGTGAAGCAGTAGTTTACCACCTTAGATCCTCCATATCTTTCACATCTGAAAGTACTTTTTCAATCTCCTGCGATTGTTTTTGCAGCTCCTCTTCTATGTGAGTTGCAAACCTGTGATCTTTTAGCTTTTTCTGATACTCTTTTAAGGCCTTTTTTTCCCCGTCCCTGCATTCTTCAAGAAGCACCTCATCGCGGTGTTTCCCTATAGAACTTTTGAAGTTTGTCCAGGCGTGGCCCAATCCCAAATGATCCTGTGGATTCCCGGGATGTTCGTTGAGTTCATGAAGCAGTTTATCTATAGTCGTAGCATAATGGTTATGTCGCAGGCTGCCTTTTTTGCAGAAATCTTTCAACACCTCTTCATCTGCATGTTCCATGGCGTACAAAAAATCTTTTTCAGCCTGGTAGTTCTTTTGCAGGAGCTCCTGAAGCGCTTCTACCATGTGCTTATGGCTGCTTTCTCTTACCGATTCTCTTGTAGTTTTCATGACCCTCCAATTTTGGTTCTTCCTTAAATTTAACTCAAAGTTCCGGCATTGGAAATGACAATTGTCATTATACAAATTCTGTACAGCGGTTATAAATTGGTCTCGCGGCAACAAAATCAAGGAGGCATATTTTTTTGTAACTTAGACTTAAACCATCCAAAAAATGAAAAAAGTACTCATTGCCCTGGATTATCATCCGGTTTCAGAAAAAGTGGCTGAAACAGGTTATGAACTGGCTAAAAACATGAATGCCGAAGTTTGTTTGCTACACGTTCTTGACGACGTGGCTTTTTACAGCGCAGAATATCCCACTTTTCTTGGTTACGAAGGCTACCCCGGAATCGGCCCCGACTTTAACGTGGCACAGGAAATGCATAACATTGCGCGGGACTTTTTAAGTAAGGCAGCCGGGCATCTCGATGATGAAAAGGTACAAACTCATTTAGCGGAAGGTGATACGGCTAAAACCCTGCTGGCTTATGCCGAAGAGTGGAAAGCCGATCTCATTGTGATGGGTACACACAGCCATTCTGCTCTTGAAAAATTATTCATGGGAACTGTGGCTCAAAAAATACTCGAAAAGACCAAAATTCCGGTGTATATGGTGCCGGTAAAAAAATAAATTCATGATTATTTTTTAATTTTTGAAAGGATTCTTATAAAGGCAAAAAGAAATACTAACTTTGTGCAACTGCGATATGATTTTTTTCAGCAAAAACTTCCTCCATTTTTTGCAAATTCAAATTTTATTCAGTTTTTAGAAATATTAAAAGAACAGCTTAAAACAAATGGCCAAATCCCAACAATCGTATAACAAATCAGAAAAAGAAAAGAAACGCCTCAAAAAGAAAGAAGAGAAGCGTAAGAAGAAAGAAGAGAGAAAAGCAACCGGCGGTAGCACCGCGGAATTTGCTTATGTAGACCAATACGGAAATCTTACCGATACTCCGCCCGATCCTTCTAACAAGATCGAGGTTGATCCTGAAGAAATTGAAATTGGAATTCCAAAGAAGGAAAAATCAGAAGAAGAAACTGACTTCAGCAAAGAAGGAAAAGTTTCATTTTTTGACGATTCCAGAGGATTTGGTTTTATAATCGACAGTCAGACCCAGGAAAAATATTTTGTCCACGTGTCTGGTCTTATTGATGAAATTGCAGAAAACGACAAAGTCACTTTTGAACTTGAACGCGGCCAAAAAGGTATGAACGCGGTCAGGGTCAAGAAGATCTAAAAAATGAAAAAGGCGGTAGAAAATTCTACCGCCTTTTTTTATGTTCTTATTTCCCTGGTTAGGATTTAAGCCATGCATGTCTAATCTCTATCTGGTCACTGCTCGCACCGGGCATTTCTACCAGTTTCATTCCCTTTGCGGTAGGTTGGATGATCTTTGACTCCAGCACTTTTTCCTCCCCATTTCTCGCAATAGTCATTTTTATGTCGTCACCAACCTTCCAGCTTTGAGAGGCAATGATGAGATCATAGATATTGCGGGCATTGTAGGCGGTGCCATTGATGGTCTTGATCATGTCATTTGGTTGCAAGCCTACTTCTTTCATAAAAGAGTTTAATTCAAGATCACTGCGCACAATAAGGTTTCCAGATGCATCAAGAGTAACATAAGGAGAAGATTGATCTTTCAGGAAATAATCTACTTCTATTTCGCCCTCTGTTAGCTCAAGTCCTGCTTTTGCAAAAAATTCATCATAAGGAATAGGAGTGCTTCCGCTTACATATTTATCAAAGAAACTCTGAATTTCGGGATAGGTAAGCTCCACGATAGCGGGAATAAGTTCTTCATCTTTAAAAGGTTTGTCTTTTCCATACTTCTTAGTAAGGTCTTTCATAAGATCCAGAATACCATAGCGGCCGTTGCTTAGCTCCCGCAGGCGAATATCCAGTGCCATACCTATTAAAGCACCTTTTTGATACACATTGTTGTAGCTGCTGTGATATTCTTCATCAAGAATATTCTTGCTCATGACAGTAAAGGGCATGGTATCATCAAACCTGTTCCTGGAGGTGTTGATCTTGTCGATCATACGGCCATAAAATTCATCGTTACTTATGAGTCCCTGGTTTACCTGGAATAGATTGGCAAAATACTCTGTCACTCCTTCATACATCCAAAGATGTTCAGACATTTTGGGGTCATTGAAATCGAAATAATGGATCTCGTTTGAATGAACACCAAGTGGGGTGATGATATGGAAGAACTCATGAGAAACAATGTCGGTCATGCTTTCATTCAATGCTTCCTTTTCCATTGTACCCGGCATCACCACAACTGTAGAAGTGTGATGCTCCAGTGCACCAAAATTTCCTGCATCGCCCTGCCCGGGAGTAGGGGAAAGGTACAGCAGGATCGCATATTTTTTGGTACTGTTGATGTCTCCCAAAAAGTTCTTTTGAGCAGTCACCATTCGTTCCATAGCCGGTTTAAGATCGGCAGCGGTAAAGCTGTTGTCGGGAGAATATACATCGAGTAGAACTTTCATGCCCTGCACGTCGAAAGACGTAGTATCTGGAGCGGCATACATAATAGGATTATCTGTCACCTCAAAATAACGGTCCAGGTTGTATATGTCTTTTTTGGCTGTTGAATTTTCCACAGGCAGGGTTTGGGCAACATCAAGAGCACTTCCCGCAACCATATTTGCCGGCCTGGTGATCTCCAGCCTGTAAGCCTCTTCTTTCAAGTTTTGGAAGTAGCCTACGAACCCAAACAGGTTCAGGAGAAAATTCCTGTCTTTAAGAATGTTTGTTCCTGCCATTGAATAAATTCCGCCTTCACCTTTTACGTCAAAGGTATCATTCACCAGGTAGGAGATTCTATCAAGGTTTTTAGCATTTGGAATTTGCCATGAATTTTCATCCAGCTTAGTCACCGGCATTTCATTGCCTTTGTAGTCGTAGGCTTTAACACCTTCGGCAAAAGCCCCGAAGTTTGAGGTGGCATAGGTGCCGGGAACGATCTTCGGAATGTAAAAAGTAGTAGTATCGGTCGTAAAAGTACCGGGGTCTAAAGTGACTTTTACTTTGTCATCAATGACATTGACCAAATCCAGTGTAGTAATTACCGGCTGCTCTTCTGCTGTTTTTACCTGTGTGGTCTTACACCCGTACATGGTGAGCAAAGCGGCCAGAACAATAGCGAATTTCTTCATTTCAAATGTTTAAGGTTATCTATTTATAAGACTGTATATATCTTCAAACGTTACAAGGCCATTTTACAATTTTCCCGGTGAAATCTCTTTTTAGAGCTATTTCCCGTTCAATATCATAATCAAAACCTTAAAATGGTCTTAAGGTTATACTAAATGTGCTATTCTGCATCCCCAATTAGTAAGTCCTTAACGGACATTGTGCCTACTATCCCTTATTCTTGGCCCACAAACAAAAAAACTGAACAATATGATTATGAAAAGATCTTACCTGTTACTGCTGTTAATGATCACAGCGGTAAGTTTTACTTCTTGTAGTGATGACGATGATGATGAAAATCCTGTGATTCAACCAACGGGAGCCATAATGGTTAACGACCAGTCTTTTGAAAACAACATGTTAACCATTAGCAGTGTTAGTTTAAGTCAACCGGGTTGGGTGGTTATCCACCGTGATAATGGAGCAGGTGGCCCTGTGGTACCCGAAATCATCTCTGTCCCAAAATATATTTCAGCTGAAAGCTCAACAGATGTTAGCATAGAACTTAAAGACGGAGAAACCATCCAGGATGGTGAAACTCTTTGGGTGATGTTGCACACAGATGACGGTGACCAAACTTATGAATTTGATGGCGGTGATGTTGATGCCCCTATTGTAGATGCCAACGGCAATGTAGTCGTGAAATCTTTTGTAGTAAGCATTGATGACCAACCTATGCTTAACGTTGAAGATCAGGCATTGGTCAACAATACTATTACTGTTGGAGACATTACTCTTGCCGAAGATGGTTGGGTAGTGGTTCATGCCGATAACGGGGACGGTCCTCAGGTACCGGATATTATTTCCCAGCCTGTTTACCTTCCTGCCGGAAACTATTCAAGCGTAGAAGTACCGTTTAAAGATGATGCCAACGTTATGGCTAATGACCAGGTTTGGGTAATGCTGCACACCGATACAGATGGTGAAGCTGTCTATGAATTTGACGGAGGTGAAATGGACCCACCAATAACTGTGGACGGGGAAATTCTAATGAAAGAGATCACCATTACCGATGTGACTTCAGAAGATATTACTGCTTCCTTTTCTGTAAGCGATAATCTCTCTGTTACCGATAACAAAATCAATGTTGGAACCATAACAATGGGACAAGACGGTTGGGTTGTTGTCCATGCAGATAATGCCGGTTCTCCCAAGGTACCCGAAATTATTTCTGAACCTGTTTATCTTGAGGAAGGTGAAAATACTGATGTTACCATTACTTTTGACGATTCTGCCGATGTAAGCGTGGGAACCACAGTTTGGGTAATGCTGCACAATGACACCGGAATTAAAGGACAATATGAATTCGACGGAGCAAATGGACTTGATATGCCAATTTCAGTTGATGGTGCTGTCCTGGTAACTCCAGTTGTTATTATTGAATAATAACCGTTTTATAAATATGATGAAAAGCCGGCTTTTGAGCCGGCTTTTTTTATTGCGGAAGGGACAGCAGGGGAATTGACAAACCCGAAGCCATCATCCTTGTTTTACTTTTGTGCACCAGAGATTCCCAAAAACCGTATTCCTGGGGGATCATTACCAGCAATTTAGCATCAATCTCTTTGATCTCATTTTCAATAGCCTTGATCACATTGTCGGCGTCTTTGCTTTTATAGATGTAATCCACATCTTCAAATTCAGGAATCGCATTGTCTGCCAAAGCATTTCGGGTTTGGCGATGGGGATCTTCCACATGAAAGATTTCTATCCTGGCATTGAGTTGTTGTGCCAGCTCCTTCACTTTCTGTTTCACGTCTGTATGTACTTTCCCAATATCTTCACAGGCAAAAAGCAGGTTGTTCACCTCTTGAAAAGTTGCTTTTACAGGTACGGCAAGTACAGGGTACTTGAGTTGAAGAATGACCGAAGTGGTCGTATTCCCAAAGATATCCTGCTCAATAGATTTTGAAGCCATTCCCATGACCACCATATCGGCTTTATATTCCTCAAAAAGCCGTTCCAGTTCGTCTTCCAGGACCATGAATAGCCCCGACTGGGAAATTACCTCTACATGGTATTTATCGGCGAGATTTTCTGCACGTTCTTTCAATAGCAGTCGGTTATTTTCTTCCAGTTTAGAAATAGATTCCGCAGGAAGGATAGAGTTGGCCGTGTGAAAAGGCAGGCTATAGGAATTAAAGATCACAATTCTGGATCTGCTAAGTTTTGCCAGGGCACCGGCATATTCCAGGGCGTTTTCGGCTTCTTCAGAAAAATCTGTGGCCGCAATAATGGTTTTCATGGTTCTAAATTTTAAGTGGAGCAATGCCCTATAAATTTAATCAAATTGAAGCTGAATCGCTTTACCTGCTTCGGAAAAAATAAGACCTGCTTTAGCCGGGGTTCTGATTAATTTGCTTACTTTTTCCCTGAAATGAGAACAGGAATAATTGAGCTTCAGCTGAAGGAGATGCAGGAATACCTGCCTGTAATGGACAGTAAAGACTTAAATGTTTCTGCGGTTACCGTAGGTTGGCATATTTCGCACAGCTTAAAGGTACTTCGCAATGTGATCCAACTGCTGAAAGATTCAAATCCCGAAAACTACAAGAGGCAATTCAGTTTTCTTCGGCATTACATCTTCCTCTTCAGGCGTATTCCCCGCGGTAAAGCAAAGGCACCTTCAGCAGTACTTCCCGACAAAGACCTGCAAGCTTCAGTACTGGAAAAAGAGATAGAAAGTGTCAGGGTACAGCTTCCGCAGCTACAAGACCTTCCAAAAAAGGCATTTTACAGGCATCATATGTTTGGCGATCTTGACCGTGACCAAACGGTAAAGTTCCTGGGAATTCATACAGAACACCACCTCAAGATCATCCGCGACATCTTAAAGTAAGTGCGATTAAACATGACTTTTCTCATGTTTTCAAATATTGCCTCGTCATTTTATAGTTTCTAATTCTGAAAAATGATAAATTTAAGAAGCATATTTCCGTTGGAATAAAACCAAAAAGAATGAGGCTTCACATCAACATTCACTTTCCTCGAGAGACTTGCACTTCCTATTTCACTCTTGTTCCAGTAAAACCAATAGATCATGAAAATTTATGATGAAAAACACATCAAAAATGTAGTTTTTGTGGGTGCTCACAACAGCGGCAAAACTACTTTGGCCGAGACCATGCTTTTTGAAGCCGGCCTGCTCAACCGTCGCGGTACGGTAGAAGCCGGGAATACAGTTTCAGATTTTCACGAAATAGAGCAGGAGAAGGGCAACTCTGTCTTTGCAACTCCTTTGCATACCGAGTGGCGCAACTATAAGATCAACATTATTGACACTCCCGGGCTCGACGATTTTATTGGGGAGATCATTTCTTCCATCAAGGTTTCAGACACCATTGTGACCGTGCTCAACGGGCAGTATGGAGTAGAGGTGGGCACAGAGATCATTTGGAACTATATTGACAAATACCACAAACCCACACTCTTCGTGGTGAACCAAATTGATCATCCAGGGCTAAATTTCGAGGCTTCCTTCAACAGCATCAAAAGTCTTGTGGGTAACAACGCGGTAAAAATGCAGTATCCTCTCGTTGTAGATCATTCCCAGTGCATCATAGATGTATTGAAAATGAAAATGTATAAGTTTTCTGCGGAAGGTGGCAAACCTCAAAAATTGCCTATTCCGGAAGACCAGATTGAAACAGCTACCCGGCTGCATAATGAATTGGTAGAAAAAGCCGCCGAAAATGATGAAGAGCTAATGGAGCTTTTCTTTGAAAAAGGCAGCTTAAACGAAGATGAAATGCGCAAGGGAATAAAAGCGGGCATGCTCAACCATGATCTTTTCCCCGTTTTCTGCGTTTCTGCCCTGCTTGACATGGGCAGCGGACGCCTTATGGGCTTCATAGATAATGTTGCACCCTCGGCGACAGATATGCCCATAGAACAAAGCCTTGAGGGTAAAAATATCAATCCCGATAAAAATGCCCCTGCAGTACTCTTTGTTTTCAAGACAGAACACCAGGCAAATCTTGGCCAGGTGACCTTTTTTAAAGTAAAGAGTGGTGAAGTAAAAGTGAATGACAAACTGGTAAATCCCAGAAATGCTGAGACCGAGGTGCTCAACCAGCTATTCATAATGGATGGCAAAGATCGAAAACCTGTTTCCAAACTTACCGTGGGAGACATAGGCGCTACTTTAAAGCTCAAGGCGACAGAAACCAATGACAGCTTGTGTAGCCCGGGAAATGAACGCTCTGTAAAACCTATTATTTATCCACAGGCCAGGATTAGAAGAGCCGTGAGCGCGGTGAATACCAAAGATGAAGAAAAACTGAGTGACGCTTTAAAAAAGATCCAGAGCCAGGATCCAACGGTGGAGATCTCTTTTTCAAATGAATCCCGGCAGCTTATCATTGCCTGTCAGGGAGAACTGCACCTCGCTACAGTAGACTGGACGCTGAGGAAGATCTACGGAATCGAAGCGAACTTTGAAAGGCCGAAGATAGCCTTCAGGGAAACCATCCAGCGATCATCGGCTGCCAATTACCGGCATAAAAAACAGTCGGGAGGTTCAGGCCAATTCGCGCAGGTGCATATGAAAATTGAACCCTGGGAAGCTAATATGGCCGAACCCGAAGGTTTCAATATAAGAGGTAAAGAGGAAGTTGATCTTCCCTGGGGCGGAAAACTTGTTTTCTATAACTGTATTGTGGGCGGCGTCATAGATCAACGTTACCTGCCTTCTATCATGAAAGGAATTCTTGAAGTCATGGAAGCAGGGCCTTTGACAGGTTCTTATATCAGGGATGTTCGGGTTATGGTCCACGATGGTAAAATGCACCCCGTAGATTCCAACGATATTTCCTTTAAGATTGCCGGGGCTCATGCATATAAAGAGGCATTTATGAACGCCAATCCCAAACTTCTGGAACCTGCGCTTGAACTCACTGTAAAGGTGCCCGAAGAAATGGTGGGAAATGTGATGACCGAGCTGCAAACCCGCCGCGCGATCATCCAGGGCATTGAAAGTGCCGGAAATTACCAGGTATTACGGTGCATCGCGCCCGAATCTGAACTTTACGGCTTTTCAACAGAACTTCGTTCTCTCACAAAAGGCAGGGCGACTTTTAAAACCGCTTTTTATGAATATCAGCCTGTACCGGCAAACATTCAGGAAAACCTGGTGAAACAACAGGAGCTCGTGAAATAACAAAAAAAGCTCCGGGTCTACCTCGGAGCTTTTTACTTTAAACTACCCTCAAAAAAGGCACTTTTGACACGTCTTAATTTAATTCTTTGTCGCCCTGCTTGTAGACTTTGCCGTCTTTCATGACGAAGCTCACATGTTCCATTTTCGAAATATCTTCAACAGGGTTGCCTTCCACAGCAATAATATCGGCTAAAAAGCCGGTGCTTATGCTCCCAAAATCCTTTAACTGCAAGAGATTGGCGTTTCCCGAAGTTGCTGTTCTAAGTACCGCGAGTGGTGTCATTCCATAGTCGACCATAAGTTCCAGCTCCCTGTAATTTTCTCCATGTGTAAAAACTCCCACATCGCCTCCAAAGACAATTGGAACACCCGCTTGTAAAGCCTGCTTAAAAGTGGCCTTTTTCATCACAATTCTTTCAGGTTCGGGATCGCTCCCTTTTTTCCAGCCACTGTACTGTGCCATGGCATCTCCCGCAGCAAGAGTAGGGCACAGGGCCACTTTCTTCTGCTTCATGAGGTCAAAAATTTCAGGAGTACCGTTGTCGCCGTGTTCAATGGTATATACGCCAGCGTTTATCGCTCTCTTCATGCCTTCGGGTGTAGAAGCATGGGCAACTACGTTTCGGCCCGCACTGTTCGCAGTGGCTACAATAGCCTTTAATTCCTCTTCAGAAAATGTGGGTCGTGAAGGTTCGCCGCTGCCCCAGGGGTAATCTGCGTAAACTTTCACGATATCTGCACCCTTGCCTATTTGCCTGCGGACAGTCCTTACTACTTCTTCCTTGCCACTGGCTTCTTCTGCGCCAAGAGGCACCTGCACGCCCGAATGAAAACCTTTTGGACCATATGCACCGGTGGCCACTATGGCCGGACCGGCAACCTGCAGCCGGGGACCGGGAATAATACCTTCTTCAATGCTCTTTTTAAGGTACACATCGGTATACCCGGCACCTTCAGACCCCAGATCTCTCATGTAGGTAATTCCCGCCATGAGTGAATTACGGGCATGAACACTGCCTCGTATTGCCCTTTCGGCAGGCGATTCTTTTAAAACCTGATCGTTCCAGCCCGTCTCATTGTAAGGATGGAGTAGGAGATGGGAGTGCCCTTCAATGAGCCCCGGCATTAAGGTCTTTCCGGAGAGGTCAATGACTTCTGCAGTTTCAGGAATTTCAAGTTCATCTATTGGCCCGGCGTAAGAGATCCTGTTATTTTTCACCAGGACAACCCAATTTTCATGGAGTTCTTTTCCGTCAAATACCCGCTGTGGCTTCAAGAGAGTTTGAGAAAAAAGGTTGCTCATAAAAAACAGCAGGAGCAGGACAAAAGTATACTTCTTCATCTTTTGGAGGTTAAGTGAGCTCTAAAATAGCCATTTTTCAATGTTTTGACTGTAGAATTTTTTCCGGAAAAGGATTAGAAACCGGCGACAAAGATTGCTGCAACTGCCTTCCAAAACTTAATAAAAAACGGTTTCTTCAGAAAAAAAGCCATTTTGAGGAACATTCCTTACATTTGATACTTATCCAAAAAATTAAATAGATGATCTCAAAAAAGGCATTTTCAGCAGTTTTGCTGCTGCTGCTCTCGGCTGTTGGTATCTCCCAGGAGCTTTATCAGCCGCGGGATATTAAAGCAGCTTATTCAGAAAAAACAAGGTCCCAAACCGGCAGCCCGGGAGAAAATTACTGGCAGAACAAGGGAAAATATGATATCGAACTTACTATAAATCCGCCAGACCGGGTTGTGAAAGGTTCCGAACAAATTACCTACATCAACAACAGTCCAGATACTTTGAAACACCTGAATTTCAAGCTCATCCTGAATAACCATAAACCGGGTGCAGCCCGTTTGGGACAAACTTCCGAAGCTACATTAACAAAAGGAATCGTTATCGATAAATATCTCGAAAATGGCGAGGAGAAGGAGTGGAAAGATAAGAATGACGGCACCAACAAAAGCATTGAGCTTGGTAAACCACTTCCACCAAACGACAGCATCGACCTAGGAATAAACTGGCACTTTGAACTTGCCGAACAAAGTGGGAGGGAAGGGGCAATAGATTCTACTACCTTTTTCCTGGCGTACTTCTATCCACGCGTAGCTGTTTATGACGACTACAGCGGCTGGGACAGGATGACCTTTACCGGAAGCCAGGAATTCTATAATGATTTCAATGACTACAACCTTTCTGTCACCGTACCCGAAGATTATATCGTCTGGTCCACGGGCGATTTGCAGAATCCAGAAGAAGTGCTTCAGCCAAAATATGCAAACCTGCTCAAGAAATCCATGACCAGCAATGAAGTGATCAGCATTGCCGGGGTGGCCGATCTCCAAAACAAAGAGATCACTAAAGACGGCACTAACACCTGGAAATGGAAAGCCAACAATATCACAGATGTAGCTTTGGCGGTGAGCGATCATTATTTGTGGGACGCCGCAAGTGTGGTAGTAGATCCTGAAACCGGGCGTCGTGCCAGCGTGCAGGCTGCCTATGATGAGCCATCCAAAGATTTTCAAAAAATGGTAGGCTACGGGCAGCATGCGCTGCAGTGGTTCTCCAACAATTACCCCGGAGTTCCATATCCATTTTCGAAATCTACCATAGTTCGCGGATTTGCAGACATGGAATATCCTATGATGGTCAACGACAGCTCCACCCCGAATGATGATTTTACCCGGTTTGTAGCGGAACATGAGATCGCCCACACTTATTTTCCTTTTTACATGGGAATCAACGAGACCCGGTTTGGCTTTATGGATGAAGGCTGGGCTACTGCCCTGGAGCACCTCATTAGCATCAATGATTTGGGAGAGGAGCAGGCCATAAAGAATTTTCAGGATTTCAGGGTGAACTACTGGATCAACGACACTTCTATGGAAGAAGATCTTCCCATTATCACTCCCTCGAACATTCTTAGCGGCCGGGCCCTGGGAAATAATGAATATGGGAAAGCAGCATTGGGTTATCTTGCCGTAAAAGATCTTTTAGGAGACGAAATGTTTAAAAAAGCCCTGCAGGGTTATATGGACAGGTGGCATGGAAAACATCCCGTGCCCTGGGATTTCTTCTATTCTTTCAATGACATTAGTGGAGAAAATCTCAACTGGTTTTGGGACAGTTGGTTCTTTAGCAATGGCTATATAGATCTTGGGATCGAAGAAGTTGAAAAGGCGGGTGAAAATACAATTATTGAGCTGAAGAATATCGGCGGAATGCCTGCTCCTGTTGATCTTATTATCACTACGGAAGATGGCAGCGTACAGAAAAAGCATCTTTCTCCTGCTATCTGGAAAGCAAAACCTGAAGGAGGCAAGAGTAAAACTAGAAAATTCGGCACCCCTGAAATCTATTGAGCTGGAAGGCGGAATTTTTATGGATGCAGACACTTTCAATAACAGCTGGAAGAAGTAAAAGGAAGATTATAAAGGGGAAGGCCGCCGCAATGGTGGCCTTTTTTATTTGATTCAGGCTGTCTCTGCAGCAGCACATTTTGTACTTTTAAGACCTTTAAAAACCTATTCTGGAAGATGCCAAAAAATGATCCTTACGCGGCCTTGCGTTACAGGGAGTTCAGAACTTTTTTGTTCGTGCGTTTTGCTTTTGTTTTTGCCAGGACCATGCAATTTATTGTAATTGAATGGGAGGTATATAACCTAACAAAAGATCCGCTTTCTCTGGGAATTATTGGCCTTATGGAAGTTATTCCGGCGGTTTCCCTGGCGTTGTTTGCAGGACATATTGTTGACCAAAAAGAAAAACGCGGACTTTTGCTCAAGTGCCTGTTGGGCTTCTCGGTAATAAGTATAGGGTTGTTTTTACTAACATGGCCCAGAGCCGTTGAAGGAATTTCTCAAAATGTCATTTTATATGCGATATATTTTCTGGTCTTTCTGGGCGGAATTGTGAGAGCCTTTTTGGGACCTACCAATTTCTCACTGTTTGCACTTATAGTACCCAAGAAAGTTTATCCCAACGCTGCCACCTGGAACAGCTCAGTATGGCAAATGGGAGCGGTAATGGGCCCGGCGCTGGCAGGTTTCAGCATTCACTTAATTGGCGTGCACTGGTCAATGTGCCTCATCTTTGGATTTTCTTTACTGGCACTCATCTTCCTGCTCCAAATTCCCGAAAAACCCATTCTGAATCCTAAAATAGGAGAGCCGGTGATGAAGAGCTTAAAAGAAGGGGTAAAATTTGTGTGGGATTCAAAAATAATCCTGGGTGCCATTGCGCTTGATATGTTTGCTGTGCTTTTTGGAGGAGCCGTAGCACTTTTGCCGGTTTATGCACAGGATATCCTGAAAGTAGGACCCGAGGGGTTTGGAGTTTTAAGGGCCGCACCTGCAGTGGGCGCTGTGATCATCATGTTCACCTCGGCATATTATCCGCTTAACAAAAAAGCCGGACTTAAACTGTTGGCAGCTATCTTTGGGTTTGGCCTGAGCATCATTATTTTCGGGCTCTCAACTTCTTTCTGGCTTTCGGTTTTCGCTTTATTCCTTAGCGGAGTGACTGACGGAATCTCAATGATCATTCGGCAAACTATTCTGCAACTCCGCACTCCAGATCACATGCGGGGCCGCGTATCTTCTGTAAATTCAATGTTTGTAGGATCGTCTAATGAATTGGGTGCCTTTGAGAGCGGGGTGACCGCAAAATTAATGGGTACGGTAACCGCAGTGGTTTTTGGCGGTAGCATGACTTTGATAACCGTTATCTTCACAGGAATCATCTCCCCGGCCTTTAGAAAACTTGATCTTCGGAAGGATCTGAAGGCGCACGAGGAAGCTGAAGTAGCAGAACATACCGCCTAAAAAAGCCTTTTTTAGGTCTTACTTTTCGTAGATATTGAAGACCATTGTCTTTCACAAATCCAATTGTGTAACTTTAAAAAGTGGAAAATCCTTTGCTTTTTATTCCTAATATTGCTGCTTAATTGAAACTGATGAAAAAAGCTTCGGGTCTTGTTATAATGGCATTTTTTTCGATCTACGTGATCTGGGGATCGACTTACCTGCTTAACAAAATTGCAGTCACCGAATTGCCGCCATTTATGCTGGCCTCCATCAGGTTTGTTACCGCCGGGCTCCTCATCTTTGGGATAAGCAAGATTCTTGGCCTTAACCTCGCAATTAGCCGAAGACAGTTTTTCAATACAGTTATTGCCGGCTTTCTTTTCCTCGGGTTTGGGAATGGAGTAGTGGTGTGGGCGCTAAGATTTGTGGACAGCGGGTTTGCCGCACTCGAGCTGTCGGCGCAGCCTTTGGTCGTATTGCTGCTGCTGCGTTTACTGGAGGGCAAAAAGATCCAGCCCATGTCAATGGTAGGAGTAGTCTTCGGAATTCTGGGAATATACTTGCTGGTGAGTCAGCAGGGATTGACCGGAGGAGAAAATTCTCTGCTGGGGATGTTTATGATCTTCCTCTGCCTTTTGAGCTGGTCTTACGGCAGTATTTTTGTCTCCAAAGCCGATTTACCAACGAACTACTTCGTAAACACTGCTTATCAAATGATCACCGCAGGAATTACTCTCGCGTTGGGTAGTCTTGCTTTTGGGGAGCAATGGTCATGGCCCGGCAGCTGGAGCGGTCCAACACAGCTTTCTATGGTTTTGCTCATCATCTTCGGAAGCATTGTAGCATTTACTGCCTTTAATTACCTCTTAAAAGTAGTCTCTCCCGAAAAAGTGGCCACTTCAACCTATGTTAACCCTGTAATTGCGATGTTGCTTGGCTGGTATTTTCTCAATGAACAGCTTAGCCTGCAATCTGTCGCGGCGGCTGTGGTATTGCTCACGGGAGTGTATTTTATCAATACAAAAAAGACCCTGTTGATCTTTTCCAGATTTTCCAGTCGTGCCGGTAAATTGACAGCAAAAGACTGAAAAAGCGGAATTACTTTTTCTAAAGAAAACGTTGTATAGCTGTTATTCCTCTTCTCCAAAAGTGAACTCGTAGATAAGATGAAGATTCGCCTGCCATTCAGTATTGCTAATGCCATGGCGTATCCCGGCGCCAAATTCCCAACCGTTTTCCCCGTTAAGAACTAATCCGGTACCTGCGTACCATTTAAAATCTTCTTCTGAAACTGCATTGATTTCAAGAACAGGATGAATATTGCCTTCTCCATAAACGGCTGCGGCGTTATAAAACCAATTTGTCTCTTCCTCCTGGATTTCTGCTCCTGCATTGAGGTGTAACTGGGTCTTATAGAATTGAACAGCATAAATAAGAGTAGGCGTAAAAGAAGGAGAATCTTCGGCTTCAACATCTTCAACATCAGGCTTTTTAACGGGAAATTCACCTTCAAGCATCAGGGTGGCCGCATTTTTGGAATTGTTGAAAAGACCGACAGCAATCGCGGTTTCCAGCCAACTGCTATCAAAAGGAATATTTTCAATATTGTGATGCTCAAAACTGTAACCGGCAGAGATCTGGAACCATTCTGTAATACCATATTCTGCTTCATAGCCAATCATGTTGGCAATTTCCTCATCGTTTTCTAAATGAGCACCGCCAAGAGTTTGCTGAAATTCTTTTGCTTCCTGAAGGTAAACCGGTTCAGAAAAGAAGAATTCCTGAATAGGCTGCTTAAAAGTATTTTCTTCATTTTCTTCCTGGGCATAGATATTTATTGAAGCCATCATGCAAAAAAGGATCGTAATGCTAAAGTTCAGTTTTTTCATAATCTCTTTTTGAGGTTGATCATATCATTAGGAAAATAAAATTATGTGATTTCAAAAGCAACAGCAGGAGGTTTGAGAATTCGTTAACGGCATAATAGGAAAGATTTAAGCTAATATCAGCAGGATTACAGTGATCCCCATTCTTTATTGGCTACACCTATTTGCACTATAATTTATATTATGTAAAATAGAATATTATGAAATCCTTTGTTGCTTATTCTCCACCTCCGGAAAAAGATCAGATAAGATCCTATTTCTGAAAGCTCTCCTAAAATCCTTTTCCGGCACTTCTGCTTTTCCTATTTTTAAGAAATGAAGCTATTACAAATTGGTTATCCAAAATCGGGAAATTTCTGGCTGTACCAGATCCTGGAACAAATCCTTATTCGCTCCGGAAACTTTCAGCCAAAATTCATTCAGCAGCATCCTATTCATGAGCTTGCAAAAACCTGGGAACTTAATTATCCCACGCAGGCCGATATCGATATGATCGATATTACCGATGTTCAAACCAGCTACCGCATTAGCAGTATCTTTAAAATGCCAATTCCCGATCTTCATGAATATCTGGAAAAAACCAACCATGTGTGGACACATTCCCCCGTTTGTGAGCGCTCTGCTGAAGTTTACAGTCACTTTGATAAAAAGATCTATATCGTTCGGGATCCACGTGACGTGATGCTTTCGGCAGCCAAATATTATTGTTCTCCTTATATGCTGAAGTATTTTCCGCAGCCCATCACAGATCCCGAAGAGTTCCTAAAACAGCATTTTGAAGAACTCTTACAGCAATGGGTTTGGCATGTATGGGATCACCTTCGGCTGCAAAAGGAATTAGGCTTGCATCTTGCCTTTTTTGAAGGTTTTAAACTTTCTTTTCAGGAAGAACTTGAATTGCTGCTCGACTACCTTCAGCTGGAGCTTACTTCTTCAGAAAAAGAAGCTCTTCAAGAAGCCGTTAGCTTTAAGAAGTTAAAAGAAAAGAACCCAAAACACCTTAAAAAAGGCACTTCGGGCTACTGGATGGACCAGCTTTCTGAAGAACAAATAGCAAAAGCCGAAATCATTGCCGGCCCATTAGTAGATTTCCTCGGCTATCCTCAAAGGGATCAAAAAATGTCATTTTCGAGGAGCTTTCCGCACCAGGATTTTCAGCAATTAAAAGAAGAACTTCTTCATTCTCAACAGCCTCTTTTCGCATAGTTACCACACCCCCAGCTGCCGACCAATCGTCTTGAGCTGCCCAATATGATAACCCGTGTGATGCAACAGGCTCATCGCCGCCCATGAAATGCTTTTGCCGTTGCTTTGCAGCTTAAAAAGTGGCGCTTCAGTCTTTTTTACAAAGGTGATGACCTCCTGCAACTCCCGCTCATATTGGTCTATTGCTTCATCCCATTCCTGCCTGTTCTTCGGCTCGTAATTCTCAGGCCAATGTGCGTCTGGCCAGACTTCAGGATTGTTTTCGGGATCTTTCATAAAATTAAAGAGCACCTGCTGCCTCGCCCTTATGTGCCCCAAAAGGATCCAGGCAGAAAAATGCAGCCCGTCGAGAATGATCCCGGCTTTTTTATGATCAAATTCCCGCAACAGGATTACATTGGGCGCAAAACCGCCTTCCAAAAATTCTGTCAACTGCTCTTTTAAAAGCAGATCGTGGGCCATGTTTTTCATAAATGCTATTTAAATTTTTCGGGAAGAGCTTCTATCTCCCCGTCATAAGAAATTGTATTTCGCTGAGAGCTCGTCACAGAAGTGTTCACTTTTCCGCCGGAAAAAATTACCACGATGAACGAAAGATCTTCAGAATTCTGTTCAGCTTTAAAATTCAGTTTTATTCTGTTTTTTTCAGGATTCTCATTGATCTCGAGGTTTTTTAGTGGTCCTTCGTAATTGATGCCCCCTTCCCTATCGTAACCGCCGCCAGAATGTCTCACTCCAAAGTAAGGCAGGTGCAGGTTGATACTGTCATTTTTAAACCTCATATAGTTCGTGTTGCCAATAAGGTTGATCCGGCTGCCGGTAAGCGGCTGCGCCCATTGGTTCTCAATCATGAATTCGCGGCTGTTCACCAGTTCCTGCAAGTCGCTGTACTGCTCCATCTTTTCACTGTTGTTGCGGCTGCTTCCGCAGGAAAAGCACAACAGCAGTGTGGCGCACAAAAGGAGGAAATAGCTCTTTAAATGGCGCTTCGGAAAAATTCTACCAGGTTTCATCTTTTTCAGGAATTAAAATTGATCCTCAATAAATTACGAAAAAGCCGGCAAACATCTACAAAAATAAAGGATTTCAAAAAGGGTATTTTGCGAAGATTTTCTTAATTCTTTTACTGAATATTAAATTATATCTAAAACCTGCTCCTACTTCTGCTATTCCTGTAAAAAATTGTAATTTCCAATAAAACTTTATGGCAGCAGGTGGTTCAAACATCGCAATCTACAGCGCCATTGGCGCAAACATTCTCATAGCGATAAGCAAATTTGTGGCAGCATCCTTTACAGGAAGTTCGGCCATGCTTGCCGAAGGAATTCACTCCCTCGTCGATACCGGGAATGGTCTACTCTTGTTACTTGGGATTAAGCGGTCGAAACAAAGACCCGATGCGCTCCATCCTTTTGGTTACGGAAAAGAGGTGTATTTCTGGAGTTTTGTGGTAAGCGTGCTGATTTTCGCCCTTGGTGGAGGATTTGCAATTTATGAAGGTATTCATGCGCTCACAGATCCCGAACCGCTCGAAGATCCCACCTGGAACTATGTCGTTCTTTTTGCGGCAATTATCTTTGAAGGCACCGCGCTTTTCCTTTCTCTGAAGACCTTCAACAAATCCCGGAAAAATTCCCGGAACCTGATTACCAACATCATTAAAAGTAAAGATGCGGCGACCTTTGCGGTCATCATTGAAGATACTGCGGCAGTGACGGGATTGTCTATTGCCTTGCTTGGGGTTTATCTCTCCCAAACTCTTGAAAATCCTTATATAGACGGTGGAGCCTCTGTACTCATTGGGCTGCTGCTCCTGGGAGTTGCGACTTTTCTCGCGCGGGAAAGTAAGCACCTGCTGCTTGGTGAAAGTGCCACCCCGGAGACTGTTTCGGCAGTAGAAGAGATCTTGAAAAAGAACAAAAGAGTGAAGGAATGGTGTGTGCCTCAAACCATGCACTTTGGCCCGGACAATATTCTTCTGGTTATCGAACTCGACCTGGAAGACGGGCTGGAACTGGACGAGGCCGAGGAAACTATGGCCGGTCTGCGAAAACAGATAAAGGACCAACAGCCAAAGATCTCGCAGGTGTATATTCAAACTCAGGACCTGGAACATACCTCAAAAAAACTAAAGAGGCATTAAAAATGCCTCTTTTGCTCCCTTTGATAGCCGACCTTTTTATTTTATCTGCTGTCTTTCATTATCTGAAACAGTATTTTTTCGCACCGAGTGTAACTCTTGATTTCTTAGGCGCTCTTTGAATTCATTAATAATTCCGCCTTTTAGAAGAACCTGGATTTGCCTGTCACTCATTGAATGCTTCACCTCAAACTCTAAAGGTTTTTCCGGCTGGTCCTTCTTCTCTACCATTACCCTGATATTTTTTCTTTGTGCTACATCTTCCCTAAGGTTTTCAAAACATACCACATCCCCCTGCTCTATTTTGTCATAATCTGCCAGGTCGATGAATTCCAGAGGAAGGATACCAAAGTTGACGAGATTCTGCCACGCAATCCTGGCATACGAGTTTGCGATTACCGCCACCTGTCCAAGGTATTTTGGTGCCAGGGCCGCATGCTCCCGACTGGATCCCTGGGCATAATTATCTTTTGCAACCACAATATGGCCACCATAATCTATTTTAGCCTGTTGCGCCCTGTCGTGGAAAGTATCATCTATTACAGAAAAAGAGAATTTACTTATCTCGGGCAAATTACTGCGGAAGGGCAGCACTTCTGCGCCGGCTCTAAGGATCTCATCTGTTGAAATATTGTCTTCCATTTTAAGCAATACCGGCACTTCATACCCGTCTTTCAAAGGTTCAATGTAAGGCAGAGACTTAATGTTCGGTCCTTTTTTGAGTTCTACTTTAGAACCGTCTTCGGCAGGTTTTACCAGCATCATGGTGTTGATCATTTCTTTTTCGGGATATTCGTACTTCGGATATTTCATATCGAAAAGTTTCTCAAGATCCCGCGGATCTGTGATCTTACCGGTAAGTGCCGAAGCCGCTGCTGTCTCTGGACTGCACAGGTGTACCTGGTCATCCTCTGTTCCCGAACGGCTGGGGAAATTTCGGGGCATGGTACGCAGGCTAATAGTGTCTGAAGCCGGTGCCTGTCCCATTCCTATACAACCCATGCAACCCGACTGGTGGAAACGCGCTCCCGCTGCAATTAGATTTTCGAAGCCTTTGTTGGCAATGAGGTTTTGTATCATTTGCCGGGAGGTAGGATTAATATCAAAGGAAACTTCTTGCCGGGTAGCTTTTCCCGCTACTATTGCCCCGGCCGTCCAAAAGTCTCTTATTCCCGGGTTAGCCGAAGAACCTATTACCACCTGCCCTATCTCCTTTCCTTCTACCTCTCTTACCGGCACAACATTTCCCGGACTCGTTGGCAATGCGATCAACGGCACAAGATCGTCCAGAATAATTTCATCTTCGAGATCATAGCTACAACCTTCATCGGCCAGTAATTCTGTCCAGTCTTCTTCCCTGCCCTGGCTTTTCAGGAAACCGACGTGTTTCTTCATCACTGGGAAATACTGTGGTGGTCGCACCCAGTTCGGCTCCCATATTGGCAATGACATGCCTGTCCATGGCACTCAGGTTCTTTAATCCTTCCCCATAATATTCTATTACCTTTCCAACTCCGCCTTTCACATCATAACGTCTCAACATTTCAAGGATCACATCCTTTGCGCTCACCCAGTCGGGTAAATTTCCTGTGAGCTTCACGCCCATCACCTGGGGCATTTTCACGAAGTAAGGTTGTCCTGCTATGGCCGCGGCCACATCAAGTCCTCCCGTACCAATGGCCAGCATTCCTATTGAACCTGCCGCCGGGGTATGGCTGTCAGATCCAACCATTGTCTTTCCGGGTTTCCCGAATCGCTCCATGTGAACAGGGTGACTTACCCCATTTCCCGGGCGGCTGTACCAAATGCCAAACTTTTGCGACGCCGAAAGCAGAAAAGCGTGATCATCGGCATTTTTAAAATCGGTTTGCAAGAGGTTATGGTCGACGTATTGAACGGCCACTTCTGTCTTTGCCCTGTCCAGACCCATTGCTTCCAATTCCAGTTGTACGAGAGTTCCCGTGGCATCCTGCAGCAGAGCCTGATCTATCTTAATACCTATTTCTTTTCCGGGAGTCATTTCTCCCTTCAAAAGATGGCTTTTTATCAGTTTTTGGGTGACGTTGAGCTTTGACATTTCTGTATATTTTGATTCCTTTTAATTTATCAAAATTAGAAGAGAGCAAGGAGCTGTTTAACAAAGTCTTAGCGGAAGTTGGAGCCAAAATATTTAATTTCCCGGTTCAACAATTTATTATGAGCCTAATCGTAAAAAGAGCCTTTGTTGGTGGTGCAGTCTCTGCCGTGGTAATGGGGGCAGGTACTTTTGTTCTGGGTGAAGTTTCAGGTTATGAAGCCCGGGCGCTACTTTCTTCTTCCCTGGCAGGAATTAATATGTTGTGCAACACCATCATTCTGGGAGCTTCAACGATTCTGGCTTTGATGCTAACACTGCTTAGCATCAGCAAGGCTTCAGAATCAAAGCTCTCCAATGCATATTACCGGCATGTTCTCATGGTCGCCCGAACCGACACGATTCTTATAATAGTCACAGTCATAACTTTTTTACTTTTGAACCTGCCCATTACAGAATCAAAAGAACTCCCGGCTTCCTGGTTTTCTATGATCTATTACATTAGCCTTGCAATGGCAGCTCTTATAGGAGGAATTTTTATAGCTGTTGTGACCATGCTCTACGGGACCATTACAAATGTTATTGAAATTGTTGGCTTACAGGTTAAAGATCATCCTCTCATTGATCATGCAGAAGAAGAGGAAGAAATAGAAGCAGATATTGTATCAAAAAAAGAAAACTGAGGAAAGAATTAAACGATAAAAAAAGACCATCCGAAAAATAACCTCTAATCGGCAGGCAGGATTTTCTCAAACACTTCCGAAGAAATTCAAAAATCGAACATGACGTGAAGTCATTTCAGGGATAGTCTTTATGATAGGAATTAGAAAAAGCCGGAAATGGTTTACAAAATCCGGCTTGTTTTGTTCCTCAAGATCTCATTAAAAACTACAAATTGGGATTTCCTCCCCCGGGGTAATCTTTATTCCCCAGTTGGCTAATGATATCTTTTTGTTGTCCGTCAGAAAGGTTGAATTTTGGTTTTCCCCTGTAAGGAAACAGATACTGAAACTCCCTTATATAGGTTCTCCAGCTTTCGGCAAGCGCCAGGTCTTTGTTTTCGCTGCCGGTGTTTGGCCTTTTCAGTTCATCTCCTTCCTGGTCATAAGGTGTCGCAACAACACTATTACCCGCGAAGATCATTCCGCCGTTGATTCCGGAGTAGATCACCGCTGTTTCTCCCGAAGCCGCAGGAAAATCTGAAACTTCAATAGAAAAATGCTCGTAAAGATCATTTTTGCCGGTGATATTCTTCACATCAAAAGAAGAATCTACATTGTTGACCGGGTGACTGTAAATTTTTGCCCCGCCGGCATCTTCAGAAATGGTCTTTAAAGGAGCATAGGTTTTTTGGAGCGCCTCCTTGTGGGTCACCAGGATCCCTTTGATATGGTAGCCCTCCTCCACAAGATGTTTTATGGCCTTATCGGCTCCTTTTTTCGTGGTATCGATGAGCAGCAGGTCCTGCCTGTTAAGATGTCGAATCGCATAGCCCTGGGTTCCGTCTTCCATCTTGATGATAAACGTGTCCGGGATCATTTTGGCATGTACTCCCTCTTCAACTTGCTGGATAAATTCAGCCGACTGGCTGCTTATTACTTCTTTCTTATCTACGGACTTCATTTAATCTAATTTTTGGGTTCAATTAAATATACGACCGCACCCAAATCCCGCCAAAGTTTTTAGGAGTGTTTAACTGCGCTTTCACAGATCGTTAACGGCCATTGAAAACGCGCTGTAGCGGCCGTGACTGCTAAAGGAGAAGCTGCTGAAAAAAGTTTGGTTTTGAAAATTCACTACCGGAATTCCCTGTAGATTTTTGTGCAGTTGAAGTTGTTGTGCCTGCATCTTATATGCTTCGGAAAGCTGCTGCAAAAACAACTGTTTCATCTCTGCGGAAGACTTCTCAAAAATGCCTTTTTTCAACCTTATATTTTCTGAAGTTTTCGCCGAAGTGAAGACGTAATCTTCCGAAGTCTTTGAAATCGTAAGATATTCTGAATTTTGGATTCGCACCACCCCTGAAGCAGAGGAACCATGATCTGAAGTGAGGGAACAATTCAACTCCTGCCAATTTAGGCGACGGGGAAGATCGAACCTTCGTTGATGTGCCTTGTATGCGGCTTCTTTCATGCTCCAGAAAAGCCAGACCAGCCGGGAAGGTTCTTTGGAGCACAAAATATGTTGTTGCTCTTCCGCAGAAAAAGCCTTTTCTAAAAAGCCTTTTCGGCGCCAGTTGCTTTGAACAGCAGCCAGCTGTAGATCAACAACGTCGTTGCCTATCATTCCTCCTGCTGTTTAGTTTTGATAATGCGTACCGCATCCTGCACCGTGAGCATGTTGTCCATGGAATCATTGTCGATAGCGATGTTAAATTCGTCTTCTACATCGAGCACAATATCTACCAGGTTAGCAGAATTGATCTCGAGATCCTTTATAAAATCGGTGTGTTTTCCAAAATCCTGAAAAGCCAGATCATTCTGTACATAAGGCTTTACAATCTTTTTGAGGCAGTACATAATTTCTTTTGTTTCCATTCTATAACTGTTCAAGGTTTAAAGTTCAAAGTCTCACGTCTCATGTCTCACGTCTCATGTCTAAAATCTAATATCTAAAATCTCAAGTCTCACATCTCATGTCTCCTAAAAACCACAACGGCGTTGACATCACCAAACCCAAAGCTGGCTTTTACTACAGTGTTCACCCTCTTTTCCAAAGTTTCAACGGGCACGTTTTCCCTGCCTATCAATTTTTCTATTTCGGGATGAAGATCTTCAACATTGACATTTTTAAAGATAAAGTTTTTATAGATCTGCAGCACTGCTGCCACGCTTTCCACACTTCCTGCCGCGCTAAGGCAGTGCCCCGTCATGCCCTTGAGGCTGTTGATCACCGGGAAATTCTCTCCTTCTAAATTCAGAGCTTCACTCCAGTTCCTAACTTCTGTGGCATCCATAGAAGTTGCGGTAAGGTGCCCATTGATCACGTCAATTTCTTCAGGTTTTACTGAGGCCTCAAAAAGGGCATTTTTGATGCAGCTTTGAACCGCAGCCGAATTTGGAGCCGTCATACTGCCGCCCTGTCTTTGCCCGCCGCTGTTGATGTGGCCGCCAAGCACTTCAGCATAAATTTTAGCACCTCGTTTTTTTGCGCTTTCCAGCTCCTCCAGCACAAAAGCCCCCGCCCCGCTCCCCGGAACAAATCCGGCAGCCGAAGCGCTCATAGGTCGCGATGCCATTTCGGGATCATCGTTATACTTGTGAGGCAGGATGCGCATTGCATCAAAACCACCCCAAATATAGGGGCCGCTGTCGCCGCAGCTCCCGGCCAGCATCCTTTCGGCCTTCCCGGATCTTATTCGGTCATATGCCATTAAAATGGCCTCGGTTCCTGTACTGCAAGCCGAGGAATTTGTCGTTACCTGATTCCCGCAACCCAGTTTTGAATTCAGGTAGGCACTTATACCGCTG
The DNA here is from genome assembly GCA_963739625.1 of uncultured Flavobacteriaceae bacterium. Classification (GTDB taxonomy): domain Bacteria; phylum Bacteroidota; class Bacteroidia; order Flavobacteriales; family Flavobacteriaceae; genus Salinimicrobium. The sequence goes on from CAVUAU010000014.1 coordinate 36,395, forward strand.
GCCATGGTTTGCAGGACACTGGTGCTTCCTAATCTGCGGGTTTTGCCTTCATCGATCAAATGAATAGCCTCCCTGAATTTGTCAACTCCCAGTATCCCGGTGCCAAAAATGATCCCGCTGTCAAAATCCGGGCGCTTCGGGATCTATTTGCAAACCGGCATCATTCCAGGCATCCATTCCTGAGATCACTCCATAGATGATGCCACTGCTGTTGAGGCTTCTAAGCTCAAGCGGAGTGAAATAATCCTGGAGCATTTCTTCAGGAATTTGAGGTTTTCCGGCAATCTGGCAGCCAAATTTCAGTTTTTCAAGTTCCGGCTGAAATCTTATCCCGCTTTCCCCTTTCCGAAGCGCTTCTTCGAAGGCTTTTAATCCCACTCCATTAGGTGCGGCAACTCCCATTCCGGTTATGACTACTCTCCTACTCATGCGCTTTCATCATTCCTGAGATCTCTCCTCTGCAGATCAATTTTCCTTCAGAATTTATCATTTTTACCTTGCATTTTAACTTGCCAAACCTGAAATAAACCTTTTTAGAATTCACTTCTACCTTTTCCCCGGGAAAAACCGGAAGATAGAAATCAATATCGGTCTTTGTCAGGGCAATTTGAAGCTCTTCAAAAGTGTCATTTTTGAGCAGGTATATTCCCAGGCAAACCACGCCAATTTGTGCCATACATTCGGTGAGGATAACTCCCGGCGTCACAGGGTTCTCCACAAAATGACCCTTATAAAAGAAGGAATCGGCGGGAAAGGTATAGGTGCCGGTAACGCTTTCTTCGGTTATTTTTTCAAGGGTATCAACAAACAAAAAAGGTTTGTCGTACGGCAAATTCTTCAGAATAAAGCTGGTTTCAACCCTGGAACTACTGCTCATATAATTACTTCAAATGTTCGCCCCCGTTAACCGGAATGATGGTTCCCGTGATCCAGCTCGCTTCGTCTTTACTTAGCAGATATACCGCGTTACCAACATCGGCCGGTGTAGTAAGTCTTTTAAATGGATTACGTCTCAAGGCATGTTCATGCAAGGTCTCATAGCCCGGGATCATCTGGAAAGAACGGGTGACGGTGACTCCTGCCTGAATGCAATTGGCCCGCACCCCTTTGGGCGCAAATTCAAGGGCTATGCTGCGGGTAATAGCCTCTAAGGCCACTTTGGCTGCAGAAACTGCCGCATAATCTTTCCAGGCCTTGATGTTCCCTTCACTGGTAAACGAAAGAATGCGCGCGTCTTTTGCAAAAAGGCCGGCATTGAAAATGAGTTTCGTCCAGTCATAGAGACTTATAGCCATTGCATCTATGGTTTGCTGAAAATCGTCATTTTTAAGTGTTGGCTCGGGTCCCAGCATAGACTTCAGGTTTCCTTTAGAAATACTGTGCAACAAAGTCCTGATCTTCCCTTTTTCACCCAGAATATCTTTGATCTCCCCCGCCAGTTCTTCCCTTTTTTCCTTTCGGGTAGCATCAACATTAAAGGTATGCACCTGTACGCCAAGTTCCCTTATTTCCTGAAAAGCGCTTTTGATCTCGGGCAGGTCATCTTTGCGATCGCGATGCACCACGATGATGTTCATGCCGTGGGCAGCCAGTTTTTTAGCCGAGGCGAAACCCAGGCCGCTGCTGCCCCCAAGGATGAGCCCCCAGTAATTCGAATTCTCAAATTCTTTTACCATTGCAAGAGTATTTTTTGTGCAGAAAATCCGGGGCCAAAGCTCAGCATAATGCCCTGCTCTCCCCTTTCTATCGGTTTATCCATAAACCGCTCCAGTACATAAAGCACCGTTGCGCTGCTCATGTTGCCGTAAAGCCGCAAAACGGCTTTGGTATCGTCTATATTCTTCCCTAATTTACCAAAAAGATCTTCAACCGTCTGCACAATTTTTTTTCCGCCGGGGTGAAAAATGAGATGCTGCACCTCTTCTATGCTGCTGCCGTACTTTTCAAGGAAAGGGTGAATGAGCTGCGGAAAGTGTTCTGCAATGGTTTCGGGCACCGCGGGATCCAGTACCATTTTGAGTCCGTGATTGGTGAGGTCAAACCCCATGAGGCCGGTGGCATCAAAAAAATGATACATCTCCTGCCCAATTATTTCGGGGCCTGTTGCTTCTTCTTCCGAAGAAAGCAAGGCACAAGCAGCACCATCTCCAAAGATTGCCGCACTCACCATATTTGCCATGGAGAAATCGTTGAGCTGCAAAGTGGCCGTGGGACTTTCTACCGCTATAACGGCAGCTCTCTTTCCCGGATTGGCCTTGAGAAAATTGTCTGCATAAATGATCCCGGAAATTCCGGCAGCACAGCCCATTTCGGTTACCGGGAAGCCGCACCACATCCTGCCGTAAGTCTAAAGCATTGATCAAATAAGCGTCCAGCGAGGGAATCATGATGCCGGTACAGCTCACGGTAATGATGTAATCCAGTGACTTTGCTTTCCAGCCTGCTTTTGCGAGAGCTTTTTCAAGCACCTGTTTCCCCATCTTTTTAGCTTCGCGCTGGTATATCCTGTTCTTGTCTTCAAAAGAAGTGGCTGTAAATACATCTTCGGGAGACATTATGGAATAGCGTTTATCAACCGCGGCGCCTTCAAAGATCTTGATCACTTTTCTTCGGAACCGCTCCTCCTGCCCGTCGAGCCATGTTTCCACAAAGGGAATGATCTCTTTTGTCTCTTTTGAATAAGGCGGTAATTGTTTAGCAACCGTATTGATCTTTACACTCATAGAATCTTATTTTAACAGGATCCATTGATAACGAAAAGCCCATTTTTCATGGATCTCCTGTTTTCTAACATCGAGGCCTTTCCCATAACTAAGCAGGTCCTTTTTTCTGAAACTTCTTTTTATTGATACCAGCCCGTCTTCCCTGGCAATATCATTGTGGATAAAAGCAGCGCAAAACAGCTGAAATAGCCGGTATGCCAATTTGCTTCTTTTGAGATCATTGATCACGATGCCCATGCTGCTTTTTTGCACAAAAACCTGCAGCAGTCGCCGGATCTCCTCATCTTTAAAATGGTGCAGCGTTAGCGTACACAGGAGCACATCTGTGCTTTCCTGCACAAATTCTTCGGAAAATACATCCTGTGCCTCAAAGGAAATTTCAGGGTAGTCCTTACAATTTCTTCTGGCAATTTCAATGGCGTGTTCATTGGCATCAATCCCTTTCAGCTGCATTTTTATACCTCTTTTACGTCCCAGCTGTGCCACTTCTTTCAAAACACTGCCGTTGCCGCAGCCCACATCGAGGATACGCAAAGGTGGCCGAAAACAGGCTGAATTTATTACTTTTTCGACACCCTCAAGGGTAATTTTATTTCCGCCCAACCACTTGTTTACCTTATCAAGATCCTGAAGTGTTTCCTCGAGCTCGGGCCCCTGAAGACGAAAATCGTCCATGATCTCTTCTTCCTTGCTGCGTTCTTTCATATTTTTCCACTTCATACGATAGGGTTGCCATGTGTGGTCCTAATGATCTTTGGCAGTAAAAACGGAAATTTAGCTAAAACTGCCTGGGAAACTTCGGCTAAAGAATCGTTCAACAACAACTTTTGGAGCCATTTTCCCGCGGTGAGTCTTTTGTGGAATTCCTGCTGCCATTTACGGCTGTACTCCTGTTCGAGTGAATTCCGGTTAAGTCCTTTTTTGCTATTGAGGTGCTTCAGCAGTACTTCTGAAGCGATTTTCCCGCTGTGGATAGCCATTGCCATGCCGTTGCCGCAGAGCGGATGTATCAAACCCGCCGCATCGCCCAACATCAGCATGTGTTCATGTACCGCATCCTTTTTACTGAAGGAAACCTGCGCGATTGCCAGCGGCCGGTCAAACAGCGGCTTTCCTTGCTTCAGGAAATCATTCAAAAATGGGTTTTTCCGAAGCACTTTTTCCTGAAATACTTCAGGATCTTTATGTTGTTTAAAACTTCCATAAGTTGCCAGATAGCAGAGATTGACTGCGCCGGTCTCAGTCCTGGAAAGTCCGCAATAGCCGCCGGGGAAATTATGCAGGGCGACGAGATCATCGGGAAAATCTTCGGCTGAAAAATGCCATTTTGCAGCCATCCATGGTGCCGGTTTTTGAAAAAAATCCCGCTCCAGACTCCGGTCGAGATTTGCCCTTTTTCCGTAGGCAGCAAGCACAACAGCCGCCGAATATTCCTCTTCTGAAGTAATGATCCTGAAAGCATTTTCAGAAAAAATCACCTCATTCACCTTCTCCTGCCTCACTTCTACGCCCTGTTTTACAGCCTCGCGGTATAGCAGATTGTCAAGTGCAAACCGGCTTACACCCAGACCGCCCTGTGGCAACTCCACTTCCAAAACCTTGCCGTTAACAGTGCTAAACTGAAGCCTGGAGATCTCTTTGGGATTAAGAGCTTCAATAGGAATTTGCAGTTGAGAGAAATACGGCAGCACCTCGCGCGACAGATACTCCCCACAAACCTTGTGGTGCGGAAAAGCTTCCTTTTCAAAAAGGGTGATTTTTTGCCCTTTTTGAGCCAGATGTATGGCTGCAGTCAAACCTGCAAGCCCTCCACCAATAATTACCACCTCCAATTGCTTCAAATTTTATCTTTGGGTATAAAAAAGCCCGGCACGCCGGGCTTCTCAAGTATTAAAACTTATCTTCTATTTTTCAGCTTCTCTTTGAGCTTCCTGTTTCAACTCTTCGTTTGCTACAATGGCAAGCTCAACTCTTCTATTCTTGGAACGTCCTTCTACAGTTGAGTTATCATACTTTGGCTGACTTTCACCATACCATTTGGTTTCAATTCTTTGAGAATCGATTCCCTGCATGGTAAGGAAGTTGGTTACTGCCTGTGCCCTGTTTTTAGAAAGGGTTAGGTTGTAAGCGTCACTACCGGTATTATCTGTATGACCCTCAACCAAAATGTTGGTCTGTGGGTATTCCTTAAAGATATCTGCCAGAGATTGCAGTGCTTCCCGGGATTGTCCTTCGATCGCGTATTTATCTGTATCGAAATAAACGCCACTTTGTTCATCAAAGGTCACGTTGATACCTTCACCCACGCGTTCTACTTCGGCACCTGGAATCTCTTCCTCAATTCTTTGAGCCTGTTTATCCATTTTGTTTCCAATATAAGCTCCTGCGGCACCACCTACCACACCGCCAATAATGGCGCCAAGGGCAGTGTTACCTTTTCCAACATTGTTGCCTACCACTCCACCAACAACGGCTCCACCGGTCGCTCCAATGACGGCTCCTTTGTCCTGGTTACTGGCATTTTTTACTGTGTCACACCCAAAAAGGAGTGTTGAAGCAAATAAAATGGCAAACATTCTGTTTATTGTAGTCTTCATAGTTTTCAATTTTTATTAAAGTTCATTCTAATTGTAAAGGGTCTTCCTTCAAAGGTGATGGTTTGTTCCCAAACCATTTGATCTGCGCTAAGATTTGTGAGATTGATCCTGTACCCGCGGTTATTCATGGTCGACTTGTAATCTGCATCTGTAGGTTTGAACATAAGGTCATAATTACCTGCTGCTGCGTCTACTTCATCGACAGACCAGATAAAAAAGTTTGGTCCCGGGTCACAGCCGGCGCCTACGGGATTGTAGGAACCTGTATTATTGCTGGAAATAAAATTCCAGGTTGAGTTCTCAAGACATTCGGCAGGAACGTCATTAAAGACCGTTACCTGCAGGGCTTCTTCATTTCCGGGATAGCTAATGCTGGTCAAGCGCCAGTCGCCCTTCATGGTTTTTCCCGCTTCCCGCACCACCTGGCTGGACCCACATGAAACGAGGGTGGCAAGGCAGAAAAGGATCAATGCTGTTTTCTTCATTTTTTCTGATTTTTTTCCTGAAAAAATCCGGTGAAGATACAACTGTGGCACCGTCACCGGATTGAAAGGTTCTCAATTATCTTCTGAAAAGTCGGCTTATCAGCGCTATCACTAGAAGTACGAGGAAAATGTAGAAAATGATCTGCGCGATATCGGCAGCTCCTTCTGCAATCCCGCCAAATCCAAAGATAGCAGCAATAATTGCAATGATTAAAAAGATTACGATCAAACGTATCATAATTAGGGTTTTAGTGTTAGTTACTCTAAATTACGTTTCGACCTTCCGCCAAACAAAAGATTATTACTTATTTAACAATTTTTTTGTAAAGAAATACTAACAAGTCTTAGATGATCCTAATTCTTTCTTAATAATGCAATAAGTTAAGTAATTCTTCCTCAAAACGGCTCTTTGAAAGATATCCTTCTTCCAGGGCTTTTGCAAAAGGAACAGGAGTGTCAAGGCTGCCTACCCGTTTAACGGGAGCATCCAGGGATTCGAAGCATTCTTCGGAGATCATCGCAGCAATATCTGAAGCTATTCCGCCAAAGAGAGAATCTTCCTGAAGAATGATGGCTTTTCCTGTTTTTCGCACCGATGCAAAGATGGCTTCGGTGTCCAAAGGTTGCAGGCTGCGCAAGTCCAGAAGATCGGCGTTGATCTCAGGATGTTTTTCCAGCACCTCAAGAGCCCAATGCACTGCCGCGCCAAAACTTATGATCGATATATCGTCTCCTTCTTTTAACCTGGCGGCTTTTCCGAAGGGAATGGTGTAATAATTCTCTGGCACTTCCTGCCTTATACTCCTGTACAAGGCCTTGTGTTCAAAGAAAAGCACAGGATTTGGATCATTGAAGGCAGTGTTCAAAAGCCCTTTTGCGTCAACAGGAAAAGCGGGATAAACCACTTTTAAGCCCGGAGTTTTAGTGAACCAGGCCTCATTCGTTTGACTGTGAAAGGGACCGGCGCCCACTCCTGCTCCACACGGCATTCGCAAAACAACATCGGCATTTTGGTTCCAGCGATAGTGGACTTTCGCCAGGTAATTCACCACGGGATTAAAGCCCGAGCTCACAAAATCGGCAAACTGCAGTTCCACCATGGCCTTCATTCCTTTAATGGAAAGTCCCATGGCTGTCTCGACGATCCCCGATTCACAAATTGGGGTATTTCTTACGCGGTCGCGGCCAAATTCTTCGACAAAACCTTCTGTTATCTTGAAAACACCTCCGTATTCGGCAATGTCCTGACCCATGAGGATGAGGTTTTCATGCCGCTGCATTGACTGACGCAAACCTTCAGAAATCGCATCTATAAAACGTAGTTCTTTAGATTCTTCCTCAGACTCAAAGTGCTCATATTCAAAGGATTCAAAAAGGTCATTTAATTCTTTGGTTTTATCAAATTCCATTGCCGGTTCGGCGTTGGCTTTCTTTAAATCTTCATCAATTTCTGCCTTAATTTCTTCACGGAACCGTTCATCAAGTTCTTCGGTTAAGATACCTTCGGAAAAAAGGAACTGCCTGTAATTCTCAACAGGATCTTTTGCTGCCCAATGCTGCATCAACTCCTGGGGCACATATTTTGTACCACTGGCTTCTTCATGGCCGCGCATTCTGAAGGTTTCGAACTCCACAAAAACCGGCCGCGGATCTTCCCTCATGCTCTCTGCCAGTTCACTTACTTTTTGATGCACCTCAAGAATGTTGTTTCCATCTATGATATGAGCTTCCATTCCGTAGCCTTTTGCACGATGTGCGAGCTTTTCGCAGCGGTATTGCTCCACCGTAGGCGTGGAAAGGCCGTAGCCATTGTTTTCAATGCAAAACAGCACCGGCAAATCCCAAACTGAGGCAATATTCATGGCTTCGTGAAAATCTCCTTCACTGGTACCACCCTCTCCCGTAAATACAGCAGTGATCTTTTGCTCTTTTTGAAGCTTATGCGCCAGCGCGATCCCATCGGCAACACCTAACTGCGGCCCAAGATGTGAGATCATGCCTATGATTTTGAACTCCTGTGTGCCAAAGTGGAAACTACGGTCACGGCCTTTGGTAAAGCCCGAAGCTTTTCCCTGCCATTGACTAAAGAGCCTGTGCAACGGAATTTTTCGGGAGGTGAATACTCCCAGATTGCGGTGCATTGGCAGCACATATTCGTCTTCCTCCAGTGCCAGGGTTACTCCTACCGCAATGGCTTCCTGGCCAATTCCGCTGAACCACTTTGATATTTTTCCCTGCCGCAGCAAAACCAGCATCTTTTCTTCAATGAGCCTGGGCTTCAACATTTCGAAGTACAGTTGCTGCATCTTTTCTTTTGAAAAATGTCCTTTCTTGAAGTCGAGTTCAGGATGTATCATAGGTGTTTCTGTAGCCATTTTTGATGAATTATGCACTCAAATGTAGTCAAAAATGGATTCCTGTTTATTAAGAATTGTATAAACCACTTCTATCTCATGGGAATTTATTTAACTTTGTTAGGTACTAATAAAAGAACCTTATGGAAATGAATAACATTCCCAGTGTTGACCTTGCCGACTTCCTTTCAGATGATCCTCAAAGAAAACAGAAGTTTGTAGACGAGATTGGAAAGGCCTATGAAGAAATAGGTTTTGTGGCTTTAAAACACCATTTTTTAAGCGACGAACTGGTTGAAGAACTATATAAAGAAGTAAAAAACTTTTTTGCCCTCCCCTTGGAGACAAAAAAGAAATATGAAATTGAAGGCCTTGCAGGGCAGCGTGGATATATTTCCTTTGGAAAAGAGCATGCAAAAGGCAAAAAAGAAGGAGACCTCAAGGAATTCTGGCATTTTGGACAGGAACCTTCAGCAGATGCTAATCTAACCGAAGAATATCCTAAAAATGTACAGGTAGAGGAGCTGCAGGATTTCAACCACACCGGGATGGAAGCCTACAGGATGCTTGAAAAAACGGGAATTTATGTATTACGGGCCCTTGCACTTTATATAGGTCTTGATGAACATTATTTTGATCACTGGGCGAGCAACGGGAACAGTATCCTGCGTCCTATTCACTACCCTCCTATTACCGAAGAGCCTAAAGGTGCAGTTCGCGCCGGGGCCCATGGAGATATCAATCTCATTACCTTGTTGATGGGTGCATCAACCGGAGGCCTGCAGGTGTTGAGAAAAGACGGTGAATGGATAGATGCCATTCCGCAGGAAGATGAACTGGTGATCAATGTAGGTGATATGCTCGAAAGACACACGAATAACAAATTAAGATCAACCATTCACAGGGTAGTAAACCCGCCAAGGGAAGAATGGGGAAATCCCCGCTACTCCATTCCTTTCTTTATGCACCCCCGCAGTGAAATGCCACTTAACTGTCTTGAAGAATGTATTGATAAAGACCACCCTAAAGCTTATCCGGATATTACCGCAGGAGAATTCCTCAACCAGCGGCTTATGGAAATAGGACTCAAAAAGTAAATAATGGCCAAGAAAAAACTGGGACTGGAAGATCTGGGCGGATTTGTTTTTTCCACTAATGACGATTTTGATCCCGGGCAGGATGAAGAGCAGCAAGAAAGGCTAAACCCTTCTGAGCAGCAGCTGGAGGCCCATTACAGCTCAAAAGGCAGGGCAGGAAAAACTGTAACTGTGGTTAAAGGCTTTATTGGACCAGATGAAGACCTGCAGTCACTTGGCAAAGAGCTGAAAAAGAAATGTGGTGTGGGCGGCTCGGTAAAAGACGGGGAAATAATCATACAAGGAGACGTTCGTGATAAAGTAATGGCTCACCTTCAAAAAAAAGGTTATAAAGTCAAACGCATAGGCGGCTAAATCAACATTTATGGAGGAAAAGAAGTTTTTGCATATCTGCAACGGTGATGACCTGGCAGAAAAAGTAGAGGAGCTCGGCCTTGGCGGAGACCTTGTGGTCTGGCGCGAAATGTTATGCGAGGGACCTACTGCCATGGAAGTTGGGGAAAAGGAATTTCTTGACCTGCGCAAAACTTTCCTCAAAAAAAGCTACGGGATCACAAAAAAAGAATACACAGACAAGTTTGTAAAAGAACTCGAGCGGCTGGCTTCCATCAACAACTACAATGAGGTGGTGCTTTGGTTTGAGTTTGACCTCTTTTCTCACATGAACATGCTGGCCCTGATCAGTTTTTTACTTCAAAACAAGAAAACAGATCCGCTATCCCTGGTTTGCAGCCGCAAACTGAAAGGGGAAAAAGAAATGGAACCTCTTTCAGAACTTTCAAAAAAGCATCTTCAGCAGCATCATGAACATCGTATTGCTCTAACAGAGGACGATGTGGCTACCGCCCAATTGATCTGGGAGCTCTACTGCGCCCGCAACCATAAAAGACTAACTTCAGAAATAAAAAGGACCACTAATTTCGAGTACCTCGCAAGCAGCATAAGGGCTCACATAGAGCGTTTTCCTAATGCCAATACGGGGCTAAATACTCTTGAAGTCAATGTGCTGAAGCTTATCAACGAACATGAGATCAAGAACAGGCATCACCTGCTGGGTTACGCCCTTAAATATCAGGGCTATTACGGCTATGTTGATGTCCAGATGCAAAGAGTTCTCGAAAAACTTTCTATTTTCTTCACGCAAAACGACGATAACGGGATCACCCTGAATGAAGACGGTGAAAAAGCGATTGCCGGCACCAAAAACTATTATCAAAAATTAAAAGATGACGAATTCTACGGGGGCGCCAGGAAATACGATTTCCTTTACGAACCTGAAAGTCATGACCTACTAAAACTCTAACATGAATAATCTTGCAGCTTCAGAATTTATTCTGAACAAGGACGGCAGCATCTATCACCTGAACCTGCGTCCTGAACAATTGGCCGACACAGTAATCGTAGTTGGCGACCCGGATCGGGTACAAAAAATCACTAAACATTTTGACAATATTGAATGTGTGGTCCAAAAAAGGGAATTCCACACTCAAACGGGAACCTATAAGGGTAAAAGAATTAGCGTTCTCTCAACCGGAATTGGCACAGACAATATTGATATTGTCATGAACGAGCTGGACGCCCTGGCAAATATTGACTTCGAAAGCAGACAGATCAAAGAGAACCTTAAACAACTGGACATCATTAGAATAGGAACTTCAGGATCCATTCAAATGGAAATTCCGGTAGATTCTTTTGTGGTGAGCAAAAGAGCCGTGGGTTTTGATGCTTTGCTGCATTTTTACCAGAGTGAAGCCGTGCAACTTCAGGATTTCAATGAAGCCCTTGATGAACAGCTGCAGCTAAGTCCTAAGAAAAGCAAACCCTACGCGGTAGCCTGTGATGAGGACCTGGCAAAGATATTTGAAGGCCCCGAGACTGTTGATGGATTTACCGGTTCAAATATTGGTTTTTATGCGCCACAAGGCAGGGTCCTAAGATTGCCTCTGAAAGATGAAAATTTCAGGGAAAAACTGGAAGCCTTTGAATTTAAAGGAGTAAAGATCACAAACCTCGAAATGGAGACTTCGGCCATCTATGGAATGTCTAAGATGCTTGGTCACCGCGCCGTTTCCCTTAACGCGATTGTAGCTAACCGGCCTGCCGAAGAGTTCTCTAAAGACGGGGGACAAACAGTAGAAAACCTTATAATATTTGCCCTCGAAAGGCTGGCCCGGGCGTAGGTCATTTAACACAATATTTAATCCCGAAGTGCGGCAGATTCGTATTTTTGGGTAAAGTCCCATATATGTATGTTGAAGCCTGAAGAAATACAACTAAGGCACCGCGATTTAAATTGGTTAAGTTTTAACGAAAGAGTACTTCAGGAAGCACAAGATCCAAACACCCCGCTATACGAGCGCTTAAAATTCCTCGCCATTTTCTCTATGAATCTGGACGAGTATTTCCAGGTGCGCGTTTCTCAACTGCGGCAAATCAAAAGAGTAAAGAAGAGCATCAGGAAAAAACTGGCCCTCAAACCCAGTAAAACAGTTAAAGAGATCCTGCTGGAGGTGAAAAAACAACAGGACAAATTTGGTGAAGTTTACCAAAACGAAATCCTGCCCGAACTTGAGAAAAAAGGGATTTTTCTTATTCACCGGGAGCAGTTCAATGCAGAACAGGAGAAATTCGCCAAAAAATATGTGCACAAGATCTCCCACTGCGTAAAGCCCGTGGTGGTAAAGTATGAAGACGGTGATGATCTTTTCCTGGAGAACAATTTGCTTTATCTTATGGTCACCTTCAGAAATGAGGACAATTTTGGAATTGTCAATGTTCCGGTGGAAGAATGTGGCCGGTTCATTCCTTTTTCTTCGGAAGAAGGGGGACAAAAAATCTCATTTTTGGATGATCTTATAAAAGCTGAAATTCCGAAAATTTTTCCGGAGCATGACGTTGAAGGGATCTATGAGATCAAAATGTCACGGGATGCAGAACTTTACATTGATGATGAAGTTGATGGCATCCTGGCCGAAAAGATCTATGACTCGCTGAAGCAAAGGACAGATGGCCAACCCACACGCCTGCTTTATGACTCCGAAATGCCTGCGGGAGACCAAAAGATCCTTCGCAAGACGCTGGGGCTTGGGAAAGATCGATATGATGCCCGGAGGAAAATACCACAATTTCAGTGATTTTTTCTCTTTTCCGGACCCTACAAATAATCCCGATCTTCACTATAAACCCCTTGAGCCCATTAAGCATAGGGTGCTTGAAAAAGCTGAAAATTACTTCGAGGCAATTTCAGAAAAAGACCAGTCCCTGCATTTTCCCTATATGTCTTTTGATTATGTTGAACGGTTTTTGGAACAGGCAGCCAAAGATGAACAGGTAAAGGAGATAAAAATTTCGATCTACAGGATAGCCGACGAATCGGTGATTACCTCTGCCCTGCTCCGGGCACTTAAAAATGGTAAAAAAGTGACGGTTTTCATCGAAGCCAAAGCCAGGTTTGATGAAAAGAACAATATTGACTGGGGCCGTAAATTTGAAGAGGAAGGCGCAAAGGTGATCTATAGTTACCCGCGTATTAAAGTGCATTCGAAGATCCTGCTGGTCTCGCGCGAGGAAGAGGGTAACCTTAAGAACTACGCCTATATTGGCACGGGCAACTTCAACAGCAAAACTGCAGCAATTTATTGCGACCACGCCTTATTTACCGCTCACGAAAAACTCACCACAGAACTTTCCAGGATCTTTCTTGTATTGGAAGGTGAATTGATCATTCCACGGGGAAAACATCTTTTAATTTCCCCTTTTTCGACCCGCAAGATCTTTACAGATATGATCAACAGGGAGATTGAAAATGCGCAGCTGGGAAAAAAAGCCGCTATCACCGCTAAAATGAACAGCCTGGAGGACCGGGAGATCATTGAGCTTCTCTACAAAGCCAGCAATGCCGGTGTACCGGTAAGGCTGCTGGTGAGAGGTTTCACCTGCCTCGTCCCCGGCATCAAAGGCATGAGCGAAAATATCTATATGACCAGTATTGTAGATCGTTTCCTGGAGCACGGCAGGATCTACCTCTTTGAAAATGCCGGGGAACAGGAAGTCTACTTTGGCAGCGCCGATTGGATGACTCGCAACCTTGACAGGAGAATAGAAGTAATCGCACCTGTTTACGATGAGGACATCGCTGCAGAATTTAAGGATATCCTGGACATCCAACTTAAGGACAATGTAAAAGCAAGGGTCCAGGATGCTTCAGAAAAGAATGAATTTGTAAAGCGTGCTCCCGGGGAGAAAAAGATCAGGTCCCAACAGGAGATCTATAACTATTTAAAAAGGAAACATTCCGCATGAAAAACATAAAAGTTGCAGGCGTACCCGAGCATTTCAACCTGCCTTGGCATATGTGTATTGAAGACGGCACTTTTAAGAAGAATGGCCTGGACGTGAGCTGGAAAGATTTTCCCGATGGCACCGGCGCAATGTGCAAAGCCCTTAGGAATAAAGATGTTGACGTTGCAGTGATCCTTACAGAAGGTATCATCAAAGATATTCTCAATGGCAATGATGCAAAGATCGTTCAGGAATATATCGCCTCTCCCCTTATTTGGGGAATTCATGTTGCAGCGGGTTCAAATTATCAGGATATCCAGGATCTTAAAAATGCAAAGGTGGCGATAAGCCGTTATGGATCGGGTTCTCACCTTATGGCTTATGTAAATGCCAAAAACCTGGGCTGGGATCCAAAGCAACCTGGAATTTGAAGTCGTGGGAGATGTTGATGGTGCCATTGCTGCTTTAGAAGAAGGCCGGGCGGGTTACTTCATGTGGGAACATTTTACCACAAAACCCTTGGTCGACAAAGGGATCTTCCGCCGTATTGCCGACTGTCCTACGCCCTGGTCCTGCTTTGTCATTGCCGTGAGAAAGGAGTTTCTGGAAAGAGAATCGGCGGCGATTTACAGTATGCTGAAGACACTCAATTTTGTGACTAAAAAATTCAAGCAGATCCCCGGAGTGGAAACTGCATTGGCCAATAAGTACGACCAAAAGCAGGAAGATATTGAGCAATGGCTGGATATCACAACCTGGAGCCAAAAACAACTTTCGGTTGCCGAAGTTGAAAAGGTCCAGGCACAGCTAAAGGAGCTGGAGCTCATCTCTACAACTAAAGACAACTCCTTCTTTTTATCCAATCTTTAAACCAGGACCATGAAAAAAATTTCGCTTATCCTACTTCTGTTAATTACATGCTCAAGATCTTTTGCACAACAGGCCGAAGAAGAGCTGTATCAACGGGACATTGCAAAGAATGAACTCAACCTCAATGTACTTAACGTGCTGGTCTTTGGCGCGCTTGACCTTGGGTATGAGCGTGTCCTGGAAAACAATACCAGCTTAGGACTTCAACTTTTCTCCAAAGTGTTCAACAAGAATGAAGGCGAAGATGTGGACCTTTCCAAGGTGTACGCGAAGGACTTCTCCCTCACTTCCAAATTCAAATATTTCTTTGATAATGAAGCGACTGCTTCAGGGTTCTATGCCCTGGCTTTCGGGATGGTATCTGATGGTACCAATGAAAAATCTATTGAAGTCACCGATCCTGAAACCGGAAAAACCTCTAACGTAGACAGGGATTTGGATTATACAGATTTTGCCCTTGGCTTTGGAGTTGGCGGAAAATTTGTTGCAAGACAGGGTTTTTTACTTGATGTCTCCTTTGGGCTTGGCAGGAATCTCTTCCACAAAGATTCCCCCGATATCGTTATCCTGCCTGCCATTAATGTGGGATACCGCTTCTAAGTTACCATTTAATCGGCTCCTCGTCTTTAGAGATCAGGAATTCATTGGTCTTACTAAAATGCCTGTTTCCAAACCAATAGCCCCGGTTAGCGGCCAAAGGTGAAGGATGACCGGTCTTCAAAATAAGATGCTTTGAATCATCTATTTTTCGACCTTTCTTCTGGGCAGGACCGCCCCACAATAGAAAAACAAGATCTTCCCTTTCTTCAGAAAGCGTTTGGATCACGGCATCAGTAAATTTCTCCCAGCCTTTTCCTTTATGCGAACCCGCCTCTCCTTTTCTCACGGTTAAGGTCGCATTCAACATGAGAACTCCCTGTCGTGCCCAATGTTCCAGGTTTCCATGCGGGGGCACCGGTTTCCCAAGATCTTCCTGTAATTCCCTGAAGATGTTTACCAGAGAAGGCGGAATCTTTGTTCCCGGCTGTACCGAAAAACATAACCCATGCGCCTGCCCAAATCCGTGGTATGGATCTTGCCCTATGATGACCACTCTCGTTTCTTCAAAGGGAGAAAGTTCAAAGGCCTTAAAAATGTTTTCCGGTTGCGGAAAACAGTCGTTTTGGGAATATTCTGCTTCTACAAAGCTTAGAAGTTCCTTAAAATACGGCTTTTCCAGCTCATCATTTAACTTTTTTTTCCAATCGGCGGCTATGAAGTCGTTCATAATAATAACTAAATTGCGAACATCCCAAAAATAGGGATTTTTATATATGATCAAGATTACTGCTAAAACTCTGTCAGACCTGGAATTTCCTACTGTATGTGAACAACTAAGCAGGTTTACGGTGACGGGTCCGGGAAAAGAGAAAGCCCTCGAAATTACCCCTTTTTCAAGCTATGACAAAACTGTTTTTGCCCTGCATCAAACAAATGAATACGTTTCATCATATCAACAGGATAGCAGGATTCCCAATCATGGTTTTGATGCCATTGACAGGGAGATAAAGTTTCTGGGCATAGAAGATACCATGTTGGAAGCAGATGGTCTTAGGAAGATCAGCGCAATTTCTGAAACAGCAAACACCCAGATAAAATTCTTTCAGAAATTTCAGGAGCTTTACCCGGCGCTGTACGAGACAACTTCTGAAGTAGAATTTACGCCTCAAATCATTGAAAAGGTCAACCGCGTCATCGACCGCTTTGGAGAAGTAAAAGACGATGCCTCTCCTCTGCTGGAAGAGATTCGCAGGAAGATCAATCACGTCAAGGGCCAGATCAATGCGAGCTTTGGCAGCGCCATGACCCACTATAACAACCTGGGATACCTTGATGACATCAGGGAGACGGTGGTTGAGAACATTCGGGTACTGGCGGTAAAGGCCATGCACCGCCGTAAGGTCAAAGGCGGGATCCTTGGCAATTCCAAAACCGGCAGCATTGTTTACATTCAGCCTGAAGCCACTCACAACCATACCCGTGAGCTCAATAATCTGGTATATGAGGAAAAAGAGGAAATAAAACGCATTTTAAAGGAACTTACCAACTTCATAAGGCCTTTTCGCCCACTTCTTATCCAGTACCAGGAGCTCTTGAGCGACATCGACGTAGTTGCCGCCAAAGCAAAGTACGGGATGGAAATGAACGCCGTGCTGCCAAAGGTTTCAAAAGAGCGGGAACTGGAAATCATTGATGCTTATCACCCGCTGTTACTTCTGAATAATAGAAAACAGAAGAAAAAGACCTTTCCGCAGACCATTGCGCTAAACAAAGACAAAAGAATAATCGTCATTTCGGGTCCAAACGCCGGCGGAAAAAGTATTACCCTCAAGACGGTAGGCTTACTGCAGGTGATGCTGCAAAGTGGCCTGCTCATCCCCGTGCACGAGTACAGCCGGGTTTGTCTTTTCAACAAGATCCTTACAGATATTGGGGATAACCAGTCCATCGAGAACCACCTGAGCACCTACAGCTACAGGTTGAAAAATATGAATTACTTCCTCAAAAAATGTGACGATAAAACGCTGTTTTTGATAGACGAGTTTGGTACCGGAAGTGATCCCGAACTGGGAGGAGCTTTGGCTGAGACATTCCTTGAGGTTTTTTATGAGAAAGAATCCTTCGGAATTCTCACCACTCATTATGCGAACCTGAAGATGCTCGCCAATGAGTTACCGCATATCGTCAATGCGAATATGCTTTTTGATTCCAGGACTCTCGAGCCACTTTACAAGTTGCACATGGGAGAAGCCGGAAGCTCTTTTACCTTTGAGGTAGCACAAAAGAATGGAATTCCCTACAGCCTTATCAACCGTTCCAAGAAAAAAGTGGAACGGGGCAAGATCAGGTTTGATAAAAGTATTGCCGATCTTCAGAAAGAGCGGTCAAAACTTCAAAAAACAACTACTTCTCTTAAGACAAAGGAGCAAAAAACAGAAACTCAACAGAAAAAGCTGGAAGAGACCAACGCCAGAATTCAGGAGAAACTGGAAAACTTCCAGGAGCTTTATGATGCTAACCAGCGGTTGATCTATCTTGGAAACAAGATCAACGACATCAGCGAAAAATACTTCAACAACAAGAAGAAAAAGGAGCTGATTGGAGAATTCCTGAAGATCGTAGAGATGGAGAATTCAAAGCGTAAGAAGCTTTCGGCAAAAGAGAAAAAAGCCGAAAAAGCTAAGGAGAAGCGCGTAGAACAGGAGGCCCAGAAAAAAGTAGAGGAGATAAGGAAAAAGAAGAAAGAGAAGCAGGAAACAGAAAAAAAAGAAGAAAAAGCTAAGCCAAAACCGGTTTTAAAGGTAGGTGACCGTGTGCGCATGCAGGACGGTAAGGCGGTTGGAAGTATTGACAGCCTCGAAAAGGGAAATGCGAAAGTAAATTACGGCATTTTCACCACCTCGGTCTCTGTTGATCAACTGGAATTGGTGCAAAGAAAAAAATAGAAAAAGAAAAATTATGGTAAATTTTCCCGAAAACAAAAAGATCATTCTTTTCGACGGGGTGTGCAATTTGTGCAACCGATCGGTACAAACGATCATCAAAAATGACAAAAAAGACCTCTTTCGGTTTGCTCCCTTACAAAGCGATGTGGGGCTGCAAATCGTCAATGAAAGAGGTATAGACACAGAGAACCTTGATTCGGTCATCCTCATTGAACCCGGGGTGGCTTACTACACCAAATCAACGGCTGCAATTGAGATCGCTAAAGATCTCAAGGGCTACGGCTGGTTGAAATACTTCAGATCTGTACCTCAGGGAATTCGCGACAGCATTTATGAACTCATCGCCAATAACAGGTACAAGTGGTTTGGGAAAAAAGAAAGCTGTATGATCCCTACTCCAAAGCTGCAGTCCCTTTTTCTGAAATAGATTCAAAAAAGGCTTTTTTAAGACCTTTCTACTTTAAATTGCTAAGCAGGAATTCCAATTTATCATTGGTATTCCTGTTCTCCTTAAAGGAATGAGGAAAATATTTGTTCTTATGCGCCAGCCCCTTTTCCTGTAGTTTTTCAATAAGAGCCGCGTCTTCAAGAGCAACTTTTCCTGTAAGGAGTAAGCCCATATCTTTTCCTGAAGAGTAATAGTCGTAAACGGCCTTGAGACCGGCGAGATATTGATAATCCTTGGTAAAACCACCGCCGCGGTGTGCTCTCAGGGTGATTGACCAGGCGGTCTCCTTGTCGAGCTTGTACTGGCTGTAGAGCAGGTCAAAAGTATCACTAAAGGAATAACCTTTTATAAGACTATCGGCCGCCAGAACACGATAAGCCAGTTCTTTCATGCGTTTAAGGCTTAAACTGTCACTCATATATTCACTAAAGACCGCCAGTCCAGCCTGCGTGAAATAATTATGGGAAAAACCGTGAAAAAAGATCTTTAGAGGTTGTTCCAGCCCGTTGAATGTGGTGAGCATATTCAACCCAATCTCGTGATTTGACAGGATCTTAAGGTCATTATCGCTAAACTTGCGGTTCTTCTTAACCACCAGGGTTTGAGTCGCATTTAAAGCCATGGCAGCGGCGGTAATGCTATTGCTCTGTCTTATTTTAAAGCGGAAAGGATATTTCTCCCCAAAAGCCTGGAAATACGCCTGTGCCTGGTCTGCATTATAGCGCGGCACCATTTCCTCGGCATCCTCTTCTTTGTGAAAATGCAGGATGAATTTGGCATTTTTGACATCCTTTTCCTGCGGAGTTCCAAACACCCTAAGCGAATTATAGAAAAACTTCTTTTGCTGCCCAACTGAAGCCACACATTGCACCAGGCCCGAATATTCATAGATGGTGTCGTGGTACAATTTCCTTATATCCTCGTCTGGGATATCCTCCAGTCTTTGGCTGAAGAATTTGCGTTGCAACCTGAAGGGATCGAATTTTACCTTTCGATATTTGAAAGCAGGATCTTCGGAAAATTTTGAAGCGAAAAACCTCTTTTTTTCCTGCTCAATGTTGAGAGGGTTCAAATAATTGAGCACGTCAATCTCGCGCACAAGCCGGTCAAGATTTTGATCCAGCTCAAAAAGACTGGTGTAGGCGTTTGCAGTCATTTATCACAGGTATTGGTTCTCCAAAAATAAGCGCAAATACAAGGAATTATTCCGAGGCCTCCAAAACTTTAGCATCTTTAATTTCCCGAAAGCAGTAAACCTTGCTCTTTTTCAAAAAAATCCCCGAAGCGAAGCTCCGGGGATTTGAATTTTACAGTGGCAGAAAAATGCTATTTCTTAGGCATATTATCATCCCAGTCTTTCACCACGGGTTCCCCCAGCCTGTCGACAGATTTTGCCACGATCATTGAAACCGCTGCATCTCCAGTAACATTCACCGTAGTGCGGCACATGTCCAGCGGACGGTCAACGGCAAAGATAAGTGCGAGCCCTGCTTCGGGAATTCCGGCCTGTGCAAGCACGATCACCAGCATCACCATTCCTGCTCCCGGTACCGCTGCAGAACCTATGGAGGCCAAAGTTGCGGTGGCAATAATTCCCAGTTGAGCAGAAAAGGAAAGGTCCATCCCAAAGGCCTGTGCAATAAAGACTGCGGCTACAGCCTGGTAAAGACTGGTACCGTCCATATTTATCGTCGCGCCAATGGGTAACACAAAACTGGCCACTTCTTCATGTACTCCGAGGTGTTCCTCTACTCTTTCCATAGTCACCGGCAGCGTGGCTGCACTGGAACTGGTGGAAAAGGCCAGCAATTGCGCGGGAGCCATTCCGTTTTCAAAAAACGCCGGCGTTTTCCCGGTAAACAACCACACGATCAACAGGTAAACTCCAATCATAATAACAAGACCTGCCAAAACTGTTACGGCATACAATGCTAAAGCCTGGAAAAGATCTGCACTGGGTGATTCCACCACCAGGGCGGCCAAAAGGGCAAAAACGCCGTAAGGTGCCATGAGCATAATAAGGTCAATAAGCTTCAGGATCACCTCATTGAATCCGTCAAAAAAGGCCTTTACAGGCCTTGCTGTTTCTTCGGGGATAAGGATCAACCCAATTCCGAAGAAAATAGCGAAAAATATCACCTGCAGCATATTTGAATTGTCACCGGCTGCGGCAAAAATGTTGCTTGGCACAAGGTCTTCGAGTGCCTGTAACGGTCCCGTTTCCTTTTGTTTCTGTGCATCTGCTATTCTAACAGATGCATCACCTTCATAGCTGGCGATCAATTCGTTCCGGGTATCTTCAGAGATGGCACTTCCCGGCTTCACCAGGTTAACCATTCCCAAACCTATGGATACCGCGAGAACAGTAGTCACAATGTAGATACCAATGGTGCGGGTTCCCATTTTTGACAGCTTCGAAATATCTTTAAGATCTGAGATCCCTTTGATGAGGGATGCCAGGATCAAAGGCACTGCAATGAGTTTAAGAGAGTTTATAAAAATGTTTCCGAAGGGTTTGATCCAGTCTCCAATGAATTCTGCGCCCCAGGAAAAGTTAGTCATTAAAAGGGCAAAGACTACTCCCGCAACCATTCCTAATAAGATCTGCCAGTGCAGTGCAAGTTTTTTCATAATTGAATTTTGGGTAAAAAATTAGATTTTTGAGACTTTATGTTGTAGGTAAAAATCGGCTAAAACAAGTGCTGCCATGGCCTCCACAATGGGAACTGCCCGTGGCACAACACAGGGATCATGCCTGCCTTTGCCCTGCATTTCGACCTTTTCCCCTTCAGCATTGATGGTTTCCTGCTTTTGCATCAGCGTGGCAACGGGTTTAAAGGCCACTTTGAAGTAAATGTCCATCCCGTTGGAGATACCGCCCTGTATCCCGCCGCTGAAGTTGGTCTTTGTTGAGCTGTCTTCGTTAAAAATATCATTGTGTTCACTGCCCTTCATTCTTGAGCCCGCAAAGCCGCTGCCGTATTCAAAACCTTTTACGGCATTGATAGAAAGCATGGCCTGCCCCAGTTTCGCGTGCAGTTTTTCAAAAACAGGTTCTCCCAGCCCGACCGGCACATTCTGGATCACACATTCCACAACGCCACCCACAGTGTCGCCCTGCGACCTGATCTCTTTAATGTATCGCTCCATCTCCCGTGCTTTTTCCGGGTCGGGACAACGAACGATATTTTTTTCTGCTTCGGAAAGGTTCAATTCCCTATAAGATCTTTCAAGTGCAATTTCTCCCACAGCCGAGGTATAGGCTGTGATTTGAATATTTGCCAACAGCTGTTTTGCGATTGCCCCGGCAGCTACCCTGCAGGCAGTTTCCCTGGCCGAAGACCTTCCGCCGCCGCGATAATCGCGATTGCCGTATTTTTGATCGTAAGTAAAATCTGCGTGAGAAGGACGGTAGACATCCTTGATGTGAGAGTAATCTTTTGACTTCTGGTTGGCATTCTCAATGACAAAACCCATGGGAGTCCCTGTAGTTCTTCCTTCAAAGATCCCGGACAGGATCTTTACCGTATCGGGTTCTTTTCGCTGGGTCACAATCGCCGACTGCCCCGGCTTCCTTCGAGCCATCTCCAGCTCTATCTTTTCAAGATCGATCTCAAGCCCGGCCGGACAACCGTCTATAATTCCTCCCAGTGCTTCTCCATGAGATTCTCCAAAAGTGGTCAATTTAAAAAGGGTTCCGAAGGAATTTCCGGCCATAAAAGTCGATTTTGACAAATGTAATTTTTTACTGCAAGATTTGAAAATGTTTATTCTAGCAGGGCCTCGGCCATTATTTGCACCGGGTGCAGCGCTTTCCTACCCGTCCCGTCAAAGATCTGGTGGCGGCAACTGGTTCCCGGAGCCGCAATAATGGTTGCTGCGGAAGCCTTCCTTACTGCCGGAAACAGCGTTTGTTCCCCAATTTGCATACTCACTTCAAAATGCTCTTTTTCATACCCGAAGGAGCCCGCCATGCCACAACAGCCGGAAGGGATGATACTCACCTTATAGTTCTTGGGTAAATTAAGCATTGCGAAAGTGTTCTCCTGGTTCGAGAGGGACTTTTGGTGGCAATGCCCGTGGAGCTTGATCACTTTTTCTTCGGAAGTAAAAGAGGCAGCCGAAATATTTCCCGCCATAATTTCCTTCTTAAAAAATTCGTCCAGTAAAAATACATTTTTGGCAAGTTTTGCTGCAGCCGCTTTGTCGTCTGCCAACCTTAGATATTCATCCCTGAAGCTCAGGATGGCCGATGGCTCCAATCCAATTAAGGGAGTTTCTTCAGAAATAAGAGGTTCAAAAATGCGAATATTTTCGTTCGCCACTTTTTTAGCCTGCTCCAGGAAACCTTTGGAGAGAAAGCTCCTGCCACTCTCTTCATGTTTAATGATCTCCACCTCATAATTGAGCTTCCGAAGCAGCTTTAAGGCCGCGATTCCAACTTCAGAATCCAGATAGTTGGTGAATTCGTCATTGAACAAGTACACCTTCTTCAGGGAATTTTTTGACGGAGTTCGATTTTTTCGATACCAGTTGTTTACCGTCTTTTTCGAAACGGCCGGCAAAGATCTTTTGGGGGCCACATCAAGCATGCTTTTAATGAGGCCCGAAGTAAAGCTGTTATTGAACACCACAGCCGAAACATGAGGAAAATGTGAAGCCAATTTATTGAGCCGCGTGTTATAAGCAAAAGCTTTTGTTCTCAAGGAACTGCCATGGACCTTTTGATACTGGTATTCAAATTCGGCTTTATATGCCGCCATGTCAACGTTTGAAGGACATTCGCTTTTGCAGCCTTTACAGCTAATGCACAGCTCCAGCACCTCTTTAAGTTCTTCGTGGTCAAAACGGTTTGGCTTATCTGAATGGGTAAGGAATTCCCTTAAGGCGTTAGCCCTGGCCCTTGTGGTGTCTTTCTCGTTGCGGGTGGCGCGATAACTTGGGCACATGGTACCGCCGGCTGCGGCAGGTTTGCGACAATCCCCGCTGCCGTTGCAGTTCTCTGCACCGCGCAGGATCCCCAGGGAATCTGAAAAATCCATGAGAGTGGAGATCTCCGGTTCGGCGCTGCCCGGAGTGTAGCGCAGCTCCTCATCCATTGGCGGCGCATCGATAATCTTACCCGGGTTAAAAATATTTTCAGGATCGAAAATATTTTTGACCTTTTTAAGCAGCCTGTAATTTTCAGGGCCGATCATAAATTCAATGAATTCGGCACGCACCCGGCCGTCGCCATGTTCTCCACTCATGGAACCGCCGTATTTCTTTACCAGGGTCGCAACATCTGTGGTAATCTTCTTAAAAAGGACTACATCTTCTTCTTTTTTCAGGTTCAGAATTGGTCGCAAGTGAAGCTCTCCCGCACCGGCATGCGCATAATAAACCGCTTCCTGTCCATAGGTTTTCATGAGCCTGGAAAACTCCAGAATATACTGGGACAGATCTTCTACAGCAACGGCCGTATCTTCAATACATGCCACCGCTTTTCTGTCTCCTACGATATTTCCAAGCAAGCCAAGGCCGGCTTTCCTCAATTCAAGAGCGAGGTCAATAGTATCATTCCGCAGTACCGGCAGTGCATAGGCAAGTCCAGAATCTTCGAGAGTTTTTACCAGGTTTGCAGCCATGTCGGCTAACTCGAGTTCATCTTCGGCACGCAGTTCAAGCATCAAAATTGCGGCGGGATCTCCTTCTATAAAAAAGCGATTTTCGCGGTACTTCAGGCTGTTTTTCGTACAATCCAGAATTACCCTGTCCATCATTTCACAGGTAAACAGCGAATGTTGCATTGCCGGCACCACCGCCTGCAGACATTTCTCCACCGAATCAAAATGAGCTGCGATCATAATCGCATTTTCGGGAGGTAGAGCGTCAAGTTGTAAAGTTATTTCGGTTGTAAAGGCAAGAGTTCCTTCACTACCGCAGAGCAGGTCGCAAAAATTGAATTTTTGAGCCCCTTCCTGGAAGACTTCTGAAGCAGCCAGCGCATCAACGGCATAACCGGTATTGCGACGATGGATCTCCTGCTTTGGAAAACCTTCAGTAATTTGCCGGCGCACCTCTTGAGGCTTCAAAGCTTCGAAAATGCCACGGTAAACTTCACCTTCTTTGCTCTCCAGCTTCAGTTTTTCGGAAAATTCTTCCGAAGAAATTTCTGAAAAAACTGCTTCAGAAGCATCGGCCAAAAGGGTCTTTAACTGCACAACCTTGTCGCGGGTGACGCCATATTTGATAGAAGTGGTTCCGCTGGAATTATTCCCCACCATCCCGCCAATCATGCAGCGGTTGGAAGTAGAGGTGTTGGGACCGAAAAAGAGACCGTACGGCTTCAAAAACCTGTTGAGGTCATCCCTTATCACTCCCGGTTGGACAGTAACTGTTTTTGCCTGCTCATCCAGCTGAAGGATGGCAGTAAAGTGCCTGGAAACGTCAACTACAATTCCTTTTCCTACACATTGGCCTGCAAGAGAAGTTCCCGCGGTTCTTGGGATAAGAGATGTCTCATTTTCTCTCGCAAAATTGATCAAAAGCTTTAGATCATCGACATTTTTAGGATAGGCTACTGCGAGAGGAATCTCCCGGTACACCGAAGCATCTGTAGCAAAGATCCTGCGCCACAGGGAATTGAAGAATAATTCACCCGGTGAGCTGTTTTGAGAGATGTTCTAAATTTTCCTTCATTTAAAGGTATAATTGATTAATTCACAGTAAAATCGCGGCCTTTCCATCAACATTAACAATATATTAGCAAGAGCAGTTATTTGTTGGAATATCAGAAAGTCTAATTTTGTTAGGAACAAATTAAAAGAAAAGATATGAAAAAACTGATTTTGCTAAGCTTTTGTCTATTCGGGTTTGCATTGACTTCTCAGGCCCAAAGTATCGCCGATAACGCGCTGGGTCTTAGACTTGGAGATAACAATGGTGTGGGAACCGAAATTTCCTACCAACATTTCCTTGGTGGAAACAACCGTTTGGAAGCAGACCTTGGCTGGAGCAGCCGTGGAGATTATGATGCCTTTCGTTTAACCGGCCTTTACCAATGGCTCTGGAACCTGGATGGCGGACTAAACTGGTACGCCGGTGTAGGTGCAGGGTTAGGATCTGTTGACACCAACAACCATCATAATGAAGATGACGGGCTATTCGTAACTGCAGCAGGAAATGTGGGATTGGAATATGATTTCGATTTTCCCTTACTGCTCTCCCTGGATTTTAGACCAGAGATTGGGCTCGTAAACTACTATGGTGACGATCTTGGCTTTGATATTGCCCTTGGTATAAGATACCAGTTCTAATATATTATCAATTTAAAACGAAACCCTCCAAAAACGTCATTTTTGGAGGGTTTTGTTTTTTAATGCTGTTCCTGGAGCTGCCGTACGGCCTTCTTGTAGAGGTTTTCATAAAGGGGTACCACAGTATTGATATCAAAATTGAACGCCTGATTTTTGGCGTTTTCCTTGAATTTCTTCAGGATTTCTTCATCTTTCAGAATAGAAATCGCATAGGCTGCCATTTCCTCTACCTCGCCCACACCACTAAGGTAACCTGAAAATCCGTGTTTATTCACTTCGGGCAGCCCACCGGTATTGGTAGAGATCACCGGCACCCCGTTGACCATAGCTTCCAGCGCCGCCAAACCAAAACTTTCACTTTCTGAAGGCAACACAAAAAGATCTGAAAAACTCAGGATCTTATCAATTTCATGGGATTCTCCCAGGAAAACCACTTTATCTTCTATTCCTAATTCGGCTACAAGCTCTTCGGCCATTTCGCGTTCGGGTCCCTGGCCCACCATAATAAGCCTTGCTGCTAGCTGTTTCTGAACATTATAGAACACCATGATCACATCATCAATGCGCTTTACCTTCCTTAAGTTACTCACGTGGGTGATGATCTTTTCATTTCCGGAAGCCAGCATGCTGCGATGACAGTCGCTTACAGAATTCTGATATTTCGAGGTGTCAATAAAATTGGGAACCACCTCGATCTCTTTTTTCACCTTAAAAAGCCTAAGGGTATCAGACTTTAAACTTTGGGATACCGAAGTAACCACATCACTATTGTTGATGCTAAAGGTTACTGCAGGTTTGTAAAAAGGGTGATTTCCTACGAGGGTAATATCTGTGCCGTGAAGCGTCGTTACCATAGGCAGAAAGATCCCTTCTTCCTCCAGCATCTTTTTGGCCATATACCCCGCATAAGCATGCGGGATTGCATAATGGACGTGTAACAGCTCGATCTTATGCAGTTTCACCATGTCTACCAGTTTGCTGCTCAGGGCAAGCTCATATGGCTGATAATGAAAAAGCGGATATTCGGGCACATTCACCTCGTGAAAATGAATATTTCCTGAAAGTTGCTCCAGCCTTACCGGCTGTTTATAAGTGATGAAATGGATTTCATGCCCTCTTTTGGAAAGGGCCATCCCCAGTTCGGTGGCAACTACGCCGCTCCCGCCGAAGGTGGGGTAACAAACAATAGCGATTTTCATAGATTTCTATCTATAGCTTCATATATAGCTTCCTGTATCTTCGTCCTGATTCCTTCCCTGATCAACTTTTTGTTCTCGGCTGAAGGATGTACTCGATTCGATAAAAATACGTAAACTATTTCTTCGGCAGGGTCTGCCCAGGTTAAAGTTCCCGTAAATCCGCTGTGGCCGAAGCTTGTCATAGAGACGCAACCGCAGGTGGGTCCCGCCTCTTCCAGTTGTGGTTTATCAAAACCAACTCCTCTTCTTACTTCGTCTTCGCAAAAATAACAGGTATTAAATTTATCTATGGTTGCCTGGTCAAGAAATCTTGTGCCACCGTAGACGCCTCCATTGAGATACATTTGCATGATCTTCGCCACATCGTTCGCATTGGTGAATAATCCGGCCTGTCCTCCAATCCCGCCAAGCATTGCCGCCCCCTGGTCATGCACATAACCCTGCAAGAGCTGGTGCCTCCATAGCTGGTCATCTTCTGTAGGCACAATCTTTTCCTTCGGAAATTTATTCAGCGGAAGGTAGGTCGTATTATTAGCGCCCAATCCTTCGTAAAAATGATCTGGTGCAAGATAGGCAAGGGAAGTACCATAGATGTCTTCCAGATAGGCCTTCAACAGGTAGTAAGGCAGATCGCTGTATTTATATTCCTTTTTACGTTCCAGGTCACTATCCCTAATGATCTTTACAATACTGTCACGAATGTCATTTCGCACATACATTCCTTCGGCCACTTTGGTGTTGTAACCGGGAACTTCCTCTGTGCGTAAATATCTTTTGTCAAAACCTCCCGAGGGGTCTTTGGTAAGTGCATGAAAAGGGATCCAGGGTTTAAAGCGCGCATAATGCGACAGCATCTCAAGAATGGTCACCTTCTCTTTATTTGAGCCCCTGAAGCTGGGAAACATTTCTCCTAAAGTGGTATTAAGACTCAGCTCATCTTTTTCCACCAGTTCCATCACCAGCGGCAAAGTGGAAAGGATCTTCGTAAGAGAAGCTACATCATAGACATCTGAAGCCTTTACGGGAACCTCTTTGTTGTAAGTGTGATAGCCTGCATTTCTCTCGTAGATCACCTTTCCCCGTCGCGCCACGAGCACCTGCATTCCAGGCGCCATTTTTTCATCGATCGCCTGGTCTATAAGAGAGTCAATTTTTCTCATTTTATAGGAGTTCATGCCCACACTTTCCGGAAGGCCATAAGCGAGACGTCCCAGGTTTCCTGTCTTGTAGCCTGTACCTACGGGAAATTCATCTCCCGCGCTTACCGGCAGTTTCCCCTTCGCCTCAATTGCGCCAAAAAGCAATTGTCCTGCTTTTTGTTGGGCAAGTGTAGAATTCTGATAAGCTACCTGTATGGCTTCAAAGTTGGCCGTCGTTTTAAAATCGAGTAAGGCATAAGGACTGGCAAACAGGTTGAGGATCATTCGGTTCTTTCGGGCAATTTCATAAAGCCACACCTGTTCCTTGTCAGAAAATTTATAGTTGGTCCACGGGGAAAGGTTTGATTGATGAAATCCTACCACCACAAGATTATAATTCTCCAGTTTTTCTAAAAGCTCATTCAAATTATCGGCTGAAACTGAATCTACCCGCGTGTACCTGTTTAGCTGTTCAAAAAAGGCATCTCCACTGCCCTCTCCAAAATGGACGTAAGCGACTTTGGCAGTCTTTAGATCCCTCACCGGAATAAGTCCCCGGTCATTTTTGATCACCGTCATCGCATTTTCGTAAAGCTGATGTGCCAGCACTTCATTTCTAATACTGTTGAGATCCTCGAGTAGATAAGCCGTATCTACAGGTTCGTAATCATTTAAACCTGCTTTGTATTTTGCGAAAAGGATCTTGCGCACAGAATGCTTCAGGCGCTCCTCTGTAATAATGCCTTTCTCATAGGCCTGTTCGATTTTTTCGGCAGCCTTTGGTATATCTTCAGAAAACAGAAGAATATCATTACCCGCCAAAAAAGCAGCCAGGTCGATCTCTCCCGGTTCATCAAAATTAGCTACCCCTTTCATATTGAGGGCATCTGTAATAATGAGGCCATTAAAGCCGAGTTCTTCCTTCAAGATTCCGGTGACAATATCATGTGACAAAGAAGAAGGAAAATTCTCCCTGCTTTCCAGGCTGGGCACGTTGAGATGCGCAACCATTATGCTGCTTAAACCCTGGTCGATCAACTCGCGGTAAGGGAAAAGTTCTTCCCTGTAGATCCTGTCTTTAGAAAAATCTATTGTGGGAAGGGTTTTATGCGAATCCCGCTGCGTGTCGCCGTGGCCGGGAAAATGTTTTGCACTTCCCAAAACGTTCATTCGCTGCATCCCGGTGAGAAACGCAGCAGATTTCGTGGTGACATTATTCTTGTTCTCTCCAAAGGAGCGGTTGCCAATGATGGGATTATCGGGGTTGGTATTGATATCGACCACCGGCGCAAAATTCATTTGTACCCCCAGCCGTTTTAAGTGTTTTGCTACTGCAGCACCAACTTCCTCTACGAGTTTCTCATCCTGTATTGCACCCAGGGTCATATTCCAGGGAAAGGCATAGGTAGAGTCCAGCCGCATGGACAGGCCCCATTCGGCGTCCATTCCTACCAACAGAGGCACTTTTGAGAGCGCCTGGTATTCGTTGGTGAGCTTTGCCTGGCGCTGTGGCCCGCCGGTAGAGAAAATAACTCCGCCAATATGTTGCTCCTCAATAAGTTCTTTGATCTTATCTGTCTTTGAAACAGGATCTGATGAAAAAACAGGAGCCATAAACAGCTGCCCCACTTTTTCTTCCAGGGTCATTCTTTCATAGATGCTGTCCACCCACTGCCGCTGCTCTTCATGATCAACCGCAATAAGGGGCCGGGACTGGGAGAATGATTTTTGAAAAAGAAATAGGGAAATTATGAAAAATGGGAAAAAACTACTTTTGATCAACTTCATTAATTCAGAAAACGCTTATGCCAACTTTCAGATGCAGGTACTTCCCAGTCTGAAAGATATTCGGCTTTATTATTTACGAGATTATTAAAAACAATGGTATTACCCGAGACGGCTCTTTGTTTGGCCATTTTTTTAAAATCGGCAAGCTCTTTATAGGCAATAAAATCTCCCTGTTTATAAGAGACATTCATCCTGTCGAGCAGGTCAACATTATATTCCTTTTCCAGGCCCTGGATAAAATTGACCGAAGCATCAATGGAGCAGCCGGTGGCGGAATTCATCTGTTGATCGAGTCCTAGGATTATAAAACGCTTGTAGCGCAGTTCAAAAGAAGCCTTAAGATCGGCGCCGTGTGCCGTCCATTGTTCTATAAATTTTTCAAGTTTTTGCTGAATTTCTTCCTGCTCTTTTTCGGTGAAAGAGCGATTCGCCTGATAGATCCAAACTCGGGATGAATCGGGTAGATTCTCAAAAGGGACAAACATGTGCTGGGGTTTTGATTTCCACAAAATTAAAGCATTTAAAGCCTCCATTCAAGCTGCAGTAGTTAAAAAAAAGAAGAATTTCAGGAGACCATTTCCGCAGTTATTGATCCCCGCGAAACTAAACGCACCAAAAACTGCACGAAGCTGATAAAGGTCATTCCCTGTTTTAGGGCAAACTCTAATTTTGTAGTATGGGAAAAAGGAAAGAATTGACAAAGGTTGCGAAAAACCTTGGTTATCGTGGTACCGGCGAGATCTACGACTTAAGAGACTGGCTGCGGGAGGAACATCAAATTCACGTGGAAACCGGAAGTATCTGGGATGAGGCGGGAAATCTTGTGGAATCTTATTTTTATACAGTAACCGCCCCAATTTTTATTTACCACACCCAGCAGTCGTATTCCGGAGGAGGCAATTCTCATTCAGAAATGTTGGAGCTGGGGGTGCAGGAGGGTCTTGAATGGCTGGAATGTTATAAGGCCCAGAAACACCTTAAGGTGAGTGATGACCAGGTAGTAATTGCATATCTAAAGGGCTATAGAGATAAAGATGCTGCCGCAGGAGTGACGAGAAAATATCCTTCCAATCTTGAAAACTATGCTTATCTGCAGGGGAAATTAGGTGATTATATTGAAGAAGGCCTTACCGAAGACGAC
The DNA here is from genome assembly GCA_963739625.1 of uncultured Flavobacteriaceae bacterium. GTDB lineage: Bacteria > Bacteroidota > Bacteroidia > Flavobacteriales > Flavobacteriaceae > Salinimicrobium. The sequence goes on from CAVUAU010000014.1 coordinate 67,300, forward strand.
ATTGTGAGAATGATGAGAAACGAACTGGCCGATGAAGAAAAATTGCGGCTGCAATAAAATAAAAAGGCTGCTCTAAAGGAGCAGCCTCAAAAATGTCATTTTTAAATCGTTATAGATCTTCGGCATTGGCGATCATTTCAGCAATATCCATTACCTCTACCTGACCTTCTTTGTCTTTTGCTTTTACTCCATCTGTAAGCATGGTATTACAGAAGGGACATCCTGCGGCAATAACTTCGGGCTGTACTTCAATAGCCTGTTCTGTCCTTGCCACGTTTACGTCTTCCACGCCGGGTTCAGGTTCTTTAAACATCTGGGCGCCACCGGCACCACAGCACATGGCGTTTTGTTTACACCTTTTCATTTCCACCAGCTCTACCTCCAGCTTTCTTAGCAGGTCACGCGGGGCTTCATAAATGCCATTTCCGCGACCCAGGTAACAGGGATCATGAAAGGTGATCTTTTTCCCTTTGAATTTTCCACCTTCTACAGTAAGCTTGCCCTCATCCAAAAGGGACTTTAGAAAAGTGGTATGGTGCATCACCTCGTAATTTCCTCCCAAGCCCGGGATATTCATTCTTGATGATATTGAAGCAATGGGGACAGGTAGTAACGATCTTCTTGATCTCGTACCCGTTCAAAACTTCAATGTTTCCTGCGGCCTGCATCTGGTATAGGAATTCATTTCCGGCACGTTTGGCAGGATCGCCGGTGCAGCTTTCTTCGGTTCCTAAAACCGCGAAATCTACATTAGCTTTGTTCAGCAAACGCACAAATGCTTTGGTAATCTTTTTGGCCCGGTCATCAAAACTTCCGGCGCAACCTACCCAAAAAAGCACTTCGGGTTTCTTGCCTTCTGCCATATATTCTGCCATTGTAGGCACTTTAATATTTTCAGACATTGTGAATATTTTATGAAGCCGAATCCGGCTTTTTCAACAGTAATTTAACTTTCGTTTGCCCAATTCAGACGGTCCATCTGATTATACGGCCATGGGGCGCCGTTATTTTCTATGTTGCTCAATGCATTGTTAAGATCTGAAGGCCCTGCACTTTGCTCCATCATAAGGTATCTTCTCATTTCAAGGATGATAGATAAGGGGTCAATCCCTACAGGACATGCTTCAACACACATGTTACAGGTAGTACACGCCCAAATCTCCTCCCGAAGGATGTAGTCATCAAGCAGTTGTTTACCATCATCTTTAAAAGAACCGTTCTTGTTGATGTTTTCTCCCACTTCTTCCAGCCTGTCACGGGTGTCCATCATGATCTTACGCGGCGAAAGCAGTTTCCCGGTATTGTTTGCAGGACATTCTGAGGTACAACGCCCACATTCGGTACAGGTATAGGCATTTAGCAGCTGTACCCGGTTTAGATCAAATACGTCTGAGGCACCAAATTTTTCGGGCTCTCCCTCCTCGCCTTCTTCAGGCTCTGCTGGTGCTGCGAAAGGATCGGCATCGGGATCCATCATTAGCTGCACCTCTTTGGTCACCGCATCAATGTTGTCAAATTCTCCCTTCGGTCTGATCTTCGAAAAGTATACGTTTGGAAAAGCCAGCAGGATATGCAGATGCTTAGAAAAGTAGAGGTAGTTAAGGAAGAAAAGAATTCCGAGGATATGAAGCCACCAGGCAGATCTTTCAATAAGGATAAGGGTTGAATTGCTTAGACCTTCAAAAATGGGTAAAAACCAACCGCTCACAGGGAAAAATCCTGCAGAAACATAGTGTACAACGTCCTCACCTGGCTGGATTCCCGCCTGCAGCATCTCCTGCACATTGAGTTGTAATTGATGGTCTGCCGCGTTCATTGTAAGGAACAGGAACATGAGCACCATCTCAAAATAGAGGATATAGTTAGCGTCATTTTTGGGCCAGCTGGTCATCTCACGCGCCATAAATCTATAGACGTGCAACACGTTGCGGCGTATCCAGAAGATAATTACCCCCACCAGCACCAGCAGTGCAAGAAGTTCAAAAGCACCAATTAAAAAACTGTATGCCCCGCCGGCAAAGGCAAAAATGCGATGGGTGCCAAAAATACCGTCGATAACGATTTCGAGAACTTCAATATTAATAATGATAAAACCAAGATAAACGATAATATGCACGATTCCGGAAACCGGCCTGCGCACCATTTTGTACTGGCCCAGGGCAAGTTTCGCCATTTTCTTCCATCTCTTAGCGGGATTGTCACTGCGGTCGATCTCCCGTCCCAGTTTTACATTCCGGATCATGCGCCGGATATTGAATATGAAAATGCCTATCCCGACAGCAAAGGCCAGAATAAAAGCGACTTGTGCAAAAATATGCATGGTTGGTTATTTAAGTGAGTCTTTTGGTTTCGAGTATGGCCCCGGATTCTTTCCGAAGATAGAAAAATGAACGTAACGCTTAGGATTTAATTTAACGTCCTGTATAAGTTCATCCAGCTGATTGGTTGCTCGCTCAAGGTTGTTATAGACCGAAGGATCATTGATCAAGCGTGCAGCAGTACCTTCTCCATTGTTCAATTTATCACTTACACTTTGTAGACCTGCAATGGTCTCTTCCAGATCTGTACTCATCTTCTCAAGATCGATCTCGTTCACCTTGCCCGAAAACTCCTTTAAATTCCGGCTCACCTGGGCAAAATTGGTCATAGCAGTATCGATCCTGTTGCTGTTGGATCCCAAAATATTGTCTGCGGTTTGCGCAGAACTTTTCAAGGCAGCTACCGTAATACTTAGATCTTCTATACTGTTTTTAAGATTTTCACGAGTTCTTGGATTCATCACTTCATTAAAGGAATTGATGAGAGAATCTGTGCTCATAATTGCTTTTTCCACCTTTTCCTGAAGCGGGGTAAGCCTTTCATTCACCAGCTCCAGCAGTCCCTCTTCAATTTCACTGTTAAGGGTATCACCATCCTTAGCCAGGTTATCTCTCTCGTAGGTAGGAATGATCGCTACAGATTTTCCACCAATGAGTCCGCCGCCATAGATCTGGGCGACACTGTTTGCTGAAAAAGGAAGTTCAGTATCTACCGTGAAGGTCACTACCAGTTTTCCGGTATCATCCAAAAATCCGATTGCTGCAACGCTTCCCACTTTAAGCCCATTGATAGTCACCGGTGAAGACGGGGTCAAACCTTCTACATCATTATAAACGGCATAAAAGGTACGGCTGGAATCAAACCAGTTTTTCCCTTTTAAAAAACTATAACCGAAAATAAAAAGTAGAATGGCTACAAGTGCCAGCAGAGCGGTTTTAACCTCTTTAGTATACTTCACAAAGAATTTTTATTTGATGGAAGGACAAATTTAAAAATAAATATAGAAAAGAAGCTCTATTTCATTTTTGTTTTTAACGCGTCATTAACGCTGATCTTGTCATTGTTGCGGAAAGCGACGATGTAACTGGAAGGATATCCGTTGCTTTTTGCAATCTCGTGAAGTTTCTTAATTTGAACGTAACTTGAGGTAGCCCCGTAATAGTATTTATAAAGTTTTCCTTCTTTATTTCGGGTTACATGATCCAGTCCTTTGAAATTTCGGGGAGAGGGATCAAGTTTACGGCCACTGGCAGCGAGTTGTACCCTAAAGGTCACATCTGTATACGTATCATTGGCGGCAACCTCGGCCACTTCAGGGTCTACCTTAATAGGCGGCTCTTCGGCAAGACCTTCCAAAACCTCGAGGTTAATACTGTTCTTATAGGCTTTTACCGCGTCTACTATAGCTCCAGACATTTTATCCTGCCCACTGCTACTGTTAAGAAACGGGCCTTCATTGTCATTGGTCAAAAACCCGGTTTCAATGAGTACACTCGGCATATAGGTTTCCCTAAGCACCAGGAATCCGGCCTGCTTCACTCCCCTATCCAGTCTCTTAAGCTCATTGGTGAACTTCTTCTGAACAAAATCTGCGAGTAACACGCTTTGATCGAGGTACTCTTCCTGCATCAGGGTCAAACCAATGTAAGACTCGGGAGAATTTGGGTTGAACCCGTCGTAAGTGACTTCATAGTCTTCCTCAAGAAAGATCACCGAGTTCTCATTCATAGCCACCTGCAGGTTATCTTTACTGCGGTGCAAACCCAGCACAAAGGTCTCGGTACCATGTGCCTGTGAACTGTGGGCATTACAGTGAACGGAAATAAAAAGATCGGCACCTGCTTTATTAGCAATATCGGCCCGTCCCGCAAGGGTCACGAAAACATCAGTTTTTCGGGTGTAGATCACCTTAACATCGGGCAGTTTTTCCAGTTCGGCACCAATATTAAGAATGATGTTAAGCGCGATATCTTTTTCATAGTACCCGTTTCCCCGGTTTCCTGAATCTTTTCCGCCGTGACCGGCATCAAGGACTACCACAAATTTATCTTTCAGTGGCTTAGGATTGGAAGCCATAGAAACTGTGGAATAACTTAAAAATAAAAATACAAAAAGGGCAAGTAGGTTCGTTCTCATATGCAAATAACGATGTATTTAGGCGGTTATTTTATTTTTTAGCAAACCCAAAAGGTAGCTTAAAAAATATACGTAATTTTGAAACTTCAAAAAACAAGCCAAACAGTACAAAAATAGCACATCTAGCATTGCGAACAAATATACTTCACATACTTTCCTGCTGCATTATTTGGATGTTTTTTTCCCCTCATCTTAATGCTCAGGAGATTCCAACCAAAGAAGGTATTCGCATTCCTGCTGAAAGAGAACCTGTTGTGCCCCTGCAGGATTCCATTAAGATCACCGCCGCTGTTCCTGTCTTGCAACCTACTGCCCAGGATACTGTAAAACCAAAGAGCCGTTTTCTTACAGACCAGGTGGTTTATTCTGCCGAAGATTATATGAGGCTGAGCCCCCGGGAGAACAGGCTATACCTCTACAATAATGCAGAGGTGACCTACGGCGACATCCATATCACCGCCGGAAAGATCATTCTCGACAACGAGCGCAATGAAGTCTACGCCTACGGAATACCCGATTCCACCGGCAACTACACCCAAAAACCTGTTTTTTCACAAGCGCAGAGTGAAGTGCGGCCAGATTCTATCAGGTTTAATTTTGAAACACAAAAAGCACTGGTTTTCAATTCCCGAACCACCCAGGGAGAATTTAAGGTGCTGGGGCAGGTCACAAAGCGGGAGAACGATTCGGTTTACTATATGAAGAACGTTAAATTTACGACTTCTGAAAATGAGGAAAATCCCGATTATTATTTCTACGCCCGCAAGATAAAATTTGTTCCGGATAAGAAAATTGTAGCAGGTCTTGTCAACATGTACATTGCCGATGTTCCCACCCCGCTGGGACTACCTTTCGGCTATTTTCCCATGACAGATGAGGAGACATCAGGGTTCATTATCCCCTCTTTTGGAGAAGATAACCAGCGAGGCTATTACCTGCAAAATGGAGGTTACTACTTTGCCATCAGTGACTACGTCGATCTTACGGTTTTGGGAGACTACTACAGCAACGGCAGCTATGGTTTGCGCACAGAATCTTCTTATGCCCTGCGATATCGCTTCCGCGGAAATTTGAGTTTTAGATATGAAAAGCTTCTGAACAGTGAAAGAGGTTTCCCCGATTTTTCTGAATCGTCGATCTACAACCTGAGGTGGTATCATACGCAGGATCAAAAAGCTAGTCCGAATTCACGTTTTTCGGCCTCTGTAAACCTGGGGAGTAGCGATTATTACCAGGCTTCTACCAACCAGATGAACACCGGAAACAGGCTAACAAATACCCTTAGCTCTTCTGTCTCCTACTCCAAGACATTTCCCATAGAGCCGCAGGTCAATTTAAGCATTACGGCAACCCATAGCCAAAACACCAATACAAAGCAGATCAACATGACCCTGCCTACGGTACAGGCCAGCGTTGCACGGGTTTATCCTTTTGAACCTAAAATAGGTGCCAAAAAAGGCATTATTGAGAACATTAACCTGCAGTACAATTTTAGAGGGGAAAACAGGTTTAGAACGACAGACTCACTGTTCTTTACTCCTGAAATGTTTAAGGACGCCACCATGGGAATGCAACACAGCATCCCCGTCACCACAAATTTCAAGTTACTCAATTACCTTAGTGTGACCGCGGGTGGAAATTACACCGAAAACTGGGTTTTTAAGACCTTTGAGCGCTCCTATGATGAAGAGCTACAAACGGAGGTAATCGACACTATTAACGGCTTTGACTCTTACAGAACCTACAACTTCAATAGTAGCATTGGAACCACGGTATACGGGATGGTCAACTTTAGCGGGAAAGGAAAATATCAGGCCATTCGGCACGTAATGCGCCCATCGATTAGTTATAACATCAACCCGGGATTTGACTACTACTATGACAGCTATCTAATTCCTGAAACAGCCGATGGCCGGGAAGAAAGAGAGGTGGAATATTCACGTTTCCAGGGAACTCTCTACGGACCTCCGGGCAAGGTTTTTTCGAGCTCCATCGGGTTCTCGCTTAGCAACACTTTTGAAGCAAAGGTGAAAGATTCTATTGATGCCGAACCACGAAAAGTTACGCTGCTTAACAACCTGAACATTAGTACCTCCTACAATCTTGCGGGAGATTCACTTAAACTGTCGCCCATTAGCGTTAGGGGAAGTATTCCTGTGGCCGAGAAGCTCGATATCAACTTTGGGACAAACCTCGACATATACGCCCTCAACAACAACAATCGCAGGATTGATAAGCTGAATATCAATAACGGCGGAAGTCTTTTCAGGATGACCAATGCCAACCTTAGCTTTGGCTATTCCTTCTCCAGCAAGGATTTTACAGGCGGAAAAGAAAATGTGAACCGTCTGGAAAACCAGACCTTCAGAAATGGCGGCCGCCCCGATGATCTTTTTGGAAAGGATATGGACATAGACGGCACTTTTTACGATGAGCACGAAGAAGATGTTGCCGATGAAGACCCAAATAAACCCGAGAACCAATGGTACAACTTTAGCGTCCCCTGGGACCTGAGACTGGCATATTCCATGAATTACTCTAACAGCGCCCGGCAGAACGAAATTTCATCACACTCCCTGATGTTCTCCGGAAATGTGGAATTCTCTCCCAAATGGACGGTAGGGGTATCTTCGGGTTACGATTTTGTCAACCAGGGATTCACCCTCACCCAGCTAAGGTTTGCCCGTGACCTGGAGAGCTGGCGCATGACCTTCAACTGGACTCCTTTTGGAGTTTACAAACAGTGGAACTTCTTTATCGGGATCAAATCTTCGTTGTTGAGAGATATCAAGTATGAGAAACGAAGACAAAGAGACCGACAACTATAAAAACCTTTCGTCATGAAAAACATCATTAAAACAGATCAGGCTCCGGCACCCATTGGGCCTTACAATCAAGCAGTATTAGCGGGAAATACGCTCTACATCTCGGGGCAGATCGCGATTAATCCTGTTGATGACAAACTTGTTACAGATGATATTCAGGAAGAGACCGAGCAGGTGATGAGAAACCTGAAAGCCATCCTGCAGGCTGCAGAAATGGATTTTACAAATGTTGTCAAAACTTCCATTTTCATCAGTGACATGAACAACTTTTCGCAGATCAATTCTGTGTACTCTAAATATTTCGATGAGAAGACCGCTCCCGCCCGGGAGACAGTTGAAGTAGCAAACCTTCCGAAGTTTGTGAACGTTGAAATAAGCGCAATAGCTATTAAATAAAACCTAAGAGGTCCCAAAAATGCCCTTTTTGGAACCTCTTAATCGTTACCTTCCCCACCCGGAAATCTAATGTAATCTGGCGCCAGGCTCTTTTGCTCTTCTTCCGGCGGACCTTCAGTTTTTTGTACTGTACTTTCAGTTTCCTTGTTCACGATCTTCCGAAGCAATTCTTTAAAAGTGTCAAAATCCACCTGGTAAGAAAGTCCAACTCCCTGGGTAAACCCAAGCTCCTCTCCTATATATTGAATGTTGTTCTCCCGGTTAAAGATCTTCGCGCGAAGATTTCCCTCTTCGTTCAACAGGAATTCTATTTCCAGGTTACCCACGATCACAGTTTCGGTCACGCCTCCAACCGGCACTCCCACCTGTCCATTGATCAACACCCGGTCGCTTATTTGAGTGGAAAGCGTTACCCCAAACCTGTCGGCGGTAGTTTGCTCAGGAGTGCGGCTGCCCTGTTCATAGTTGAGCCCCACCTGGAAAACGCCGCTCTCATCAGCCAGTAAATTGCTAAATAAGCCCGAAGATGCACTCTGGAATACGCCACCTACCAAAGCAGAACCCGCATTACCACCAAGAACATCGGGAGTGTAGAATTGCCCCAACGCGAGCAGACTAAAGGCCTGCATCTCTGTATTTGTACTTGTACCCACCTTGTACTCCAGTTCAGAACGTACAGTGGACGCCACATTTGGATATTCAAGGTCGAAAGAAATATCGGGCTGTAGCAGCTCTCCATTCAAATTAATGATCACATCTACAGGGATCCTTCGGCTTATAGCAGGATTTTCAAGGATGATCGCAGGATTGGCGTGAGCTTCATAGACCGCGCTCATATTGAGATCTGCCTGGGCAGGGTTCCCGCTCCAGTTGATACTTCCTCCCGGCCGCACCTGGAAACGTTTTTGAAGGGCACCATAGTTAAAAACGTATTCCCCTGTGTTCGCAATAAAGTCACCCCACATATTGAATTTTCCAAGGGTATTGATCTCAATGAGCAAAGTCCCCGCCCCGCGCCCACGCAGGATGCTTTCGTCAATCTCGATCTCCACGAGGGCATCACTGGTAACATCGAGGTCGAAATTAAGCTCCAGGCCTTTTACATCTTGAAATTCTATTTCTTCTCCTGCCAAACGGGCCGCTTTTTCCTCGGGGCTCAAAAAGTGGATAAATGAGTTATCTCCAATACTTTCTGAATCATTAATAGGGATCTTAAAGACCGTTCCTCTTCTGGTAGTACCAATCACATCGATCACCAGCTCTGAAGTTGGCCCGTAAATAGAGGCACTCCCGCCAATGAACCCGGTGCCGTAGTACAATGCATCTTCATTATATTCGGTATCGAGCACAAGTAAGCGATCTGTAGAAACGTTGAGCCCAAGCACCCATTTAGAGAAATTCGTATGTGAAATTGTGCCGTCAAGAACACCTTTGGTTCCATACTTTGTATCGGTGATATCTATATTGTCAAAGTTGAACTCCTGCTGCGTAAGATTCACTACCGCGTCGTCCTCAAAGGCGTAATCCACCTGAAGATAAGGGATGCTCAAACCTGCATTTTTGAGAAGTAATCTTCCCGAAATGTCGGGGTTTCGGTAATCTCCGGTAACATCTGCACTACCCGAGACCAATCCCCGAATGTTGGTGATCACCTCTCCTCCAATCGGGCTAAAAGCTGCCATGTTGAAATTCCGAAGATCAACATCAAGGTCTATTCTGGGAGAGCGATTGTCAACGACTATTTCACCAATAGCCGAAAGAGATTCGAGTCCGTCATTTCTTAAAGTGGCGTTGACGTTATAAAAGCTCAGGTCTTTATTCCCCATCACATCCAGGTTCAAATTACCCAAGCATTTCATCATTGATCACCAGATCTTTGACTGTCAACGAAGAATTGGGATAATACGCGCCATTTTCCTGAAGTAGACTCAGGCTGCCGTTAACAATTCCGCCCATTGAAAGCTTCTGGATTTCGGGCGTGATCTTGTAAAGATCCACGTTGTCAAATTCCATTTGAAAATTCTTATAAGTGGAATCCCTCATTTGCCCGGCCAGCCTTATCTCCTCATTTTCATGGCTCAATACCAGTGAATCAACCCTCAGATTTTGAAAGCCTTTACTAAAGATAAGCCTGTTTGATTTGTTGTTCTTCTCATTAAGATGCCATACACTTTCCTTGAACTTGATGTCTGACTTCTGAAGGCCCACAACAGAATTATTGTTCTCGTTGATCGTGTGATAAAGGTTGAGATTATACACATCGTCGTTCCTTGGTCCGCCACGAAATTCAGATCTTATGAAGAGCGTATCGTTGAGGGTTACGTTGATAAGATTGAAATCTGAAACGCTGTAAATTCCTGTGGCGACACTGTCGATCTCAACGTAAGTATTAAAAAGGGGGTTTGAGTTATCTACCTGAATATTAACCTGTTCAAACAGGTTATTGAAAGCATTGATTTCAGGAGACTTAAAGGCAAGTCTGAATTCAGATTCATCAGATTCCACACTTCCCCTGATGTAAGTATTGGGGGCCAACGTGATCTCGGGATAGAAAACTTCGACGATCTTGTTGTAGATATCAAAGTTGAAATTAAGGTATTGATCTGTGGTGGTCTTGTTAGGCCTGTAATTGGTGTAAAGGCTTCCCACGGCATTTTCGACGAGTGCAGGAACCTGTGAAACATCAAAAACACCTTCTACTGTTCCATTGATCACATCTGGAGAGTTGACTTCAATGGTACGAACCGGGCCGTCAAAACTGGATTTTATGCGCAGGTCATCAAAAGCGTAGAGATCATTTTCATTTTCATAAGAGGTATTTAACAGCAGCACCTCCCCCGCGACATTATTAAGATTTGTCCCCTGCATATTCATGATGACATCCCCCTTGAAGACCGAAATACTGTCCCTGCTTACGAAATTTAGCTTGTTAAGGTTGGCGTATTCCACACTGGCCTCAAAGTCATACAGGCTTGTTTCTTCTGAAAGATCTACGAGTCCGTTAAATTCCATCTGCAGGTTTGGATCAAGAGATATAAAATTACCGTTGAAAACAGGAGCCCTCAAGGTTCCCCGCAGCTTCAGGTTATTATAGACATATCCATTATAGTTTAACCTGGAAATACTTCCTCTTATATCGCTGTTAAGGGTTTCTGCTGAAAACCCCTTACCATCAAAGACCACGTCAAAGCTTGATTTCCCCAGCTTCTTCACATTGAGGAGTTTTCCAATATTGAAATCCTTTGCCACCAGCCTGCCTTGATAAGTGGCCAGCCCTACATCCCCGAAGTTTTTCATTTTGAGATCAACATCGGCACTTCCCAATTGAGAAAAAACCAGGGTATTAGCCTCCAGGGAATTTTCGGAAACTGCGATAAGCCCTTTAAAATTGACATTCCCAAGGGAGATAAGTTCTTTAGGTAATTTATTCTGAAGCAACCCCGGCAACAGGTGAACCAGGTCGTAGTAATTGGTTGAAAGGTCTTCAACGGCTGCTTCAAGGGCAAAGATCTGCGTTTCCTCTCTCGCAAGAATATTTTTTATAGAAAGGTCCCCTACCAGCCTGGTCCGGTCAAGACCCTCCATCTTGAAATCCTTAAGCAGGAAGTCATTTAAAGTTCCTTCCATTCTTGTTGAAAATTCTATTTTCTCACCGGTTCCAAATTTGTCGTAGAACGGCTGAAGATCTGTGGTAGAGACAGTGGCCGACTCAAATTTTGCGACCAACGGCACCCTGTTGACAAAATCGGCAAAACCTCCTGAGATATCAAAAGCAACATCGGCTTTAATAAGGGAATTGGGAGTCTTTATCTCAAAATCCTTCAGGCGCATCTCTTCTGTGGTGTAGGCAAAATCTGTGGTAAGGAAATCGATATCCAAACCTCTTTTTTCGATGCCCGAAAGCTTTTTAATCTTCACAAAAACATCAGAATTCTCCAGCAGGAAATCTTCAGCATTAATGTTGAGATCATCGAGTACAAGAATATCGGGGTTGTTCAGGTTTTCATTAATATAGCTAAACCTGGCGTCAATTACGTCAAGATCACTGGCCGTCATGACAAAAGCAGCCGATTGTTTCTTCTTTTGAGACTTTAGCTTTTGCAAGAAAATGTTGAGGTTATCATGAGTCTCGCCCTCGTAGATCCTCATGTCCATCTGCAAATTTTCAACGGTAGTACCGCCCAGGGTAGGATTGTTGTTGAGCAGGCTCTTGAGGCTGGTCACCGATGTCTTTACCCGGTTGGCAAAGATAAGTGTGTCCTGGTGATGATCGCGTATAAGCACCTCTCCCAGAGCAATTTTCCCGCTGTAGGTGATGCCAACCCGACCAATATTAATGTCAACATCGTTGGACTCCTTGAGGGAAGTTGTGACTTTTCTGGCAACAAAAGTTTGTACCGACGGAATGGAAAATACGATCAGTAGAACAATAAAAAACAGCAGCAGTGCAAGCAGCGTTTTGCCCAGTATTTTCCAGAATTTTTTGATAGGTATTTTAGTTATAACTTTGCGAACAATATTAACAATTTTCAGGCCTAAATCATAAGGATGCCATCACAAAATATATATATTCTCGGGATTGAATCTTCGTGTGATGACACGGCTGCGGCGGTTTTACATAACGGGAGGATTCTTTCTAATGTTGTAGCCACCCAGGAAATCCATCAAAAGTATGGCGGCGTTGTCCCCGAACTTGCTTCCAGGGCGCATCAACAAAACATTGTTCCTGTGATCCATGAGGCTCTCCAGCGTGCCGGAATCACAAAAAATGAGCTTACTGCCATTGCTTTTACCCGCGGCCCCGGGCTCATGGGTTCCCTGCTCGTGGGAACTTCATTTGCAAAGTCGATGTCATTAGGTTTAGGGATTCCGCTGCTCGACGTGAATCACATGCAGGCGCACATCCTGGCCCATTTTATTGAAGAGGAAGGTTTTTCCAAACCACATTTCCCGTTCCTGGCGCTTACCATTAGCGGCGGGCATACACAGATCGTAAAAGTTTCTGACTATTTTAAAATGGAGGTTATCGGTCAAACTCTTGACGATGCTGTTGGTGAAGCTTTTGATAAAAGTGCAAAGATCCTTGGCCTTCCCTATCCCGGCGGTCCTTTGATCGATAAATACGCAAAAGAGGGAAATCCGAGGGCCTTTGAATTTCCGAAACCTAAAGTGGGCGATCTTAACTTCAGTTTTAGTGGACTCAAAACCTCTATCCTATATTTTATTCAGAAGCAATTGAAGGAAGATCCTCAATTTATTGAGAAAAATCTCAAAGATATTTGCGCCTCCATTCAGTATACGATCATCCAGATCCTGATGAGCAAGCTGAAGAAGGCAGTCAAACAGACCGGCATCAGGCAAATTGCCATTGGTGGCGGAGTTTCGGCGAACAGCGGGATTAGGGAGACGCTAAAACAGGCAGAGGAAAAGTATCAATGGAAAACTTTTATTCCGAAGTTTGAATATACTACAGATAATGCCGCGATGATAGCCATTGCAGGGCATTACAAATATTTAGCCGAAGATTTTGCAGGTCTCGATGTGACCGCTTCGGCCAGAATCAAAATGTAATTATGCAGTTATTCTATCATCCTGAAGTAAAGGAAAGTGATAAAGAAGTCGCCTTTTCCCGTGACGAAAGCCGGCATATTGTGAAGGTGCTTCGGAAGAAAGAAGGTGATGAACTGCGTCTTACCAATGGGAAAGGCTGGATCTTTTTGACCGAAATTATTTCTGCAGATCAAAATCACTGTACTGCAAAGATTATTTCTTCTGAAAAGGAACCGCCCGCGCCTTACCACCTGCACCTGGCCGTAGCCCCAACAAAAATGAACGACCGCTATGAATGGTTCCTTGAAAAAGCCACTGAAATTGGCGTTCATGAGATCACTCCTATTATTTGTGATCACAGTGAAAGAAAGGTTGTAAAGTTAAACAGGTTTGAGAGGGTGTTGCAGAGTGCACTAAAACAGTCTTTACATACCCGTTTTCCGGTACTTAATGAACCGGTGAGCTTCAAGGATTTCATGGCCATAGAACACAAGGGTCAGAAATTTGTCGCTCATTGCGAAGACGATCAGCAAAAGCAGCAGTTGTTTGGGCAACTTCAGAAGAATTCGGCTGTTACAATCCTCATAGGTCCCGAGGGAGATTTTTCTTCCGAAGAGATCAAGACTGCTCTAAAAGAAGGCTGGCAACCGGTAAGTCTTGGCAACAGCAGGCTTCGTACAGAGACTGCAGCCATTGTTGCCTGTCATACTGCAGCCCTTGTTAATGAAGCTGAATAGTTCCCGCTTTTTCTTAAATTTCAGGATGAAAAAATTGCTTTTCTTAAGCCTCTTGATTTTTGCCTTTTTTGAGGCAGCAGGACAGGAAATTGCTTTGCTTAAGTACCAGGGCGGCGGAGACTGGTATGCCAATCCCACCTCGCTTCCTAACCTGATCAATTTTTGCAACAAGAACATCAATACTTCCATAGTTGATAAACCCGCAACAGTCGATCCCGGTAGCGCCGATATTTTTAAGTACCCATTTGTGCACATGACGGGTCATGGCAATGTTTTTTTTGGCGAAAAAGAGGTAGAAAACCTTAGAGAATACCTTTCCAGCGGCGGTTTTCTTCATATTGACGATAATTATGGAATGAATAAATACATTCGTAGGGAATTGAAAAAAATATTTCCCGAAAAAGAACTTATTGAACTTCCCGCCACACACCCTATTTTCACATCGGCATATAATTTTCCACAGGGACTTCCGAAGATCCATGAACACGACGGCCTAAGGCCGCAGGCATTCGGGATCTTCGAAAAAGACCGGCTGGTTTGCCTTTTTACTTATGAGAGCGATCTGGGAGACGGCTGGGAAAATGAACAGGTGCATCATGATCCTGAAGAAGTGAGGCGCCAGGCGCTTCAAATGGGCGCCAATATCATTAAATACGTATTTTCAAATTAATGCAGCTCACGCACGAAACCTCCATTTTCCAAGAGAAAAAATTTCCGCTCATCCTGGTGTTGGATTCACTTATGAGCCCTGCAAATGTGGGCAGTATTTTTCGTTTAGCCGATGCCTTTGGGGTTAAAAAGGTCCTTATTTGCGGTACTGCGGTAGACCTCAATAGTAGCCGGTTAAAAAGAACAGCCAGGGCGACAGTAGATAACGTAAGTTATGAAATGCATGATAGCACCGCGGCAGCCTGTGAAGCCCTTTCAAAAAGGGGATATTTTCTTGCCGCTTTGGAAATTTCTTCCTCCAGCGCTCCTGTAGAAAGCCTCGACTACGGCAGGTTCGAAAAATTTGCTCTTGTTGTAGGAAATGAGCGGGGAGGAATTTCCGAAAATGTATTAAAAATAACCAACAAGCAGCTGCACATCAATATGTTTGGCAAGAACAGCAGTATGAATGTGGCACAAGCCACAGGAATTGCACTTTTTGAAATTACAAAGTCACTGCAGCCAATCCCGTAAGAAATAATATATTTACTTCGTGAACGAAAAAGAACTTTCCTACGGAATATTAAGAGCCATTGCCATTTTGCTGGGGGTGGTTTTCCTGCTTTATTTTCTTTATGAAATCCAGTCGGTCCTGGTATATATTGCCATTGCCGGAGTCATTTCTCTTGTAGGAAGGCCGGTGGTGATCTTCCTTCGAAATAAATTGAGGATCCCAAACAAGATCGCGGTAGTCATTGTATTGTTGCTGGTATTGAGCAGTTTTATCGCGCTCATTATGATCTTTATTCCAATCGTGGTTGAACAGAGCAAGAACCTGGGACAGATAGATATGGATGCGTTTACGCGTGATCTCAATGAACTCAATGCCCAGATCAACAGCTACCTGGGGGTTGAAGAAATTGATATTATTGAGGGGATCAAACAAACTGAATATGTGCGGGATTTTGATATTACTACCATTCCCACTTATCTCAATAATTTCTTCGGAATTTTGGGCGCCGGGGTGATCGCTATTTTTTCTGTAATTTTCATTTCTTTTTTCTTTTTGAAAGACAGCAAACTCATGCTGAACAGTATCCTGGTTTTTGCCAATCAAGGGCATGAACACAAGTTCCAAAGGGTTTTTAACAAGATCAAGATCCTGCTTTCAAGATATTTTGTTGGATTAACGCTGCAAATCACCGTTCTATTTGTGCTCTACAGCATTTTGCTTTCCATTTTTGAGATAAATAACCCCATTGCTATTGCCTTTATTTGTGCATTTCTAAACATCATTCCTTACCTGGGGCCTATTATCGCGGGAATTCTGGTATCACTATTCGTGATCTCCAGCAACCTGGGAGCAGATTTTCAATCGGTGATCCTCCCACAGCTGCTGTACGTGATGGCAGGCTATGGAGTTTGTCAGCTTATCGACAATTTCGTGAATCAGCCGCTCATTTTTGGCGCGAGCGTGCGTTCTCACCCCCTGGAGATCTTTCTGGTCATCCTTATCGCCGGTCTCACCATGGGAATTACAGGAATGGTGATCGCAGTTCCATTTTATACAGCAGTAAAAGTGATCGCAAAAGAATCGTTGAGCGAGTATAAGATCGTGAAACGTTTAACACGCGACCTGTAATGAACAGCGGCACTTCTAAATAAGGAAGTTCAGGATTTTATCGAAGAGAATTACAACGAAGATGTCTCCAGAATTTTGTTCCGCGGAAGCCCTTTTCACGAGGTAAGCACACAGGAACTCGGGGTGCAGCTAAGCGGAAAGAAAAAAGCTAAAAAGAAGCTGCCGGTTTTCTTCAATACGCGCGGAATAATCTATCCACCCACGCTTAACCTGGAGCAAACTTCTTCTGAAGTCACCGCAGCATATAAAGCTTCCCTGATTAGCGGAGATAACCTCGCCGACCTCACCGGCGGGTTCGGGATCGATTCCTACTATTTTTCCAAAAAGGTCAAAAATGTGGTGCATTGTGAACTCAATCCTGAACTCTCAGAACTGGCAGCACATAATTTTGAGGTCTTACGGGCAGCAAATATCCAAACGCATACCGGCGACGGCCTCGAATTCCTTGCAACTTCTTCCAAAACTTTTGATTGGGTCTATCTCGATCCTTCCCGACGGGATGACACCGGTGGCAGGGTTTTCTTACTCTCAGACTGTCTTCCTAACGTGCCGGAGCAGCTCGACCTGCTATTTTCAAAAGCCGAAAATATCATGATCAAGACCTCTCCCCTGCTCGACCTGCAGGCGGGGCTTAGTGAGTTGATCTCGGTTAAAGAAATTCATGTCGTGGCGGTGAAGAATGAAGTAAAAGAGCTGCTATGGATCCTCAAAAAAGGCTTTTCAGGAGAGGTTTTGGTGAAGACGATCAATTTTGCAAAGAATGAGGAGCAGGTTTTCGAAGACTTTTTTGAAAAAGCATATCCGGTAGAATATTCCCTTCCGTTGAAATGGCTTTACGAGCCCAACGCAGCGATCATGAAAAGCGGACTTTTTTCTTCGCTTGGAGCGCAGCTTGATGTAAAGAAACTGCATTCTAACACGCACTTATTTACTTCGGAAACCTTAAAAGCCTTTCCCGGAAGAAAATTTGAAATTTTGGAAATACTTCCTTTCAAAAAGAAGAAATTAAAAGCGCATTTCCGGTTCAGCAAAGCCCATATCGCCACCCGCAACTTTCCGCTAAGTGTGGAAGAACTTCGGAAACAGCTACGGCTGAAAGACGGTGGAGCTCACTACCTGTTTTTCGTCACCAATTCCCTCGAAGAAAGAGTGGTGCTGGTTTGCCAAAAAGCTAATCCAGCGGAAGATTAGTATCTGAAAAAGGCTTTTTTGGCAGGTCTTTCTCAAATATTTTTCTAAAGAAATTCCGCGGAAAGATGTAGAAAACTGCCATAAAAACAAACCAGATGTTGAGCAGCGTAATTCGGAAGACGTCTTTTACGGGCCGGAAGTGTGTCACCCTTTCCTGTGGATCATACTTGACTTTCACCGGTAAATTGATGATGTGCACCCCCTCCCAGGAAGCCTTTACAAGAACTTCTATTTCAAGTTCAAATTTGGAAGTCAAAAGTTGCAGTTTATTCACCTTTTTTAGAGGATAGAGCCTGTATCCACATTGGGTGTCTGTAAGATCAATCCCTGTTTCAACCCTGAACCAAAAAGTGGAACAGCGGTTTCCAAAACTGCTTTTTTCGGGCACCTCGGGGGCATCCATTTTGCGGGAGCCAATGACCAGGAGTTCCGGGTCTAAAGGTTTTCTTTCCTTAAGGGCATCGAGAAAAACAGGAAGATCATCGGGAAAATGCTGCCCATCTGAATCAATGCTGATCGCATATAAATATCCCAGACGTTCGGCCTCAAAAAAGCCTTTTTTTAATGCCTCTCCCTTTCCCCTGTTTTCAGAAAAGGTAAATACCTGCAGTTGAGGATAGTCTTCGAGTATTTTGGCTGTGTCGATCTGTAGAGCCATCATTTACAACAATAATGTTCCGGGTATACTGCAAAACCTCATCGAGCACCCGCGAAAGGGTGGTTGCATTATTGTAAGTAGGAATAAGTACACAGCATTTTAAACTGTCGAAATCCTGCTGAAGATGTGGTTCATGATCCAAGTGCTGCCTTTTCTTAAAAATAAGGAAAATGATAGAGACCGCCTTATAATACAACGGTTTTAAGCCCCTCAAAAAAGTAGTTTTTTGGGACTGTTGTTTCTGAAGGAAAAAAGAAAGCCCGGTTTCTTTTGAGAAACCAGGCTGTTATTTTAATCTTGAAGGTTATAACTTCCTTTTCACCAATGTCCTAAACTTCCGGTTGTTATTTGACAGAATTCTCCGGTTGTAAAGGCAGTTATTTTTTACTTATTCTATTGATACAACCACAAACGGACCATATCCAGCAGTTTTTCAATATTCACCGGCTTAGTTAGATAATCATTGGCACCTGCCTCAAGGCTTTTGGCCTTGTCTTCGGGCATTGCTTTCGCAGTCAGTGAAATTATAGGCAGATCTTCATATTTTTTGTATTTCCTTATCTCTGCAGTAGCCTCGTATCCATTCATGACAGGCATCATTACATCCATTAATACAATGTCTATATCTTTTTCCTGCTCCAGTTCCTCAATCGCTATTTTTCCATTTTTAGCGACCAATACCTTCATACCCGAATCTGATAAAGCCTTAGTAAGGGCATAAGAATTACGCACATCATCATCTACAATAAGTACTTTTTTACCTTTTAAAACATGTTTTGGATGATGCAGCTCGGTCATGATCTTCTTTTGCCGTGACGAAAGCTTGTTTTCGGCAGTATGTAGGAACAGGGAAACTTCATCCAAAAGCTTTTCGGTTGTAGAAGCAGCTTTTACAAGTAAACTGTCTCCAAATTTTTCCAGTTCTTTCCTGTCTTTTTTAGAAAGTTCCTTTTTGGTATAAATGACCAACGGCACATCTATTGTTTTTTCTGCAGACTTTATTTTCTTAAGGATCTCAAAGCCTTTTGTGTCCTGCAATTCAAGATCAAGCACCACACAGTCAAACGAGTGAGACTTCAGCTTATTTAAAGCGTCCTTTCCGGTAGCTGCAGTAGAGATATTGACTTCCTTATTCCGCAGTAAACTTTCAATCGCTTTTAAAGTGACCTCATCATCCTGAACAATAAGAAGTTCTTTAACCGGTGAATTTTCCAGTTCTTCCATCTTTTTGACGGCAACATCAACTTCTTCTTTAGAAACAGGCTTTAGATTGAAGCCCATCGCCCCTTTAAGAAGCGCTTCCTTGCTTTGATCTTCAGCTGACATTAAAAAAACCGGAATATGCCGGGTCTTCAAATTGAACTTTAAATGATCCAGCACAATAAGCCCTTTCATATCTGTCAATTCCATGTCGAGCAGGATTCCATTGGGTTGATATTGGGCGGCCAATTTCATCCCTTCTTTCCCGTCCCTTGCAAAAAGCAATTTATAGCCATGCTTTTGCACGGTACTTTTCACAGCTTGAGCAAAATCTTTGTCATCCCCAATGATCAAAATTGAAGATTCAGAAACTTTAAGATTTTCCCGGTCATCGGGAATGTAAGCTTCCAACATATCTACCGATTTGCTATCGGGCACCTTGTCGTTCTTTGGTTGCTCCTTGAAAGAGGACATGGCGTCATCCATTTCTTTGATAGGTGCGTTGGTAAGATCTGTAGGTATGTAGACCGTGAAAATACTGCCTTTACCCTCTGTACTTTCTATGTGAATCTCACCTCCCAATAGTCTTGATAACTCCCTGGAAATTGTAAGACCGAGACCCGTACCACCATATTGGCGGCTTGTACCACCTTCGGCTTGTTGAAAGGCCTCGAAGATCATCATTCGTTTTGCTTCAGGAATTCCAATTCCCGTATCTTTTACTGAAACCTCCAGGACTTCTGACTTTGGAAGAACAATTTCGCGGAAATTGACACCTGCTTCAGGTTTTCTTATAATAACATCCACAGAACCTTTTTCGGTGAATTTTACTGCGTTAGAAATAAGGTTTTTAATGATCTGTTCCAGGCGCTGCCCATCAGTAATTATCTTTTGTGGAGCATCAGGCTTGCAGTTAATAATGAACTTCAGCTTTTTAGATTTAGCCAAAGGCTCAAATTGATTCTGAAGGTTTTTCACGAGATTATCGACTACCACTTCTTCAGGATGGATTTGAAGTTTTCCGGCTTCCACCTTAGAAAGGTCAAGAATGTCATTAATAAGATTCAACAGGTCAAGACCACCTTCATAAATAATACTGGCGGATTTTTGCTGATCTTTGGAAAGGTTTCCTCTATTATTATCGCTAAGGTCTTTTGAAAGGATGAGAAGACTGTTCAAAGGAGTTCTTAATTCATGCGACATGTTGGCGAGGAATTCAGATTTGTACTTACTGGCCAGCTCCAATTCCTTCGCTTTTCGTTCAACTTCAACCCTGCTGAACTGCAGATCCTCCTTCTGCATTTCCAAATCTTTGGTCTTCGATTCCAGGTCATCATTAGCCATTTGCAACTCCTTACTCTGGATCTTCAGTTTTTCCTGTTGTTTTAACAGCTCTTCAGACTGTCGCTGTGACTCCTCAAGAAGGTTTCGCATTTTTTCCCTATCCAGGGAAACGTTGGTCGTAATGGCGATGTTCTCTCCAACTGAGCGTACCAATTCCAGCTGGTTATCGTTGAAGGACTCGAAAGAACCTATTTCGATCACTCCTTTTACCTCGCCGTCAATGATAAACGGCTGCACCAGAATGTGCCGTGGTTTCTGCTCTCCAAGACCCGAGGAGACACTTATGTAATCTCCCGGAATGCCCGAAAGAACGATTGCTTCTTTTTCCAAAGCAGCCTGCCCAACGAGGCCCTCTCCAAAATCAAAAGTTGTTTTGAGGGATTTTCTATGGGTGAATGCATAAGATCCTGTCATTCTCAGCCTTTTCTTATCCTCATATTTTTCAGCCAGATAAATGACACCCACCTGGCCGCCAAGGTATTTCGTTAGATAAGAAATAATATTCTTGGACAAGGTTAAAAGATCCTGTTCCCCACGCATCCTGTCGTTAAGCCCGGCCTGTCCTGTTTTGATCCAGGCTTCATTCTCATTCTCTTCGGAAATCCTTTTCAGGTTCTCGGTCATCGTGTTCAGCGCGATACCCAGTTGATCGGCCTCACTTCGAAGTGGCATCTCAATGGTAAAGTTACCTTCGGCAATAGTGTTGGCTGCTTTTACAATAGTGGTGAACGAGTCCACCATCGCGTTGATGTTATTCTTAAGTTCCTGCACTTCACCTTTCACCTCCACATCAATTTTCCTTGAGAAATCCCCTCGTGCAAGAGCCGTAGATACTCCCGCGATATCCCGCACCTGTGAGGTAAGGTTACTCGCCATCTGGTTCACATTATCTGTAAGATCTTTCCAGGAACCTGCAACGTTTGGCACTTCGGCCTGACCTCCCAGGATACCTTCGGTTCCCACCTCGCGGGCCACATTGGTTACCTCATCTGCAAAAATGTTCAGGGCGTCCACCATGATGTTGATGGTAGTAGACAGTTCCAGTACCTCTCCTCCTTTTCCCTGTTCAGAAATCTTCTGTGAAAGGTCACCGTTTGCCACCGCAGTTGTTACAGATGCAATTTCCCTCACCTGAGTGGTAAGGTTACTTGCCATGGTATTTACATTATCTGTAAGGCCTTTCCACGTACCTGCAACATTTGGCACTTTTGCCTGACCTCCAAGCATCCCTTCAGTACCCACCTCACGTGCCACACGAGTTACTTCCGCAGCAAATACGTTCAGCGAGTCCACCATCTGGTTAATGGTGTCTTTAAGTTCGGCGATCTCCCCTTTTACATCAATGGAAATCTTTTGGGAAAGATCCCCGTTTGCTACCGCAGTCGCTACATTGGCAATCTCCCTCACCTGGCTGGTAAGGTTACTCGCCATGGTGTTTACGTTTCCGGTAAGGTCTAACCAGGCTCCCGCAACGTTAGGAACTTCTGCCTGACCACCCAACATCCCTTCGGTACCTACCTCGCGGGCAACACGTGTTACCTCGTTAGACAGGGTGTTCAGGGAGTCCACCATCGTATTAATAATAGTTGAGAGCTCCAGTACTTCTCCCCCTTTTTCTTCTTCGGAAATCTTTTTAGACAAATCCCCGTTCGCAACAGCTTTTGTTACCGATGCAATTTCCCTCACCTGGGTGGTAAGGTTGGATGCCATGGTGTTTACGTTCTCGGTCAATTCAAGCCATGCACCTCCTACGTTTGGCACTTCTGCCTGGCCTCCCAGAATACCTTCGGTACCCACTTCCCGCGCCACCCGCGTAACCTCATCAGAGAAAATGTTGAGCGAGTCCACCATGGTGTTGATGGTTTCTTTTAGTTCGGCTATTTCCCCTTTGGCTTCAATGGCAATTTTTTGTGCCAAATCTCCTTTTGCCACCGCAGTTGCCACGTTCGCAATTTCCCGTACCTGGGTGGTAAGATTAGAGGCCATGTAATTCACATTGTCGGTAAGGTCTTTCCAGGTTCCTGCAACATCGGGCACTTTAGCCTGTCCTCCCAGAATTCCTTCGGTTCCTACCTCGCGCGCCACACGGGTTACCTCATCAGAGAAGATGTTCAGCGAGTCCACCATCTGGTTGATGGTATCTTTAAGTTCGGCAATCTCTCCTTTTACATCGATAGTAATTTTTTGTGAAAGATCCCCGTCGGCTACCGCGGTAGCTACGTTGGCAATTTCCCGTACCTGAGTGGTTACGTTACTTACCATGATATTAACATTATCGGTAAGATCTTTCCAGGTTCCGGCGGCACTTGGCACAGTTGCCTGTCCTCCCAGTTTCCCATCGGTTCCCACTTCCCGGGCAACCCTGGTAACTTCAGCAGCAAACAATGTCAGGGAATCAACCATGCTGTTGATCGTGTTCGAAAGAACCAATACTTCCCCTCCTTTTCCCTGTTCTGTAATTTTCTGAGAAAGGTCTCCCTGTGCAACAGCTGTGGTTACAGAGGCAATCTCCCGCACCTGATTGGTCAAGATTGCTCGCCATGGTATTTACATTATCTGTAAGATCTTTCCAGGTACCGGCAACATCGGGAACTTCGGCCTGTCCTCCCAGCTTTCCTTCGGTACCTACCTCTCGTGCCACACGGGTTACCTCATCAGAGAAAATGTTAAGGGAATCCACCATCTGGTTGATGGTATCTTTTAGCTCTGCAATTTCCCCCTTTACATTAATGGAAATTTTCTTGGAAAGGTCACCATTCGCAACTGAAGTTGCCACTCCGGCGATCTCCCGCACCTGGGCGGTAAGATTGGAGGCCATGGTGTTCACATTCACGGTAAGATCTTTCCAGGTTCCTGCCACATCGGGCACATCTGCCTGTCCTCCCAGTTTTCCTTCTACCCCCACCTCGCGGGCCACGTTAGTAACCTCTGCGGCAAAAATATTCAGGGAATCCACCATCCTGTTGATGGTAGTGGAAAGCCCTAGAACTTCTCCTCCTTTTCCTTCTTCAGTAATTTTTCTGGAAAGATCCCCATCGGCAACCGCTGTGGTTACTCCGGCAATTTCCCTTACCTGCTCGGTAAGGTTACTCGCCATCTGGTTCACATTATCTGTAAGATCCTTCCAGGTTCCTGAAACGTTTGGAACACTTGCCTGTCCTCCCAGTTTTCCTTCAACGCCCACCTCACGAGCCACCTGGGTTACCTGTTCAGCAAAAATATTCAAACTGCCCAGGGTGCGGTTGATCACGTCGGCCATGTTCCGGAAATCACCCGTCACCGTTAGACTAAATTTATCTTCCAGCTTTCCTGCAGCTATACTATTAAGAATCCTACTTACCTCGAGTACAGGTTTTGCAATCGCTTCAATAAGGATGTTGATGTTGTCGATCATATCCTTCCAAACCCCGCTGGAAGCCTTAAATTCGGCCCGGGCATCCAGGTTTCCTTCAATACCTCCAACGCGTGAAATACGGGAAACTTCGGTACTTACCCCTCCAATCATTTCAACCATCGTGTTGTAAGCTTCGGCGAGATCGGCAAACTTATCGTTGCGTTCTTTCGACAATCGAACAGAGATATCTCCTTCCCTAAACGCTTCAAGTGCAAAGATGAGACGGTCTAACTGTTCGTGCACATAATCGCTATCCTTAAACATATCCTTATGAGGAACCCTTTTGGATTTCTTTACAAGGGAACGCTTGGTTGGTGCCGATTTTTGAGAAGTGGTTGTATTGTTTGTTCTAGAGGTTGCAGTTTGTTTGGACATTTTAGTAGGGGTTTATTTAACTTAACCTGGTACTACGAAAAAAATACCTTGATGCTCTATTCTTAACGAGGTGTAAAAAAAGCCCTTTATATCTAAAAGTTGTGTGAAATTTATGTGAAAAGTCGCAAAAAATATATTCCTACACCTATTTTTGAAAAGAGGAAATCACACCCTTATTGAAGAAAAGTGGCTTAAGATAACTCCTAACTAACTGCAAAGATGTTTCTTACAGTTCTTTTTCAGTTAAACAGAAGAAGAAAAAATGGAGAATAAAAGACATAAGGGATGATCCAAAAAATTTCTTCCATTAGACAGCATTAAAAAAGGAAATGTGCTTAAAAATTGAAAATTAATATCGAAAAAGAAAAGACATGAGTAAAATTTTACTGGTTGAGGACGATCATCACCTGGGTATCATCCTAAAAGATCAACTTGAAATGAACGGATACGAGGTTAGACTCTTGAGGGCGCCGAGAGAAACGGTGGAAAACCTAAAAGAGGAAAATTTTGACCTGGTTATAATGGATAAATTGCTAAGCGGGGTTGACGGTACTGAAATCTGTTCAGAAATTAGAAGTACTGAGGGTACGTCAGATGTTCCCGTCCTGATGATGTCGGGGTTGGATGGCGCCAAGCCAATTTGTATTGCTGCAGGAGCTAATGATTTTATTGCCAAACCCTTTGAAGTAAACAGTCTTTTACAAAGTATCGAGGCGACAATAGACAAAGCTAAAAATGTGAATTTTTGATCGCAATTAATGCTGCTCTTTATTACAAGCCATTTATCTAACTAGAAACATAGAGGTGCCGGCTATTGAGGTTGCAATAAATACCTAAATCTCCAGTTCTGGATATGATATATATAAGGCCCCACAGGATCTACCTGTGGGGCTTTAATGTTTTTACTAATCAATAGTCATTTTCTGTCTTATGAAGGTAAAACACCTCCTGCTCACAAACCACTCCTGGAATAAGTGTAAATCTGAACTGAAAAAAAATTTTAACAGTTTTAAAAATGACCAGGAAGAATGATTTTATATATTTACCAACCATTTGGTTAAACTACATGGTTTAATAAAACAGTTCAGAAAATGAAAGACGATAAAACAGAAGACCAGATCCTGGATGCCGCCGAAAAGGTGTTCCAGCGAAAAGGAATGGATGGGGCCAGGATGCAGGAGATCGCGAACGAAGCGGGAATAAACAAGGCCATGCTCCACTACTACTACCGCAGCAAACGCTTTTTGTTCGAAGCAGTTTTCTCCAAAGCTTTCTCCATAATCGCCCCCGAGATCAACGGGGTGCTCAACGAAGATATTCCGCTTTTTGAAAAGATCGAAAAATTCACGCACCGCTACATTGATTTTATTCAAAAACACCCTTACCTGCCTAATTTTATCATACAGGAGCTCAACCGGGATTCAGACTTTATTAAAAAGCTGCAGGCTACCAAAGGCTTTCCCGATTTCAGGAATTTCCATGCCCAGGTGGAGCAGGAAGTGCATGAAGGTAAAATTAGAAATATCAAGGCGGAACAGCTTTTTATCCACCTCCTGTCCCTCAACATTTTCCCCTTCCTGGCTGCGCCCCTGCTCAAAGGTTTCCTCAACATAAATGACCATACCTATCAAGAGCTGATGGCCGATCGTAAAGAAGAGGTCACCGCGCTCATGATCAATTATCTACAAATAAAAAAATGAAAAAAGTCAGCTTAATATTCCTCTTTTTGATCAGCTCCCTAAGCTCTGCCCAGGAGATCCTTACCCTGGAAGAATGCTATGAGCTGGCACAGGAGAATTATCCCTTAGCCCGGCAACTGACTCTTCTGGAAGAGAAGACGGCCCGGGAACTGGAGGTCATCGGGAAAGATTACCTGCCTAAAATTGACCTCAACGCCAAAGCCACATACCAGTCAGACGTGATCGAGATCCCCATCCAAACCCCGCAAGGTATTGATGCTGTCGATAAAGACCAATATCGTGCAACTGTTGATGTAGAACAATTGATCTTTAACGGCGGAAAAATACAGGCCCGCAAACAGCTTAAGGAGGCCGAATTGCAGGCTCAGAAACAGGAAGTGAAAGTGGATCTGTACCAGATAAAGAAAAGGATCAACAGGTACTACTTCACCAGCCTTCAGCTTCGGGAGCAGATGGCCCTGCTCCATTCCAAGCAGGAGGTATTGGCCGACCGAATCCGGGAACTGGAGTCGGCGGTGAAATACGGTGCCGCCCTCCCCGCTTCCGAAGATATTTTGAAAGCGGAAATGCTAAAAATAGATCAGCAAAAGGATGAAGTGCAGGCCCGGCTCCATACTGCTCAAAAAAGCCTTTCAGCTTATATAGCCAAACCTGTGGACACTGCTACCGTGCTGGAGTTACCAACGCAGGACAAACTGCTCTCTGCGGAAGGAACGAGGCCCGAAAATGAATTTTTCAGCTTAAAAGCAAAAGAGCTGGACCAGAATAGAGACCTGCTTTCTAAAAGCCTCTACCCTAACATCTATGGGTTCGCCCAGGGCGGGTATGGCAAACCGGGTTATAATATGTTAGACAACAGCTTTCAGGATTTCTACCTGGTTGGCGTGAAACTCAACTGGAACATTTTTGACTGGGGAAAGATAAAGGAACAAAAAAGGTCTCTGGACGTTTCGAAGGACCTGCTGGCGGCAGAAAGAGAAACGTTCAACTTCAATAATAACGTGGAGCTGGAGGAAGCCCAGATGAAGATCAGGCAGTTTCAGCAAATGCTGGAGAAAGACAGGGATATCATCACATTACGCGAACGCATCGTTGAAGCCGCAAACTCCCAACTCACTCATGGTGTCATCACTCCTTCGGAATATTTGACCCAATTCAACAACTTATACGAAGCCAGGATTAACCGGCAACTTCACGAGCTTGATCTTGAAATGTCGAAAGCCGACTTCAGAATTATAAAAGGAAATACTGAAAACTAGATTACGATGAAAAAAGGAATAATCATACCGGTTTTGTTTACCGTGTTCGGTTTTACCGCCTGCAGCGATGAGGAAAAAGCAGACGGGTATGGCAACTTTGAGGCTACCGAGGTCATCATTTCTTCGGAAGCCCAGGGCAAGATCAAATATTTCAAGGCCCGGGAAGGAGATAATATAGCCTCCGGAATGCATGTCGCGCTTATAGATACCACTCAACTTCACCTGGAAAAACAACAACTCGAGGCTTCCAAGAAGACTGTTGCTTCCAAATCACAAGGCGTCTTCTCGCAAATAGATATTCTTAATGAAAGACTGAAGCTGGCGGAACAGGAGGAAAAGCGCGTAAAAAATCTCTTTGCCGATAAAGCCGCCACTCAAAGACAGGTGGACCAGGCTGAAGGTGAGGTACAGGTGATCAAAGAAGAGATAAGAAATGTGCGCACGAAGAACGCTCCTATTGTGAATGAGAGCCAGACGATCGATGCCCAAATTGCAAAGATCAATGACCTCATTAAAAAAAGCCTTATAGAGAACCCGATACAGGGAACTGTTCTGGCTACTTACGCAGAGACCGGAGAAGTCACCGGCTTCGGAAAACCCCTGTATAAAATAGCCGACCTGGATGTTCTGACCCTGAGGGTGTACATAAGTGAACCGCAGCTGGCAGATCTTGAACTGGGACAGAAAGTACGGGTAAAGGTGGATTCGCAAAATGAAGAAATGAAGTCGTACCCCGGCAGGATCACCTGGATCTCATCTTCGGCTGAATTTACCCCCAAAACCATTCAGACCCGGGAAGAACGCGTCAACCTTGTTTACGCCGTCGACATTGATGTTGAAGAACGATGGCTCCCTGAAAATAGGAATGCCTGCAGAAATGTGGTTGGCTGCTACAGAATAGTCAAAAATGCGAAAATGAGCATCAGCTTAAAAAATATCACCAAATCCTATAACAAGACCACCGCGGTTGAAGACATCTCCTTTGAGGTAAAGCCGGGAGAACTGTTTGGGTTGATCGGTCCGGATGGGGCGGGCAAAACCACTCTTTTCAGGATCCTCACCACCCTGCTTTTCGCCGATAAAGGGGAAGCTACAGTCGCGGGTTATGACGTGGTGAAAGATTATAAGGAGATCAGAAAATCAGTGGGATATATGCCCGGAAAATTTTCCCTGTACCAGGATCTCACCGTGGAAGAAAACCTGGAATTTTTCGCGACCATTTTCGGAACTACCATAGAAGAAAATTACGATCTGATCAAAGACATCTATGTGCAGATCGAGCCTTTTAAAAAGAGAAGGGCGGGAAAGCTTTCCGGCGGAATGAAACAAAAACTGGCACTTTCCTGCGCATTGATCCATAAGCCGAAGGTCCTGTTCCTGGATGAACCCACCACGGGAGTTGACCCGGTCTCGCGAAAAGAATTTTGGGACATGCTAAAGAGGTTAAATGACAAAGGGATCACTACCCTGGTCTCAACGCCTTATATGGATGAAGCCGCCCTATGCGACAGGATCGCACTAATCCAGGAGGGCAGGATCCTGAAAATAGATTCCCCATCTAACATCATTGAGCAGCATGAAAAGCAGATCTATAATGTGGAAGCAGACAATATGTACAAACTCATCGAAGATCTAAAGCAGTTTCCCGGAAGAAAAAGCGTCTTCGCTTTTGGAGAATTTGTGCATTACACCCACTCCAGCCCCAGCCTTTTCGCCCGGGGAACTCAGGAGCTATTTGATAGAAAAAGGAAATAAGAATGTTGTCGTAGCGGCCACCACCCCGGGCATTGAGGATATTTTCATGGACCTCTCGGGTACCAAAGCCATAGAAGATGAAGACAGAAGAAACAGTAATTGAAGTAAAAAACCTCACTAAGAAATTTGGGGACTTCACCGCCGTAAATGAAATCTCCTTTAAGACCTACAAAGGGGAGATCTTCGGATTTTTGGGAGCCAATGGCGCCGGGAAGACCACGGCCATGAAGATGCTCATCGGGATCTCCAAACCTTCTTCGGGAGAGGCTTCAGTGACAGGATTTGACGTCTATTCTCAACCTGACAGGATCAAGAGGAACATTGGCTATATGAGTCAGAAATTCTCGATGTATGACGATCTCACCATCAAGGAGAACATCACCTTCTTTGGGGGAATTTACGGCCTGGACAGAAAAACCATTAAGGCTAAGATCAAAGTAATAATCGAAAGTCTCGGGTTGCAGGAGGTAGCCGATCAACTGGTGGGCTCCCTGCCTCTAGGCTGGAAGCAGAAACTGGCTTTTTCGGTAGCCCTGTTGCATGAACCAAAGATCGTCTTTCTGGATGAACCCACAGGGGGCGTAGACCCCATCACCCGGCGACAGTTCTGGGAATTGATCTACAAACAGGCTTCCCTGGGCACCACCATTTTCGTGACCACCCACTACATGGATGAAGCCGAATACTGCGACCGGGTCTCCATCATGGTGGAAGGAAAAATAGAAGCCCTGGATACGCCCAAAAACCTGAAACGCCAGTTCAAGGCCGATTCCATGGATGGGGTCTTCCTGAAACTGGCCAGGAACATTGAATGAGTTACCTAAAAAATTGATATGAAACGCTTCATCGGATTTGTAAAAAAAGAGTTCTACCACATTTTTCGTGATAAGCGCTCCATGTTCATCCTGTTTGGCATGCCCATAGCCCAGATCCTCCTCTTCGGCTTTGCCATCACCAACGAGATCAACAATGTGGAGATAGGCATCCTGGACAAATCCCGGGATAATGAGACCCGGAAAATTATCGATAAGATCAATGCCTCGGAATACTTCAGCATCCAAAATGTGGTGGACAATGAAAACGAGATAGAATCAGTTTTCCAAAAAGGGAGAAGTAAAAGCCTTTCTTGTCTTTGAAAAAGGCTTTGCAGAGAACCTGCACGCCCTCCACCTTGGAAAGATCCAGGTGATCACCGATGCTACAGAACCTAATACCGCGAATACCATTGTCAATTATATTCAGTCCATCATCCAACATTACCAGGAGGAATTGAACGCATCATCAAACCAGGGGATCGACATACAGGTGCAAACCCGAATGTTCTACAATACCGAACTCAAGAGTGTATTCAACTTCGTACCCGGAGTCATGACCGTGATCCTCATGCTGGTCTCTGCCATGATGACCTCTATTTCCATCACCCGAGAAAAAGAACTCGGCACGATGGAGATCCTGCTGGTCTCGCCCCTAAAGCCAATACAGGTGGTGGTAGGAAAGGTCTTTCCCTATATTTTTCTTTCCATCATCAATGCTTTGGTC
Organism: uncultured Flavobacteriaceae bacterium; assembly: GCA_963739625.1. GTDB lineage: Bacteria > Bacteroidota > Bacteroidia > Flavobacteriales > Flavobacteriaceae > Salinimicrobium. Next base: position 97,968 of record CAVUAU010000014.1, read on the forward strand.
ATTCTCATCCTGGGAGTTACCATTTTTGGAATGCCCATAGAAGGAAGCGTGATCCTGCTGGCTTTGGAGACCGTACTTGTTCATAATTACTGCACTCGCCCTGGGAATACTGATCTCCACAATTGCCCAAACTCAGCAGACGGCCATGATGATCTCTCTTATGGGATTGATGCTACCGGTGATCCTGTTATCTGAATTCATCTTTCCAATTTCCAGTATGCCTCCCCTGCTGCAGTATATCAGCCATTTAATTCCGGCGAAATGGTTCATCATCATTCTGAAGGGTATCATGCTGAAAGGAGTCGGTCTGCTCTATTTGTGGAAGGAAACGCTCATTCTGGTAGGTATGACCTTCTTTCTGATAGGCCTGAGTATCAAAAAGTATAAAACAAGATTAGAATGAAGACCATAGGCTATATCATTCAGAAGGAATTCCGGCAGATTTTCAGGAACAAGGGGATGTTACCCATCATTTTTGTTCTTCCGCTGCTGCAGTTGATCATCCTGTCAAACGCCGCCACCTTTGACATTGAGAACATTAAATTCTCTTACGTAGATCAGGACAGGAGTTCCACCTCCAGGGCGCTGGTAGAAAGGTTCGAGGCCTCTAAATATTTTGAGGTGCTTCAGTCATTTCCCGCTCACAAGCCGGCTTACGAAGCTATGGAAAAAGGAGAGGTAGATGTCATCCTGGAGATCCCTAATAATTTTGAAAGACAGCTGGTAAGGGAACAACAGGCCGACCTGGGCCTTTATATCAATGCCATAGACGGATCAAAGGCAGGAGTGGAAAGCGTATATATCAACCAGATCATTAAGAATTTCAACAGGAATATCGCCATGGACTTCAAAGGTTCTGACCCTCTTCAAAACCCACAGTTAAATGTCCTCACCGTTCCCTCCTTCTGGTATAATAACACCTTGAACTACAAGATCTTTATGGTGCCCGGTATCCTGGTGCTACTGGTCACCATGCTAACCCTCTTTCTCTCGGGGATGAATATTGTGCGGGAAAAGGAAATAGGCACCCTGGAGCAGATCAACGTAACGCCCATCAAAAAATACCAGTTCATCATCGGAAAATTGTTTCCCTTTTGGGCGCTGGGCCTGCTCATAATGACCATTGGACTACTCATTTCAAAATTCATTTTTGACGTGCCCGTGAGTGGGAAGTATCCCGCTTATCTACCTGTTTACCGCCGTCTACCTGCTGGTTGTACTGGGAATGGGTCTTTTTATTTCGAACTATACAGAGACCCAGCAACAGGCTATGTTCATTGCCTGGTTCTTTGTGGTCATTTTCATTTTAATGAGCGGACTCTTTACTCCCATTGAGAGTATGCCTTACTGGGCTCAAAAGATCACCCTCCTCAACCCGATCAGATATTTTGTGGAAATCATTAGAATGGTCATGTTGAAGGGTTCGGGCTTTAAAGATATCCTTCCGCAGCTGGGAGTTATCTCAGCCTATGCCCTGGTCATGAATGCGCTTGCCGTTTGGAGTTACAGGAAAACTAATTAGACTGAAGCAAAAACAAATCCGTACAACAATGAAAAATGCAAAATTCATGAACCTGTTAAGCCTCACAGCCCTGGCCTTTGGGCTGATTACGCTCTTTGCCAGTAGTAATGTCTTATTCAACTATACTACTGTTTTTCAAAAAAGTGGGAATTACCCCTCTTTTATCCTGTGGATGAACCTGTTAACCGGTCCGCTTTATATCCTGGCAGCAATAGGGTTGAAAAGGTCAAAAAAATGGACTTTACACCTGTTGCTGGTGATTCTCTTCATGTTGCTCATCAACCTTGGCTTCTTAGTTCTGCTGATCACAAATGACGGGGATTATGAACTGGATACCGTGATGGCTCTTGCCTTCCGGATAGCCTTTACCGGAACCCTTACCTTTTTTGCATTTGACAGAACTGTGAAAGATATTAAATCATGAAGATACCTTCAAAAACCCTTTTTTGAAACCAAAGAAAAATGCCGACTTGTGTCGGCATTTTTATACTTATTTCTTTTAAATCATTTTAGAATTCCAGTTCAAAATAAAGTTCACTTGCAGGATCTGTTTCGGTGACATCGTTCCCCTTTACAGCTTCTCCACTATCATTCAACAGCTTTAAATTGATCTTCCAGTAGCCCGTCATGGTGAGCGATAATTTGCCTTCATACCTTTTTGTCACGGGATTATAGACCAGGTTCTGGTTATTTGGAGAGCTGTGGTTATCCATTCCCGGCATTCTGGGATCTACTGTTATTTCATAATTTTCTACTATAGGAAAGCTCATCATATCTTCCATTTTGTAAAGTACAGCAGTAAGATCATTAATGCCTATTTCAGGTTTTTTTGGCTCCACATAGGCCAAAACATATTTGGAACCGTCATTGCCCAGGAAAACCTGTATTTTTTTCAGGTTATCTGTAGGTTGAAGTACCGATATTCGTTGGGTTTGGGTGACGGTTTCTCCGTTTATCTTTATTACGATCTGCAGGTCCCAATATTCAATCTCATTCCCCGGCATTTGAAAAACAATGCTTCCTGTGTAAACCGACTTGTCGATCGGGTTCGTCAGCTCACTATGAGGTGCCGAATGCTCCTTGGTCTCCATGTGCATTATGGGCATCCACGAAACTTCGGCCTCGCTGAGATACTTGTTAGTTGCCTCATCTTTGATGCGAAGGGAGATTTCATTATAGCCCACTTCGAGATCGCTCTTTTCTGAATAGATCTCTGTAAGATAACCGTCTGCGGAAAATTCCCCGATCTTCACAAGGTCTTTGACGGGATCTACTTCAATGACAGCCTCAGTGTCATCTGAACAGCCGGAAAATAGCATTAAAAAAAGAACGGGGATAAAAATATATTTTAGGGTTTTCATGTTTTTTAGTTTTAATTCAATTTATTGAATAGGTAATCGTTAAATAAAAGTTCCTGCCCATACGGGGAATATTATTCCAGTCTGTATAGGTGGAATAGTAAGTGTCAAAAAGGTTATCTACGCCTGTCTTTAAAAAAAGATCATTGGCATTGATAAAGAATCTTTTACCAAAACTCGCTGAAAGTATGGCATAAGAGGCTGTTTTTGTCTCTCCGTAAGCCGGATTATAATTGGTCTGTTCCCCTGCTCCTTCAGCCGAAAGCGATGCCGAAATCTGGCCTTTGTTAAATTCCAAAGCCGTTTTGTAGGACACCGGACTGATGAGGGGAAGGTCATCTCCTTCGTCATCCACTCCCCTGTGATAGGAAATACTTCCGAAGAGGTCAAAATCATCCGAGATCGCATAACTTCCGGAGAGCGAGGTATTAAAGAGCCTTGCAAATTCCAGGTTGGTGTAGATCTTGACGCCTTCAGCACCAATGGTCATTGTTTTTAAAGAAGGATCTACTTTCCCGATGATATAATTGTACACCCGGAAGTAGGAAGCTGCAACAGTGAGCTCATACGCCGGTTTTTTATAGCTGAAGGACAGATTGCTTTCTACAGATCTTTCAGTCTCCAGATTGGGATCACCGATGTAATCATGGTTGTCCATACTGTTAAAAAGATAGAATCCGTAACCTTCAGAAACCGAAGGAGCGCGTTCGCCATACGAGACCGAACCGCTTACCGATAGCCCCATTGCTCTGGTGCGATACCCGGCAGAAAAACTCTTCAGAAAACGCGACTTATCCCTTTCCATTTCGGGATAGAAGATCTTTAAACTTCGTAGTCCAAAATCATCTGCTATGTTGTTATAATGATAGCTCAACCTGGTGGAGAGTTTTAACCGGTCTCTTTTAAAAGCCAATTCGTCTTCAGCATAAAATCCCAAGTCGTACGTATGAACATCGGGCCAGGTTAACATGAACATTGGCGGCTCCTCGCTATTGCGGGGATACATGGTCATTTCTGCCAGGGACTGGTTAAAGAACCCGTCCAGTTTAAACAGGAAATGATTTTTCGCTGAAGTGAGACCGGCCTGGGAATAGAAACCAAGGGTCTCGCTCCAGCCAGGCATATCCATATGTATGGGAACATCAGGACGTTTGGTATCGTCCATCACGTGCTTGATGTTATTGTAGTAAACCTTGGTTTCCCAGTTTTTCAGGTTCCAGGGCAGGGAATCCTGTTTAAAACTAAGGGAACCGATAAATGCCCTGGCCAGCGAAACATCCATGGTCAATGCGGGGTAGCCCACATCATTAGCCCGGTCGAAAATAAAGCTGGCCAAAAGGGAGCGACCATCAGAGATCTTCAAACCTGTATTCACAGAGAAGTTCACTTTCTCAAACTGGGAAAAATGGACCTCCCGGCTTCCTCCTGCCGTGTAATTACCAGCTTTACGGTAGATCCCGTCGGTATTCACATAAAATTTTTCATTTGAATAGTTCAGTTCTCCACCAAAGACCCGCAGGTGATTGTTGGTCTCATAAGCGCTTTCAACTGCGCCGGTCCAGCCGCCGGGCCTAAACTGGCCTTTGTCAATATTGAGGTTGATACCACCTCCTATAGTGTTGCCAAAAACGCTTCCCTGCTGCCCCTGTTGTATCTGCACTTCCGAAAGATTAGAGACATCTACATAAGAGGTCACAGGATCCATTTTATCTGTGCAGGCACCAAAGATCTGCATGCCGTCAATAGTAATGGCCAAACGTTGAGATTCCATGTCGTTCAACATAGGTTCCCAGGCATAAGCCCCCCGTTTCACCATACTCACACTTCGGGCAGATTCTAAAAATTCATCAATAGAACCAAGGGGTTTTCGCTGTTTTTGATAGTTCAGTTTTTTGTCGGCCGAGATCACGACCACCTCCTTTAGGGCAATCGTACCAAGGCTATCGACAGGGGGCTCCTGGGCATAGATTCCTAAGGATAGTATCCACAATAGAAACACATGCCAAAGCCTTCCTCTGGGCACTTCCCGAAAGGGAAATACCCGAAAAGATAGTTTCATTTTGATGTTGTTTTGATAATTTAATAAATAGGGGTCCGGGTAGGATCAAAATCCCTTTCCGCAGAAACCGTCGTTAAAAATTATCACACACGCGGGGGGTGCAGAATTTCTGAAATGAAAAGGGAAGTATATAAATCAGGTTTGTACCCTGAACTCCTATGAGAATCATCTGCAGGAATAAAGTCAAAGTGAAACTCAGGAAGTCTTTCTGCAATAATAAATTGGGGGATCTCAGTCTTTTGGGGCCTATTGCTAAAAGGATTTTTTTCTTCGCCGGCAGCCTCTTTTGCTAACTGTTTGGTGAGGTAGCATTTCCCGTTACACTGCATTTCTGGTTTATCTCTGTTTTCGCAGAGCCGGGTCACAATGTAATCGTAATTGACGAGGTATTCTACTACTGGCCACAATGGCCTGGATAGCGTTACCAATGCAATTAGAATGATCACATTTTTCATGCTGCAAATTTACTGAACTTCACCACTTAAAGGTATGATTGTAGTCATAAAGATTACTCATAAAGTGGGAGTTGATGGATTCTCACTCTGTGAGGATGAGACTAAAACAAAACCGCAGGCTGGCGCCTGCTTTGTCTTTTTTGTTGGCCCTTCGGCTTGTGAGCAAGCTCACGCCTGGGTCCAACAAAAAAGCCCTGCACTTTCGTGCAAGGCTTTTATTTGTCGGGGTGGCAGGA
>CAVUAU010000015.1:0-176071 GCA_963739625.1 uncultured Flavobacteriaceae bacterium
AGAGAGAAACTGGAACAGATCGAGGGGATTGACGTTTTCTCGGCAGTGATCGAAGAAAGGGTGTTCCTGGATTTCAAAGACAAGAATAAAACCGCTTATATCAAAGGGGTTGATGAAAATTTCCTGAGGGTGAACAAGCTGGATAGTGCCGTGGTTTTTGGTGCCTGGTTTGCCCCGCGGGAGGCACAGGTGGTCATTGGCAACAACATATCAAGAGAACTCTCACTGGGAGTTTTTGATTATTCAGAATTATTGGAGATCCTGGTGCCCCGTCCCGGTACCGGACAAATTCTTGATCCTACCGATGCTTTTAATTCTGAAGAGGCTATAGTTTCGGGCATTTACAGCATCAATGAAGAACAGGATGATAAATTTGTTTACGCGCCCATAGATTATGCGCGTTACCTGCTCGAAATGGGCGCGAACGAAGTTTCGGCGCTAGAAATAAGACTTACAGAGGGAGCAGATGCCACGGCAGTTTCAGAAGAGATTAGAAATGCATTTGACGAGCCGGTGGAGATTCGTGACCGGGCGCAGCTTAATGAGGCGCTCTATAAAATGCTGAATACAGAAAATCTCGCTGTTTACCTCATTTTTACGCTTGTACTTATCATCGCCCTTTTCAACGTGGTGGGCTCCATCATCATGGTCATCCTGGACAAAAGGGAAAATATTAGAACCCTGCACAGCCTGGGTGCCACGCCTGTACAAATACGGAACATCTTCTTCGCACAGGGTGTCTTTATGAGCCTGATGGGCGGTGCAATAGGTCTTGGATTTGCTGTTTTTGTTGTCTACCTGCAGCTGGAATACAGCCTGGTGATGATCACTCCTACTCTGCCCTACCCGGTTACCATCACCTGGAAAAATATCCTGCTGGTTATCGTCACCATTGCTGCCCTTGGAATGATCGCCTCATATATTGCCGCCAGCCGAAGCAAGAAAGCTTTAAACGCTTCTTAAGCTTTCAATTCGAGCTTATTTTTCTGTTTTTTTACGTGTACTTTTAGTATATTTATACGTAAAATTTTGTGTGATGGACAAAAAACTCACCTTGAGCTTGAACAGGAATATTATTGAATCTGCAAAACATTACGCTAAAGTCAATAATATCAGCTTATCAAAGTTAATAGAATCCTACCTCGCTTCTCTAACTCATAAAGAAGATAAAGAAATTGAAATTACGCCGTTGGTAAAAAATCTGAGCGGAGTAATTCTAATGGAGGATGATTTTGACGCAAAAGAAGAGTATAGTCAATATTTGATAGAGAAATATAAATGAAAAAAATATTGATCGACACGAATATCATCATAGATCTTCTCGCAAAAAGAAAGCTGTTTTATGAGGATGCGGCTAAACTTTTTTCAAAAGCGGATAGAAAACAACTTAAATTGGCAATTTCAGCTTTGTCTTTCGCCAACACCAATTATATCCTTTCTAAACTCACTTCGGCAAAAGAAGCCAGGGAAATCCTCAGAAAATTCAAAGTACTGGTAGAAGTCTTAAGCCTCGATGACAAAATAACAGAACTTGCTTTAAGTGATGAAAGCTTTTCTGACTTTGAGGATGGGTTGCAGTACTACTCCGCAATTGAGAATGAAGTTGATATTATAATCACCAGAAACAAAAAAGACTTCAAAAATTCAAAATTGCCAGTACTTACGGCTAAAGAATATTTGGCGAGAGAATTCTAAACAAACTGGTACCCGGCGAACTCCTTTTCCACCTCATCAAAAGCCGCGAAAACATCGGCTGCATCATCGCTGGTCACCATCTTTTGCCGGTATTCCTTGAAGTGCGGAATTCCCTTAAAGTAATTGGTATAATGCCTGCGGGTCTCAAAAACGCCTAATTTTTCGCCTTTCCAGTCAATGGCCATTTGCAGGTGCCTTCGGGCGGCATCAAGCCTTTCTTCCATGGTTGGTGGCGCAAGATGTTCTCCTGTTTTGAAGTAATGCTTCACCTCTTTAAAGAACCAGGGATAACCAATGCTGGCACGGCCAATCATAGCGCCATCCAAACCGAATTTATCACGCATTTCCATGGCTTTTTCAGGAGAATCCACGTCTCCGTTCCCAAAGACCGGGATTTGCATGCGGGAGTTGTTCTTCACCTCGGCAATAGGTGCCCAGTTCGCTTCCCCTTTGTACATCTGCACCCGCGTCCTTCCGTGGATGGAGATGGCGGCTGCGCCAACGTCCTGCAACCTTTCGGCTACCTCGACGATCTTAATGGAATCATTATCCCAACCCAATCGCGTCTTCACGGTCACCGGAAGATTAGTGTGCTTCACCATGGCCTCGGTAAGGGAAACCATCAACGGAATGTCTTTCAAAATTCCCGCTCCTGCCCCCTTGGAAACCACTTTTTTGACAGGGCAACCGAAGTTGATGTCGATAATATCAGGATTGGATTTTTCCACGATTTCGACCGACTGCAGCATAGATTCGAGGTTGGCTCCAAAGATCTGGATGCCCACAGGGCGTTCTTTCTCGTAAATATCGAGCTTCATCACACTCTTTGCCGCATCGCGAATGAGACCTTCAGAAGAGATGAACTCGGTATACACCACATCTGCGCCCTGCTCTTTGCACAGCGCGCGAAACGGCGGATCACTCACATCTTCCATTGGTGCAAGCAACAACGGAAATTCTCCTACATCTATGTTTCCAATCTTAGCCAAATCAAGTGTTTTTAGGGCTGCAAAAATAAGAAAATCTTTTGAGTGTAAAGAGCTTATTATCAACGTATAACTTCTTGGGTAAGAGAAGAGAAAATAGAAAATAGAAAAAAGACCTTCAAAAATGTGATTCTAAAACTCCTTTTTTAATGTTTATGCGAAGCTGACTCTCCCAACTACTTTTTCCGCCACCCTTTAGGGCCGGGGCAAGCGGAAAAAGATTCGTCACGCTTTAGGGCCGGGGAAAATGGAAAAAGCCGCAAAGATTTACCACAAGAACATTCGTGCATCAGTGGCTTTTTTAGAAATGAGAGCAAAGAGCATAGAGAAAAGACTTCTTTAAAATGTCATTTTTGACACACCCTAACCTAGAATTTTGAATCAAGAATGTTTTCACACTAAGCTCACAAAGGAAAAATCAAGAACACGAAGAAACTTTCGAAAGAAAAAATATCATCGACCAGGCGACCTATTAATCGCGCGCCTAGCTAAACACGATACTACAAATATTCACCTTGGAATTTGGTGCTTGGAATTTGGTGCTTTTTAGAACTTCCTGCCACTAAATTTAGACGAATTTACTGCAAACTGAAAACTGAACACTGACCACTGAACACTGAGCACTGAGCACTGCCAACTACAACCTCTCCCTCTCCTCTGCCTTCACCTCGCGTTGATTGTCTTCGAGCCTGAAGTTTCCGAAGTTATATTTAAAGCCCAACCTCACATAACGGGTTTCGGGTTTTGGATAGTAGCCGTTATCCTGGTTAAGATAATCTGAACGCAACCAGGTGTTGGTTTCATCCAAAACGTCTTCAAGATTCAGCGTCAATTCGGCACGGTTGTTCCAAAGGGTTTTCCTCAAACCTACAGACAAAGTGGTCATGGGTTCAAGATTGTAGGAACCCGAGATCCAGTCAGAGATATAGGTAAGGGTAAGCTCTCCCGAGAAAGTGCCGTCTTTAGAGATAATAAGGCTGTTGTACCAGCTGGCCAGCACGCCGTTTGCCTCATTGGTCACCTCGGCATTATTGCTTTCTACGGCAAGAAAACTAATGTCCTCGTGAAAAAAGGAAACATAGGCATAGGTATACCACCAGTTGGTCAAGGACCTGCCGTGGGTAATATCCAATCCATAAGATTTACTCTCAAAAACATTAGCCTCCACCCGCCGGGTAGTAAGCAACTCATTGTCCTGAAAACTTAGAGTTGCAGGCACATCGCCGTTATCTCTGTAGTAAAGGTCGAAGAAATAGGCATTTTTGAGACTGTAGTTCAGGTTAAAGTTATTGCTGATGGAAGCCCTGAGATTCGGATTTCCGGAATTGTAGTCATACTCGTTAAGGAAATATCTAAACGGGTTAAGGCTTTGGTACTTTGGCCGCTGTATCCTGCGGCTGTAATCAAAGGTCATGCTGTGATTTGGCGAAAAAGAGTGCTGCAGGTAAAAAGTAGGGAAAAGCTCAAAATATTCCCGGTTATCTATCTGCTCCATTGATCGGGATTCTCCGGTTCTGTCTGTATATTCTCCACGCAGGCCTGCTTTTATGCTCCAGCTCTCCCAGTCTTTGGCAAGGCTCACATAACCGGCAAAAATATTCTCGTCATACAGGAAGTTATCACTCAGCGCCTGATTGTACTGCTCCTGCCCTCCTTCAACATCATAATAATCTATCCCGCTTTCAGAATTTATTGAAGAAGCCTTCACCCCCGCTTCAAAACTGGTGCTGCCAAGGGGCGTGAGATAATCCAGCTGCCCCGTGTAAATATCTACTTTTTGAAGGGAATTTGTGAAAAAGCGGTTCTCATCTGTGAACAAGTCCTCTTCCGAAAAATTCCTGGTGTTCACCTCCTGCGAACGGTCCTGGTCATATCTTGTATAATGCCCTTTTAAAGAGATCTGCGCGCCCGGTTTCTTCATCAGGTGTTTGTACTCAGCATCCACAGCAACGGTGCTTAATTCTTCTTCCAGGCTGCTATTCGTGGTAAAATGATCTGGGGTAGAGGGCAGCTCATCCTGAATGTCTGTAAAAACCGAATTTTTGAAAGTCTTGTCCGGCGACCACATCCCTACAGACGAAAAGCTCAAAGTGTTGTTTTTGTCCAGCTCATAATCCAGAATAATATTCGCGTTGTGAGCATTGGAACGGGTAGTACGATCGAAGTCTGTTCTCCAGCGGGAAAAAACATTTCCCTCATCATTTATAAAATTGATGTAGCTGTCGTCATCTTTGAATTCCTTACGCGGCGAAAAGCTGTAGTTCGCAAAGAGATTAAGTTTATTGTTCTTATAATAATGGCTGGTTCCAAGATTGTATTTTGGGTAGATGGCCTGGGTATACGCGCCATTGATGCTGCCTTTGTAGCCGGGAACAAGCGTCTTTGAGGTCACAATGTTCAAAATAGCGCCACCCTCTGCGTCATATCGTGCAGGTGGTGTGGTGATCACTTCAACAGACTCAATATTTTCTGCGGAATAATTCTGAAGCAGCGTTTGTAGTTCTGAAGCAGACAGCTGCACTTTCCTGTCGTTGATATAAACCTGCACGCCCTGGTTGCGCACCATGAGGCTGTTGTTGCTTACTACCACTCCCGGAGTCTTCTTCAAAATTTCCCATGAGTCTCCGCTGGACAATGTGGAATTTGCCACTCTAAACACCAGCCGGTCCACTTCTCTCTTTACCGAAGGCGTTTTATAGTTGATCGACACCTCATCGAGGGCGGCCGTAGATTCCTTCAGCATAACAGGCTGTAAAACCTCATTTTTGGAGACCTTTATTTTCCGCAGCGCATCTTCAAATCCCACAAAACTTACCTTGAGCAGGTAATCTTTTGGTTCAATGTTCTGAAACTTATAAACCCCTTCTTCCGTAGAAACCGCACCCTTGTAGACACTGGTGGAATCTTTGGCGTTCAGCAGAACGACATTAGCAAACGCCACCGGATTTTGATTCTTGTCTATAATAGCTCCTTCCACAGAAAATTGTGCCGGAGCCACCGGGTCCTGGTTTTTCTCCTTGACCGTACCTTCAACAGAACGTTGGGCAAAACTTGAAATTGTGGTAAGAAAAAGCAGTAAGAAAAGCGGGGGGAAATTTCTTTTAAACATGTAATGCTGGTTGGTTAGTGGCTGATAATGCGAACAAAATCAAACAAATATAGTATTTCTCAAAATAACTCAAAATTTATTGAATGTTTCGCAAAAGGGCTATGATTAATCTGCTGCTCCTGCTGCTATGGCATCATACAGCACCTGCTGTACCTGGGTTCTCGTGTTAAGATCATACAAGCGGTGATTGTCACGGCTGGGAGAAACCCGGTTAGAAAGAAAGATGTACAAAAGGCCATTTTCGGGGTCCATCCACACCATGGTGCCCGTAAAACCGGTGTGGCCAAAGCTGCTTTTTGACGCGTCTTTGGCGGTATTGCTGCTCACGCCCTTATATACCAAAGCCGGCTTATCAAAGCCAAGCGCGCGACGGTTGTTGTTTTCGGGAAATTGTACCCGGGTGAACTCCTGCAGCGTCTCCTCCTTTATATACCTCTTGCCTCCATATTCGCCGCCGTTAAGGAACATCTGCATCAGTTTTGCAAGATCATTGGCATTAGAGAATAATCCTGCATGCCCCGAGATTCCGCCAAGCATGATAGCGCCCTCGTCATGCACAGTGCCGTTGATCTCCTGGTGCCTGAACAAAAAATCGTTCTCTGTGGGAACGATCTTATTGTTTTTAAATTTTTCTGAAGGATTAAAAGTAAGCGTAGTCGCCCCCAGCGGATCATAAAAATTCTCTTGCAGGTAAGCGGCAAAATTTTCACCTGTGATATTTTTGATCACTTCTGGCGCGAGAATAAAAAAGAAGTCGGAATACACGTACTCCTTCTCCTCCAAAAGCGGCGATTTCCTTATGGCTTTCCTTATTTTCCTGGGGTAATTTCTGTGCAGGTACATCTCGTCTGTGATCTTGATGGGATAACGCGCCGAAGAATCCTTTTTGATCGTCCACCACCTGTAGCTGCCGTTCTTGCGCAGCGTATTCTTCCAGAACGGGATCCACGCTTGAAAGCGCGCCTGGTGCGCCAGGATATCGCGATAGGGAATGTCTTTTTTGTTCGATCTCTTGAACTTCGGAAGATGATCTGCCAAAGTCTGGTCCAGTTCGAACTTGCCCTCGTCATGCAGCTTCATGAGCGCCGGCATGACCGAAGCTATTTTGGTAACCGAAGCCAGGTCATAGAGATCGGTCTTTTCTACGGGAATAGTGTCCCAATATACCTGCTCGCCGTAAGCCTTGTAAAAAACCACTTTTTGGTCCTTTGCCACCAGCACCTGTCCGCCAGGGGTGGCTTTCATGTCAATCGCCTGCCACATCAACGAATCAATGCCTTTTTCAAGCACTTCAGAATTCATGCCCACGGCTTCGGGCGTAGTATAGCTCAGCCTAATGCCGCCATCCAGTTGCAGCCCCTCGCCTGCCCTGAATTTCTCTCCCACGCTCACCGGCAGTTTTCCGTTTGCGCCTATACCTCCAAAAATGAGTTCTGCAGCCATTTTTTCTGAAAGCTCAGAATCCTGATAAGTAAGGATCAAAGCCGGGACATTTTCGATGTTGTCGATCTTGTCCAGCACATAAGGATTCTTGAAAAAGCTGATGATCGTATTCTCTTTTGCTGAAAGCTGGCTGATGAGATCAACAACTTCGGAAGAAAAATTGAGGTTGTTCCGCGGATATTTGCTTTGGTCATGAACTCCCGCAATAACCAGGTTATATTCCTGAAGTTCTTCTTTAACCTCAGCTATTTCTGAAGAATCCGCGTCCACAGGCAGCCTGAAATGTTTCACTTTTGTATAAAGCGACAGCGTTTTTTGGAATTCGGTTTTTTCTTCTGCCCCAATAGATACCGAAGCAATTCTCAGCTTTTCAAGACCTTTTAAAGGCAGCAGATCTTTGTTATTTTTGAGCACGGTAAGCGAAGCGGCAACCAGATCTTCATTCAGTTGTTTGGCTTTGGCAGAATTCAGGTCCTTCAAAATGTGCTTTTTTGAAACCGGTTTATAAGTATTCAGCCCTACCCACTGCTTTACCGCCAGCAATTTCCTCACTTTCTGGTCGAGGTCGGCTTCAGAAATTATCCCTTCAAAAATGGCTTTTTTGACCTCCTCTATAGTTCTTGGCACATCTTCGGTAAACTCCAGCAGATCGTTCCCGGCAACCAGAGCGTCTTTGTCTACCACGCCCGGCAAATGCCCCATGGTGACACCTTTCATGTTCATGGCATCGGTGACGATAAGGCCCTGAAAATTCAGTTTTTCCTTCAGTAGATCTGTAATGATTGCCCTTGAAAGCGTGGAAGGTACGCCCGTAGAATCCAGCGCCGGAATATTCAGATGCGCGACCATCACGCCGCCTACTCCGGCTTCGATCATCTTTTTGAAAGGGTACAGCTCCAGCGAATCCAGCCTTTCCGCAGAATGGTTGATCTGCGGCAGGGCCAGGTGGGAATCTGTTCCTGTATCTCCGTGCCCGGGAAAATGTTTTGCAGTGGTAAGGATCTTTTGATCCTGCATGCCCTTCATGTATGCTATCGCTTTTTGAGCAACATTTTCCTTGTCTTCCCCAAAACTGCGGAAGTTGATCACGGGATTCGCCGGATTATTGTTCACATCTACCACAGGCGCGAAATTCACGTGCAGGCCGCTTCTTTTCACCTGCCGGCCCACTTCCACTCCCATTTTGTACAGCAAATCATCATCCTGAACAGCTCCCAAAGCCATTTGAAAAGGAAAACTAATCGTGTTATCAAGTCGCATTCCCAGACCCCATTCGGCATCAATGGCTCCTAAAAGTGGCACTTTTGAGGCCTCCTGATATTCGTTCATCAATTCCACCTGAGATTCAGGATCGCCTTGAAAAAAGATAAGTCCGCCAATTTTTTGTTCCTCGATTAGCTTCAGGATCTCCTCTTTGTGTTTTTCACCTTTGTTGGAATAAGCCGCGACCATGATGAGCTGCCCGATCTTCTCTTCCAGCGTGAGCTTGTTCATAAGGGAATCCACCCAGGCGCTGTTGCGGTACTGCAGGAATTCGGGTTGCGGCTGCAGTTCCTGCGCGCTTCCGAAGAAAGAAAAAAACAGCAGGCTCAAAAAGGGGAAAATAGAGAGGTGTTTCATCAGGAGAAAAGAGGCTAAAAATTACTTTTTTGGAAGGCTATCTTTTGTACTGCTGAAGAAATTGCGCTTCGAAAGCAGCTGCAAATTCTCATCTTCTTCGCCAACCAGGCGCTTCGTGCGCAGGTAACGGTTGTAGTTGAACTCGTCAAAATCTTCGGCATTCTTGTCCATGCTGCTAATGTGGACATTGCCCGAAGAGTGAATGAACTTGTTGTCACCAATCCACATGCCCACGTGCACCACGCGTTCTTTGGTAGAATCGGTAGCGGGCGTGCCAAAGAAAAGCAGGTCGCCGCGTTGCAGATTTTCCCAGTTTTTGGTAGAATCTACAAGTTTCCCGGTATGCACCTGTTGCGAAGCATCCCGCGGGATCACCATCCCATTCATAAAGTAAATCGTCTTTGTAAACCCGCTGCAGTCAACACCTTTAGCCGAAGTACCGCCCCACAGGTAAGGCAGCCCCATGAGCTGCTTTGAGGTGGCCACCAATTCTTCTTCGGAAAAATCTCTGGACTTCAACCATTCTTCATATTTTTCTGATTCTTTTTGCTTCAGAAAACCAATTCTTCCGTCGGGATATTGTACCTCAAAAAAGCCATTTTTGGAACCTTTTAAAACAAAGATGTCGCCGGCTACTACATCTGAAATTATCTCTGCTCCTTCCGAAGCATTTGCGTAAGCCAGGCCGAAAGGTCTCAAAAAGATCACTTTTTCAGCGGCTTTCCAGGTGTTGAATTCATCTTGGGTCATTGGCGTTATTCCGCCGTGATCAACCCAGGCGATGTAATTATCGGGCGTTTGCACCAGGTACCAGTCACCGTCATGCTTGAGCACATTCAGCGGAGTCCCCAAAGTGGCCTGCGTGGCCAGTTCAGAAGAATGACCTTGATTTGACCTGATGTTCGCCACCGAAGTTCGCACCAAAGCTTTGGTTTTGCCGCCAAGATCTTTGGAAGGCAACATCTTTATGCTGTCAACAAATTTAACTTCGGAATCCTTCAACCTTTGGCGCAAGGTTTCCACGGCCTCGGGCAGGTTCGATTCTCCCTTGATCACATAAGTGCCATCGGTCTCTTCGCCGGTGATCTCAAACAGCGCCACGCGTTTATCGGGCGCGAATTCCTTCCGCACCTGTTCAATATATTTAGCGGTTTCATCATCTTCTTTGACTGCGGTTTTGTCGTCGTTCTTACAGGAGTTCAAACCCAGCAGCGCTAAAAACAGAACCGATGCCGATCTTTTAAAAATGTTCATTTTATTACTCTTTTGAAGAGGAAAACTCTTCGGTTTTTATTGTTTCTCATCTGCATTTTCAGAAAAAGCCAGGCTGCCGGGAATTTCTTTTTCGCGGAAATCGCTTTGGGCTCCCGTCCTGTTCACTGCAGTGATGCCTACGCTTGTAAGGCTGCCATTATCTTTGTTTCCCAGCAGATATTCGGGCAGACTAAAACTTCTTTCGTCCCGGCTAAGGATCTTGTAATTCCACTTGTCGCGGTATTTGTAATAGACCACCCATTGAAAAACATTCTGCATGTTTTCGTGCTCCCAATGCAGGTTCACCTTCCTATTGGCAACTTCCAGTTTCAGACTGGGTGCTGCAGGAGTTTTTTCATTCAGCCACGGACTTTCGGGAACCAGCGCTTGCCGGTTATATGCGCTTTCCAAAATTCCTTCGGAAAGTTTCGGATACTTCAGCAAAGGCCCAATGCTCCAGTGGATGCTGCCTTTGCTTTCCGGAAGCATTCCGCGGGTGATCATGATCTGGCTGAGCGTTTCGATAAGATTAGGATCATCTCCGCCGAAATCGATATTCAGCCCCGGCCACAAATGCCTGTTTTTCACATTTTCTTTTTCCCACCAGCCCAGGAGCACGGGAAAACTTTGAGCAGTCTGGCTGATCTTCCAGTACAGCTGCGGAGAATAGTAGTCCACCCAACCTTTGTTTAGCCAAAGTTTAGCGTCTGCGTACAGTTCGCTGTACTGGTCCATCCCGGCAATCGACTGTGGATATCCCGGCCTAAAGATGCCAAAAGGACTAATCCCGAACTTCACTTCGGGCTTTTCAGCTTTGATCTCTTTATAGATCCTTTCTACAAATTGGTTCACACTTTCGCGACGCCAATCTTCCTTTGACAGGTTTCCACCGGCGGAGGTATATTTTGCATAAGAATCGGCATCGGGAAAATCTGCGCCTTTGTTGTACGAAGCGTACGGGTAAAAATAGTCGTCGAAGTGAATGCCGTCAAGATCATAACGTTTTACCAGGTCCATTACCACCTTAGAAACATGGTCCTGCACCTGTTTTTTGGAAGGATCCATCCACCACATCCCGTTCTTGAGCTGCACCACCATTTCGGGATGCTGTTTTACCACAGATGCCGCCGTCACCTCTCCTCCCGTGGTGTGATGGGCGCGGTAAGGGTTGAGCCAGGCGTGCAATTCCAGCCCACGCTCGTGTGCCGCGTTGATCCAGAATTCTAAAGGATCGTAAAAAGGTTCGGGCGCTTTCCCGATCTCTCCTGTAAGGAAATAGGACCAGGGTTCCAGCTCACTTTTGTACAAGGCATCTGCCTGTGGCCGCACCTGGAAGATGACAGCATTGTAATTATGCTCTTTTAGAAAGTCGAGTAGTGCTATGGCTTCTTTTTGTTGTGCTTCGGAAGAAAGCCCCGATTTGCTGGGCCAGTTGATATTGGCAACTGTCGCGATCCACGCGGCACGAAACTCCCGCATCACGTATGGCGAAGCTGTTTTTTCCTTTGCCTTAGGTTCTTCTTTTTTAGTTTCAGTGGCCGGAGCAGGTTGCTCTTTGACCACGACCGCCTCTTTTTTAACAGGTTCGGGCGGAGTTGTGGAAACCGTTTTTTTATGCGCAACAGGTTTGGAGGTAGAACATCCCAGAAAGAAAACTACCATAAAAAGAGAGACAAAAAAGAGGGATTTCTTTGACATTAAGATCTTTAGAAAATTGTTTAGTATCATTTAAAAACGTGACCTGCTGAAAAAAGTATTGTGGCCCGATTATTTTTCGCCCCTATTCTTAAAAACCTCAAGGACCTTTCGTACGCTTTTATATTCTGAAAGAAGCGCCTTTGCGAGATGTTCAGAAATGTGCAGCTCTTCCATAAGCATCAATTCGCCGCGGCTCACCAGCTTTTTGTTTGACAGCTGCATGTCCACCATCTTGTTGCCTTTAATGCGTCCAAGCCTTATCATTACGGCCGTGGAGATCATGTTCAGCACCAGTTTTTGAGCGGTTCCCGACTTCATGCGGGTACTTCCGGTCACAAATTCCGGCCCAACCACCACTTCAATGGGAACTTTTGCCGCTTCACTTAATGGTGAGCCGGCGTTGTTGGTGATACAGGCGGTAAAAAGGCCATTTTCACGTGCCGTTTTAATGCCGCCAATAACGTACGGTGTAGTTCCCGAAGCAGCTATTCCAATAAGCACATCGTTCTTGCCAATGTGATGTTGCTGCAGGTCTTTCCAGGCCTGCTCTTCGTCGTCTTCGGCGTTTTCAACGGCTTTTCGAAGTGCGCCGTCTCCACCGGCAATCAGGCCAATAACAACATTATCTGAAACTCCGAAGGTTGGAGGACATTCCGAAGCATCTAAAACTCCCAGCCTGCCGCTGGTACCCGCGCCAATATAGAAGAGCCGGCCGTTGTGCACGCCGATTTGCTCCACAATTTTGTCCACTACCTCTTCTATCTGCGGAATCACTTTTTCGACCGCCAGAGGCACTTTTTTATCTTCGGAATTAATGTTTTTGAGGATCTCGCCTGTGTTCATCAATTCCAGATGATCGTACAGCGATGGCTGTTCTGTCGTCTTCTCTTTCATAGCAGGATTTATTGCGATTTAACCTTGTAACCTTTGGTTGCAAAATACAAAATGTAGAGGTAGCAGGGAATCAAAATCCAGTACGCCTGCTGCGGATTCACCACATCAACCAGGTAGCCGTAAATAGGAGGGATCACCGCGCCACCCGCAATTGCCATGATAAGAAAAGAAGAACCTACTTTTGTAAATCTACCCAATCCCGCTAAAGCCATAGGCCAGATCGCCGGCCAAACCATCGCGTTTGCGAGGCCGAGCAGCGAAATGAACAGCACCGAAATAAAGCCATCGGTAAAAATGGCTGCCAGCCCGAAGATCATCCCTAAGATAGCCGATATTTTTAGCGCATTCTCCTGTTTGATATACTTCGGAATGGTAAAGATCCCGATAATGTAACCCACGATCATCGCTGTAAGCGTGATGCTGGCAAAGAATTTCGCATCATTCAGCGGAATGCCGTGCGCCTGGTTTGCGTAACTGATCACCGTATCGCCCGCGATCACTTCAACTCCCACGTAAAGGAACAGCGCCAAAGTCCCCAAAAACAAATGCGGGAATTGAAAGATGCTGGTCTTGTTCACATTCGATTTTGCAACTTCCTCATCCTCGGCATCAGCGTCAACTTCGGGTAAAGAAGAAAAAAAGACGAGCACGGCAAGGACGATGAGCACTCCCATCATCACCAGGTATGGATTGATCACCCGCTGTGCGAGCTCATCAAGAGCAGCAATTTTATCGGCTCCGCTAAGGCCTTCAATCACCGCCGAAATATCTTCCGAAGCATTAAAAAGTATCGCTCCAAGAACTATTGGCGCCAGCACGCCTGCAACTTTGTTACAAATGCCCATGATGCTAATGCGTTTCGCGGCGCTTTCAATCGGCCCAAGAACGGTCACGTAAGGATTGGCTGCCGTTTGCAGGATCGCGAGTCCGGTTCCCTGGACAAAAAGGCCCAGCAGGAAAAGTTCATAGGTCCTGGAATAAGCCGCCGGAATAAAGATCAGCGAACCCACGGCCATCACTACAAGGCCTAGAGACATCCCCTTTTTGTAGCCTGTTCTTTGCAACACCCAGGCCGAAGGCAGGGCCATCACCAGGTAAGAGATGTAAAAAGCGGTCACTACCAGGTAAGACTGAAAGTTGTTAAGCTGGCAGGCGATCTTGAGGTAAGGGATCAAAACCGAATTTAACCAGGTTACAAAACCAAAGATGAAAAAAAGGGCTCCAATGATGATGATAGATCTATTGGTACCCGAAGTGCTGCGGTGCTGAGTGTTTTCCATAAGCCCGGGGGGAAGGGTTTAATTGCTTAAAAAGCAGGTTTTTTAATCTGCAACCAAGATATACATTTCCTAAATAAAGCTTAAACCGCGAAGAAAATATTTCGGCTTTGCTTACTTTTTCTAAAGATATGAACCACTGCACGAAAGCCTTAAAATGTCGGCAGCGGGCCCAAAAGAATTATTCTTTTAAGGCCTTTAAAAATGACTATATTTGTACCTTTTAAACAAGGTCCCAAAAAGGGGAATTTTCGACTAAAATATTCTATGAAGCACATTCGTAATTTTTGCATAATCGCACATATTGACCATGGGAAAAGTACCCTGGCAGACCGGCTTTTGGATTCAACCGGCTCGGTTACCGACAGGGAGAAGCAGGAGCAGTTGCTGGACAGTATGGACCTGGAGCGCGAGCGCGGGATCACGATCAAGAGCCACGCGATCCAGATGGATTATACTTACAAAGGAGAACAGTATGTGCTTAACCTCATCGACACCCCGGGACACGTGGATTTCTCTTACGAGGTTTCCCGTTCCATCGCTGCCTGTGAAGGAGCGTTGCTAGTAGTAGATGCGGCACAGAGTATACAGGCGCAGACTATTTCTAACCTATATCTGGCTTTGGAGAACGACCTGGAGATCATTCCGGTGCTAAACAAGGTGGACCTGCCAAGTGCAAATCCCGAAGAAGTGACCGATGATATTGTAGATCTTCTGGGTTGCGATCCTTCAGATGTTATTCCTGCCAGCGCAAAAACTGGAATAGGAATAGATGAAATTCTTGCGGCTATTATTGAACGTATTCCTCCTCCCACAGGAAAAGTGGATGCGCCTTTGAGAGCTTTGATCTTTGACTCGGTTTATAACCCTTTCCGCGGAGTGGAGACTTACTTCAGGGTCATTAACGGTACTATCAAGAAAGGACAACAGATTAAATTTGTCGCTACAAACAAAAATTATTATGCCGATGAAGTAGGAACTTTGAGGCTGAAGCAATTTCCACGGAATGAGATTAAGACCGGAGATGTGGGATACCTCATCACCGGGATTAAGGAGGCCAAAGAGGTAAAAGTAGGGGATACCATCACCGATGCGAAGAACCCGACCACGGAAGCAGTTCCCGGATTTGAGGACGTAAAACCTATGGTTTTTGCCGGAATTTACCCGGTAGATACCGAAGATTATGAAGATCTGCGTGCTTCCATGGAGAAACTGCAGCTCAATGATGCTTCGCTGGTTTTTACTCCTGAAAGTTCAGCTGCGCTTGGTTTCGGTTTCCGATGTGGATTCCTTGGAATGCTGCACCTGGAGATCATTCAGGAGCGTTTGGAAAGGGAATTCGATATGACGGTGATCACTACCGTTCCTAACGTTTCTTACCACGCTTACACCCACAAGAACAGGGATGAAGTAATTCTTGTTAATAACCCGTCTGACCTGCCGGAGCCTTCAAGCCTGGACAGGGTAGAGGAACCTTATATAAAGGCAACCATCATTACTAAAGCCGATTTTGTTGGTCCCGTAATGTCACTTTGTATTGAAAAACGGGGGCAGATCACTAATCAAACCTATTTAACTCCGGAAAGAGTGGAATTATCCTTTGATATGCCACTCGCAGAAATCGTTTTTGACTTCTATGACCGTTTAAAAACTGTTTCTAAAGGTTATGCTTCCTTTGATTATTCTCCTATTGGAATGCGACAGTCAAAACTGGTGAAGGTGGATGTGCTTCTAAATGGCAATGTGGTGGATGCACTTTCGGCACTACTTCACGTGGACAACGCTTATGACATAGGGAAAAAGATGTGTGAAAAGCTGAAGGAGTTGATCCCGAGACAACAATTTGACATTCCAATCCAGGCGGCCATTGGTGCTAAGATCATCGCCAGAGAGACCGTAAAAGCGTTGAGAAAAGACGTTACCGCAAAATGTTACGGAGGGGATATTTCCCGTAAACGTAAGCTGCTCGAGAAGCAGAAAAAGGGTAAAAAAAGTATGCGCCAGGTAGGAAACGTAGAAATTCCGCAGGAAGCCTTTATGGCGGTTCTTAAGCTGAATGACTAAGCGAAGAAATTCCAATCTCCAAGCACCAAATTTCAATTTTTTAAGGCGTTCGACTCATCGGGCGCCTTTTTCTTTTACAGGAATACCCCTCGACTCCGCCCGAGGTGACATAAAATTAAAAAATTCGTGCATTCGTGGCCTTTAAATTTCTGTTCCATAACCTGAGATTGCCGCACCTTCCTTCGTCAAGCCTCTCTGTTGATAGGACAGACTCACGAAAATGAAACTAAAATGAGGCTCCAAAAATGACATTTTTAAGATGCTTTTTCCGCCACCCTTTAGGGCCGGGGCAAAGCGGAAAAAAAGGGCCACGAATTCACGAATAATTCTTTTATCCATTTCTGCGGCCTATGTGTGAGACCTCGAGAAATCCCAAAAGTTAAAACTCCATATTCCATGAGGCTCCAAAAATGACATTTCTAAGATCTTTTTCCGCCACCCTTTAGGGCCGGGGCAAAGCGGAAAAAAAAGGCCACGAATTCACGAATAATTCCTTTGTCTATTTCTGCGGCCTATGTGTGAGACCTCTGAAAAATGACATTTCTAAAATCTTTTCCGCCTCCTTTAGGGGCGGGGCAAAGCGGAAAAAAGGGCCACGAATTCACGAATAATTCCTTTGTCCATTACTGCGGCCTCTGTGTGAGACCTCTGAGAAATCCCAAAAGTTAAAATCCCATACTCCACGAGGCTCCGAAAATTATATTTTTAAATCTTTTTCCGCCACCCTTTAGGGGCGGGGCAAAGCGGAAAAAAGTCTTTTCTCTCTGCTCTCTTATCTCTGCTCTTTTTTGACATTCTTGACCCCCGCACCATTTTTTTTAAATTTGTTATTAAGGGTAAATACGAATAACAATTAACCCGGAAAATTAACTACAAACTACAATGGCCGGACACAGCAAGTGGGCGAATATCAAACACCGTAAGGGCGCCCAGGACAAGAAGAGAGCAAAACAATTTACGAGGGCGATAAAGGAGATCAGCGTTGCCGTAAAAGAGGGCGGAGGACCCGATCCTGAAGCAAATCCGGCGCTGAGAAATGCCATTTCCAATGCTAAAGGTGTTAACATGCCCAAAGATACCATAGAGCGTGCTATAAAGAAGGCCGGTGGGGCAGAGGCAGACAATTATGAAGCCGTCACCTTTGAAGGTTACGGCCCGCACGGAATTGCCTTTTTTGTTGAATGCACTACAGATAATCAAAATCGTACAGTAGCTGCTGTGCGTTCCATCTTTTCCAAGAACGGCGGTAGCCTGGGCACGAACGGTTCCCTGGAATTCCTTTTTGACAGGAAAGGCGTATTCACCATTGACAGGGAAATTATCGCCCATAATATGGAGGAATTTGAACTGCAGCTCATCGAAGGCGGTGCCACAACAATAGAAAAAGAAGGGGAGAATCTTTACGTTTATACAGATTTCACCGACTTCGGAAGTATGAACGCAAAGCTGGAAGAGCTGAATATCGAACCCAAAAATGCCGAGGTACAGCGAATTCCTGTAAATACTGTGGAATTACCACTTTTTGAAGCTAAGCAGATCCTGGACCTCATTGACAAATTTGAAGAGGATGACGATGTGCAGAACGTTTACCACAACATGGAACTCTCTAATGAACTTATGGCCGAACTCGAGAAGGCGGACTAACTATTCTTTTTCAGAATCTTCAACTGTCTCTTCGTAATCTTTTTCCTTTTCCTCTTTTTCTTCCTTCTTGATCTTTTTTCCAAGATAGACAAGGAAGTAACCTTCTCCAATCTCCACTTCAGAACTGTGGGAAGGGATGATCTCCAATTCTCCTTCATCGGTCTTTACAAAAAGCGGAATGATCTCTGGATCTGTCTTAGAGATCTCAATAAGGCCTTCATAGTGTTCACGGCTGTTGAGGACGATTTCGTGAATCTTAGGATATCTTCGGGAAACTTCTGTCAACTTGATGTAATCATCGGTATGTGAGAAAAGACCTTCTGTAGGGTTATTTTCCGGATCGCTCATTTCGTCAGGCGATATTAGTCGGAATGATCCTTTCTCTCCAAACTCCTTTCTAAACCGGTTGATAGCCGTCTTGTTAATATCAGAGTTGGCAGTCATCGCCATCAAATAACCTATGTCGTTTAATTCAATGTTGTTGACAAGATCATCGGCAAAAACACTTCCTTCTATGGCTTCCAGCCCCAACGACCGTGTTTTCCTCACATTATCTGCGTTGTTATCCACCAACACCACATGCCGGTTATTGTCCTGCAGGTATTTGGCAATTAACCTTGAAATAGAAGAAGCTCCCACTATAAGGATTCCTTCAGAATTCTTGATAAATACACCTACCAACTTCGCAAAAAGGCGCGCCGTTGTAGCATTGAGCAGTACCGAGAGCAGTACGACCATAAATACCAGCGGAGTAATATATTCGGCATCGGGTACACCTTCCTGCACGAGTTTAAGACCGAATAGTGAAGCGATACCTGCGGCAACGATCCCGCGGGGGCCAACCCAGCTTATGAAGGCGATCTCCTTTTTCTGCAATCCGCTGCCAATGGAACTCAGGATGACTCCGGTTGGTCGCACGACCAGCACAATAATTCCGAAGAGGATCAGGGCCTTCCAGTTGAAAATAAGCATGAGATCTTCAACCTCGATGTTGGCAGCAAGAAGTATAAACAGGATCGAGATAAGCAAGACGCTCAAAGATTCTTTGAAATATAGCAGCTCCTTTATGTTTGGAAGCTTTTTGTTCCCCATTACCATTCCCATTACCACCACTGCTAAAAGTCCGCTTTCATGTGCAAATTGGTCTGAAAGCACGAATACTCCCAAGTACAGATGCCAGTGTGAATACGTTTAAGAGGTAATGCGGGATGATATTCTTCTTGATCAACAGGGCCAGGAAGTGAGCAAAGGTGAACCCAAAGGTGGCTCCAAAAAGAACGATTTTTGCAAAACCTATAAATGCAGTTTGTGTGAATTCCCTGCCGCCTTCCACCAGGATGAATTCATACATCAGGACCGCGATTAAGGGCACCAATAGGATCTATCAAGATTCCTTCCCATTTAAGGATCGAAGAAACATGTTTTTTAAGAGGGATATTCCGAAGAATAGGAGAGATCACGGTGGGTCCCGTCACAATGATGAGGGAGGAGAACAGGAACGAGATTTGCCAGGAGAAGTCGTAAATGAAGTGTGCAGCCAGCCCGGCACCAAAAAATGTTACCACTACCCCCACGCTTATTAGTTTAGCAATTACAGG
The DNA here is from genome assembly GCA_963739625.1 of uncultured Flavobacteriaceae bacterium. Classification (GTDB taxonomy): domain Bacteria; phylum Bacteroidota; class Bacteroidia; order Flavobacteriales; family Flavobacteriaceae; genus Salinimicrobium. The sequence goes on from CAVUAU010000015.1 coordinate 19,283, forward strand.
GCCTATATTTCCAATCTCACTCTTTCGCAGGGTTAAGCCGCCCTCAAACAGAATGACCGAAATTGCCAGCGATACGAAGTAAAACAGGCTCTCACCGGGAAACACGCCTTCTTCCCCGTTCCAGATTGGTTCCAGCCATTTGCTTCCATCATCGGTAAAAAAAGTGGAAATAGGACCCACAAGCAGCCCTATGAGGATCAAAGGTAAAATTGCCGGAGTCTTCGTTTTCCAGGCCAGCCACTGCGCCAAAATTCCAAAAATTACTAATCCTGCGAGTTCAATCATCTAGTTTGGTTTTATATCGGTCCCCGGAAGGCATCAGCAGTAAAAATACAGATATTTCGGGAGATTTATTTTTAGCCGCAAAAATGGAAAGATCATTGTTGGACATTTCCGGAAGCAGGTCCAAAAATAGCACTTTTGAACCTTCATAATTTAGGCGGCCTCAAAAGCTGCCGGTTAAAAAGTTATATATTTACGCTGAAAAATAAAGAAAATACTGAAAATTCTGTTAAAAGGAATAAAAGCCGGGATACCGGCCGGGTTTTAGAAGCTCGCTTTTAGTATTTTGCATATCTCCGGAAAAAACGTGAATTCTTATGATCTTATATCCAATCCAAGCCGGAAACTTTAAACTGGATGGCGGCGCCATGTTTGGCGTTGTGCCAAAAAGCATCTGGAATAAAACCAATCCTGCAGATAATAACAACATGATCGATATGGCGGCCAGTTGCCTGCTCATTGAAGAGGGAGACCGTCTCATATTGATCGATACGGGAATGGGTGACAAGCAGAGTGAAAAATTCTTTGGATACTACTACCAGTGGGGCGACGACACCCTCGAAAAATCGCTTAAAAAACACGGCTTTCATCCCGATGATATCACAGATGTGTTTATGACCCACCTGCATTTTGACCATTGCGGGGGCAGTATCAAGTGGAACAAAGACAGGACAGGCTATGAACCGGCTTTTAAAAATGCAACTTTTTGGAGCAATAAAGAACACTGGGAATGGGCAACACATCCCAATGCCCGTGAAAAAGCCTCTTTTTTGAAGGAAAATATCCTGCCAATGGAAGAGAGCGGGCAACTCAAATTTATCCAACGAACCGGTGAACCTTTCCAGGAAAGTTCTGAACTCGATTTCGGGATCCTTTTTGTAGACGGGCATACAGACAAACAAATGATCCCGCACATTAAATACAAAGGCAAAACCCTTGTTTTTACAGCCGATCTTTTACCAACTGCCGGGCACCTGCCCCTGCCTTACGTGATGGGCTATGATACCAGGCCTTTGCTTACATTACCCGAAAAAGATGCCTTTTTAAGAAAAGCTGCAGAAGAGGAATATTATCTTTTCCTGGAGCACGACGCCCATAATGAGATCATAAGTGTCAAAAACACCGAAAAAGGTGTGCGCTTAAACGAAGTACATAAATTCAACGAACTTTTTTAACCAATAAACAACTATGAAGATTCCAATTTACAAACCCCTGCTGGTAGCCGGTCTGGCTGCCTCGATCTACGGATGTGGAAGTTCTGTTCCCGCCATCGTCTCTACACCCATAGAAAATATAGATGAGATGCCACTTAAGGTCACAGACCTTACCGAAACCGAATTGAAAGGCTGGGGCGGCGCCGATCTTGTGGACGATACCATCCCGGGAATGAGCGTTCAGAAAGCATACAACGAGATCATTAAGAATAACAAAGGCAAACAAGTCATTGTGGCCGTTGTGGACAGCGGAGTTGACATTGATCACGAAGATCTCGATGACGTGATTTGGACCAATAAGGATGAAGTTCCCGGCAACAACAAAGATGATGACAATAACGGCTATGTTGATGACATTCACGGCTGGAACTTTTTAGGTGATGCAGTGGAGGAGAACCTTGAATATGTAAGGATCCTTAAAAAACTTAAACCAAAATTCAACGGTATTCCTGCAGGATCAATAAGCCCGCAAGACAAAGAGGAATTTGAGTTGTACCAAAGAGCAAAAGCTGAATACGACAAAGAGTACAATGAGACTCTTGGTATGAAAAATCAGTATGAAGGGATCGAGCAGCAGTTGAAAACGGCTCACGAGGCAGTCTCAGCAAAACTTGGAAAAGAAGATTACAGCCTTCAGGAGTTGCAGCAAATGGACGCTGAAACCGAAGAAATGCAGCAGTACAAAGCTTTTCTTTCTCAGGTAATGACCAGCGTGAAGGGAGATATTCCTTCAGCAATGGAGCAGCTGCAGGAGGCAATTGACTATTTCTCCGGAAGGCTTGATACCCATTTCAACATGGATCTTAACGGTAGGGCTATAGTTGGTGACAACCCAGATGATATCAATGACCGTGACTACGGAAATAACGATGTTACAGGACCAACTCCAGATAAAGAGGATATCAAACATGGAACACACGTTGCAGGGATCATTGCTGCCGAAAGAAATAACAACATTGGAATCAACGGGGTAGCCAATAATGTGCTTATCATGCCTGTTCGTGCTGTACCGGACGGGGACGAGTACGACAAGGACATCGCCCTGGCTATTCGTTATGCCGTTGACAACGGAGCGAGTGTAATCAACACCAGCTTCGGAAAATACTTCTCTACTCACCCCGACTGGGTAAGAGACGCTATTCGTTATGCTGCAGATCATGATGTCTTGATCGTGAATGCCGCAGGAAATGAAGGGCTTGACCTGGATAAAACAGAGATCTATCCTAACGATCAAACTCCGGATAACACGCAGGAGATCGCCGGAAATTTCTTAACCGTGGGAGCTTTAAACTACGAGTACGGGTCTGGCCTTGTTGCCGGTTACTCCAACTACGGAAAAACAAACGTTGATGTTTTTGCACCGGGATCAAAGATCTGGTCTACCACTCCAAATAATGAATATGAGTACCTGCAGGGAACTTCTATGGCATCTCCGGCAGTTGCGGGTCTTGCAGCGGTAATTCGCTCTTACTACCCAAAACTTTCTGCAGAGCAGGTAAAGCAGGTGATCATCCAGAGTGGGCTTTCTACCAATGCAACCGTGATCATTGGAGGAAATCCTTCAAACACAGCAAAATTCAGTGAACTTTCAACTTCAGGAAAAATGGCAAACCTTTATAACGCCATGATCCTGGCCGATAAAATTTCTAGAAAATAGTATGAAAAAAGTAATAGCAGCATTTACACTTTTAGCAACTCTGGCCGTTAGCGCACAGAACAATACCACTTATTGGCAACAAAGGGTGGAGTATGATATGAATGTCGACATGAACGTTGACAACTATCAATACACCGGCGACCAAACCCTTGTGTACACCAACAATTCACCAGATACACTTAACCAGGTCTTTTACCACCTGTACTTCAACGCCTTCCAACCGGGAAGCGAGATGGACATCAGGCTGCAAAACATTGCCGATCCCGACAGCAGGATGGTGAACAACCTTGGAACAAAGGAAAATCCTGAATTCGAGAGCCGCATCAGTAAATTGAAGCCCGATGAGATTGGCTTTTTGAAGGTGCTTTCTTTGAAGCAGGATGGACAGGATGTGAAGACAGATGAACAGGGAACTATCCTGCAGGTGCAGTTGGCTAAACCTGTATTACCCGGGGAATCTACCACCTTTAACATGAAGTTCCAGGGACAGGTACCGGTACAGATACGCCGGTCTGGAAGGAACAATGCAGACGGGGTGGCGCTGTCGATGACGCAGTGGTATCCTAAGCTCGCCGAATATGATTTTGAAGGCTGGCATGCAGATCCTTACATTGCCCGTGAATTCTATGGGGTGTGGGGAGATTTTGATGTGAAGATAAGCATCGATAAAGATTATGTTCTTGGAGCTTCAGGAGTACTTCAAAACCCTTCAGAAATAGGTTATAATTATGAAGAGGAAGGCACTAAGGTTAAGCGACCAAAAGGAAAGAAGCTCACCTGGCATTTTTTAGCCGAAGATGTGCATGACTTCGCATGGGCTGCAGACCCGGAATACCTTCATGATAAGCGCCAGACAGAAAGTGGTGTGACGCTTCACTTTCTTTACAAGAACGATCCCGAAGTGGTAGAGAACTGGAAAGCTATCCAGCCAAAGACCGAGGAATTGCTTGAGTTTTATAACGAGCACATAGGGCCTTACCCATGGAAGCAGTACTCTGTGATCCAGGGTGGTGACGGCGGAATGGAATATGCCAATCTTACCCTTATCACCGGGGGACAGGACTATGACGGGCTGCTGGGAACGACTGCACATGAATTTGCACATTCCTGGTTTCAGCAGTTGTTGGGAACCAATGAATCTCAATATCCGTGGATGGACGAGGGCTTCACCTCTTATATTTCCGGTCTTGCACAGGCAAGGCTTTCAGGAAACGAGAGTGAAAATCCTCATGCCGGTTCCTACAGAGGTTATGATTATCTCGTAGCTTCAGGAAAAGAGGAATCCATGATGACTCACGGGGATCGCTATGACTATAATATGGCCTACGGAATTTCCTCTTATACCAAAGGAAGTATCTTTCTTTCTCAGTTAGGTTATATCATAGGAAAAGAAAACCTCGAGAAGACCCTTAACCGCTACTATGACGAATGGAAATTTAAGCATCCAACTCCTAATGATTTCATTCGTGTTGCAGAAAAAGTATCTGGCGCAGAATTGAGCTGGTACTTAAACGAGTGGACGCAAACGACGAATACCATCGACTACGGAATAAAAAGCGTTGAAGCCGAAGACGGGGAGACTAAAATCACTCTGGAAAGAGTGGGAGACATGCCAATGCCGGTTGAATTGAACGTGACTTATACAGACGGGCAGGAAGAGACCTTTTACATTCCGCTGAGGATGATGCGCTGGTCTAAAGAAGCAAAAAAAGGAGAGACCTGGACAGAAAAAGAAGACTGGCCATGGGCTTTCCCAACTTACAGCTTTAGTATAGACAAACCCAAAGCTGAGATAAGCTCAATGCAGATCGACCGCTACGGTTTCATGGCAGATGTGAACCAGGAAAACGACAGCTACGGAGAAAGCTCTCAAGAATAGCATTTTTGAACCTCCTTTTACAGAACCCTTTCCTTTCCCAGGAAAGGGTTTTTTATTGGCCTTAAAATCCTACTTTTGAAACATGAATGAAAGCTTCGGAAAAAACGAGAAACTCAAGAGCAAGATCATAATAGACAGGCTTTTTGCTGAAGGAAGATCTGTTAAAAAATATCCTTTACGCCTCATCTATTTACCGCTTTCCGAAGCTGAAGAACTGCACAAGACTGCGGTTTCGGTTCCAAAAAGGAACTTTAAAAGAGCTGTTGATCGCAATTACTTAAAACGCCTCATGCGTGAAGCCTTCCGAAAAAATAAGTATCTTGTATACAGCAATTTAAGCACCACTTACGCGTTCATGTTCATCTATACCGGAAGGGAAAAAGTCAGTTATGAGAAGCTTTTTCGCACTGTAGAAGAACTTTTAAAGAACCTGGTGCAGAAAGAGAAAAATGAGGCCTTATGAAAAAGTTTTATTCCCGGAGATTCGCGGCAGCAATCCTGCTGGTAATGCTGTTTTTGAGCAGTGTTAGTTTTAAATCGGATTTTTTTGAGATCGCCAAGCAGATAGAGATCTTCACGACCCTGTTCAAGGAGCTCAACATGAACTATGTTGATGAGACCAACCCGGCAGAATTGATGGATACCGCCATTAATGCCATGCTGGATGATCTTGATCCATACACCCATTACTGGAATGAACAGGAAGTACAAGCCGCCAGGATCAACAACGCCGGGGAATATACCGGCATTGGTGCTACCGTAGGAATTAAGAACAACATCATTACCATTTTAGAACCCTACAAAGATTATCCTGCAGATAAAGCCGGACTTAAGGCCGGAGACGAGATCATCCAGATTGGCAATATCAAAGTAGCCGACTTTGATGAGGATGCGGGAGAACTCCTTAAAGGGGCTCCAAACAGCACGATCGATGTGGTTTATAAACGGCAGGGCCAGACTAAAAAAGCGAATATCAAGCTGGGAGCAATAGAGATCAAGGCTGTTCCTTTCTATAAACTGATTGGTGATGACACAGGGTACATAGTGCTTTCCCAGTTCAATCGCAATGCTTCGGGAGAGACAGTAAAAGCTTTGAAAGAGCTAAAAGAACAAGGTGCCAAAAAGGTCATTTTAGACCTGCGTGGAAACCCGGGCGGGTTGCTTTCAGAAGCTATTAATGTCGCTAATATATTTATTCCCGAAGGGGAGTTGATCACCAGCACAAAATCTGCAATTGAAAAGTACAACCAGACCTTCTATACTACCAGAAAAGCGATCGACAGTGAAATTCCCGTTGTTGTGCTCATCAACGGCAGGAGTGCTTCTGCCAGCGAGATCGTGGCCGGTTCCTTACAGGATCTTGATCGCGGGGTGATCATTGGTGCCAGAAGCTTTGGAAAAGGTCTTGTACAGCGACCAAAAGACCTTACTTATGGTACCCAGCTTAAGGTCACGATCTCTAGATATTATACTCCCAGCGGAAGGTGTATACAAGCTCTGGACTACTGGAACCGCGACGACGAAGGAAATGCGCAGAGAATTGCAGCAGAGAATTACAGGGAATTCCAGACCAGAAATGGCCGTAAAGTATATGATGGCGGCGGGATCTCTCCCGATATTAAAATGGAGACTTCAGAATTTGGCGATATGACCCTGGAGATCCTGCAGCAAAATGCCATTTTTGACTATGCTACAAAATATTACTATTCGCACCAGCTAAATGCTGCGGAAGATTTTGAACTGAGCGATAAGGACTTTGCTGATTTTAAAAAGTTCCTTGCAAACACAAAATTTGAATACCAGACTTTTACCGAAAAGCAACTGGAAGAACTAAAAAAGGCAGCAGACCTCGAAAAATTTGATGACGAGATTTCCGGTGGAATAAAAAACATAGAAGCGGGACTAAAAAGCGCAAAGACAGAAGCACTTGATGCTCAAAAAGAGGAAATTCTGAGCTTACTTTCAGATGAGATCATTAAGAGATATTTCTATAAAGAAGGGCTGTACGAGTATTACACTCAAAACAATCCCGAGATTTTAAAAGCCCGGGCTGTTTTAAACAATTCGCAGGAGTATCAAAAGATCCTGAATTAAAAATCAGGATTTGATCATTGCAATATGAGGAATTCCGTCTTCCAGATATCCCTCTCCTACCTGTGAAAAGCCATGACTCTCATAGAATTTTGTGAGATAGGTCTGGGCTGAAAGTTTGATATTTTTGGTGTTGTAATGATCTTCAATTGCCTTCACAGAGGCTTTAAGAATTTCGTGTCCATACTTATTTTTGCGGCTGCTCTCCCTTACTACCACACGGCCTATGGCAGCTTCAGCAAAATATATTCCAGGAGGAAAGATCCTGGTATAAGCCACGAGTCGGTCCTCCTCGTAACCCAGAATGTGTAGCGCCTTCTCGTCTTTACCGTCTATGTCCTGGTAAACGCAGTCCTGTTCTACCACAAACACTTCCGCGCGAAGCTGCAAAAGTTCATATAGCTCATGAAGATTTAGTTCTTCAAAAGTCTTTATTTTTATAACCATTGTTGAAGGCAGTTTATAAGTAAGGAATTAACTGCAAGCAATTTTTTCGACCCTCCTGCCATGTCTCCCGCCGGCGAATTCAGTGTTGAGAAAGGTCTCCACCATTTCTATCACCTGTGGCTCTGCAGTGAACCGAGCCGGAATACTTAGAACATTAGCATCGTTATGTTCCCTGGCAAGGGCAACTATCTCTTTGGTCCAACACAAAGCCGACCGAATTCCCTGGTGCTTATTGGCAGTCATGTTGGCTCCATTTCCACTTCCGCAGATAATGATTCCAAGATCGGCGGTTTTGTTTTCAACATCCTTAGCTACAGGGTGAACAAAATCTGGATAATCGACACTCTCGGTACTATCTGTCCCGTGATTGATCACCTCAATATTTTTACTTTTTAGATACTCCACAACCGCAAATTTATATGCCGTTCCTGCGTGATCATTTCCTATGGATACTTTCATGATAAAGGGTTTAAAGCTGTTGACAAAGGTAGAAAATGGGCTTATCAACTTCAATTTTTACTATTGTTAATTAAATGTTATAAAACCTTAAAAATTAACACTTTAAGAAATCAACAGAAATGTTCATAAAAGAAGACGAAAAAATAAAAACGAAATTTGGAAATCTCCCCTGAAATAGCAATAGCAAAGAAAAAATGAGATCATCAAATTATAACTCTACAATTTTTGGAGAAGTTTTCAGCAGTGCTTTTTAGTTTGTGAACAGGTCTAAAAGTTAAAATTTTTAAGATTCTAAATTTAGATTTCGTTATGAACAGTTGTTAATAAAGTCTTAAGAATCTATAGAAATCAAACACTTAAAAGAGCTGAGCTTTGTTGGTAACCTGTGGCCGGGTAGATTTATAATTAACATCCAAAAAAAAGCGAAAAAAGTTATGCCACATTTCAACAAGCCATAATACACCATCATTTTAATTTTTAAAAAAGAAGAAAAAAAGATATTTATATTATTAGTGTTTACAACTTAAACGATCTTAAGTGGAGAATTGAAATCGTTGAATGAATTGAGTATCTCCTGAGCCTGTTCTTCATCTTCCCGGTGTACCTTTAGCTGAATTCCGCCAATGGCGTTGGAATAGAAGGGAAAGACTCCAACGAAGGTTTCGTTTTGAAAGAAATGCCGTATGTGCTCCTGTTCAAGTAAAAGTTTGAGCACAGCATATTCGTGTGGGTAGGTAAAGGTGGCAAGAACTATAAAATCTTTCATGGCAGGAGTTGTTCCTACTAAAGATACCACTTAATTTTCAGCCGGGATTGAATGGCGGTGTAAAGAATGAGTTCTATTACTATGAGAATGTTCCAGGGTATGGTTGATGTAGGCGACGAAGCTCAGCACGCCTACAACAAAGATCAGGATAAAGGTAAGTGTGATCTTGTTAGGACGAATAAATTTCATTCGGTTGTGAACTAGACTGTTTCGAGGCTAATTTAGCAAATAATTAAGATTCTACTACAAATGTGTTAAAATTATCTCAACAAGAAAGATGAAATGATACTATAGCTGAAGTACCTTCTGCACTATTTTTGTAGATTAACCGAAATTTGACAGGCAAATAACCATAACTGAGTCTATAAGCCTTAATTTTACAGCTTAATTTAAGAAATGACAAGAAAAAAAAGTAAAGGAAAGAAAGCAGCGTCGCTGGAAAATGTTACCGAACGCATACTTTCCATTTTAAGAAAAGATACTGGACAATCCTTCAACTATAAACAATTAGCGGCAAAAATGGGTGTAGATGATCCTACCAACCGCAACAAGATTATCCGCACTTTATCCCAACTGGCAGCCAAAAAGAAAATTGAAGAGACCGAAAGGGGAAAGTACAGACTTAAACCGGGTGTTGATTACTATACGGGAATCCTCGATATGACCTCCAAAGGGAGCGGCTATGTTATCGTTGAAGATTTGAATGAGGATGTTTTTATTCCCGAAAAGAAGATCAATAAGGCATTTCACGGAGACGAGGTAGAAATCTACGTCTACAGGCGACGTCGCAACCAAAAATCTGAAGGAGAAGTAACTAAAGTGCTCAACCGTAAAAAGAACATTTTTGTAGGAGTCCTTCAGCTGAAAGAGAATTTTGGTTTCGTAGCCATTCAGGATCCAAAAATGTATACAGATGTTTTTGTTCAGAAGAATAAAATAGGGGAGGCCAAAGATGGAGACAAAGTAGTTGTGGAGATCGAAGACTGGCCGGAAAAAGCAGATTCTCCCTTTGGTAAGATAATAGAAGTTCTTGGGAGACCGGGAGAACATGATACAGAGATTCATGCTATTCTCGCGCAATACGGCTTGCCTCATGAATTTCCAAAGGAGGTGGAGGAATTTGCCAACGGCCTGGACACCACGATAAGTGAAGATGAAGTTTCCCAACGCCGCGATATGCGCGATATTCTCACTTTTACCATAGATCCTAAAGACGCCAAAGATTTTGATGATGCGCTTAGCTTCAGAAAACTTGGAAAATGGCAATTACGAGATCGGAATTCATATTGCAGATGTTTCACATTATGTGAAGCCCGATACCATTTTGGACGAGGAAGCATTTAACCGCGCAACTTCAGTCTATCTGGTAGACAGGGTGGTACCAATGCTTCCCGAAGTACTGTCGAATAATGCTTGTTCCCTACGCCCACATGAGGAAAAATACACATTTTCGGCTGTCTTTGAAATTAATGATAAAGCCGAAGTAAAAAACGAGTGGTTTGGGAGGACAGTGACCTATTCAGATGCCCGTTTTGCTTATGAAGAGGCACAATATGTCATAGAAACAACCGGGGGAGAGATACCCGAAGACATTTCTTTGACAGGAGAAACCTACGAGGTTAACGGCGATATTGTCACTGCCATTCTTAAACTTGACGAACTGGCAAAAATTATGCGCAAGAGAAGAATGCGCGAAGGTGCGATCTCTTTTGACAAAGTAGAGGTGAAGTTTGAACTCGATGAAGATAATGAGCCCGTAGGAGTCTTTTTTAAGACCTCTAAGGAAGCAAACAAGCTTATTGAGGAGTTCATGCTTCTTGCCAACAAGAAAGTCGCAGAATTCGTGGGAAAACGCAAACCAAAGAAAACCTTTGTCTACCGTTGTCACGATGAACCCGATACAGAAAAACTTTCTGCCTTGCAGTCGTTGGTCAGCAAGTTTGGTCATAAATTAAATTTGAAAGATCAAAAAAGCATCAGTAATTCTCTTAATAAGTTGCTGGAAGATGTGCAGGGAACCAAGGAGCAGAACCTTGTTGATACGCTTACCATCAGGACGATGAGCAAAGCCTATTACAGCACAGAGAACATCGGGCATTACGGACTCTCTTTTGACTTTTATTCGCATTTTACGTCTCCCATCAGGAGGTATCCAGATGTGATGGCGCACAGGCTGTTGCAAAGGTATTTGGATGATGAGAAATCAGCTTCCGAAGAAGAATATGAAGAAAAATGCCAGCATAGCAGCCAAATGGAGAGCCTGGCAACCAATGCCGAAAGAGATTCGATCAAGTACATGCAGGTTAAATTCATGCAGGAGCACAATGAAGAGGAATTTCTGGGCGTTATTTCGGGGGTGACCGAATGGGGGATCTACGTAGAGATCATTGCCAATAAATGTGAGGGCATGGTTAGGTTGCGTGATATTTCTGAAGATCATTTTGATTTTGACGAAGAACAGTACGCTATTGTGGGACGTAAGACCGGAAAGGTTTATCAGTTAGGAGATGAGGTGTATGTAAGCGTCAAAAATGCCGATCTTGTGAAAAGGCATCTTGATTTTAATTTAATTGGTTCACGAAATGAAGTTGAAAATGAAAATTAATAGAAAATTTTTGGTTCTGGCAGCAGTGTTTTTTGCTGCCTTACAGGTAAATGCTCAGGATGTTAATCAAACCTTGAGTTCTTTCAAAGAAGTAAAGACCTTCAATGGAATTGATGTAGTCGTTTACCCTTCCGAAGAAAACAGGATAAATATCACGGGTCACAGCAAGAACGAGGTCAAATATGAGATCGTGGAAGGAAGGCTTGAAATACGGCTTTCGCTGGATAATCTCTGGTCAAAAGACAATACGCTTATCAAGGTCTACGGAAATTCTATTGAGACGATTGATGCCAATGAAGGTTCCAAAATTCAGGTAAACGGGGAACTAAAGGGTGAAAAATTGACTTTTAGGGCGCAGGAAGGCGCAACTATAGACGCCGAAGTAGAGGCTCAAAAAGTGGAATCTAAAGCCATCTCCGGCGGAAATATTACCCTTGACGGTAAGGCTGATTCTCAACAGGTCGAAGCTAACAGCGGCGGGCATTTCTACGGAAAAGGCCTTAAGACAAAAGACACTGATGTGAGCGCGGGGACTGCGGGTAGAGCCGAAGTTTTTGTCACCGGCTATTGCCGCGCTACAGCCAAGGTTGGCGGGGTTGTGAAGCTTTATGGAAATCCCGACGAAGTAGACCGCAAAACGAGCCTGGGAGGTAAAATTTTATAAGTGAGGTAAAATATTACCTTTGTGAAAACTAATAGCTCCTAATGTTCCAAGATATTCTGGCAGCCATCCCTTTGGGTTTCTTTCTTGCTTTTTTACTGGGTCCGGTATTTTTTGTACTGCTGGAAACGGCTGCTATAAAGGGTTTTAGAGCAGCCCTATCCTTTGATCTTGGGGTGATCTCTGCCGATATTATTTTCCTTCTTATAGCCTATTTTAGTACTACCAAACTACTCAATCGCATAAAAGATGATCCGGCGCTTTTTGTCTTTGGTGGCGGAATTTTGGTCACTTATGGCATTATTCAATTCATACAAACCAAGCGCGTTTTGCAGCACGAGGAGGTGCCCGAGATACAAAGGCTGAATAAACGAGACTATTTAGGCCTTGCAGCGAAAGGATTTCTTCTGAATTTTATCAATATCGGCGTTCTGGGCTTCTGGTTGGGATTGATCATTATTTTTGGTCCTAAACTGGAGATGGAAACCAACAGGATCATGCTTTTCTTCGGAAGTGTACTGGGAACCTACCTGGTTGTGGATGTTTTCAAGGTATTGGCGGCCAAAAGACTTAACCGTAAGCTGACTCCCAACCGGATCTACAACGTCAAAAAGGGCATTAGCGTGGTGCTGGTGGTTTTCGGAGTTTTCCTTATCAGCCAGGGCTTAATTCCGAAGGAGATCAACCAGATCCAGGAGAGAATTGATGAGATCACCCCAAGTCCCGATCGTGATACCACTACTTCTTTTATGCCGGCAGAATAGTTAGAAATTAGAAATTAGACATGAGATTTCAGACTCTTTCAGGTACTTCTTATGTATCTTTTTCTATCAAATAAATTGTCATTCTGAGCGCAGCGCAGCGGAGTGAAAAAATCTGTTTTTAGAGACAAGAAAATAGAGCAGAGAGAAAAGATCTTCAAAATGGGCTTTTTAGAGCCCATATCAATTTTAATTTTGAAACCAAAATTTTGAATCTAAAGAGATTCCTCCTTCGTCGGAATGACAGTGTCATTCAGAACGCAGCGCAGCGAAGTGAAGAATCTCTTCATTTAAGAATAAAGAAAAGAGAACAGAGAAAAAGACCTTCAAAAAAGGCATTTTTCGGAAACCTAAAAAGGCATGGCTTTAAAAATAAATTTTATTACATTTGCCTTCCTTTAATCAATAAGGCATCGTGGCCGAGTGGCTAGGCAGAGCTCTGCAAAAGCTTGTACAGCGGTTCGAATCCGCTCGATGCCTCAAGAACAAAAAAGCTCCTGAAATGGGAGCTTTTTTTTATTGTAACAATGTTCGATTACATTGTAATTTTTAAAAATAGAGTTTGTACAGCGGTTCTCCCGAAGCTTCGGGACGCTCGATGCCTCAAGAACAAAAAAGCTGCTTAAACGGGAGTTTTTTTTATTTTTTAAGGTACCCGAACATTCAAAATGATACTTTGAACTTTGAACTTTGAATCCGGAACCTTATCGGCTTTTACTTCTTCTTACCGTCACCATTTGCACGTTTCCGCCAATAGGAGGGTTGATCTTCGACACGTCTACAGTCACCTTTTGAACGATTAAAATCTCTTTCAACACCCGGTCCAGGATGCGTTCAGCAACGGTTTCCAATAGCTTGGAACGAATAGCCATTTCTTCTTTTACGATCTTGTTGAGATGTACATAATCAATGGTGTCCTTTAACGCATCGGTTTTGGCAGATAGTGAAAGATCCCCGCGAACCTTCAGGTCCACGCGATAATCACTGCCAATTCTTCCTTCTTCGTCAAGGCAGCCGTGATAGGCAAAAACCCTGATGTTTTTCAGTTTAATAATTCCCACGGAAAAGTTTTTGCGAAGATAACAAGTTTTCAGCTCATTCGAAATCGGGCAGAGGTCTCAAAAAGGGCAAAAAGCTATTGTGTTACCGGCCGCTGAATTCAGGTTTATTTTCGTTAATTTTGGCCTCCTAAAGTAGATAGAACTATTATGTCTGAAGAAAAGCGATCTCTCAATTTTATTGAGCAGTTGATAGAGGAAGATTTAAGGAACGGGTTTGACCGGAAGGAATTGCATTTCAGGTTTCCGCCGGAGCCAAACGGATATCTTCACATTGGCCATGCTTCTTCCATTTGCCTCAACTTTGGCCTTGGCGAAAAGTATGATGCCCCTGTAAACCTAAGGTTTGATGATACGAATCCGATTAAAGAAGAGCAGGAGTACGTTGACGCAATACGCAATGATGTGGAATGGTTAGGCTTCAAATGGGCCAAGGAATGTTATGCTTCAGACTATTTTCAGCAGCTGTACGATTGGGCGGTAGAGATGATCAAGAATGGCGATGCCTATGTTGACAGCCAGACTTCCGAAGAGATTGCAGAACAAAAGGGAACTCCCACTCAACCGGGAAAACCTAGTCCTTACAGGGAGCGTTCGGTAGAAGAGAACCTTGAATTGTTCGAGAAAATGAAGAACGGGGAAACCCCCGAGAAAGGTCATGTGCTGCGCGCAAAGATCGATATGGCATCACCAAATATGTTGATGCGTGACCCGGTTATGTATCGTTGTTTGCACAAGAATCACCACCGCACCAAAGATGAGTGGAAGATCTACCCAATGTACGATTGGGCGCATGGAGAAAGTGATTTTATAGAAGGAATTTCACATTCCTTCTGTACGCTTGAATTCCTGCCGCACAGGGAACTTTACAACTGGTTTCTGGGGAAAGTGGGTGAAATAGAAAAAACCAGGCCGAAACAGCGCGAATTCGCCCGTAGAAACCTTAGCCATACGGTCGTTAGCAAGCGAAAGCTGGCACAGCTGGTGGAAAAAGGGGTGGTGGCTTCCTGGGATGACCCAAGAATGCCGACTATTTCGGGTCTGAGAAGGAGAGGTTATACTCCGGAATCTATCCGCACCTTTGCGAACACCATAGGGATCGCAAAAAGGGAAAATTTGATCGATGTTTCTTTACTTGAGCATTGTATCAGGGAAGATTTAAACAAGAAGGCACCACGCGTAATGGCGGTACTTGATCCTGTGAAACTGGTAATCACCAATTATCCTGAAGGAGAAGAGGAGTGGCTTGATGCAGAGAATAATCAGGAAGATGAGAGTGCAGGCTTCAGAAAAGTGCCTTTTTCAAGAGAATTGTTCATCGAAAAAGAAGATTTTAAGGAGGAGGCAAACCGCAAATTCTTCAGACTTACCATTGGTAAAGAAGTAAGGCTGAAGAACGCTTATATCATCAAGGGTGAAAGCGTGGTAAAAGATGAGAACGGCGAGATCACAGAGATCCACTGTACTTACGATCCAAAGAGTCGAAGCGGCAGCGGAACCGAAGAATCTATGCGTAAGGTAAAAGGAACTCTGCATTGGGTTTCTGTAAAACACGCCATTGAAGCCGAGGTACGCCTCTACGACCGCCTTTTCAATGTTGATGCCCCCGATGCTGACAAGGAAAAAGATTTTCTGGAGTACATCAATCCCGAATCGCTTCAAACCGTGACTGCCTACCTGGAACCAAGCCTTAAAGATGCTAAAGTACTGGATCAATTTCAGTTCCAAAGATTAGGATATTTTAACGTTGATAAAGAAAGTAAACCGGAACATCTGGTTTTCAATCGCACCGTGACCCTCCGGGATTCGTGGGCAAACAAGGGAAAATAGAGACGTTTCCGGATTATTGGGTTAAGAAAGTTTTAGCATTGGGTATTGTATATTAACCGGTTGTTAACAGCAGGGCGTATCACATTATTCTATATTTGATTACAACTCGAATATTAATCTAAACAACCAATAATATCATGGCAAAATCTTTTCTAGCGTTTGTGACCGGAGCCGCCATTGGCGCAGGTCTTGGTATGCTGTACGCACCTGAAACCGGCGAAGAAACCCGAAGAAAACTTAGTGAGAACGCCCGTAGAACACAAGACGATCTCAACAAGAGATACCGGGAAACCTCTTCTAACCTTAGTCAAAAAGCAAAAAAAGCCAAACACGACTTTGAAGATAGACTTGAAGAAACACTTTCTTCGGCCAGCTTTAAAGCAGACGAAATTTTGAGCAGCCTGGAATCTAAACTCGAAGAGCTTAGAAAACAGAATGCGAAATTTCAAAAAGACAAAAAAGACGAAGCAGCAGACACTTCTTCTGAAAACATTGTAGTGTAGGCAACTTATGGCATTCGAAAGAATATCTGAAAACCTAAAACAGTTAAACGAAAACATCAGGTCCTTTGCCGAGAGCAGTGCAGAGTACTATAAGCTGGATCTGTTTAGCAAAACCATGAAAGGGGCTACTTCTGCGATCAAGTTCGCGGCAATAGCCTTTTTTCTTGTTTTTTTCCTTCTATTCCTTTCCCTCGCAGCTTCTGTGCTTATTAGTACCGAGATTGGCGTTCCCAGTAGCGGCTTTTTCATAGTTGCAGGCTTTTACCTGTTATTGGTACTTTTCTTCGTTTTCTTTGGGAGTTCTCTCCTTACGAAGACCTTGTTACCGCCGGCTTCAAGAAAGTTCTTTAATAAACCAGAAAAGACGGTTCCTAAAGAACCGGAACTCACCACCAAAGCACGTGTACAGGAAGAGGAAATAATTATTGAGGATGAGAGAGTATAAGAATTTTGATGAAATAGAGCGCGATCTTAAGTTGCTGAAACTTCAACAGGAGATCGATAAAGAAATGGTCCTGCTAAGTTATAACAGGACCAAGGAAAGTATGTCTCCAAAAAGAATCCTAAAAAGCGCGGCCGGCAGTATTTTTAAGAATGCGATGATCCTAAAGGGAACCACAAAAGCTCTCGGTTTTATAGCCGATAAATGGCAAAAATAGCTATTCTTCTGTTCCTTCTTCTCCTTTATTTTCTTCAGTAATATCAGAAGGTTTCTCCTCTTTACGCTGCTCCCTTTTCTTTCTTAGTTTTGGAAGTTTGTGTGCATTTTCCTTTTTCATGATCTCCCCAATTTGATTGGAAGCAGTGAAGGAGGCTATCATATTGTTAAGCATGTCACTGCCGGTCTGTGGTGAGTTTGGCATCAAAATGAGGTTACTTTGGGTTTCTTCTCCCAAAGATTGCAGCGTATCGTAATGCTGAGTCACAACGATCAAAGCAGAGGCTTCCTGTGAGTTGATCCCAACATTGTTCAAGACATCTACAGATTCCTCCAGACCACGAGCTATCTCCCGTCTTTGATCGGCAATTCCCTGACCCTGTAAACGCTTACTTTCTGCCTCGGCACGGGCTTTGGCAACAATTTTAATACGTTCGGCTTCAGCTTCATATTCGGCTGCAACTTTTTCCCTTTCCGAAGCATTGATACGGTTCATGGCGGCTTTCACCTGCACGTCTGGATCAATATCTGTAACAAGAGTTTTAATAATATCGTAGCCGTATTCTTCCATGGCCTCATTCAGTTCGCGTTTTACGGCGATTGCAATATCATCTTTTCGCTCAAATACGTCGTCAAGTTTCATTTTTGGCACCTCTGCACGTACCACGTCAAAGACGTAAGAAGTTATTTGTTCATGGGAATTTTCAAGTTTATAAAAGGCGTCGTAGATGCGCGACTGCATCACCTGGAACTGGACAGAAATTTTGAGTTTAACAAAAACGTCATCTTTGGTTTTTGTCTCCACCATAACATCCAGTTGCTGGACCTTAAGGTTGATTCTACCTGCAATTTGATCTATAATAGGCACTTTGAAGTGAAGGCCGCTCCCGCTAATGCGTTGAAACTTTCCGAAGCGCTCTATTGCCGCCGCAGTTTGTTGTTTGACTGTGAATATTCCGGAAAATAGAATAATGAGGCCGATAACAACAAAGAAAATGGATAAAATGGTAGTAATCATAGGATGTATGGTTTTATTTAACGGAAAGATAGAAAATAAACTCCTACATTTATCTCTTTAAAATATTAATCTCCAGAGTGATGAATTTGAAGAAATTATTGATCATTTTAACCATATTTATAGGCTCTTTACAGGCAAATGCGCAGCGAATCTGGGACGGCAGTTACAACAGGTTTGGGCTGCAGGCCG
This sequence comes from uncultured Flavobacteriaceae bacterium, assembly GCA_963739625.1. Classification (GTDB taxonomy): domain Bacteria; phylum Bacteroidota; class Bacteroidia; order Flavobacteriales; family Flavobacteriaceae; genus Salinimicrobium. The sequence continues at coordinate 37,361 of CAVUAU010000015.1, forward strand.
GGGCCAACTATTTCAACATTCAAACCAATCAATTTGAGGTAAACCCCGGGACAAGCTGGACAGCGGGATTTCATAGCAGGGCTTCTTTTTACAACGATTTTCAAATCCTTTATGGGGTTAACTTTTATGATTTCAAGCTCACGATGGACGGTCGGGAAAAGATTGAAGACCTGGCGGCCGATCAGGATATAGAATATAATATGATTGGGGTACAGATCAACCTTTTTGGGAGTTATAAGATCCTGGGGCACAACCTGAGTGTGGAAGCAGGTCCTGTCATACAGGTGAACGGAAAACTTGACGCCCGCCAGGATAAAGAATACTGGTATCTTGGAAACTACGACATTCAGGCGATAGATATTGAGAAGGTTTCGCCATTCAATGTGAACCTTGCCGGAGGAATTTCCGGTGGCTCTGAAACAATCAAGCTGTGGGCACAGTACCAGTACGGACTCAACAATATGTTTAAAGGCCTTGAAGACGAGGGGCTGGAGGAAAAAGATCCTTCGGTGACCGGTTTGAAAGGGCACATGAGTATGATCGCCGGCGGAATAATTGTATTCCTGTAGAATCTAAAAAAGATAAAAACAAGAGGGCCTGAAAATGTCATTTTTCAGGCCCTTTATTTTTAAAGCTTTTGCTGAGCTCTTTTGAGTCGGCTGATCGTTTCTTCTTTTCCTATTGCCGAAGCGATCTCGAACACATCAGGACCCTGCATGGCTCCTACAAGAGATAACCTGAAGGGTTGCATGACCTTTCCGAAGCCAATTCCTTCGGAAGTGATCCAGCCTTTTACCTGGTCCTGCAGGTTGCCGGCAGAAAAATTCTCGGTTTCTTCAAGAATTGCAATAACCTGATCCATAATTGCTGAAGTATCTTCTTTCCAGGCCTTTTTAGAGGCTTTTTCATCGTAGTTCTCCGGCGCAGTGAAGAAGTAGCTGCCCATCTCCCAGAAATCGGTTGTAAACGTCGCTCTTTCCTTTAGCAGGCCAATCACATGTTCTATATAATCTTTTGAAGCGTCAATTCCTTTTTCTTTCAGGATCTTGATCAAAATCTTCAGCTAATTCGTCCATTTTCGGCCTTCTGCATGTAGTGGTGCTGGAACCATTTGGTCTTTTCAGGATCGAATTTTGATCCGCCTTTGGAAACATGTTCCAGAGAAAATGCGTTCACAAGCTCCTCAAGAGTGTAGATCTCCTGTTCGCTGCCGCCGCCTTCGTTCCAGCCAAGCAGGGCCAGCATGTTGACAACGGCTTCAGGGAAATACCCGTCCTCTCTATATCCTGCGGAAACTTCCCCCGATTTTGGATCTTTCCACTGCAAGCGGAAATACCGGAAACCCTAAGTTTGTCCCCGTCACGTTTGCTTAATTTTCCTTTGCCCTGCGGCTTCAGGATCAACGGCAGGTGTGCGAATTTTGGAGTATCCCAGCCAAAAGCCCTGTACAGCAATACGTGCAGCGCCAATGAAGGCAACCATTCTTCCCCGCGAATCACATGCGTGATCTCCATGAGGTGGTCATCAACAATGTTGGCGAGGTGATAAGTAGGCATTCCGTCGCTTTTGAAAAGGACTTTATCGTCAAGAACATTAGTATCGATCTGCATCTTCCCGCGGATCTCATCCTGCAGGTCCAGCTGCTCATTTTCAGGAGATTTGAACCTGATCACGTAAGGCTCACCGGAATTCAATTTTTCCTGCACTTCGGCTTCAGAAAGCGACAAAGAATTCTTCAGCTTATTGCGGTTGTGCCAGTTGTAGATAAAGGTCTTGCCTTTAGCTTCGTGATCCTGCCTGTGGTGGTCAAGTTCTTCCGAAGTATCAAAAGCGTAATAGGCATTACCCGAAGCAATAAGTTTTTCGGCGTAATCTTTATAGAGGTGTTTTCTCTCACTTTGCCTGTACGGGCCAAAACCAGCTTCTTTCCCGGGGCCTTCGTCGTAAGGAATATTGCACCAGTTAAGGGCGTCAATAATATAATTTTCGGCACCTTCTACATAGCGGGCCTGGTCTGTATCTTCAACTCGCAAAATAAAATCCCCGCCGTGTTTTTTGGCAAAAAGGTAATTGAAGAGCGCAGTACGCACTCCGCCAATGTGCAAAGGACCTGTGGGACTTGGTGCAAAACGCACCCTTACTTTTTTCGTAGACATAAATGCTGGTTTTGATCGGCAAAGATAAGCGATTCTTTAGGTTTTCGAAATTTGCCGGGCCTGGAAGAAAACAGAAAATAATTGTATTTTTAGAAGATTAGCGCGGGCGATGGACAATTTTGAGATCTTAAGGAAAAAACTGGAGGCCTTTATAAGGCGTTTCTACTTGAATGAGCTGCTTAAGGGGCTAATATTCTTTGTGGCCATTGGGCTGTTGTATTTTTTGCTCACGCTTTTCATCGAATATCTTTTATGGCTAAGCCCGACAGGAAGGACCATTCTCTTCTGGAGTTTTGTTGCGGTGGAAGTTTTCCTGCTGTTGCGTTTTATCATTTTTCCTTTACTGAAGCTTTTCAAGATCTCTAAGGGAATAGATTATACTGAAGCTTCGCGCATTATTGGCCGGCATTTTCCTGAAGTAAGCGATAAACTGCTGAATGTGCTTCAGCTGAAGTCCAGCGGAAAACAAACAGATCTGCTTTTGGCGGGGATAGACCAAAAAGCACAAGAGCTGCGGCCGGTGCCTTTTTCATTGGCGGTAGATTTCAGGAAGAATTTGCCCTTTTTGAAGTATGCGGCCATTCCGGTGGCGATCATTCTTCTTATTGTACTTACGGGTAAGGCCGATATCTTTTCCAGCAGTTATGAGCGGGTGGTAAACTATAAGGTCGCTTATGAACCGCCGGCACCATTTCGAATTCACTGTTGTAAATCCAGATCTTAAGGTGCGCGAAAACGAAGTTTTGAAACTGCAGGTAATGACGCAGGGCAGCATCATTCCGGAAAATGTTTCGGTGCATTATAATGGCCAGACCTATTTTATGAATGAGGTTTCTCCCGGCATCTTTGAATATAATTTCGAACCAGCTTCCGAAGATTTTGAATTCTCCCTTTCCGGGAATAAAGTACGTTCGCGGCCTTACGAGGTAAATGTTATTGAGGTGCCAAAAATGCGAAATTTGAGCATGCTTCTGGAATATCCGCGTCACACCGGGTTAGGGAAGGAGACCGTTGAAGGTACAGGCAACGCAACTGTTCCCGAAGGAACCGTGGTGACCTGGAACCTGGAAACTTCGGCTACAGAAAAGGTGGAATTGATGTTGAAAGATACTGTTCAGGAATTTCAAAGCTGACCAACGAATAAATTTTTCCTGCGAAAAGCGCCTTAGGAATTCCCTGGAATATCAAATAAGCACTTCCAATAAAAATATTCATCATTTTGAGAACCTTTCTTACTCGCTTCAGGTGGTCAAAGATGAATATCCAAGACTGGTTTTGGAGAGCCAAAGGGACAGTTTGACGGGGAAGCCCTGTATTTCTTCGGAAAGGTTTCAGATGATTATGGAATTAAAAATGTGAGGCTGGTAAGCTTTCCGGTAGATAGCTCCGAAGGAGCAAAAAAGTGTGCAAATGAGCGTGGGAAAAGGGAATTTGGCCGAGTTTATTGCTGCTTTCCCGGACAGCCTTCAGCTGGAAAAGGGAAAAGAGTATGAAATTTACTTTGAAGTAACTGATAATGATGCGGTTAACGGGTTCAAAAAGGTGAAAAGCAAATCCTTTTTCTTCCGAAGTAAAACCGACGATGAAGAAGAGCGGGAAAGGCTGCAACAACAGAACGAAGCTATACAGGGAATGGACAATTCACTGAAGGAAAATGAGCTTTCAAAAAAGGAATTGGAGGAGTTGAGTCGGTTGCAGAAGGAGAAACCGCGACTTGATTACAATGACAGGAAAAAGCTGGAGCAGTTCCTGGAGCGACAAAAGAAGCAGAACCAGTTGATGCAGTCTTTTACCGAGAAACTAAAAAATAGTCTTCAAAAGGAAGAAAAGTCCTACAACAAAGAAATGGAGGACGAACTGAAGGAACGGCTTGAAAAGCGGGAAGAAGAGCTGAAGGAAAATGAAAAGCTGTTGGAGGAGCTGGAGAAATATTCTGAAAAGATAGAGGAGGAAGGGTTGAGTGAAAAACTGGAGAAGTTGGGCAAGGATTCAAAAAACAGGGAGAGGAACCTGGAGCAGCTTCTTGAATTGACCAAGAGGTATTATGTACAGGAGAAGCAACAGCAGCTTTCGAACGAACTTCAGAAGTTGGGGGAAGAGCAAAAAGGTCTTTCCGAAAAGGAAGAGGAGAACACCAAAGCTGCCCAGGATTCCCTTAATAAAGATACCGAGGAGTTGATGCAGGAGATGGAGGAATTGAACAAAGAGAATGAACAGCTGCAGAAACCTATGGACACCGGTGCAGATGAGGAATCGGGTAAAGAAGTGCAGGAGGATCAAAAAGATGCTTCAGAAGAGCTTCAAAAAGGCAATAAACAGGGAGCAAAACAAAAGCAGAAACAGGCGGGAGAGAAGATGATGCAAATGTCTAAAAAGATGAGGAGGCAAATGCAAATGGCGGGTGCACAGCAAATGCAGGAAGATGTAAGCATGCTAAGGCAGATCCTGGATAACCTGCTTACGTTCTCTTTTGAGCAGGAAGATCTTATGGACGAGTTCAAAAATCTGGGACGGAACAATCCGACTTTTTCAGGAAAGCTGAGAAAACAGAATGTTTTAAAAGAGCATTTTCAACATGTAGATGACAGCCTCTACGCACTTGCTTTGCGGAACCCGATGATCACCGAAAATATCAACACTAAGATCACCGATGTAGAGTACGACCTGGACAAAGCTTTAGAAAGACTGGCCCAGAACGACATTATGCAGGGAGTGGGAAGTCAGCAGTACGTGATCACCGGCGCCAATGATCTGGCTTATTTCCTGAGCAATATTCTTGGCAATATGGAGCAAATGATGAGCATGGCCTCTTCGGGTGGAGGCGGTAAAGGAATGCAATTACCCGACATCATTCAGAAGCAAAAGCAGCTTAACCAGCAGATGCAGGAGGGCATGGAAAAAGGTGAGAAGAAGGGTTCAGGAAAGGACGGTGAAAAAGGAGGTGAGCAGGAATCTGAGGAGAGCAGCGGGGAGCTGTTCAGGATCTTTCAGGAACAGCAAATGCTGCGAAGGGCACTGCAGGAGCAGTTGGATAAGGAAGGCCGTAAAGGGAACAATGGACAATTGGAGAAAGACATGGAACAAATCGAAAAGCAGCTTCTGGAGAAAGGCTTCGACAGGCAAACTTATGAGCGAATGAAACAATTGGAACACAAATTGTTGGAATTGGAGGACGCAGAGTTGGAGCAGGGGAATAAGCCAGAGAGGGAATCGAGGACCAACAAAGAGGAGTTTCAAAACCCAGTTAATAATCAAATCCTTAAGGCTAAAGAATATTTCAACACCACTGAAATTTTAAATCGACAAAGCTTACCTTTGCGGCAAATTTACAAACAGAAAGTAAAGGAATATTTTGAACGAGGAGATAATTAATTTCTATTCTGAAAACGACTTTGAGCTGGGCGAAGAAAATCGCTACGAAGACTGGCTTAAAAAGGTGATTCTTTCAGAAGGTAAAAAGCTGGGGGAGATAAGTTATATCTTCTGCGATGACGACTACCTTTTGAAGATCAATCAGGAGTATTTAGATCACGATACCTATACCGATATCATCAGCTTCGACAGCACGATAGGGAACATCCTTGCCGGAGATATTTTCATCAGCACCGAAAGGATTGCTGAAAACGCTGATGAATACAATGTAGCTTTTGAAGAGGAGCTTAAGCGGGTGATGGTGCACGGAGTTCTACACTACTGCGGATACAGGGACAAAACTTCCGAAGAAAAAGAACTTATGCGTTCGAAAGAAGAAGAAAAAATGAAAATGTTCCACGTGGAACAATAGAAGGAAATTTATGTTTGAAAAGGAATATGATGTTATTGTTGTAGGTGCCGGACACGCGGGAAGCGAGGCTGCGGCGGCTGCGGCAAATATGGGTAGCAGCACGCTTTTAGTCACCATGAATTTGCAGAACATTGCCCAAATGAGTTGCAATCCTGCCATGGGCGGGATCGCAAAAGGGCAGATTGTTCGGGAGATTGATGCGCTTGGTGGCTATAGCGGATTGGTGAGCGATACCAGTGCGATCCAGTTCAAAATGCTGAACAAATCCAAGGGTCCTGCAATGTGGAGCCCGAGGGTGCAAAGCGACAGGATGATGTTTGCAGAGCACTGGAGGCTGCGTCTCGAAAACACCAAAAATCTTGATTTCTACCAGGAGATGGTTTCGGGTTTGATCATCGAAAAAGACAAAGTGGTTGGGGTAAAAACCTCTCTCGGAATTGAGATAAAATCGAAGACGGTTATCCTTACCAACGGAACTTTTTTGAACGGATTGATCCATATTGGCGACAAACAATTTGGTGGTGGTAGAGCAGGGGAGAGAGCCGCAAAAGGGATTACCGAAGAGCTTGTTCAATTAGGTTTTGAAGCCGGAAGAATGAAAACCGGAACTCCACCTAGAGTTGATGGTCGTTCTTTAGATTACTCAAAAATGATCGAACAACCGGGCGATGATGTGCCGGCAAAGTTCTCTTATCTGGACGAAACAAAACCTCTTGAAAAGCAACGCTCCTGTTATATGAGTTACACCTCTCCTGAGGTTCATGAGTTGCTGAAGGAAGGCTTCGACAGATCACCAATGTTCAATGGCCGAATTAAAAGTATCGGTCCAAGATATTGCCCGTCAATTGAAGATAAGATCAATCGGTTTGCTGATAAGGACAGGCATCAGTTATTCATAGAACCTGAAGGTTGGAATACTGTAGAAATGTATGTGAACGGGTTCTCCACTTCGTTGCCAGAAGATGTACAATTTCGTGCGTTGAGATCGGTCGCAGGTTTTGAAAATGTGAAGTTCTTTAGACCGGGCTACGCTATAGAATACGATTACTTTCCGCCGACTCAATTAAGACATACCCTTGAAACCAAACTGGTGGACGGTTTATATTTTGCCGGACAAATCAACGGAACAACAGGTTATGAAGAAGCCGGATCTCAAGGTTTGATGGCGGGAATAAATGCTGCGCTAAAAGTGCAGGAAAAAGAAGAATTCGTCCTGCAGAGAAGTGAGGCTTATATAGGTGTTCTTATTGATGATTTGATCACAAAAGGAACTGAGGAGCCATACAGGATGTTTACCTCACGAGCAGAATATCGCACGCTTTTAAGACAGGATAATGCAGATTTCAGGTTGACCAAAAAGTCGTTTGATATAGGTTTGGCTTCTGAAAAAAGGTTGCGGAAGATGGAGGAGAAGCAAGAAAAATCTTTGGCTTTTGTGAACTTTTTGAAGGAGACCAGCGTGGTTCCCGAAGAAGCAAACGAGGTATTGGAAGAGAAAGATTCCTCGCCGATGAAACAAAGCGATAAGATCTTTAAGGTGTTTTCCAGGCCGAATATTACCATGGAAGATGTGAGGAAATTTTCCGGCGTAAATGATTTTATAGCGGAGAATAAACTGGATGACGAGGAGCTGGAGCAAACCGAGATCCAGGTGAAATATTCCGGTTATATAGAAAAGGAAAAGAACAACGCCGATAAACTGAACCGCCTTGAGGGAATCAAAATTCCATCGAATTTTGATTATGCCAGGATCAAATCCATGTCCTTTGAAGCGCGTGAGAAGTTGAGAAAAGTTCAACCTACAACAGTGTCTCAAGCATCAAGGATCAGCGGAGTGAGCCCGAATGATATTTCGGTTTTACTGGTTTATATGGGAAGATAAGTTTTAGACGTTCCACGTGGAACATGTTCCAAAAATGACATTTTTGGGAGGTATTTTTTCGGAAAATAATTTTTGAAAAGGAGAGCAACCCGCTCTCCTTTTTTAGTTTTTATTTCAAATCAATTATTCGATATATTACTCTTTCCTGTAAGATAAATAAGCTTCAAAATTTCATAAGAAACAATCTGAAAGAAGCCGATGAATGGTGCTCCAAAAATGCTATTTTTGAGCAGTAATTTTTTTTGATGCCTGAATTCCATTTTTCAAAAGAACCGGTGCTGGTATGTAAAGATCATACCGTAAGCGGAAAAAACTTTGAGTTGCGAAAAGATGAAGAATATGATCTTTTAGCAACCTTTCCACGACCTTCTCAAGAAGAGCTTCCGGAGTTTTACAAAAGCGAAGATTACATCTCCCATACAGATTCAAAAAGGTCAGTTTTTGACAGGATCTATCAGGCGGTAAAATCTTACATGCTTCAGAAGAAGATCGGCTGGATCGAAAAAAGAAAACCATGCAAAGGAAATCTTCTTGACCTGGGTGCAGGTACGGGAGATTTTTTAGCAGAGGCAAAAAAGAGCGGCTGGAAGATTTTTGGAGCAGAACCTAATTCCGGAGCAAGAGATCTTGCTGCTCAAAAAGGTATTAATTTACTTCCCGATACTTCTTCTTTTGAAGATCATTCTTTTGACGTAATCACGATGTGGCATGTGCTCGAACATGTGCCCGATCTGGATGTTCAAATAAAGGAGCTGGACAGGTTGCTAAAAAAAGATGGACTTTTGGTTATAGCTGTACCTAATTTCAAAAGTGCAGATGCAAAAACTTATTCTGAAAACTGGGCAGCTTATGATGTACCAAGGCACCTTTTCCATTTTTCCGGGACGGCCATAAAAAAGATCTTTGGTGAGAAAGGTTTTTCACTTACTTCCCAAAAAGGACTTATTTTCGATTCGTTCTATGTGAGCCTACTTTCCGAAAAACATCAAACCAGACATTCAAGATCCGGTTAGAGCTTTTTGGAGAGGGCTGAGCTCAAACTGGTCGGCTCAAAAGACCGGAGAATACTCTTCCCTGGTCTATTTCCTGAATAAATCATAAAAAAGGCATTTTAGAGGCTTTTTCCGGCTCTTTTGCCTCACACCGGGTTTAACTACCTTTTTAATTCTTTTATATACCATTAAATCGCTTCTATTGAAGCTGTTTTTGATAAAAGAAATCTATTTCTATAGGTGAAGATATTTGATTTACCAATAATGGTAGTTTGGAGTCTATTTCTGCTGAATATTCAAATCCTTTCTTACTTTTGTGAACAAACGTTAAAATACAAGAAAATGAAAAGATTGCTCATAGTACTCTCATTTGGAGCGCTGCTAACAAGTTGTGATAAAGAGAAAACAGCTTATGTAGATACCACCAAGTTAATGAAGGAGTATTCAGAGATGAAAGATGTGGAGGCTGATTTCACAACAAGATCTGAAAGTTTGAAAAAAGAGTTGGATTCCCTGAGTACAGGATTCCGTCAGGAGGTTCAGGAGTTTCAGGAAAATGCTGCGACCATGTCTCAGGCTGAGAAGGAAGCTGCACAACAGGAGCTGATGCAGAAACAGCAAATGCTTCAGCAGCAACAGCAAATGAAAAGCGGTCAGCTAAGACAGGAAAGTCAGGTGATGATGGACTCTATGATCAACAAGGTAAAAGACTTTGTGAAGAGTTACGGAGAAGAGAACGACTACACATATATTTTCGGGTCCAATGAATCTGCAAACATTCTTTATGCTAAGGAAGGAAAAGATATTACCCAGGAAGTCCTTGCAGAACTTAATGATGATGCAGATCATGTAGGTACTGAAGAATAAACTTTCACTTTTAAGCATCAAAAAGGGTTCCGTGTTGGAACCCTTTTTTGTTTTGTATTAGTGGAATTTTTAAGCGGTCAACAAAAATATTCCGAAGATGATCACCATAAAATAACCGGTAATGGTAAAAGCGCCGGGATAATCTTTTGCCACCCGTTGCCCAAAGAGGAGCATGAGCAGCGTTAATGCCGCAATAACGAGTGACCACATCGCCAGAGTAGGATCATCAAAAAGCAGCAGTGTAAAAAAGCCACCCAGGGCCATGAGGCCGGCGATCACCTCAAGCAAAAGAATGATGCCTACAAGCAGCGGTACCATACCTCCCATAAAGGTGTTCTCAAAATGTCCTTTTAACCAACCGGTGTTTCCGCTCCAGTCGGTCAATTTGTCGAGGCCCGATTGCAGAAAGGTGATCGTCGTGAACAATAAAATGAGCAATACGGGAATGTTGATTGAAAAGCTTTGCATAAAGTTATTTTTTGTGTAGCAGTCTGGTTAGTTTAATAGAAAGATCGGTGAGGATGATCTTGGCATTTCCATTTCGTTCGATATGGTAAATAGCATCCTCTAATTCTGAAGTAATGCCCATGATGTTCTTTCCGTGGATAAAAGGCGCGAATTTTTCCAGCTGAAACCCTTTTACCTGCGGCTCCATAAAAACAAGATCCTTCGCCTGGTAATTATGTAACAGGGCCTGCCGGAAGAAATCCAGGCAAAACAGAAGGAACTTCTTCTGAGATTCTCTACCGGTAGCTGCAATGGTTTCGCTCCAGCTGATCAAATCTCCGATTGCAGCCTTATTTCCTTTGGCCTTAAAAGCACTTCTCACCCAGGTCACGAACCATTCTTCGAACTGTTCATCGCCCGAATTTTGCTCAAGAATATGAAGGGCATTCGTGAAACTTCCGTTTGCTCGATGGGCTATGGTAAGTGCCTTTGCCTGGTCGCAGTTTTCCTTTTTCATGAGACCTTCGGCAATTACAGCCTCGTTAAGCGGCGGAAAGTGCAGCGTTTGACAGCGTGACCTGATGGTTTGTATGATATTCTCCTCTTCTTCGGTAATAAGGATGAAGAGGGTTTCATTTGGCGGTTCCTCTATAAGCTTCAGCAGCTTATTGGAAGCCGAAGTATTCATTTTGTCGGCCATCCAGATGATCATAACCTTGAATCCTCCTTCGTAAGACTTCAGGGAAAGTGACTTCACAATATCCTGTGCCTCATTCACCCCAATTTGTCCCTGTTTGTTCTCTATTCCGAGTTTTTGGTACCAGTCATAAAGACTTCCGTAGGGATTTTGCTGCACGAATTGCCGCCACTCCTCAAGGAAATTAGACGAAACAGGATTCTTTTTGATCTTGTCGTTATTGGCTACCGGAAAGGCAAAGTGCAGGTCGGGATGAGATAACTTGTTCATCTTGATGTTGCAGGCTTCGACTCCGGTATTGTTTTCGGCAGCGGTGTTGCGACAAAGGATATATTGTGCGTAGGCAATAGCCATTGGCAAGGTCCCGCTTCCCGATGGGCCTGCAAACAACTGAGCATGTGGAATGCGGCCGTTATTGGCAGTTGTGGTGAGATGGTTCTTGATGTGCGGAAGCCCTAATACTTCAGAAAATAGCATAAGCAAAGATAAAATTTCTCCACACTTTTATATCTTAGGGAAAAATTTTCTTTCGACTAAAAAAGACCAGATGAGAACTATAGACGACTACAATTTCCAAAATAAAAAAGCACTAATAAGAGTAGATTTTAACGTGCCTTTGAACGATGATCTCGAGGTGGGAGACACCAGCAGGATCGAAGGTGCAAAACCAACGGTTGATAAGATCCTTGCTGACGGGGGAAGTGCCATTTTAATGTCCCACCTGGGACGGCCAAAAGGTGTGGAACAGCAGTATTCCCTGGAGAATATTGTTGGAAAAGTTTCTGAGATCCTTGGGGTGAAGGTGAAATTCGTTTCAGAATGCGTAGGAGACGTCGCAGAAGAGGCAGCCGAAGAGTTGCAGCCGGGAGAAGTACTCTTACTTGAGAATCTAAGATTCCACAAAGAAGAGGAAAAAGGGGATGAGGAATTCGCTAAAGATCTTTCAAAACTTGGAGACATATATGTAAACGACGCTTTTGGAACCGCTCACAGGGCCCACGCTTCGACAACAATAGTTGCAAAATACTTTAAAGACAAGTGCTTTGGGTATCTTCTTGCCCGTGAGATCGAGAGCCTGGAAAAGGTATTGGGAAGTTCCAAAAAACCGGTTACAGCAGTTCTTGGCGGCGCCAAGGTTTCTACAAAGATCACCGTGATCGAGAATATCCTGGACAAAGTTGATCATCTTATCATTGGTGGCGGGATGACCTATACCTTTATTAAGGCACAGGGAGGAAGTATTGGAAGCTCACTGGTTGAAGATGACAAGCAGGAACTTGCTCTTAAGATCCTTAAATCTGCGGAAAGTAAAGGAGTAAAAATTCATTTACCTGTAGATTCGGTTATTGCCGACAGTTTTTCTGAACTGGCCAATACCGAAGTAGTGCCGGTAGAGAATATACCTGACGGCTGGATGGGACTGGACATTGGGCCTGAAACGATCAAGAATTACAGCAAAGTAATTGAAGATTCAGCCACTATTCTTTGGAATGGTCCCATGGGCGTTTTTGAAATGGAACCGTTTGCAAAAGGAACTATTGCTGTGGGAGAAGCTATAGCTGCAGCTACGGCTAAAGGTGCCTTCTCTCTTGTAGGGGGAGGAGATTCTGTCGCCGCAGTAAAACAATTTAATCTTGAAGACAAAATGAGCTATGTATCCACGGGGGGTGGAGCCATGCTAGAGATGCTGGAAGGAAAAAGTTTACCCGGGATTGAAGCCATAAAAAACTAAAGAGGTACAATAATTGTAGCCTGTAGAAAGTTCATGGATGAATAATGCGATAATAATGAGAAAACAAATTTTATCTTTTTTGCTGTTGCTCTGTTCTGCTGCTGTATTAGCACAGGAAAAAGCAACTCCTAAAGAAGGTCAAATTGCGAAAGAAGAGGCATCGGGTGACACTATCAAACTTCCTGAACAGGAATTCTTTATGCTTTTGGACAATGACGATGTAGAATTCGCCAATAAAGTTCCGGTACATAAGATCATAAAAGACTCGACGGTTTTCGCCCTTTTAGACAACGCGAATGCCGCTGCTATCGATTCCCTTTGGCAAAAAGAGCTTTTTGAATCCAGCCTGTATTCCAATCTCAAAGATTCGCTGCTTGACCTCGAGTACAACGAGGTGGTGTATGATGATCTTCCTACAGACACCCTCAAGGCGCGACTGGCAAAATTAAATGCCAAAACCCCTTTTAATATTGAGTACAATCCATTGCTTGAGAACGTCATCAAGTCTTACCTGAAACGGAACAAAAAGTCCATGGAAAGGTTAATGGCGCTTAGTACATACTACTTTCCCATGTTTGAGCAAAAGCTGGACAAGTACAATATTCCACTGGAGATCAAGTACCTCGCTATTGTAGAGTCTGCTTTGAACCCAAGAGCACGTTCACGTGTGGGTGCGACCGGCCTCTGGCAATTTATGTTTGCAACCGGGAAAATGCACGGTCTTAATGTAAGTTCTTATGTAGATGAGCGAATGGATCCTGTAAGGTCTACTGAAGCTGCCGCAGAATACCTCTCAACCCTTTACAGGGTTTTTGAGGATTGGGACCTGGTGTTGGCATCATATAATTCGGGCCCCGGAAATGTTTCTAAAGCCATCAGGAGAAGTGGAGGCTCTACGAATTACTGGAATTTAAGACCATATTTGCCAAGAGAGACCGCAGGCTATGTACCGGCTTTCCTGGCTACACTTTACATTTTTGAGTATGCTGAAGAGCATGGCTTTCAGCCGCCAAACCCGCGCACTACTTACTTCGAAACCGATACCATTCAAACTAAAAAAGCGCTCACCTTCGATCAAATTTCCGAAGTGACAGGTGTTGAAAAGGAATTGCTGGAGTTTCTTAACCCGAGCTTTAAACTTGATGTTATTCCCTACATAGAAGACGAGAAGTACAGTTTGAGATTACCGCGGAACAAGACCGGATTCTTTGTAAATAACGAAGACGCGATTTACGGTTACGCCGCGGCCGAGATGGCCAAAAAAGAAAAGACTTTACCGCAGCTGGTTGAAGCCGAGAGCAGGATTCGCTACAGGGTGCAAAGGGGAGATTACCTGGGAAAAATTGCAGAACGCTATGGTGTGGGTGTAAGCCAGATCAAGCGGTGGAACAATCTCAGAAGCAACAATTTGAGAGTTGGGCAACGTTTAACGATCTATCCCAGAAGACCTGTAACAGCTCAAAATTCATCTTCGGGGAGCAATCCGAAGTTCTACACGGTTAAACACGGGGATTCTTTATGGAGCATCTCTAAGAAATTTCCCGGTGTCACTGTACAGAAAATCAAAAATCTTAATAACATGAATAGTAATAGCCTTAAACCGGGCATGAAACTAAAACTTTCGGAAGGGTAGGGCCTCCAAAACCACAATTATGAAATACACATTAGCAGTTATTATTGGATTTTTGATGCTCACGTCCTGTGAGAATGATCCAAAAAAGAACCAGGTGATCCTGGCAGATTCTTCGGGTAACATCAACAGCCTTTCGGTAATTATTCCCAATGATCTTTGGAATGGGGAAGTAGGCGAAGAAATAAGGCGAATACTGGCGGCACCGGTAGATGGGCTGCCTCAAGAAGAGCCGTTATTTTCTATAAGTCAAATGCCACCTGAAGCTTTTTCGGGCTTCGTGAGGAAGAACAGGATCTTTTTACAGATAGAGAAAGGTAAGGAAGCCGGAATTAAAATTGCCGAAAACCCTTATGCGAGACCTCAGAAGGGCATTAAGGTCACCGGCCAGACGAATGAAGAGATCATTAACATCCTGGATAAAAATTCAGAACAGATCATTCAGGAATTCAAGAAGACCGAAATTAAAGAAAAGCAACGCCGCATTAGCAAATCTTTGAAAGACGATACTCCGCTTGAGGAGAAATTAGGCGTTTCCTTGAAATTTCCTACGGCCTACAGGTATGCAAAACAGGATGATGATTTCTTCTGGATAAGAAAAGACATCAAGAACGGAAGCATGGAGATCCTCGTGTATGAGGTGCCTATGAGCACGATCAACAAGGACACCAATACCATTGGGAACATTATCAAGATGCGCGATTCAATTGGAGCAGCAAATATTCCCGGCCCGATAGATGGCAGCCACATGATCACCGAGGCGGCCTATGCACCTTACCTGTTCAATTCTCAAATCGACAATAAATTTGCTTATGAGACTAAAGGCACCTGGGAGGTGACAAATGCCTTTATGGCGGGGCCTTTCCTCAATTATGCAGTGATGGACGAAGAACACAACCGCATAGTGGTGCTGGAGGGTTTTACCTTCGCTCCCTCGGCCAGAAAACGGGACAACATGCTCGAACTTGAAGCTATCTTAAAATCGGCTAAGATCAAGTAAAGAAGAATTTAAAGAAAAGAAAAAACCCAACTAAAAAGTTGGGTTTTTTAAATTATTATACTATTTGGGGATTATAGTCGTTTGTGGTCTTCCTCCGGTTTTGTAGAGGGCTCGTCATCTTTTGAAGCGTCTTTAAATTCTTTAATCCCGCTTCCCAAGCCTCTCATCAATTCTGGAATTTTTCTTCCACCAAACAACAACAACACCACCACAAGAATAATAACTATCTGTGATGTTCCAATAACCCAAGGTAAAATAACTGCGTTCATAACTGTAAATTTAGTGCTGCAAAGTTAACAATAAAACTTTAAATCAATGGTTTCTGTTCATAGAAAAGCAGTTTAAAATTAACTTTATCATATCTTTGTCTCAATGTCAGAAAATAGCGAAAATAAAAGGAATTTCACTCAAAAGCTGCTGCACAAGTACAGGTTGATCGTCCTGAATGAAGACACTTTTGAAGAAAAAATTTCTTTTAAGCTCACCCGGCTTAACGTTTTTGTGGTGGTTACCGTAGCGGTTATTCTGTTGATCGCCGGGACCACGGTTTTGATTGCCTTTACAGGCTTGCGCGAATATATTCCCGGCTATTCCTCTACTGCACTTAAACAACGTGCGGTTGAACTGGCCTACAAGACAGATTCTCTGCAAACAGTGGTTGAATTAAATAACCAATACCTTAGTTCGGTTAAGAGAGTCCTTTCGGGAGATATTAAATCTGAAGAATTCAACAGGGACTCTCTCCTGGAGACCGATCGGCTCGACCCCGAAGAAGTAGACCTGAAGCCGTCAAAGGAAGATTCCCTCTTAAGAGATGTTGTAAACCAGGAAGACAAATACAATTTTCTGGAGACTGCGACCTCAAAAGCCAATTACGCACTTTTCGCGCCGCTAAAAGGACCTTTTTCTGAAAAATACAACATCAAGGACAAGCATTTTGGAGTCGATATTGTAGCTTCGCAGAACGCCCCGGTAAAATCTGTTGCCGACGGGACAGTTGTTTTTGCAGGCTGGACTTCCGAAACCGGGAATGTCATCATTATTGAGCACAGCTATGGCCTCTTATCGGTTTATAAGCACAATGCCTCCCTCACCAAAGAACAGGGAGAAAGGGTGCAAAAAGGAGAAGTGATAGCAACCGCAGGCTCAACAGGAGAATTCTCCACAGGACCACACCTGCATTTCGAACTTTGGAACGAGGGCCGACCTGTAAACCCTGTAGATTTCATTGATTTTCAATAATTATGTCATTAAAATCTTTTTCAGCAAAAATATTTGCAGCCTATATTCAGAAGAGAATAAACACCTGGGCCTCAAATCCCGTGGAGACTCAAAAAAGGGTTTTTGAGGAGTTAATAAAAAAGGCTCAAAACACCCAATTTGGGAAGGATCACGGTTTTGCGAGTATAAAAACTCCTCAGGAATTTGCCAAACAGGTTCCGGTAAGGGACTACGAAGAGCTAAAACCGTATATCAACAAGGTGGTGGAAGGGCAAAGTGATATTTTGTGGCCGGGAAAACCAATTTACTTTGCGAAAACCTCGGGTACGACAAGTGGGGCCAAATATATTCCGCTTACAAGGGAATCTATGCCCACGCATATTGATGCCGCCAGAAATGCCATTTTGTGCTACATAGCCGATACCGGCAAAGCAGATTTCGTGGACGGAAAAATGATCTTTTTACAGGGCAGTCCCGAGCTGCAGGAAAAGAACGGGATCAAGGTTGGAAGACTTTCGGGAATTGCAGCACACTACGTGCCTTCTTATTTGCAGCGTAACCGCATGCCCAGCTGGCAAACTAATTGCATCGAAGATTGGGAAGTGAAGGTTGAAGGAGTGGTAGATGAGACTGTGAAGGAAGATATGAGCGTCATAAGCGGGATTCCTTCATGGGTGCAGATGTATTTTGAGAGACTGCAGGCCAGAACAGGAAAGAAAATTGGAGATATTTTCCCGAATTTCAACCTGTTTATCTACGGCGGAGTAAATTTTGAACCTTACCGCTCAAAATTTGAAAGTTTAATCGGCCGGAAGGTTGACAGTATTGAGCTTTTTCCTGCTTCTGAAGGATTTTTTGCCTTTCAGGATAAGCAGAATGTAAAAGGAATGCTGTTGCAACTCAACTCGGGCATATTTTACGAATTCATTAAAGCTGAGGAATTCTTTTCTGAAGACCCCAAAAGGTTAACCATTGGGGAAGTAGAGCTCGACACTAACTATGTGATGATCATCTCGAATTCCGCGGGATTGTGGGCCTATAATCTGGGAGATACAGTTCAATTCACTTCTCTAAAGCCTTACAGGCTGATCGTCTCAGGAAGGATTAAGCATTTTATCTCGGCTTTTGGAGAGCACGTGATCGCAAAGGAAGTAGAGCAGGCCATGCAGGAAGCCACTGCCGGGACAGATGTTCAGATTTCAGAATTTACCGTGGCACCTCAAATCACTCCTGAAGGAGATCAATTACCTTACCATGAGTGGTTCATAGAGTTTCAAAAAGAACCCGAAGATCTTCAGGAATTTTCGGCGGCTCTTGACCGGTCGATGCAGGAACAAAATTCTTACTATTTTGATCTTATTGAGGGAAAGATCCTTCAGCCATTAAAGATAACTAAAGTGCCGGCCAACGGTTTCCAGGAGTATATGAAGTCTATTGGGAAACTGGGCGGCCAAAATAAACTACCAAGGCTTTCGAATGATCGCAAGATCGCAGGAGCTTTGGAAAAACAAAAATTATAACATGAGTAATTTAAAATTACAGGGGCGCACCCGGGCACAGGAAAGTTCCAGTGCCATTGAAAGAATGTATATCACCATGCGCCACCTTTTCAACCGCGGCTTTTACAAACCCATGGGGGTTTCCGGGGAAACCCTAAGAGAGTCGCTGTTAATTCTTAGACCGGAAATTTATGGTTCTGTTGCAGAGGAAAAAGTAGAGCTCAACGGGCTGCTGTATGTAATCGACAGGCTTCCTATTGGTCTCGAGCAGTGCCGTTTTATCAATCTTACCAGCGATGAAGGCTACGGTAATTCCCATTTTAAACCAATCGTTCCACCGAAAAGGCGAAGAAACTGCTACAGGATAGATGAGGAACAAATGAATATCGAGATCACCCGCGGCAGGAGTGAGATCTATGATATTCTTACCCACCTTACCTTTCTTTTCATCGAATCACACAAGATCATGAGACGGGTGATGATTGACGAGGAAGGGAGAAGTATCCCGGGATTGGGAAAAACTTGGAAAAAGCGGTACTTACAAAAGATGATTTGTCGCAGGCCGAGAGGGAAGTTGCCCTTACCCATACCGCCAATATTTTAGGCCGCACCTTCAGGGAAGTGACCTCAATATATCCACTTTTCAGCATCCCGGAGAACAGGGACCGTTTTCTGCATATTGTCTACTGGCTTGGAAAGCTGGCTATTGATGAAATGCTCAACAACAATAAAAGAATAGTCACTTTTAGTCCCGTCTTACGCGAGCGGCTGGGACATCATATTCACGGTGAAATATGGGCGAACAAGATCAAGGAAGTACTTCTTGAAAAAGGGCTTTTAGAACGGCCTTTGCACATCATAAGTGCCAATATGCACAGCGTGATGAACACTTTGTACGCGCCCGAAGCTTTAAAGGTTGAACTTAAGAAGAAAAGTGTTTCGGGAATATATGAGGAATTGAGCAACAGCGCCAATGGCAAGTTGCGAATGAAAGTGATGAAGACCGCTGCCGAGGAAGGCATGACCTTTATTGAAGACAGTAGCGGTGCCAATATTGATGTGCAGATCTTTGATACTGCCCAAATGAACAATGTTGGCTCTAAATATCCGACTTAACGGTGAGATTGACGAAGCAGAAAAACCTGTGATCATGGTGATGGACTATGCTTTTGGAGAGCAGGCCTATGAAACTATGGACGAAATGTTGAAGCCATATCAAACAGATCAGGGGAACATCCACATGAACGTGGCTTCTATTTCGATCATGGGAAAAGCAGGTATCCTTGTGGGTGGAAAAGGGGATATTATGATCCCCTCGGCTCACCTTTTTGAGGGGACAGCAGACAACTATCCCTTCAAAAATGAGCTTACCAGGGAAGATCTTGAAGGTCACGGAATTCCTGTATGTGACGGTTCAATGATCACAGTCCTGGGAACTTCCCTTCAGAATAAGGACATTCTTAGATTCTTCCACGAGTCTACCTGGAATGTGGTGGGGCTTGAGATGGAAGGAGCGCATTACCAAAAGGCCATTCAGGCGGCTTCCCGCCTGCGCGGAAACATCAACGAAGATGTGAAGGTGAGATATGCCTATTATGCATCAGATAATCCATTAGAAACAGGAAGTACATTAGCTTCCGGAGGGTTAGGAACTACAGGCGTAAAGCCAACTTATCTCATTACCGAAAAGATCCTGGAGCAGATCTTTGCCAATGAGGATGCTTCCGAAGAAAAAGAAATCAAAACCACGAAAAATAGCAAAAGAGAAATAAATGAGTAATGATAATAAAGTACGTTTTGTACTGCTAACAGGTGGAGCGGGATTTATTGGCTCAAATTATGTCAACCTTTTTACTGAAGAAGAAAATGTTCATATCGTCAATCTCGACAAATTGACCTATGCGGGTAACCTGGATAATATCGAGGTCGCAGAGGATGAAAACTACACTTTTGTGCAGGGAGATATAGGGGATAAGCAGCTTGTAAAAGATCTTTTTGAGAAATATAAATTTCAGGCGGTGATAAATTTTGCTGCGGAATCTCATGTGGATAATTCCATTTTAAATCCTGCAGCGTTTGTGGAAACCAATATTTCGGGCACGTTTAATCTGCTCCAGAACGCGTACAAGATGTGGATGGATAGTCCCTTCAGTCTCAAAAAAGAATTTTCTGACGCTACTTTTCTACATGTCTCTACAGATGAGGTTTATGGGACTTTAGGAGCGGAAGGATTATTTACCGAAAAAACTCCTTATGCACCAAACAGTCCATATTCGGCATCAAAGGCTTCTTCAGATTTTCTTGTGAGGAGTTATTTTCACACCTACGGCCTTCCGGTCGTTACCACCAATTGTTCTAACAATTACGGGCCAAATCAGCATGATGAGAAGTTGATTCCCACTATTATTAGAACTGCCCTTAAAGAAGAACCAATTCCAATTTATGGCGATGGTAAGAACGTGAGAGACTGGCTTTACGTGACAGATCATTGTAAAGGAATCAAACTGGCTTTAGAAAAAGGCCGTAAAGGAGAAACCTATAATATTGGCGGGCGCAATGAGCGGGAGAACATCTACATTGCCCAAAAGATATGTGAGATCTTGGACGGGAAGGCGCCAAGACAGAATGGAAAGTCTTATAAAGAACTTATTACCTTTGTCGTCGACAGGCCGGGGCATGACCAGAGATATGCTATTGATGCAACGAAGATAGAAGACGAACTGGGCTGGAAAGCAGATGAGAATTTTGAAACGGGAATTGTAAAGACCGTAGACTGGTATCTCCAAAAATATCAAAAATGAAAGGGATCATTCTTGCCGGAGGATCGGGCACACGCCTGCACCCATTGACGCTTGCTGTGAGCAAGCAGTTGATGCCGGTCTATGACAAACCCATGATCTATTATCCGCTTTCGACCTTAATGATGGCGGGTATAAGGGAGATCCTAATCATCTCAACCCCCAAAGATCTGCCTTTATTCAAGGAGCTTTTGGGAGATGGTAGCAAGTACGGATGCAGCTTTGAATTTGCAGTGCAGGAGGAACCCAAAGGCCTCGCACAGGCCTTCATTATTGGTGCCGACTTTATTGGAAAAGACAAAGTAGCACTCATCCTGGGAGACAATATTTTCTACGGCTCTGGTCTTGACCTTTTGCTACAAAATAACAGCGATCCGGAAGGCGGTCTTATCTATGCCTACCATGTGCAGGACCCCCAGCGGTATGGTGTGGTAGACTTCGATAAGACAGGAAAAGTACGCTCAATTGAGGAAAAGCCTGCCAATCCGAAGTCAAATTTCGCAGTTCCCGGGATTTACTTTTATGATAACGAAGTAGTGGAGATTGCGAAAACCATTAAACCCTCGCCAAGAGGGGAGTATGAGATCACAGACGTAAATAATGTTTATCTCGAAAGGCAAAAGCTACAGGTGAGTATTTTGGATAAAGGAACAGCATGGCTTGATACCGGCACTTTTGATTCTCTTATGAAAGCCTCACAGTTTGTGCAGGTGATTGAAGAGCGACAGGGATTGAAAATTGGGGCTATAGAAGAGACGGCCTACAAGATGAACTTCATCAATAAAGAGCAGCTGCAAAAGCTGGCGCAACCTTTATTGAAAAGTGGTTATGGCGAATATTTAATGCAACTAGATTAATGTTAGAACTGGAACACACTCCTTTAAAAGATTGTTTTATACTTAAACCGGCCGTGTTTAGGGACAAGCGCGGGACTTTTATAGAAAGTTTTAATCAGAGAAATTTTGAAGAGGTAACAGGCCTGCATCTTCAATTTGTACAGGACAACCAATCCACCTCTACCCGGGGTGTGCTGCGAGGCCTGCATTTCCAAACAGGTCCTTTTGCCCAGGCCAAGTTGGTACGTTGTCCCATGGGTGAGGTGCTCGACGTGGTGGTTGACCTTAGGCCCGGTTCTCCAACTTTCAAACAGTCTTTCAAAGTGGTGTTGAGTGATGAAAACCATCTCCAGCTTTTTATTCCTGCAGGTTTTGCACATGGGTTTATAACACTTTCAGAAAAGTCTCTTTTCGCCTATAAATGTGACCAGTATTTTAATAAAGAGGCAGATGCAGGCGTCATCTGGAATGATCCTACATTAAACATCGACTGGAATTTTCCCAAAGATGAACTCATCCTTTCTGAAAAAGACGCAAATCTTCCCACTTTTGAACAATTAGGACTATGAAAAATGTGCTGGTAACGGGTGCTTCAGGGCAGCTGGGGCAATGTATAAAAAGACTTTCTGTGAGATATCAGGAATTCAACTTCACATTTACCACTTCCGAAGAACTTGACATTAGTCTTTTTGGGGTGTTAGGTCCATATTTTGCAAAGCATAAATTTGATTACTGTATCAATTGTGCAGCATATACCAATGTTGAACAGGCAGAGAAGGAGCAGGAAAAAGCATTTTTGATCAATGCCGAGGCAGTGAAAAATCTGGCTGAGGTTTGCGATGATAATAACTGCACCCTAATCCATTTTTCAACAGATTATGTCTTCGACGGAAAAGCAACAAGACCATACCGGGAAGAGGATCAAACCGGCCCTATCAACGTCTATGGTGCCTCAAAGCTACTGGGCGAACAGTACATTCAGGAACACATGGACAAATACTTCATTTTTCGCACTTCCTGGTTGTATTCAGATATTGGACATAATTTCTTCAACACCATTTGCCGCAAAGCAAAGGCGGGGGAGGAGCTGAATATCACCACGACTCAAACGGGTACGCCAACAAACGCCTATGACCTGGGAGGATTTGTTCTGGAGTTATTGGCTTCAGAAAGCAAGACACTATGGGCTTTATCATTACAGCAACCTGGGAGAAGCGACCTGGTATGACTTTGCCGCAGAGATTCTTAAGCATCTGGAGCAGCAGGTGCCGTTGAATGAAAATAACAGTTACCAAACGCTTGCCACCCGCCCCGAATACAGTGTGCTTAGCAAGGAGAAACTGCAAGAGAATTTTGATGTTCCTGTGCTTCCGTGGAAAGAAAGCCTGGCACAGCTCTTCTAAAAGGCCTTTTTCGAGGTGCCTTCAATGTACCACTTGAAGTTTTGCACGTCTTCTTCCAGTAGCTCTTTAAAAATAGGATTGATGAGTCTCGCAGCACCTTCTCCAGGAATTCCTCCCGGGGCGTGATAAGAGATCACCACGTGCATCTCTGTGCCGTTGCCCGCATTTTTGAATTCGACCTTTCCGGCGTTATATATTTCAGAACCGGGTAAAGATTGCCAGCCCAGCAGTTCATAGGGAACTTCTTTTACAATTTCACTCTTCCAGCGTACCTTTCCTATTCCGCCGGGAATCTTTGCTTCCCAAACAGATGTTTTCTCATCCAGTGCCTTCACATATCTAAGATGCTCCATAAACAACGGTAAATTTTCGACAGATCGCCAAAATTCGTAGACCTCTTCGCGCGGCTTGTTCACAAAGAGATTCAGCTGAATATTGACGTTGCGACTGTGGTTGTCGGGCTTTGTTTTGCCAATGGCCGTGTAAGCAGGACAATTTCCTGTTGCACCCCTGTATAGCAGGAAGCCAGCCAAAGCTGCTTCCATAAAACTCTTTTCTTTTTTTCCAAGGGCATCGTATAGAAGGTAGGCCCCTGCCAGCAAGGAAAGACCGCGTTCTTCTCTGCTCACATTTACGTGAAGCTGTTGTAAGATTTTATTCATTCGTTTTGCACTTTTTTGTTCTCCACTTAAATTACTTAATATCAGTTGAAAAAGAGAATTTGAGATAAAATCATGAGGTTAAATTATTCTTAAAAGCGCCTTACAGGGTCTTCACAGCGCCTGCTGAAGTTGCAGAGCCGTAAAAATTCCTTAATTTCAGCTTACAAAACCAACCAATGAAGAAAAGAATACTTATCACCGGGGCTGCCGGTTTCCTGGGCTCCCATCTTTGTGACAAATTTATTAAAGAAGATTACCACGTCATTGGGATGGATAATCTCATTACCGGTGATCGTCGCAACATAGAGCATCTTTTTAAGCTGGAAAATTTTGAATTTTATCACCACGACGTCTCCACTTTTGTTCACGTTGCAGGTCGACTGGATTATATCCTGCATTTCGCTTCTCCCGCAAGTCCCATTGATTACCTTAAGATCCCTATCCAGACGTTGAAGGTTGGTTCCCTGGGGACTCATAACCTCTTAGGACTGGCAAAAGAAAAGGATGCGCGAATCCTTATCGCCTCTACTTCGGAAGTATATGGAGATCCTTTGGTGCACCCTCAAACCGAAGATTACTACGGAAATGTGAACACGATAGGTCCTCGCGGAGTTTATGACGAAGCAAAGCGTTTTCAGGAATCTATCACCATGGCTTACCATCGCTATCACGGTTTGGAAACCAGGATCGTAAGAATTTTTAATACCTATGGCCCAAGGATGCGCCTGAATGACGGAAGAGTTATTCCGGCCTTCATTGGTCAGGCGCTGCGAGGGGAGGATCTTACCGTTTTCGGGGATGGTTCACAAACGCGTTCCTTCTGTTATGTTGATGACCAGGTGGAAGGGATTTACAGGTTACTGCTTAGCGACTATGTCTATCCTGTGAATATTGGAAATCCTCACGAGATCACGATAAAAGATTTTGCCGAAGAGATCATAAAACTTACCGGAACAAACCAAAAGATCATCTTCAAACCGCTTCCGCAGGACGATCCCATGCAACGACAACCAGACATATCGAGGGCAAAAGAACTCCTGGGTTGGGAACCGAAAGTTTCCCGCAGCGAAGGAATGCAGCGCACTTATGAGTATTTCAAGAGCCTAAGTGAGGAGGAACTCAATCGAAGTGAACACAAGGATTTTTCCAAACACATTAGAAAATAGCTTTTTTGGCAGAAGTATAAAAATTGTTATAATGGCCACTCCTAAAAAAGGCCTTTGATGAATAATCCTCTGGTATCTGTGATCATGCCGGCTTATAATGCCGAAGCTTTTATTGCTGAAAGCATTGCCTCTGTGCAGCAGCAAACCTATGAAAACTGGGAGCTGCTAATCATTGATGATGCATCAAAAGATCGAACTTTAGAGGTAATAGAAAAATTCAGGAATAAAGATAAACGAGTGCAGCTGCACCGTTTGCCCACCAATCAGGGAGCGGGATTTGCCCGTAACATTGGTATAAAAGCCTCAAAAGGGGATTTTATCTCTTTTCTTGATGCAGATGACCTTTGGCAACCCGAAAAGCTGCAAAAACAGCTTGATTTTATGCGGGAGCAGCAGGTACATGTTTGTTATTCCAGCTATGCACTTATTGATGAAGCCGGCCAGCCGCTCAATAGGACGGTTAAGGCTCTTAAGAAATTACCGTTTAAAAAGCTGTTGCGCGCCAATTATGTTGGCAATCTTACCGGAATTTACAACGCCGGGGAACTTGGCAAGATCTATTGTCCGCTCATTAGGAAGAGGCAGGATTGGGGGCTATGGCTGCTGGCGGTTCGCGACGCGAATGGTGCAAAAGGAATCCAGGAATCACTTGCGAAATACAGGGTTCGGGAAAACTCCATTTCACGGAACAAGTGGGAAATGCTAGGCTACAACTACAAAGTCTATAGAAAAGTGCTGGAATTCTCTGCTCTAAAAAGCTGTTTTTGGATGCTCTTGTTTCTCTGGGAGCAGTTCTTCGTGAAAAGCCGGCAAACCACTGCCTCAGAATAGGGTTTCAAACTGCTTGAGCTTGCCTCTCTGGCTGCGCTTGAGGATCTTTTTGTGTTCAAATTCAACTTTTAGCCCTTCTTCCAGATAGGTGACCATTGCTGAAAGAATTTTCTTTCTTTTTTCCGGATTCAACGCTTTTTCTGAAACATAAATGATCCTGAAACTGCCTTTTTCAGTTTGTTGTACCACAAATTCCTTGATCTGTCCCTCGTCTTCTATGATGCTTTTGGTCACGTAGTAGAATGTGAGGCCGGGTACCACCTTTCCGCTTGGCAAGACCGCCACGTCATTGGTTCGGCCTAAAAGCTGCTCTAAAACGGGCTTTTTGGCACTGCTGTTTTTGGAAAGACTTCCCGTGTCGCCAATGTCATATCTTATAAAAGGATGGGCACGATTGTAGAGCGAGGTAATTACAATACGACCCTGTTCCCCCTTAGGCACAGGCCGGTCGTTCTCATCCAGGATCTCCACGAGCATGGTCTCACTGTTGAGGATCCATTCCCCTTTTTTATTTTGAAAAGCGAGTAGGCCTAATTCACTGGCCCCATACTCATTCACCACCGCAACCCCAAACTGTTTTTCGAGCAACTCCTTATCCTCCCTAAAGAACATCTCGCTGGTAACGATACACAGCCGTAGCTGCGGACAAATCTCTTTAAGAATGATATTTTTCTTCTGAAGAAATTTTGCAAACAGTACAATGGAACTGGTGTAACCGTTGATGTAGTTGAATTTCTTCTTGTGAAAGTCCTGCAGGAATTCTTCCATTTTTTCTTCGCTGAGGTCGAAAATGGGAAACCTGTACCTAAATCCAAACCTGTCTTTTAGACGCTCCCTGAAGTATCCAAACTTGTCGAGCGGAATTCCGTAGAAACGGGCCTGCACAGACCTGTCGAGGTCAATCCCGTACCAGCGGTATCTGTCATTGAACTCGGCCCATGAAAGGGCGTGACAAAATCTGTCTTTGGCAAAAATAAAGGGATGGCCACTGGACCCGGAAGTTTTTCCTACGTAGACATTCTTTGAATTGAAACCTTTGCTAAAGCGCTCCTCCAGCGGTCGCTGGAGATCGGCTTTTTTCATCACCGGCACCTCATCCCAAACGGAAAAATCTTTGCTTCCGAAGAAAGACCTGTAGAAATCATTCTTTTGAAGGTGATATCTTACTATTTCCTGCTTTTTGGCATCAACATAGGCGGCGTATTCCTCTTCGGGAACAGCCTTGATCTCCTCCAGCGTGTTTTTCGCTTTTCTAATGGGGAACCTGTTGAGTTGTAATGAGAGACTAAACCAATTCAATAGTTGAAAGATAACGGTTTTTTATGCCAATAAGTTGGTGCTTCAATTTACAAACATTTATTTTTGAGGCAAGAATTAAAATAAGCACCTATGAATATTCTCATCCTTGGCTCGGGAGGCCGCGAACACAGCTTCGCCCACATGATCTCCAAAAGCCCCAATTGCGACAATCTTTTTGTGGCTCCCGGGAATGCCGGTACTTCAAAAATAGCAACAAATATCACTCTTAAGCCCACAGATTTTGAGGCGGTAAAGAAAACGGTGCTTCAGGAAAAGATAGAAATGCTCGTCGTGGGCCCCGAGGATCCTTTGGTGCAGGGGATCGCTGACTTTTTCGCGCAGGATGAGGAGCTGAAAAATGTCGCGGTGATTGGCCCTTCCAAGCGGGGTGCATTGCTTGAAGGCAGTAAAGAGCGGGCAAAAGAATTCATGTTGATGCACAACATTCCCACTGCTGCATACGAAAGTTTCACCAAAGAAAGCATTGCTGCCGGGAAAGCTTTTCTGGAAACCCTCAAATCTCCTTACGTACTTAAAGCCGATGGCCTGGCTGCGGGAAAAGGGGTTTTGATCCTCGATGATGTTGAAGAGGCCAAGCAGGAGCTGGAGAACATGCTTACCGGAGATAAATTTGGTCCTGCCGGGGCAAAAGTGGTCATAGAGGAATTCCTGAACGGGATCGAATTAAGTGTTTTTGTGCTTACTGATGGCGAAAATTACATCACGCTGCCTACAGCCAAAGATTATAAACGAATTGGTGAAGGCGACACCGGCCTCAACACCGGCGGTATGGGCGCTATTTCACCCGTGCCTTTTGCCAATGAGGCCTTTATGCAAAAAGTAGAGTCCAGGATCATCAAGCCTACAGTTGAGGGTATCAAGAAGGAAGATATCGACTATACCGGCTTTATTTTTATTGGTCTTATCAAAGTAGGAGAGGAGCCTTATGTCATAGAATATAACGTGCGAATGGGAGATCCCGAGACCGAAGTTGTGCTGCCACGTATTGAGACAGATCTTGTGGAGCTGCTGCAAAAAGCTGCTGAAGGTAAGCTTAACGAAGTTGAACTTCGGGTAAAGAAAGAAGCTGCAGCTACAGTAATGCTGGTTTCAGGAGGTTATCCTGAAGCTTATGAAAAAGGCAAGGAAATTTCAGGCTTTGAAGAGGTGAAAGATTCCATTGTTTTTCACGCGGGTACTTCCGAAGAAAATGGAAAGATCCTCACCAATGGTGGACGGGTACTGGCAATTACCTCCTTTGGGGACACTTACGAACAGGCACTAAAAAAATCTTACCAAAATGCAGATAAACTTCATTTCGATAAGATGTATTTTAGAAAAGATCTGGGTTTTGACCTGTCTTAGCGTGCAGAATAATCGTAGTCGTCTTCATTCTCGAAGCTGTTCAATTGCTTCATCCAGTAGAAGAAAGCTGCAAAACCAATAATGATAAACAGCCAGTTCACGGCACTTGCTGCCCACCAGCTGTCAAGTTCCAGGCTGCGCAGGTAATCTAGTGGCTGAAATGCAAAATCTTCAAAAAACGACTGTATGCCTTCGAAAAAATCCCTCATTGTGTTTAATTTTAGAATCACAAAAATATAAAAAACCCGTATGTTAACAAGCTTTTTTAGCAAATCAAGGCCCATTAACTTTATCCTGGTCGCCTTTTACATCCTGGTTTTTTACCTGCTTTTCAACTTCAACAGGCTTTTTTTGTCGCCTTTTTCCGTGATCCTTGAAGAAACAGGAATCCTTTTGATTATCCTGTTAAGTGTATTCCTGGTAAATTTTGTTTCGGGAAGAAATGAGCTTACCGGCAGGAATGCGTTCAAAACCGTGCTTTTTGGAGGGTTCATCTGCATGTTTCCGGCGGTGCTGAGAAACAATCCGGTCATTATGGCCAATCTTTTTGTGCTGTTAGGGCTAAGGCGCATTGTGAGCCTAAGGTCCCAACGGGAAACGGTGCAAAAGATCTTTGATGCAACCTTTTGGATTGGAATTGCCTCGCTCTTTTACTTCTGGAGCATTCTTTTTCTCTTCCTGGCGTACTTTGGAATCCTTGTGCATGTAGGGCACAGGTTCAAAAACTGGTTGGTGCCTCTCATAGCAATATTGACGCTGGTTTCCCTTGTTACCTGCGGAAGCTTGTTGCTCAATGACAGTTTCTACACGCTCTCTGACTGGTTTGTCCAGAGCAATTTTGACTTTACGGCTTACCGAACACCTGCACTGTTAGTGCCTGTGGCGTTTTTGTTCGCGCTCATGATATGGTCTTCCTTTTTTTACATCTCAGTCATTCAAAAAGCCGGCACTACCGTCAAAAGTTCACTCTTTATGATCCTTTTGATGCTGTTTCTCTCCCTGAGCCTTGCTGTACTCGCACCTACAAAAGACAGTAGCGAACTTTTGTTTTCTTTTGCCCCGCTGGCCATCATTGTCACCAATTATTTCCAGGTGACCCGCGATAAGTGGTTCAAAGAGATCCTGCTTATCCTGGTGGTGGTGCTTCCGGTGCTGCTGTGGATATTGTTTGCCTAAGTCTTCTGCGGAAGCCTGCTTCAGAAAACCTAAAAATCTAATACCTTTGCAAATCGAGAGTTTTTCTGAAATTGCTTCAGAAATTAACATTTTTCAGAATTAAAAAAGGATACCATGTTTTCAGATAAAGCCAACAAGATCTTCCAGGAGGTGATCGAAAAATACCACGTCATCAACACGGTGGGACAGGATTTTAAAAATCCTTATGACGAAAATGAGCAGCTGCTCGAGCACCTGTTGTTTAGAAAATGCTGGATAGATACTGTACAGTGGCATTATGAAGACATTATTCGCGATCCCAATATCGATCCTGTTGCTGCTTTAAAACTGAAACGCCAAATCGATGCTTCTAACCAGGATCGTACAGATATGGTGGAGTACATTGATAGTTATTTCCTGGACAAATACAAAGATGTACAGCCAAGACCGGATGCGACAATCAATTCAGAAAGTCCTGCCTGGGCAATTGACCGGCTTTCTATCCTGGCGCTCAAGATCTATCATATGAATGAGGAGGCAAACAGGAAAGACGCGACACAGTCTCACATGATGGCTTGTAAAGCCAAGTTGGATATCCTGCTGGAACAGCGTGTGGACCTTTCAACGGCAATCAACCAGCTGCTGGACGATATCGAAAATGGCAGGAAGTATATGAAGGTCTATAAACAGATGAAAATGTATAATGACGAGGAACTTAATCCTGTGCTGAGAGGTACAAAAAAATAAAATTTCAATACTCGTTCTATGGCGCTTCCAAAGCATATTCTGGTGATAAGACTTTCGGCAATGGGAGATGTTGCCATGACAGTGCCGGTGATAAAAAGGGTGACCGAACGTTTTCCTGACCTGAAGATCACTTTTTTGACCCGTAGGTTTTTTGCGCCGCTTTTTGAGGAGCTTCCAAATGTGCAGGTGTATGAAGCCGAAGTGCACGACAGGCACAAAGGAGTGGCCGGTTTGCGCAGGCTTTCTCATGAGTTGCAGGAGCTAGGCATTGACGCAGTAGCCGATCTTCACAACGTGCTGCGATCTAATATTCTCAAGGTGTTTTTCCAGATGGCCAATGTGCCCGTGAAACAGATCAACAAGGGGCGCGCCGAGAAAAAAGCGCTTACAAGGAAGAACAACAAGCTGCTAAAGCCTTTGAAAACCACCCACGAACGCTATGCAGAAGTTTTTGCCAAACTTGGTTTTCCTATAGATCTTTCAGAACCGGTTTTCTTACCCCGGCAAAAGATCTCTCGTACCGTGAAGGAACTCGCGGGGGAAGAACCAAGAAAATGGTTAGGCATCGCGCCTTTCGCCCAACATGAATCAAAAGTTTATCCGGGGGACCTCATGCAGGAGGTTTTACTGAAGCTCGAAAAAGAAGAAAATCTAAAGGTTTTTCTTTTTGGAGGTGGCGCGAAGGAATGCGGTATTCTCAAAAATTGGGAGCAGCAATACAGTAACGCGGTAAGCCTGGCGGGAAAAGTTTCTTTCGCCGAAGAAGTGGCTTTTATTTCAAATCTTGATGCCATGCTAGCTATGGACAGTGGCAACGGACATATGGCGGCCAATTTTGGGGTTCCGGTGATCACCATGTTTGGACTGACACATCCTTTCACCGGGTTTGCGCCCTTTGGACAGCCCAGTTCCAACTGGATCCTGCCAGATCTGGAGAAGTATCCCGCCATTCCCACTTCAATCTATGGAAAAAACATTCCCGGAGGCTATGAAGAGGTGATGCGAAGCATTCCGCCGCAAACGGTCGTGCAAAAGGTAAAAGAGGTACTAAGCCTGTAAAAACAAAGGCTCTCAAAAATGCCATTTTTGAGAGCCTTCAAAATTTATTCTTCAGGAATTCTAAACGTCGTCGTAATCTACTTTTAAGGTAGGCGTGGTAGGATGCGCCTGGCAGGTTAGCACGAGGCCTTCTTCGATCTCACTGTCTACAAGAATAGAATTCTTTTCCATTTCAGCTTTTCCTTCGACGATGCGGGCAACGCAACTGCTGCAAATACCGCCCTGGCAGCTGTAAGGCACATCCAGCCCATGATCCAGAGCAGCCTGTAGCACGGTTTTGTTCTTAGGCATGTTAAAAGATGTTTCCTCGTCATCAACAGTGATGGTTAGAGAAGTCTCGCCTTCAAGATTAGATGTTACTTCGCCTTCCACTTCAGACCTGAACAATTCAAAAAGGATCTTTTCTTTTTGGATCCCATTCTGGATGAGGATCTCTGTGACATTGTTGATCATTTCTTCCGGTCCACAAAGGTAGAAATCGGTAAAGCTTACATCTTTGAACCTGTTTTTGATCACATAATTAACCGTACTGGTATCGATCCTTCCGTAGTGAGATTTTTCCTCTTTCGTTTGGCTGTAAACAAATTCGATAAAAAGCCTGTCCGGGTGCTCCATTTGCAGTTCGAGCAGTTGCTTAAAAAAGATGGTTTCGGCAGGGGTTTTATTACCGTAGACCAGGACAAAACGGGAATGCTTTTCATTTTCCAGGACACTCTTTACAATTGAAAGTACCGGGGTGATACCGCTGCCGGCAGCAAAAGAGGCATAGTAGCGTGGTTGTTCATCATGTTTGGGTTCAAAAACAAACTTCCCCTCTGGCGGATGCACTTCCAACACGTCACCGGCCTTGAGTTTATTGTTGGCGATGACAGAGAAAGTCCCGTTTTCCACCTCTTTTACAGTGACTTTGAAAGTGGGTTCATTAGGAGAAGTACAAATGGAGTATGACCTCCTTATCTCTTTGCCGTCAACCTGGGTTCTTATAGTGATATACTGGCCGGCGGTGAAAGAAAATTCTTCTTTTAGGTCTTCAGGTATTTCAAATTCCAGGCTTACGGCCTGCTCGGTTTCCCGAATTACGTCTTTAATCTTTAGAGGAAAAAACTTACTCATTATTCTGTATTTACCGGCAAAAGTACAAACTACAGCAGTTTATATTTGTAACAAAATTGTAAATTTCCACACTAGTAAAGAAAGCCTTAGCATGATTTCACATTTCCTGTCTTTGCAATGGAAGGCATTTACAAGATCTTCCAGTTTTGGAAAAAGCCTCGGTCTTAAGATCCTCATGGGTTTTGTGGCAGCTTATTTTTCTTTTGTTTTTCTTGTGCTGGGAATCAGCCTTTATCCTTTGCTCAGCGACGCGTTTCCTGAACGGGAGCCGGTTGAGGTGATAAACGAGCTTATTCTGGTTTGGCTGCTGTTGGAACTTTTCCTGCGCTTCATGCTGCAAACCCTGCCCGTGATGAACATCAAACCTTTGCTCACGGCGCCAATTCCGAAGATCAAGGTGGTGAATTACGTGCTCCTGAAGTCATTGTTTTCTTTTTTTAATTTTCTGCCCCTTCTGCTTATTGTACCCTTCGGAATCTTTGCCTGGCAAAAAGGTGACTTTTCGGGTATCTCCATTTTCAGCTGGATGATAGCTGTTTATTCCCTGGACCTTACGGTCAATTATGCCAATTTTCTTCTGAAGAAAAAATTTGCAGATAACCTGACTGCTTTATTGCCATATGTGGCCATAGCCGCTGTGCTGGTTGCCCTTCAATATTTTGATGTCTTTAGTACAACCGAAGTTTTTGGACTGGCACTTGATCAAATTCTCCTTTATCCATGGCTGGCGGTAATACCAGTACTTATCGCTTTTGGATTTTATAAATGGAATCAATATGTCCTGCTGAAGCGATTTTACCTGGACGATTCTCTTAAGGGCAAGATACAGCAAGCCAATACACAAAATTTTGAATGGGTTAGGAAGTTTGGTGACATCGCGCCTTTTCTTCAGCTTGACCTGAAGCTTATCTGGAGAAATAAAAGGCCTAAAACCACTATTTTTCTTTCTCTGATTATCATGGGCTACGGCTTGATCTTTTATCCTAATGATCACTACCAGGAAATGCCCGCGATTTTTGTGTTCGTGGGAATCTTTATGACAGGGATCTTTATGATCAACTTTGGCCAATTCATTCCGGCCTGGGATGCTACTTATTATTCTATGATGATGTCTCAAAACATTCCGCTGAAGAAATACCTGGCTTCCAAGGCCGGTCTAATAACCTTCAGTGTTATAGTACTTACCATTCTCACCACGCCTTATGCCTGGTTTGGCTGGAAGATACTTATCATTAATCTGGCCTGTGCCCTGTACAACATTGGTGTAAACGTACCTGTTTTGCTGTATGCCGGTTCTTTCAACCGAAAAAGGATCGACCTCGAAAAAAGCCCTTTTATGAACTACCAGGGCACGGGAGCGGCACAATGGATCGTAGGTCTGCCGCTTATGTTAGTGCCTATCCTTCTCTTCTGGCTTACAAACAAATTCTTTTCTTATGAAATTGCGGTCGGTGTACTGGTGAGCCTTGGGATCATTGGAATATTATTCAGGAATAAATTGATGAATCTCATTGAGCAGTCCTATCACAAAAGCAAATACGCGATGATTAGCGGGTTCAAAGAAACCGGCGACTAAACCAGGAACTATGATAACAGTTACCAATCTTTCGAAAGTATATAATGGGACCAGCGTCCTGCATATCCCGCATCTTGAAATTCCACAGGGCCAGAGTTTTGGGCTTGTTGGAAACAATGGTGCCGGTAAAACCACATTTTTCAGTCTGCTGCTGGACCTCATTCAGCCAACGACAGGCAGCGTTTTTAGTAATGAGATCACGGTTAACGAAAGTGAAGCATGGAAACCCTTTACCTCTTCGTTCATTGATGAAAGTTTTTTAATAGGCTATCTTACCCCGGAAGAATATTTTTACTTCATTGGCGAACTTCGGAATCAAAATAAGGCCGATGTAGCTGCTTTTCTGAAGGACTTCGAAGATTTCTTCAATGGAGAGATCATTGGGAGAAGGAAATATTTGCGAGATCTCTCAAAGGGGAACCAAAAGAAAGTGGGGATTGTTGCCGCTCTCATTGGTAATCCTGAAGTGGTTATCCTCGATGAACCTTTTGCGAACCTTGATCCTACGACGCAAATTAGGCTAAAGACCCTCATAAAACAACTTTCTGCCAAACCTGAGCTTACTATACTTATCTCGAGCCATGATCTCATTCATGTTACAGAAGTGTGTGAGCGCATAGTCGTTCTTGACAAGGGAGAAATTGTCAATGACATCAAAACTTCTGAAGCTACCCTAAAAGAGCTGGAGCAGTATTTTGCCGGGGAACATGTAAACCAATAGAATTCCACAAAATGATGAAATTTCTTCTCCTTATTTTCTTGATTTCCGGTTCAAGTATGGCTTTTGCCCAGGATTCATACAACAAGAATATAGACATTCCT
Source organism: uncultured Flavobacteriaceae bacterium (assembly GCA_963739625.1). GTDB lineage: Bacteria > Bacteroidota > Bacteroidia > Flavobacteriales > Flavobacteriaceae > Salinimicrobium. The sequence continues at coordinate 72,100 of CAVUAU010000015.1, forward strand.
TCCCTTGAGCAAGTAGAGCAGCCAGCCCTGGCCAGACGCTGTGATCGCAAAGGAACTACTAAGGATCAATTGAAATGTACCTTAGATTATATCAATGATTACGTCAACAGGCATTTCAACACCAGCCTGGTCGCCAATCTTATGAAGACTGACCACGTGGATCTAAAAGCCCATTTCCTAATTAGCCCGGAAGGGAAAGTAGTAGATGTGGTCGCGAGTGGAGGTCCCGAGAGAGTGAATTCCCACCTTGTAAAAGTACTACGCTCTCTTAAAGATTTTGAACCGGCCATGCGAGATGGAAAGGCTATAGCTGTTTCTCATTCTGTGTCGCTGTCTATGAAGTTTTTTTGATAAGCAGATTGGAATTTGAAAATCCTGAATTTTCTTCCCTTATTCCAGCACAGTTCTTTTAACCCTCTGTTGTTCCCGCTCAAAAGGTGGAAAAAAAAACCTATTTTTACCTTTCGCAATAATATTTTTGGCGAACATCAGTTAATCTAAAACAACTAAGAACCTGTTGAATTGAAAGCTTTCAAAAAGGTACTTTTACTGCTGCTTTTGGCGGTGGTCTTCTCCAACTGCTCAAGAAAGAAAAACACCTTTTTGAGTCGTAACTGGCATGCCGTGACTGCGGAATACAACACCTTATTCAATGGCAATGTGGCGCTGCAGCTGGGTATTGAACAACTCAATGAAACTTACCAGGACAATTATTGGGAGCTCCTTCCGGTTGAGCGCATGCAACTGAATGAAACGGTACTGGCGCCGGGGGAAAACGTCAATCCTAATTTTGTTGTAGCCGAAGAAAAAGCGGTTAAAGCCATCCAGCGGCACTCTATGCTCCTGGACAATTCAGAAAAGAATCCGCAGATAGACGAGGCTTACCTTTTGCTGGGAAAGGCTCGTTACTATGATCAGCGTTTTGTTCCTGCCCTTGAAGCCTTCAATTATGTGCTGCACAAGTACCCGCTTAGCAATACGATCAATGAGGCGAAAATATGGCGGGAGAAAACCAATATGCGCCTGGAATTCAATGAACTTGCCATAAAGAACCTAAAAAAGGTACTGAAGGATGAGAATCTTGAAAAGCAAAACAGGGCAAATGCTTTGGCGACTATCGCGCAGGCATATATTAATGTTGGCGCTCTGGACACTGCGGTGACTAAGATAAGAGATGCAGCCCGCTTTACGGGAGATAAAGATCAACAGGGACGTTACTGGTTCATAACCGGCCAGCTTTACACCAGGTTAGGCAAAAAAGACAGTGCCAATCTTGCTTTTGATGAGGTATTAGATCTTAACCGGAAGACTCCGCGTATCTACTTGATCAATTCAGAAATCGCTAAACTTCAGAACACCGACCTCACTTTTGCAGAAAAAGCAGTAGTACTCGAGCGTTTGATACAGCTTTCAAAAAACCGGGAAAACAGACCTTTTCTTGACAAAATATATTTTCAACTGGCCGAATTCCATTATAACCAGGATTCTACCCGGCTTGCTGTACAATATTATAACCGCTCCTTACAGGAACCCTCCCAAAACCTTTACCTGCAGTCCCTTGATTATCAAACCCTGGGGAATATTAATTTCGACGCTGCCAACTTTGAAGTTGCCGGGGCCTATTACGACAGTACGCTTGAAAAGCTTGCGCAAAACACGAGGGAGTACAGACTTATTAAAAAGAAGAGAGACAACCTGAACGATGTCATCTTCTATGAAAACCTGGCGCGCAACAATGACAGCATACTTCATTTGGCATCACTTTCAGAAGAGGAGCAACTGCAGGTCTTTAAAGACTATACCGCCGGGCTCAAGGAAAAAGCTTTGAGTGAAGCCGAAAAACCGGCTCAGCAAGAGGCGGCGACCAACTTCTTTGAGAAAAAGCGCAACCCGGGTATGCCGGGGGTGCCGCCAACACCGGGAAACTCTTTTTATTTTTATAATCCTACTACCGTAGCCTATGGAAAGCAGGAATTCTTTAGGTTATGGGGTGAAAGAAAGCTTGCTGACAACTGGCGTACCGGCAGCGATATGAATTTCTCATCAAATCTAGATTCAATCGGCCGCGTGGAAGTTGTGGAAAACAATCCCATGTATGACCCCGCAGCTTATCTCGCAAAGATCCCTAAAGATCCAACTGTTCTGGATAGCTTATCTCAGGAGCTCAATTATGCCAATTATCAACTGGGTTTGATCTATAGGGAAAAGTTCAACGAAAATGAACTGGCGGCACAGCGGCTCGAGGCAATGCTGGCAAATAATCCACAGGAAAGACTGCTTATTCCGGCAAAATACAACCTCTACAAGATCTATACAGAAATGGGAGAAACTGCCAGAGCACAGTCCCTCAAAAATGACATTATCGTTGGTTATCCGGATTCCAGGTATGCGGCAATTTTGAAAAACCCCGAGAGCCTTCGGCTAGACGAGAATAATCCCACAGCTCTTTACGGGGCTTTGTATAAAAAATATGAGGCGCAGAAGTACCGGGAAGTTCTATCGGAAAGTGACCGGCTGATAGCCGATTTTTCCGGAGATGAGATTGTTCCAAAACTGGAATTGCTAAAGGCTATGGCTGCGGGAAGGTTATATGGATTTGAAAGCTACAGGGAAAACTTGAATTATGTTGCGCTTAATTATCCACAGGCTGTCGAAGGAAAAAAAGCCCAGGAACTGCTTACCAATGCACTCCCCGGAATGGCAGACAGCAGCTTCAAAAATGACACTTTAAGCACGTCTTACAAATTAGTCTTTCCGTTTGAGGCAACTGCTTCCGAAGAGATAGAGGGACTTAAAGAGAAACTTAAGCAAACCGTTGAGGAGCTTGGGTACAACGACATAACGATCTCTGTAGATGTTTATAATGCAGAACAAAGGTTTGTAGTGGTGCATGGATTTTCTTCCAAAGAGAGGGCGCAGGGTTTTGCCGAATTACTTTCAAAAAACGAGAAATACCGGGTTGACAAAAAATCTTTTTATATTTCGGCCGAGAATTACAGGATTGCCCAAATCCATAAAAATATTTCAACCTACTTAGAAACCTTAAATCCCCAAGCCCCCGATGTTCTCACCCGAAAAGAAAACCAAACCGACAAACGAAGCCAGCAAGGAGCAGAATAAAATTGCACAAGGCACCAAGATCACCGGAAATATTGAAGCCAAAGGCGGTTTTAGAATAGACGGCACTGTAGAAGGTTCCATCAAGACACCCGGAAAAGTTGTTATTGGCAAAGAAGGCTTTGTTAAAGGCGACCTGGAATGTGAAAATGCCGATATTGAAGGGAAATTCCTGGGAAACATTAAAATATCGGCTACCCTTAGCCTTAGAAGCAGCGCTTTTATAGAAGGTGAGGCCATAGTTGGTAAACTGGCAGTGGAGCCGGGAGCGACTTTTAATGCCACCTGCACGATGAAAGGCGCAATGAAAACCATAAACAATGGAAGAGAAGAAAAACGACAAGAAAAATCAGCTTAAGAACTGGGCGATATTTTCCGGTATAGCCTTTCAAATGGGCGCGACCATATTTGTTTGTGCCTGGATAGGCAAGAAGCTGGATGAGCGTTATCCTTCAGGTCGTAACTGGTTTACCATTGGCTTTGTTCTTTTTGGCCTTGTCGCCTCTGTTTATGTTGTGCTCAAGCAGCTAAAACGCTATAATAAATAGCTTTTATGCTCAAACACCTTCTTCGTTTTTCCTTTCTTCTGCTATTTTCTGCGGGTGTTGTTTATGCGCTGCATGTTTACATCTACAGGCAAATTTCTTCGGAAGATTTGATGCCGCTTATCAATTTCGCCTACAAGTTCAATGTAGGGATCACCTTCTTGTTTGGTAGTACGATCATTTTTGCCAGCGAGAAGCTAAAAGAGCAATTGGGCTTTATCTTTTTAATAAGTACAGCGGTGAAATTGGGCATTTTTGTGTTCCTTATTAACACCACCGGATTTGACATTGGAAAATCTGTATTTCTGCATTTTTTTATTCCTTACGTCGTGTGCGTGGTCATCGAAATCGTTTACGTAATTAGGATACTCAACGGCGCTAACTTCACAGAAGACAATTGATTAGCGGGTTTTAAGGCCAAAAAAACAAAAGCGTCTTTAGAGGTATTTTTTTTCGTTTAATTATGTACATTTGCACCCAAATTAAAGGACTGAAATTTACCTGAAAATGCAAAAGGAAAACGTTGCGAAATTTTTTTTAGCCTGCCTTTTTACGTTTGTGTCTCTTAGCACACAGGCAAATCCCATCCAGGAAGAAGGTCATGAGCAAGAGCCCAGTACGCAAGAGGCGCATGCCGAAACCGGGGGAGATGCAAAAGTCAATACCCGTGAAGAAGTTCAGGAGTATATTGACCATCACCTTAAAGACTCTCATTACGTAACCTTTTATTCTGATGCTGAGGAAGGTACTCATGCTGGTTTTCCGCTTCCGGTGATCCTTTGGGACAATGGCTTAAAAGTCTTTTCTGCAGGTAAATTCCACCACGGGGAAGAGATCGCTGAGGTTGACGGAAATTACTACCGTCTTTACCACACCAAGATCTACAAAACCAACGCCGAAGGTGAGATCTTCTATGGTGAGGGGCACCACCACGCAAATGCAGAGCACGAATTCCCGACAAACGAGCGCCCGCTTGACCTTTCGCTCACCAAGAACGTGATCACCATGATCCTTGTAGCTATCATCATGTTCCTGCTGTTTAGCTCGCTTGCCAAAAATTACAAAAAACGACCTATTCCAACGAAGTTCAACCGTGTTCTTGAGCCTCTTGTGATCTACGTTCGGGATGATATTGCCAAGCCGAACATTGGGCCTAAATATCGAAAATATACAGGTTTCCTTTTGACCGTCTTCTTCTTTCATCTGGATCCTCAACCTGCTTGGAATGACTCCGCTTGGGGTGAACGTAACAGGTAACATCGCCGTGACTTTCGCTTTAGCACTTGTAACTTTTACAATTGTACAGTTCAGCGGAAATAAAGACTACTGGAAACACATTTTTTGGATGCCGGGTGTGCCGTGGCCAATGAAGATCGTTCTTGCGCCAATCGAGGTGCTGGGAATGTTCACCAAGCCATTCGCCTTGATGATCCGACTTTTTGCCAACATGACCGCAGGTCACGTGGTAGTAATGACGCTTTTAGGATTGATCGTGGTATTCCAGAACTGGATCGCAGGACCTGCTTTCTTTGGCTTTACCATCTTCATCTCGGTAATCGAATTGCTTGTAGCATTTCTACAGGCCTATATCTTCACTTTGTTGAGCGCGCTTTATATTGGAATGGCGATCGAAGAACACGACCACCATCATCCAGCCGACAACGAAGATATCCCCGTAATATAATTTTAGAACCTAAATAAGAGTAAGTTTAATTTTTAATAACTAAATATGGAAACCTTAAATTTAGATTTGATTGGAGCCGGTTTAATCATCATTGGTGCTGGTATCGGTCTTGGTAAAATTGGTGGTGCTGCAATGGAAGGTATTGCACGTCAACCAGAAGCTGCCGGAAAGATCCAAACTGCAATGATTATTATCGCTGCGCTTTTGGAAGGTGTTGCTTTCGCCGCACTTTTCGCAGTGTAATCAAAAAAGAAAGTCAAGCTTTGCAGCGGTTGGCTGCAAGGCTTGATTACTTATTATTAAAATTAGACGATAGAAGAAATAAAGTAATATGGAAAAGTTAATCAACGATTTTTCTTTTGGATTGTTCTTTTGGCAGATCATTGTTCTTGTAGTTCTTATCATTCTGCTGAAGAAATTTGCCTGGAAACCAATCCTGGATGCTCTTAATGACAGGGAGCAGGGAATTCAGGATGCTCTTGATTCTGCAGAAAATGCAAGAAAAGAGATGCAAAACCTGAAGGCCGATAATGAGAATCTTCTTAAAGAGGCCCGTATTGAGCGTGACAGCATGATCAAAGAGGCGCGTGAGATCAAAGAAAAAATGATCAATGAGGCCAAAGAAGAGGCACGTGAAGAAGGTGATAAAATGATCGCACAGGCAAAAGCTACTATTCAGAATGAAAAGAACGCGGCCCTTGCAGATATTAAAAACCAGGTGGCTACGCTTTCTATGCAGATCGCCGAGAAAGTTGTTCGCGAAAACCTTTCTTCTCAGGCAAAACAGGAAAAGCTTGTGGAAGACATGCTTGATGATGTAACCCTAAACTAAGAAGATGAAGGGAAGCAGAGCAGCAGTACGATATGCCAAAGCCGTTTTGGACCTGGCAAAGGACAATAATGTTACCAAAGAGGTCAATGATGACATGGTGCTCATCACCGAAACTATGGATAGCAGCGGTGAGCTTAGAACTTTTCTTGGAAGCCCTGTGATCAAGGATCAGATTAAAAGGAGCGCTCTTACAGAGATCTTCAAAGATGTGAACGGAGTGACTTCCGGATTATTCAGGATCCTTTTGGAAAACAATAGAATTGATATTCTTTTCCAGGTGGCTTCGAAATATAAAGAGCAGTACAATGCGATGAATGGGGTACAGGTAGCCAAAGTGACCACTGCATTTCCGTTGACACCAATGCTCGAGGCGAAGATTCAGAAAAAGGTAAAGCAACTTACCGGCAATGAGGCTGAGATCAAAAATATCATTGATGAAAGCATCATTGGTGGGTTCATTCTAAGGGTTGGTGATATTCAGTACAACGGAAGTGTGAAAGCACAGCTCACCGGCCTGGCAAGGGAATTTAAAAACAATACATACGTTTCAAAATTTAATTAAAACAGTTGCGCCCGGGCGTAGCATTTTATTCTAAATATTATGGCAGAAATAAATCCGGCTGAAGTATCAGCGATATTAAAAAAACAGCTTTCCGGATATGAAGCTAAAGCTTCTTTGGATGAGGTGGGAACTGTACTTAACGTAGGTGACGGTATCGCCAACGTGTACGGACTTTCTAACGCACAATATGGTGAGTTGGTTGAATTCGAAAGCGGATTGGAAGGGATCGTTCTTAACCTTGAAGAAGACAATGTTGGGGTGGTTCTTTTAGGCCCTTTTAAAGATGTAAAAGAAGGAGCAACCGTACGTCGTACGCAGCGTATTGCTTCCATTAATGTAGGTGAAGGAATCGTAGGCCGTGTAGTTAACACACTTGGAGAGCCTATCGACGGAAAAGGACCAATTGAAGGAGAAACTTTCCAGATGCCATTGGAACGTAAAGCTCCCGGGGTAATCTACCGTGAGCCGGTAACCGAGCCACTTCAAACAGGTATTAAGGCTATCGATGCCATGGTGCCGATTGGACGTGGACAAAGGGAATTGGTGATTGGTGACCGTCAAACAGGTAAGACTGCTGTGGTTATCGATACCATTCTTAACCAGAAAGAATTTTACGATGCAGGTGAGCCTGTATACTGTATATATGTTGCCATTGGGCAAAAAGCTTCTACCGTAGCAGGTATTGCAAAGACTCTTGAAGATAAAGGAGCTTTGGCTTATACTACTATTGTAGCTGCAAACGCATCAGATCCTGCTCCTATGCAGGTTTATGCTCCTTTCGCAGGTGCTGCGATCGGGGAATACTTCAGGGATACCGGTCGTCCTGCATTGATCGTTTATGATGATCTTTCCAAGCAGGCGGTTGCTTACCGTGAGGTTTCTTTGTTGCTTCGTCGTCCACCGGGACGTGAGGCTTACCCTGGAGACGTTTTCTTCCTTCACTCGAGATTGCTTGAGCGTGCCGCTAAAGTGATTTCTGATGACAGCATTGCGAAGGAAATGAACGACCTTCCCGATGTATTGAAAGACAAAGTAAAAGGTGGTGGATCACTTACTGCACTTCCGCTTATTGAAACTCAGGCGGGGGACGTATCGGCTTATATCCCTACCAACGTGATCTCTATTACAGATGGTCAGATCTTCCTTACTTCAGACTTGTTTAACTCAGGGGTTCGTCCTGCGATCAACGTAGGTATCTCTGTATCACGTGTGGGTGGTAACGCTCAGATCAAGTCGATGAAGAAGGTTGCCGGTACATTGAAGCTTGACCAGGCGCAGTATCGTGAACTTGAAGCATTTGCCAAGTTTGGATCAGACCTTGACCCGGCTACTCTAAGTGTAATTGAGAAAGGTAAGCGTAACGTGGAGATTCTTAAGCAGGCTCAAAACAACCCTTACCCGGTAGAAGAGCAGATCGCGATCATCTATGCAGGTTCCAAAAACCTGTTGAAAGAAGTACCTGTTGATAAGGTAAGAGAGTTTGAAAAAGATTATCTGGAGTACCTTGATGCTAAGCATAGAGACGTACTTGATACCCTTAAAGCGGGTAAATTGACCGATGAAGTTACCGACACGCTTAACAATGCGGCGAAGGAAATTTCAGCAAAGTATAAAGCTTAATAAGTGTGGTGAAGAGTTAGGAGTTTGTGAAAAACTCATAACTCATAACTCATAACTCTGAACCCATAACTAGTAAATAATGGCCAATTTAAAAGAACTAAGAAGCAGAATTACATCGGTTTCCTCGACCATGCAGATCACCAGTGCCATGAAGATGGTATCGGCTGCAAAGTTGAGCAAGGCGCAGGATGCGATCACCCAAATGAGGCCTTATGCCGAAAAGCTTACAGAGCTGCTGCAAAATCTGAGTGCCACTCTTGGCAGCGATCAGAGCAGCAAGTATGCCGAGCAGCGAGAGGTGAAAAATGTGCTTATTGTAGCCGTTTCTTCCAACAGGGGTCTTGCAGGTGCTTTCAACTCTAACATCGTGAAAGCTGTAAAGCAATTGGCTGCCAATGATTACAGCGGCAAGAATGTGGAGGTGATGAGCCTTGGGAAAAAAGCCAACGACATTCTTAAAAAGACCTTCAGCATTTACAAGAACGAGAACGGCATCTATGATGATCTGAGCTTTGATAATGCAGCTGCAGTTGCCGAAGATCTTATGAAGCAGTTCGTGGAAGGTAAATATGACAAGATCGTTGTCGTGTACAACCAGTTCAAGAATGCCGCTACTCAAATCGTGATGAGAGAGCAGTTCCTGCCTATCGTCCCGGTTGAAAAGGATGAGAACGTTGTTCTGGATTACATTTTTGAGCCTTCTAAAGAAGAGATCGTGGAAGAATTGATCCCTAAATCTTTAAAAATGCAGATTTTTAAAGCCCTTAGAGACTCTGTAGCTTCTGAACACGGTGCACGTATGACCGCAATGCACAAAGCAACCGATAACGCAACAGAACTGCGTGATTCGCTTAAACTGTCTTACAACAAAGCCCGTCAGGCTTCTATTACCAATGAGATCCTTGAGATCGTTGGTGGAGCTGAGGCTTTGAACAAATAGTTTTGAAATAATATTTCGGATTAACCTTCTGAAAATGACATTTTTGAGACCCCATACCGCAAGGTGTGGGGTTTTCTTTTTTCTGCTGGAAGCTGGCTTGGTACTAATTTTGTTTAGAAAGTTGTAATTCACAAAGCAGCTTTTTATGAAAATCCTTTTCAAATTTATTCCGGCGATGCTTATTCTTTTCAGTTTTTCGAATTGTGCCAACGGCAGGAAACTGCAGGAAGAACCACCCATTGATATAAAACCTGCCTACTACACCACCTGGACAGGCGGAGTAAAAGGAGCAGGAGCTGGTATTAATTTTTTCATTCCTACAGAAGGTGATGACAAAGTTGTTCTGGACAGCGTCTACTTCCGCGGAAGAAAGGCTGCCCTGCAAAAGGATCTCGCTGAGCCGGGGCTTTACGTGGCCCAGTTTAGAATTCCTGCGCCCGATGCTAAACGCGACATCATTATGCACGCAGATCCTAAGAAAGAGTATGGCAACACCCCGCCGGTTATTCCCGAAGAAATGCCTTTCAAACTTGAAAAAGATGAAGCTGCAGTTAGATATATTATTAACGGCCGGCCTAAATATTTTAAGCTCAAGGCTGTGGGGAAGCGTGAGAATGACAGCCTTCAAATAAAAAACCCCGAAAATATTCGGCATTAGGTTGTGCTATAGTACATTTGTGAGAGAAATCAACAAAAGTACATTTGGCCCTCCTTCAAAAACTGTTTAAACAAACCTTTATTTATGGATTAGCCACGGTGGTGCCAAGGATGATGTCATTCTTGCTGTTGCCGCTGTATTCTGCTTATCTGCCTACCGAAGGTTTTGGAGAAGTGACCATTGTCTTTGCCTGGATGGCCGTTTTCAACGTGCTGTTGGCCTACGGGATGGAGACTTCCTTTTTTCGCTTTTTTCATCAGGAACAGTTTCGAAGAGATGTTACAGCCACCGCTGCTTTATCGCTTCTAGGTTCTACGGCCCTCTTTTTAGTTGTTGGGCTCCTGTTGAAGGATTATATCGCTGAAGCTACTGCGATAGCCTCTCATTATATCACTTTCGTTATTTTGATTCTGGCGCTTGATGCCCTCGCAACCATACCCTTTGCGTGGCTTCGCGCCAAAGAACGTCCCACGGTTTTTGCGCTAATAAAAATAGGCAACGTTGCGGTCAACCTTGGTTTGAATATCTTCTTCATAGTCTTTCTTCCGGAACTGGCATCCAAAAATGCCTTTTTTGAAGCCCTTTATATTCCCGATTTTGTCATCGCCTACATCTTTATTGCCAATCTAATCGCCAGCGGGTTGACGTTGCTCGTTATGCTGCCGTTCTACCTTAAGCTGAAGTACAGTTTTAGCAAAGACCTTTGGCAAAAGATGCTGAGTTACGGGGCCCCAATCCTGATTGCGGGTATTGGTTTTGTGATCAATGAAGTCTTTGATAAGATCCTGCTGGGGCGATTGCTGCCACAGGACATCGCAAAGTCCGAAGTTGGAGCGTACGCAGCCTGTTATCGGCTTGCGCTGTTCATGACCCTGTTTGCAACGGCCTTTAGAATGGGCATAGAACCTTTTTTCTTCAGCCATGCCAAAGAGAAAAACTCGACCGAGACCTACGCGATGATCACCAAGTATTTTGTCATTTTTGGAGCCGCTATTTTGATCTGTGTTACGGTGTTTTCAGATCTGCTGAAACAGCTGCTCATAAGGGACAGTGCGTATTGGGAAGCAATGGTGGTGGTGCCTATGATCCTTATAGCCAATTTATTTTTGGGTATTTATCACAATCTTTCTGTTTGGTACAAGGTGAGCGACCGCACCAGGTACGCGGCTTATATTTCTATTTTTGGAGCTGCAGTAACGCTCATCCTTAACTTTTGGCTGATTCCTTACTACAGCTACGTGGGCTCGGCCATAGCGACCATGGCGGCTTACGGCAGTATGATGCTGCTGTCTTTCTACTTCGGAAGAAAATATTATCCGGTGCCTTACGATCTCAAGAGAATTGGTGGTTACCTGCTGCTATCCATCGGTTTTTCGGTAATCTACTTCTATGTTTTTAGAAATAATTATTACCTCGGGAGTATATTAATTCTTATCTTTTTTGCCCTTATTTATTACGCTGAAAAAGATCAGTTAAAACGACTTCTGAAGCAGGGCTAAAAACCACTTTTTCGGAAGCTAAAATGAAGAAAATGAACGTAAAAATAATCAACAAATCCCAACACGGCTTGCCGGCTTATGAAACGGGTTCTTCCGCAGGAATGGACCTGCGAGCCAATATGGATGAAGCCGTTGCGTTAAAACCTTTGGAAAGGGCCATCATCAAGACCGGCCTGTTTATAGAGATTCCGGTAGGTTATGAAGCACAGGTGCGGCCAAGGAGCGGCCTGGCAGCCAAAAAAGGCATTACCGTGCTCAATTCTCCCGGCACCATCGACGCTGATTATCGCGGAGAGATTGGAGTGATCCTCGTGAACCTTTCCAACGAAGAGTTTATCATTGAGAATGGGGAACGGGTGGCCCAACTGGTGATCTCCCGGCACGAACATATCACCTGGAAAGAAGTCGAAGTGCTTGAAGAAACCCAACGTGGGGCAGGCGGCTTTGGCAGCACGGGAACGAAATAGTGTTCAGTGATCAGTGATCAGTGATCAGAAAAACAGTTTAAGAAATTCATCCTTTGAGGGGGAAGATCTTAGATCTCACGTCTCAAATCTCAAATCTAATATCTAATAAAATGAAAATTATAGTTCCCATGGCGGGCCGCGGTTCAAGGCTTCGTCCACATACGCTTACAGTTCCAAAACCGTTAATTCCTATTGCGGGAAAACCTATCGTCCACCGTTTGGTAGAAGATATCGCTAAAGTCCTGGATGAGAAGATCGATGAGATCGCGTTCATCATTGGTGAAGATTTTGGTGAAAAAGTAGAAACTGATCTTAAAGAAATTGCAGGTACTCTTGGTGCAAAAGGCACCATTTACTACCAGGACAAACCTCTTGGAACCGGGCATGCGATCATGTGCGCCAAAGATTCTCTCGAGGGCCCTGCGGTGATCGCTTATGCTGATACACTTTTTAAAGCCGATTTTACGTTAGATAAAGAAGCAGATGGAGTCATATGGGTAAAACAGGTTGAAAACCCATCTGCTTATGGCGTAGTGCAGCTTAACGAGCAGCGACAGATCGTTGACCTGGTCGAGAAGCCTGAAGAGTTTGTTTCTGACCTCGCAGTTATAGGAATTTACTATTTTAAAGATGTGGCAGTTCTTAAGAACGAGTTGCAGGAAGTACTCGATAAGAATATTATTAGAGGCGGCGAATACCAGATCAATGACGGGATCGAAGCCATGAAACGCAAAGGAAAGATCTTTGTTCCCGGGAAAGTTGATGAATGGATGGACTGCGGAAACAAAAAAGTGACTGTAGAAACAAACACAAGGATGCTGAATTTTCTTCAGCAGGACGGGGAGCAGTTGATCTCTTCAAATGTGGAACAAGAAAATTCTCATAACTCATAACTCTGAACCCATAACTAGTAAATAATGGCCAATTTAAAAGAACTAAGAAGCAGAATTACATCGGTTTCCTCGACCATGCAGATCACCAGTGCCATGAAGATGGTATCGGCTGCAAAGTTGAGCAAGGCGCAGGATGCGATCACCCAAATGAGGCCTTATGCCGAAAAGCTTACAGAGCTGCTGCAAAATCTGAGTGCCACTCTTGGCAGCGATCAGAGCAGCAAGTATGCTGAGCAGCGAGAGGTGAAAAATGTGCTTATTGTAGCCGTTTCTTCCAACAGGGGTCTTGCGGGTGCTTTCAACTCTAACATCGTGAAAGCTGTAAAGCAATTGGCTGCCAATGATTACAGCGGCAAGAATGTGGAGGTGATGAGCCTTGGGAAAAAAGCCAACGACATTCTTAAAAAGACCTTCAGTATTTACAAGAACGAGAACGGCATCTATGATGATCTGAGCTTTGATAATGCAGCTGCGGTTGCCGAAGATCTTATGAAGCAGTTCGTGGAAGGTAAATATGACAAGATCGTTATCGTGTACAACCAGTTCAAGAATGCCGCTACTCAAATCGTGATGAGAGAGCAGTTCCTGCCTATCGTCCCGGTTGAAAAGGATGAGAACGTTGTTCTGGATTACATTTTTGAGCCTTCTAAAGAAGAGATCGTGGAAGAATTGATCCCTAAATCTTTAAAAATGCAGATTTTTAAAGCCCTTAGAGACTCTGTAGCTTCTGAACACGGTGCACGTATGACCGCAATGCACAAAGCAACTGATAACGCAACAGAACTGCGTGATTCGCTTAAACTGTCTTACAACAAAGCCCGTCAGGCTTCTATTACCAATGAGATCCTTGAGATCGTTGGTGGAGCTGAGGCTTTGAACAAATAGTTTTGAAATAATATTTCGGATTAACCTTCTGAAAATGACATTTTTGAGACCCCATACCGCAAGGTGTGGGGTTTTCTTTTTTCTGTGGAAGCGGGCTTGGTACTACTTTTGTTTATAAATTGAAATTTAACGCAGTTTTTTATGAAAATTCTTTTCAAATTTATTCCGGCGATGCTTATTCTTTTCAGTTTTTCCAATTGTGCCAACGGCAGGAAACTGCAGGAAGAACCACCCATTGATATAAAACCTGCCTACTACACCACCTGGACAGGCGGAGTAAAAGGAGCAGGAGCTGGTATTAATTTTTTCATTCCTACAGAAGGTGATGACAAAGTTGTTCTGGACAGCGTCTACTTCCGCGGAAGAAAGGCTGCCCTGCAAAAGGATCTCGCTGAGCCGGGGCTTTACGTGGCCCAGTTTAGAATTCCTGCGCCCGATGCTAAACGCGACATCATTATGCACGCAGATCCTAAGAAAGAGTATGGCAACACCCCGCCGGTTATTCCCGAAGAAATGCCTTTCAAACTTGAAAAAGATGAAGCTGCAGTTAGATATATTATTAACGGCCGGCCTAAATATTTTAAGCTCAAGGCTGTGGGGAAGCGTGAGAATGACAGCCTTCAAATAAAAAACCCCGAAAATATTCGGCATTAGGTTGTGCTATAGTACATTTGTGAGAGAAATCAACAAAAGTACATTTGGCCCTCCTTCAAAAACTGTTTAAACAAACCTTTATTTATGGATTAGCCACGGTGGTGCCAAGGATGATGTCATTCTTGCTGTTGCCGCTGTATTCTGCTTATCTGCCTACCGAAGGTTTTGGAGAAGTGACCATTGTCTTTGCCTGGATGGCCGTTTTCAACGTGCTGTTGGCCTACGGGATGGAGACTTCCTTTTTTCGCTTTTTTCATCAGGAACAGTTTCGAAGAGATGTTACAGCCACCGCTGCTTTATCGCTTCTAGGTTCTACGGCCCTCTTTTTAGTTGTTGGGCTCCTGTTGAAGGATTATATCGCTGAAGCTACTGCGATAGCCTCTCATTATATCACTTTCGTTATTTTGATTCTGGCGCTTGATGCCCTCGCAACCATACCCTTTGCGTGGCTTCGCGCCAAAGAACGTCCCACGGTTTTTGCGCTAATAAAAATAGGCAACGTTGCGGTCAACCTTGGTTTGAATATCTTCTTCATAGTCTTTCTTCCGGAACTGGCATCCAAAAATGCCTTTTTTGAAGCCCTTTATATTCCCGATTTTGTCATCGCCTACATCTTTATTGCCAATCTAATCGCCAGCGGGTTGACGTTGCTCGTTATGCTGCCGTTCTACCTTAAGCTGAAGTACAGTTTTAGCAAAGACCTTTGGCAAAAGATGCTGAGTTACGGGGCCCCAATCCTGATTGCGGGTATTGGTTTTGTGATCAATGAAGTCTTTGATAAGATCCTGCTGGGACGATTGCTGCCACAGGACATCGCAAAGTCCGAAGTTGGAGCGTACGCAGCCTGTTATCGGCTTGCGCTGTTCATGACCCTGTTTGCAACGGCCTTTAGAATGGGAATAGAACCCTTTTTCTTCAGCCATGCCAAAGAGAAAAACTCGACCGAGACCTACGCCATGATCACCAAGTATTTTGTCATTTTTGGAGCCGCTATTTTGATCTGCGTTACGGTGTTTTCAGATCTGCTGAAACAGCTGCTCATAAGGGACAGTGCGTATTGGGAAGCAATGGTAGTGGTGCCTATGATCCTTATAGCCAATTTATTTTTGGGTATTTATCACAATCTTTCTGTTTGGTACAAGGTGAGCGACCGCACCAGGTACGCGGCTTATATTTCTATTTTTGGAGCTGCAGTAACGCTCATCCTTAACTTTTGGCTGATTCCTTACTACAGCTACGTGGGCTCGGCCATAGCGACCATGGCAGCTTACGGCAGTATGATGCTGCTGTCTTTCTACTTCGGAAGAAAATATTATCCGGTGCCTTACGATCTCAAGAGAATTGGTGGTTACCTGCTGCTATCCATCGGTTTTTCGGTAATCTACTTCTATGTTTTTAGAAATAATTATTACCTCGGGAGTATATTAATTCTTATCTTTTTTGCCCTTATTTATTACGCTGAAAAAGATCAGTTAAAACGACTTCTGAAGCAGGGCTAAAAACCACTTTTTCGGAAGCTAAAATGAAGAAAATGAACGTAAAAATAATCAACAAATCCCAACACGGCTTGCCGGCTTATGAAACGGGTTCTTCGGCAGGAATGGACCTGCGAGCTAATATGGATGAAGCCGTTGCGTTAAAACCTTTGGAAAGGGCCATCATCAAGACCGGCCTGTTTATAGAATTCCGGTAGGTTATGAAGCACAGGTGCGGCCAAGGAGCGGCCTGGCAGCCAAAAAGGGCATTACCGTGCTCAATTCTCCCGGCACCATTGACGCCGACTATCGCGGCGAGATAGGAGTGATCCTGGTCAACCTTTCCAACGAAGAATTTATTATTGAGAACGGAGAAAGGGTGGCACAACTGGTGATCTCCCGGCACGAACATATCACCTGGAAAGAAGTCGAAGTGCTTGAAGAAACCCAACGTGGGGCAGGCGGCTTTGGCAGCACGGGAACGAAATAGTTTTCAGTGCTCAGTAATCAGTGATCAGAAAACAGTTTAAGAAATTCATCCTTTGAGGGGGAAGATCTTAGATCTCACGTCTCAAATCTCAAATCTAATATCTAATAAAATGAAAATTATAGTACCCATGGCGGGCCGCGGTTCAAGGCTTCGTCCACATACGCTTACAGTTCCAAAACCTTTGATTCCTATTGCGGGAAAACCTATCGTCCACCGTTTGGTAGAAGATATCGCTAAAGTCCTGGATGAGAAGATCGATGAGATCGCGTTCATCATTGGTGAAGATTTTGGTGAAAAAGTAGAATCTGATCTAAAAGAAATTGCAGGTACTCTTGGTGCAAAAGGCACCATTTACTACCAGGATAAACCTCTTGGAACCGGGCACGCGATCATGTGCGCCAAAGATTCTCTCGAGGGCCCTGCGGTAATCGCTTATGCTGATACACTTTTTAAAGCCGATTTTACGTTAGATAAAGAAGCAGACGGGGTGATATGGGTAAAACAGGTTGAAAATCCTTCTGCTTACGGCGTAGTGCAACTTAACGAGCAGCGACAGATCGTCGACCTGGTCGAGAAGCCCGAAGAATTCGTTTCTGACCTCGCAGTTATAGGAATTTACTATTTTAAAGATGTGGCAGTTCTTAAGAACGAGTTGCAGGAGGTACTCGATAAGAATATTATTAGAGGCGGCGAATACCAGATCAATGACGGGATCGAAGCCATGAAACGCAAAGGAAAGATCTTTGTTCCCGGGAAAGTTGATGAATGGATGGACTGCGGGAATAAAAAAGTGACTGTGGAAACCAACACAAGAATGTTGAACTTCCTTCAGCAGGACGGGGAGCAGCTGATCGCTTCAAATGTGGAACAAGAAAATTCAGAAATCATTGAACCATGTTTTATTGGAGAAAATGTGGTGCTTAAAAATGCCAAAATAGGACCAAACGTATCTATCGGTAATGGTTGTAAGATCACAGATTCCACTATCAGTGATAGCCTTATCCAGACTTTTGCGGAAGTTAAGAACGCGAATCTAAAGAATGCGATGATAGGGAACTTCGCCAGGTTTGATGGCGATTTTACCGAGATCAGCATCGGGGACTATTCGGTGTTGGAATAAAAGAGCAGAGAGCAAGGCCATGAAAAAGCAGATCAAAATATCGTTTCTATCGCTGGCTTTGCTCTCTGCTGTTGCCTTTTCTCAGGAAAAACAGAAGCCGGTCGCCGAAATGCAGGCCGAAGAACTTGGCCAGAATACAGATGCTTTCCAGGAACACTTTTTTGAGGCCTTAAAGCAGAAGGCCATCGAGAATTATGAAAGGGCCATAGACGAACTGGTACAGTGCCTGTCCATTGAGGCTCTGCCTGTGGTTTATCTGGAGCTGGGGAAAAACCATAATGCGCTTAGTAATTATTCAGAGGCTGCTGCTTATCTGGAAAAAGGAAGAAAACTTGCACCAAATCAAAAGACCCTGCTCGAGGAGCTCTACAACACTTACTTCCTAAGCGAAGATCATCAAAACGCCTTGCCGGTGGTGCAGGATCTTGTCAAACTGGATAATTCCTATTATGAAGATCTTGCCAATCTGCTCATGCTTAACGAGAAGTATGATGCAGCCCTATCCTTGCTGGACTCACTTGACAGGGAAAGAGGCAACAGCACCTACAGGGAGACCATTAGAAGGCAAATCTATGCAAGAACTAATAATGTAGATGCGCAGATAGATGACCTGCAAAAGAATATCAGTGAGAATCCGCAGCAGGAGCAGGATTATCTCAACCTTATTTTTGTTTACAGCGAAAACGGAGAGGTTGATAAAGCTTTTGAAACTGCACAAAAACTGCTGAAGGTAAATCCCGATTCAGAGTTGGTGCACCTGGCCCTTTACAAGTTCTATATCACCGGGAACGAACCTGATAAAGCTGTGAACTCTATGCGCATCTTGCTTGGCAGCGACCAAATTGATGAAGTCACCAAATATCAGGCGCTAAACGATTTTTTACTGTTTGTAGCTGAAAATCCTGATCTTGAAGAGCAGCTGGTCGATTTGGTTAAGATTTTTTCAGAAAACGAGAACAATACTCAGGTTTATAAACAACTGGGAGACTTTTTTCTCGAAAAGGGCAAAAAAGGCCCGGCTCTTGAGTACTACAATATAGCTTTGAACAATGAAAGTGGAGATTTCGGGTTATATAGAGAAGTGATAAAGATGCAGCTCGAAAGTGAAAACTATTCCGAAGTGGCGAAGCTAAGCGGGAAAGCGCTGGAAATCTTTCCGTCACAGCCATGGCTGTACCTTGCTAATGCGAAAGCCGAGATTGGCCTCGGCAATTTTAAAGAAGCCGAAGAAGCCCTGCTTACCGGGCAGGATTTTTTAATAGATGATCCAGATATGGAAGCCGAATTTTACCGGCAATTTGCTTTGGCCTATGCAGGCCTGGGTGCCACACAAAAGGCAGCCGAATTTGAGAAAAGAGCAAAAGAATTAAAAACACAAAATGTTGATGAATAAAAAATCCCAGATCTTCCTACTCCTGTTTTCTATTTTAACCCTCGCATCCTGTGGTCCCAAAAAGGCCAAAATGGGCGCTGTTCCTCCCGAAGATGCTGCTGTGGCCGCAGTGGTGCAGCAACATTATCAAAACGAAGCCGATTTTGAAACTCTGCAGGGAAAACTTGCGGTACAGTATCAGAATGAGGAAAGGAACCAGAGTGTGACGGTCACTTTCAGAATGAAAAAGGATGACACTATCTGGATGAGTGGACAATTGTTAGGTATTCCCCTGGCGAAGGTATTGATCACCCCAAATTCGGTTCAGTTTTACGAAAAGATCACTAGAACCTACTTCGACGGGGATTTCAGGCTTTTAAGTGACGTATTGGGTACTCCGCTGGACTTCCAGAAGGTGCAGAATTTACTGCTGGGACAAACTATCTATGACCTTAGGAAAGAACGATACCAATTGACAGAATCTGTACGGGGATACCAGCTTAAACCCGTGGAGCAGGGATATTTGAACAAGCTTTTCCTGCTTGACGCGGGAAACTTCAAAGCGCTGGCCCAACAAATTGGGCAGGCGAATGAGAACAGGAGCGTGACCATCACCTATCCCGAGTATCAAAAGGTGGAAGGGCGAATATTTCCGGGCGCCATTGAGATCATGGCAAATGAAGGTGCAAATAATACACGCATAGACATGAATTTTAAATCGCTTGAATTTGACAAGCCGGTATCTTTTCCTTTTTCAATACCTTCGGGCTACGAAGAAATTTCGGTAGAATGAGAAAAATGGCATTTTCAAGAGTTTTGTTAGTTGGCATAACCCTGTTTTTCAGTCTTCAGCTAACTGCACAGAGTGATAAGCGCGAAGAGCTGGAACAACGAAGATTGGAGCTGCAACAGGAGATCAAAAGGATCAATTCATTGCGCAGTTCCAACCTGAAAAAAGAAAAGTCTATCCTTACCGAAGTGGAGGACCTGGACCAACAGATAAGGACCACCGAAAATCTTATTCGGGTGACTAATCAACAGGCGAACCTGCTCACCCGGGAAATAAATTCCAATCAGGACAAAATCGGGAACCTGCGAAAGGAACTGGAGAAGCTTAAGGAGGATTACG
The DNA here is from genome assembly GCA_963739625.1 of uncultured Flavobacteriaceae bacterium. Taxonomy (GTDB): domain Bacteria; phylum Bacteroidota; class Bacteroidia; order Flavobacteriales; family Flavobacteriaceae; genus Salinimicrobium. The sequence continues at coordinate 92,042 of CAVUAU010000015.1, forward strand.
CGAAAATGATAAGGAAATCCTATAAGAGCAAATCCCAGCAAAGCCGCATCATGTTCCTGCTTTCTGCGGAAAGTTTTCTGCAGGCATACAAAAGGCTGCAGTACATGAAGCAATATGCCAACTATAGGCAGCAGCAGGGGGAGGAGATCAAAGACAAAACCGTGCAGCTTCAGAAGTTAAATGAAGGCCTGGCCGAACAAAAAAAGGCCAAGGATAAATTGATCGTAGAGAACCGGAAGACGAGAGCTCAACTGGCCCAGAACAAGAAAGACCAGCAGGGGTTGATCGCCAGTATAAGGAAGAAGGAAAGCCAGTTTGCGGCACAGCTAAGAAAGAAGCAACAGGAGATCAACTCCATAGATAAGGCCATTGAAAAGATCATTGCCGATGCTATCGCTGCAAACAATAAAGGAACGGGATCTACTTCCCGTGAGGTTTTCGAATTGACGCCTGAGGCAAGGGAATTGGCTGCCAGTTTTGCCAGCAACAAAGGGAAACTCCCGTGGCCGGTAAAATCGGGAACGCTTTCAATGCACTTCGGGACACAACCGCATCCTGTGGTGAAGTCAATTACCATCAACAGTAACGGCGTGCGCATAGATACCGAAAAAGGTGGCAAAGCCAAAGCGATCTTTAGCGGAGTGGTAAGTGAGGTACAGGCCGTAAAAGGGGCAAATAAAGCCGTAATGGTGCGCCACGGGGATTATATTTCCATCTACAACAACCTGGAAAAGATCTTTGTTAGAAAAGGAGATGAAGTGTCAATAGGCCAGGAACTGGGCGAAATCGCAACCAGTCCCACTTCAGGAAAAACTACCTTACACTTCCTGTTGTACCAAAACTCGACAAAGCTCAACCCTGAGCAATGGATCTATAAGATGTAAGCTCTAACTGTTCTCAAAAAGGGCTTTTAGCTCGGTCGCTTCCCCGGGTTTCATTTTCCCGGCCAGCACCAGGCTTAGCTGCTTTCTCCTCAAGGCAGCTGCAAAACGCTCTTTTTCGAGTTTTGTTTCCGGTTCCAGTTGCGGAATTTGCACAGGAGCTCCGGTTTCATCAACAGCCACAAAAGTGTAAATAGCTTCATTGGCCTTACTGCGGGTTCCGCTTTCACGATCTTCTGTCCAAACATCAATATAGATCTCCATTGACGTCTTAAAAGCACGGGAAACTGCGGCTTCTACAGTCACAACGCTTCCAAGGGGCACAGCTTTATTAAAAGCAACATGATTTACCGATGCCGTCACCACAATCCTGCGGCTGTGGCGCCTGGCGGCGATACTGGCTGCCCTGTCCATCCTGGCGAGCAGTTCTCCTCCAAAAAGGTTGTTTAAGGGATTGGTTTCACTCGGTAAAACGAGATCGGTCATGATAGTCCTGGAATCGTTGGGAGTCCTTGTTAGCATAAATCAAAATTTTGCGCAAAGGTAAGTTGCTTTAACAGTTTTTAGCCGTTAATGCTATACTAAAATATTATTCCGGAAAAAGTTCTATCGATTATTTTAGCTCCTGTACAAGTAGCCAGGCTCCGGGATTGGAGTTCCTTTTTACGGCATTAAGTGCATTAATAGCCTCTCTACGGGTTTCATGGCTGCTGTACAGCACCTGGTGCAGTCCAAATTTGTTGGCTTCAATTTTTCGGGCTTTATATCCCTCGGCTTTTAGCTGTTCAACTTTAGCAACGGCGTTTTCTTCCAATCTAAAGGCTCCTGCAACCACGTGGTAGTTTCCGGTTTGCTTCGAGACTTTAAGCGTAATAGCAGGAAGTGGATTGTCAATAACAAAAGTTGCCTGCTGAATTTGGCTTTCCAGCTGTGATGCTGCTTTTTGTTGTTCAGCAAGATTGTGTTCGGTAACCTGGTTGCTGTAGAAGTTCATTCCGGCAGCACCGCTAAGGCCTAAAGCCAATATCCCCACAGCCGCATACTTCAGCCAGTTAGAAGAAGATCGTTTTTCAGGTGTAAAGGCAACCGCTGTTTTTTCTTCCAGGGCAATAGCCTGTTTCTTGTAGGTTTCGCGAAGCACTTCAGAAGTGGCAAAAGGAGCAAGTCCAAAAGCCGCTTTCATGTAATTAGTTTGCGCAGCAGGTTCAAATTGTAATTTATCTCCTTCGGTTAGCTTGAAAGTTCCGATTTTTTCGAAGTTCACCATTTGGTTTTCATGGAGAACATTCTCAAGGTCCTTAACAAAAACATCCAGCTTTTCAAGTGCTTCCTGGTAAGAGAGCTTTTCTACCTCTACGATATGATTAGCCAACAGACCATCATTTTTGGTCAGTTGACTGTTAAAGGATACCGTCTTTTTTGGAGGATAGAACTCACTGGTGGCCTGGTGAATGCGAGCCGAATGTTGTTGCGTAATGAAAGCTCCAAAACCCGGTAGGATCACGCATTCATACCGGTACAGGAGATCGTGTATGTAATTTGCTACTGCCATTGAAACAAATGTAGAATAAATTTTTCTGTCAAAAAACAGGAGGAGCACATTTTATTAACAAAATTTTCTACTACTTTTCAGTCTTATTTCAAGCCATGAAAACAGCTGATCTTCAATATGTTTTGGCGCTGCAGCACATCCCTAACCTGGGTGATGCTTCGGCTAAAAAACTCATTCGTTATGCGGGTTCTGCTGAAGCTGTCTTAAAGGAGAAAAAGAGTGCATTATTAAAAATTGATGGGGTGGGTGCACATAAACTTCAAGGTCTTTTTGATGCCGAACATTTACAGGCGGCCGAAAAAGAACTGGATTTTATTAACAAGAACGAGATCCAGTGCCTTTACTATAAAGACGATGATTATCCCGAAAAACTGAAACATTGTCCCGATGGTCCCATTCTAATCTTTTCGAGAGGGAATATTGACCTGGAACGAAAAAAGATCATCAGCATTGTTGGTACCCGCAGGGCGACAATACAGGGAACGCGATTTTGCGAACAGTTGATTGAAGAACTGGCGCCTTTAGATCCCGTCATTGTTTCAGGTTTCGCGTACGGGATAGATATTGCTGCTCAAAAAGCTGCAATGGAGCGCGGTTTGCAAACCATCGGCTGCCTGGCGCATGGGCTTAACCAAATCTATCCACAGGCTCACCATAAATATGTAAAGAAGATCGAGGAAAATGGAGGCTTTTTCTCGGATTTTTGGAGTACAGACGTTTTTGACCGTAACAATTTCCTCAAGAGGAACCGTATTATTGCCGGTCTCAGCGAAGCAACCGTGGTTGTCGAAAGTGCCGAAAAAGGCGGATCTCTGGTCACAGCAGATATTGCCAATTCTTACAACCGTGAAGTTTTTGCTGTACCCGGTCGTCCGTCAGATCCTCAAAGCAAGGGATGCAATATGCTCCTCAAGTCGCAGCAGGCGCATGTGCTTACCTCTGCCGCAGATCTTGTTTACATGCTTAACTGGCAGCTTAGGGAAGAGGCGAAACCGGTGCAGAAACAGCTTTTTGTAGAACTCGAAGAAGAGGAACAGCTACTTTATGGTTTTCTGAAGGAGAATGGAAAGGAACAACTTGACTTGATCGCCCTTAATTGCAGTATCCCCACCTTTAAAGCAGCCACACTTTTGCTGAACATGGAACTTAAAGGCGTCATAAGACCTCTGCCCGGTAAACTTATTTGAAGCAGTTTAATAACCCAATTTCTCCCGAACTCTTTTCAGGACTACATCGGCAGTTTTTTTCGCTTTTTCGGCACCTACAGAAAGTGCAGCTTCGATTTTCTCGGGATGTTCCATGTAGTGATGGTATTTCTCCCTTTCTACTTTGAACTTCTCAGCGACCAGCTCATAAAGGGCCTGCTTGGCATGCCCGTAACCATAATTTCCACCTTCGTAATTGCTTCTCATTTCGGCCACCTGTTCTTTTGAAGCCAACAATTTAAAAATGTTGAAAACATTACAGGTGTCAGGGTTTTTTGGCTCTTCAAGGGGAGTACTGTCGGTTTGAATTGCCATGATCTGCTTGCGCAGTTTTTTATCAGTAAGGAAGATATTTATCGTGTTGCCCTTAGATTTGCTCATTTTTGCACCATCTGTACCCGGTACATACATGGTTTCTTCTGCGACTTTAGCTTCGGGCATTACAAAGGTTTCGCCCATCTTATTGTGAAAACGTGAAGCCACATCGCGGGTGATCTCCAGGTGCTGAAGTTGATCTTTTCCTACCGGCACAATCTCAGCATCATAAAGCAGGATATCTGCTGCCATGAGCATGGGATATTCAAAAAGCCCCGCGTTCACATCTTCAAGCCGGTCTGCTTTGTCTTTAAAAGAGTGGGCGAGCGTAAGCCTTTGAAATGGAAAAAAACAGCTCAAATACCAGGATAATTCAGCTACCTGTGGAATATCACTTTGCCTGTAAAAAACAGATTTTTCAATGTCCAGTCCAAAGGCAAGCCAGGTTGCAGCCGTAGAAAGTGTATTCTCCTTCATGATCTTTGCGTCTTTGATCTGCGTGAGGGTATGAAGGTTGGCGATAAAAAGGAAGGAATCATTTTTTGGATCGTTGGCCATTTCAACTGCCGGGATGATCGCTCCTAAAATGTTTCCCAAATGTGGTGTTCCTGTGCTTTGAATTCCTGTAAGTATTCTGGACATGGGCTTTTTCTGATTTTTGCACAAAGGTATCCATTTTAGAGAATTCCTTCAATCCAATTCCCTATTTTTGGTACCATATGCGATTCTTGCGGCACTTCCTCATCCTCTTGTGGCGAATATGGTTCTATATTCTCATGGCAGTGCCAATCATCCTTTTTTTGCCGGTTTTGCTGATTGTAACCTCGCGCACCAGATTTTATCCCTATTTTTTTATGATTGCCCGGTTTTGGGCGGCCTTTATCCTCTACGGGATGGGCTTTTATCCAAAGATCAAGCGCGAACAGCGGCTTGAAAAGGGCAAAAGTTATATGATCGTCGCCAATCACACCTCCATGGCCGATATCATGTTGATGCTGGTGACACTGCGGAATCCATTTGTTTTCGTCGGAAAAAAAGAGCTGGTCAAAATTCCCATTTTTGGATACTTTTATAAACGTACCTGTATCCTCGTTGACCGCGGAAATCAAAGAAGTAGAAAAGAAGTTTTTGATCGGGCACAGCGGCGGCTAAAGTCGGGGACGAGTATTTGTATTTTTCCCGAAGGTGGCGTGCCAGACGATCTTGATGTGGTGCTGGATACCTTTAAAGACGGCGCCTTCAGGCTGGCCATTGATCACCAGATCCCTATCGTGCCAATGATCTTTTACGACAACAAGAAACGCTTTCCATACGTGTTTACTAAAGGCAGTCCCGGGCAAATGAGGGTGAAAGTGAAGCCCTTCCTGTGCACCAAAGGAAAAACGCAGGATGACAAAAGAGCATTACGGGAACAAACCCGGGAGCTCATCCTGGAAGAGCTTCAAAAAGGGCATTTTTAGAACTTGAAGCTAAATCCTGAATAAATTCCGAAGTAGTAGGGTTGTGTTCCGGGAGAGACAGAATTAAACGTGTTAAGCTGGTACTTAAGCATGGGCTCAAAATTCAGCTTAAATTTATCTGAAAGGTTGTAGTCCAGCCCCAGTCCAATATTCGTGCTAAAGCTAATCTGGTTGAGGTTGTTAGCCTTCCCGGTAGCGGTAATGTCTCCGGTTTGCACATAAATGTTGTTCTGGTCAAGAAATAACGTGCTGGCACCCCCAATTACATTAAGCTCAAACCGGTTGTCAATAAGATTATATTCCAGCTCAACCGGCACTTCTATAAAACCCATTTCCTGGTTTAGGTTGCCTCCAACCAAATTGCCGGCAACCGTTCTTTCTGTCGAACTTCTTGCTGTTTTCGCGCCATCGCCAAGTTCGGCGGACTGGCTTATATCAATATTTTCACTCACTGCTTTTACATCCATTCCGCTGATTGGTACAGGCCCAATAATGGCAGTGTAAGAAACACCGTTGGTGTTGTAGCTCATATTCACCTTGTTCACTCCCGACCGAATTTTGAATTTATCAGAAATGGCATAAGCTATATTGATCCCGTAGGAGTAAGTGATCTCACTCTGGCCGCTGTTGTTGTTGAATTGGGGATCAAGAAAACTGCCTTTCCCAAAGTTGCCGTAGTAAATTGGCGCAGCGTGAGTGGTAATCTCAAAATTTCCTTCGGAAGTTGCAACAGCAACATCATTTTTCTGTTTTGCCAGCTCGTCAAAAAGGGATCTTTTGGTGATGAGTTGATGTTTCTTAGGTTGTTTTATATCGACTTCGGAAGAAGAAATATTTTTCTTTTCTGCAGCCTTGACTTCTTGTGAAGTGACTATTTTGCCCGAAGTTAATTCTGAAGTTTTTCTTAGGCCTGAAGGTCTTTGCTTTTTAGACTTTTTGGAAACAGGATCGGGATTTAGGTCATTTGGTTCAGCTTCTTCCGAAGCAATCTCTTCCCCGGGGAAGGCCTCAAAAAAGTCATTTTTGAAGCTTTCCTGTTCATTGCGATCTACCACCTGCGGGTTGGATTGTACGGGAAAGATCCATTCCCCAATGAGCAGAATGAGCGTTAAAATTGCGGCAATGCCGGCCATACGTGACCAAAATGGGGTGACGAGAGTCCTCCTTCTTTTATCTTCCTGAAGTTTTGTTGATATAGATCTCCAGACTTCCTCCCGGGGGGCGGCTTCAAAATCCTTGAATTTCTCCTGGTATATTCTGTCTATGTACTTCTTTTCTCTCATTACATTGACCGCGCGGTAGATTTGAACAGGCTGGTTTCTATTTTTTCTTTGAGGATCACTCGCGCTCTAGCCAGGTTTGATTTTGATGTTCCCGTTGATATGTTCATGATCTCTGCAATCTCTTTGTGTGAAAAACCGTCCAGCACATACAGGTTAAATACCTGCCGGTATCTGTCTGGCAACTCCTGGATGATCTTCAGGAGAAAGTCTACCGGCACCGCGTCATCGTCAATTTCCAGCTCAGGCTCCTTAAGATGGTCTTCTCTAATTATTTCAAAAACTGTTTGTTTGCGGTACTTTTGAAGGGCAACGTTGATCGTGATCCTTTTCATCCATCCTTCAAAAGAACCTTTGTCCTTGTATTGAGCGATCTTTTTAAATATCATCAAAAATGCATCCTGCAGGTTATCCTCGGCCTGCTGGTAATTCGCAGAATATTTTAGACATACCGGGAAAAGTTTGTGGGCATAAAGCCGGTAAAGCATTTCCTGGGCCTTTATATCCTGTTTTTTACATTTTTGAATGAGTTGTTTGATGCTCAATAGTTCTGTTTTAGCTGCTGTTTGATTCTACGGGGATCTCAATTGTAAGGAATTGATCTTCTCCCTGTTCGTCCCGGCCCTGCCAGAACTTAAATATATAAAAATCTTCTTCTTCGGCAACTATACGTATCCCGGTTTCCCCGGTGGTTTCAACTTGGGCGCAAACTCCATTAGAGTCAATGTAAGAAATCACACCTATAACAATGGCCCCATCAATCTCTTCTACACTGGTGGCTTTGTATTTGTGACAGGAGGTGGGAAGGCTATAGGTGAACAGCAGGTCGTAAGTTTCTCCTGCGATAAATTTATCGGGTAGGTTGGTGGAAATTATAGGCACCAGTTCAAAGGTCACATTTGATGACGGGTCCTCATCTATGCTGCATCCGGTAAAAAAAAATAGTAGGCTAAACGCGAAAAATAATTTCCTCATCTCTTTAAAAGGGCAAAAAAGGGTTCTTTTAAATGAGATACAAAAACTTTGAAATGGTTGCGCTGAAAAAGAAAAAATCCCGAAAGATTCGGGATTTTTAACTTATGCTTTTGCGACTTTTATCGCGTCTTTGATCTTGGTTTCAAGCTCATCCATGAGGTCTGGATTGTCTTTTAGCAGGATTTTTACTGCATCACGACCCTGTCCAAGTTTTGTGTCTTCATAGCTAAACCAGGAACCGCTCTTCTTGATGATTTCGTAATCAACACCTATATCGATGATCTCTCCAATCTTGGAAACTCCTTCGCCGTACATGATGTCGAACTCGGCAGTTTTAAATGGAGGTGCAACTTTGTTTTTCACAACTTTCACACGGGTCTTGTTCCCCTGTACTTCGCTGTTGCTGTCTTTGATCTGCGTAGACCTTCTAATATCAAGCCTTACCGAAGCATAGAATTTAAGAGCATTTCCACCGGTTGTGGTCTCAGGATTTCCAAACATCACCCCGATCTTCTCCCTCAACTGGTTGATGAAGATCACGGTACAGTGAGTTTTGCTGATGGAAGCCGTAAGCTTTCTAAGCGCTTGCGACATAAGCCGCGCGTGCAATCCCATTTTTGAATCTCCCATTTCCCCTTCGATCTCGCTCTTTGGGGTAAGTGCCGCAACCGAGTCGATCACCACAATGTCGATAGCTCCCGAACGAATCAGGTTATCTGCTATCTCCAGCGCCTGCTCCCCGTTGTCGGGTTGAGAAATGATAAGGTTCTCTAGATCTACGTTCAGCTTTTCTGCGTAAAAACGGTCGAAAGCATGTTCGGCATCTATAAAAGCAGCGATTCCGCCGGCTTTTTGAGCTTCCGCAATTGCGTGTAATGTAAGGGTGGTCTTTCCTGAAGATTCAGGACCGTATATTTCAATAACTCTTCCTCTTGGGTAACCGCCAACTCCCAGTGCAAGGTCAAGGCCAAGCGAACCGCTGGAAATCGCGTCGATATCCATTACGCTCTGGTCGCTCATCTTCATCACGGTGCCTTTTCCATAGGTCTTATCCATCTTGTCAAGAGTGAGTTTGAGGGCTTTTAATTTTGCTTCTTTTTCTTTCTCGTTGCTCATTATTTCAACTTCTAATTATGTGATATTGCTGCTAAAATACTATAAGTTTTTATATGTGCATAAAATTAATACGCAACCTTTTTTGCTTTTGCGCATCTATTAGGTAAAGCAACACATTACTACATGAAATTTTTAAGAAGAAATATTATTTTAAGTATTTCCGGTAGTTCTGCGGTGGTTAATTTGAGCTGCAGCTGCCGGGTGGACGGTGGCTAACGTTATTTTTATTTTTAGTGAAAATTAAAAAATATCAATAACGAATTAGCCGTTCGAAAAAAAATGCCTCGATGACCATCGGGGCATTTTTTCATTTAAACCTGTATCTTTGCAGCAAATTCTTTAACCTTAAAACATTAGTATAGCATGCAACTGTACAATAAATTAAGCGCTAAAGAAAGGGAAGCTCTGCTTGAAGAGGCCGGGGAGGACCGGCTTACGCTCTCTTTCTATCAATACGCAAAGATCGGGAATCCAGAAATTTTCCGAAATCACCTTTTTATAGCCTGGGACGAAATGGAAGTTCTTGGCCGCATTTATGTAGCTCACGAAGGAATAAATGCCCAACTTTCTGTTCCTGCCAGGAACTTCAATAAATTCAAAGATTTCCTCGACGGAATCTATTTTCTGAAGGATGTTCGCCTGAATATCGCCATTGAGCATGACCTTAAATCTTTCCTGAAACTGAAGGTAAAAGTGAGAGATAAGATCCTTGCCGATGGTCTCAACGATGATACTTTTGATGTCACCAACAAAGGCGTGCATGTGGATGCTCAAAAGTTCAATGAATTACTTGATGATCCCAACACCATTCTGGTGGACATGCGAAACCACTATGAAAGTGAGATCGGGCATTTTAAAGGCGCTATGACTCCAGATGTTGACACCTTTAGAGATAGCCTTGATATTATTGAAAAAGACATTCAGGATCACAAGGAGGACAAAAATCTTGTAATGTATTGTACCGGTGGAATTCGCTGTGAGAAGGCAAGCGCTTACTACAAGCATAAAGGCTTTAAAAAGGTTTTTCAACTGGAAGGCGGGATCATTGAATATGCGAGACAGGTAGAAAATCTTAGGCTGGAGAATAAATTTTTGGGCAAAAATTTCGTTTTTGACCATAGAAGGGGAGAACGCATTAGTGAAGAGGTAATTTCAAACTGTCATCAATGTGGAAAACCTTGTGACACACATGTGAATTGTGCCAATGAGGCTTGTCATCTTTTGTTTATACAATGCGAGGAATGTGCTGCCAAAATGGAAAATTGCTGCTCGAGCGATTGTAAAGAGATTGCCGCTTTGCCTTATGAGGAGCAAAAGGCGTTGCGAAAGGGCAAAGGAAATTCCAACAAGATCTTTAAAAAAGGTCGTTCTGAGGTGCTTACCTACAAACGTTGACAATTCATTTGTAAACAAGGCGTTCCATAAATAATGGTATATTTACCTCAATAGTTTTATTAATTTTTTCAATCCGAAGCTTACGAGCAGCTTCAGGATTTCAATATATATAGATTATGGGATGTAGTAGTTGTGCTACCGGTAAAGACGGGCAGCCAAAAGGATGTAAAAATAACGGAACCTGCGGGACAGACGGTTGTAACAAACTTTCGGTTTTCGACTGGTTATCAAATATGAGCCTTCCGCAGGGAATGGAGCCTTACAATTTTGTAGAAGTGCGGTTCAAGAACGGCCGCAAACACTTTTATAAAAATACAGAAAATTTAAGCTTAAGCATTGGAGACGTAGTAGCCACAGAGGCTGCACCGGGTCATGACGTGGGTGTAGTTGCCCTTACCGGGGAGCTTGTTCGCGTGCAAATGAAGAAGAAAAAGGTGAGGCCGGACAGCAGTGAGGTCATGAAGATCTACCGCAAAGCTTCCCAGCGCGATATCGACATTTGGCAGGAGGCGCGGGAGAAAGAGGAAAAGATGAAACCTCGTGCCCGTGAGATCGCGATAAGACTTAATCTTCAAATGAAGATTAGTGACATAGAATTCCAGGGAGATGCTTCAAAAGCGACTTTTTACTACACGGCCGAAGAAAGAGTAGACTTCAGGCAGTTAATAAAGGAATTTGCCAGAGAATTCAATACCAGGATAGAGATGAGGCAGATAGGCTTCAGGCAGGAAGCCTCGCGTTTAGGCGGGATTGGTTCCTGCGGAAGGGAACTTTGCTGTTCAACCTGGCTTACCGACTTTAGAAGCGTAAATACTTCCGCAGCAAGATACCAGCAGCTCTCTCTTAATCCGCAGAAATTGGCTGGTCAATGTGGAAAATTAAAATGCTGCCTTAATTATGAACTTGATACTTATCTTGACGCTTTAAAAGATTTTCCAAGATCTGAAGTGAAGCTGTATACCAAGAAGGGCACCGCGGTATGTCAAAAAATTGACATTTTTAAAGGTTTGTTGTGGTATGCTTATGAAGGTGACTGGAGCAACTGGCATACGCTCACCGCAGAGCAGGCAAATAAGATCATCAAGGCAAATTCTAAAAAAGAGCCTGTAAACAGCCTGGAAGAATTTGCGGTACAGGTGGAACTGGAGGAAAAACCGGACTTTAACAACGTGGTGGGGCAGGATAGTCTTACCCGTTTTGACAATAAAGGATCTGGCAAGAAAAAGAGAAAGAACAAACGCAAAAAGAGAAAACCTCAAAGGAATGGGTAAAAAAGCCCTTTTTTGCACCTTATTCTGTTTGGCCTCCCTTTTGTCTTGCGACAAGAACAGGGTCTATGACGATTACCAATCCTTGCCTAATGAATGGGCCCGCGACTCTGTGGTGACCTTTAAAATGCAGGCACCAGATACTATAAATCCATATAATCTGTTTATAAACCTACGGAACAATTCGAATTATAAGTACAGTAATCTCTATTTGATCACCGAGATCAATTATCCCAACGGGAAAGTGATTAGCGATACACTTCAGTACGAGATGACCACTCCTTCTGGAGAATGGCTTGGCACAGGCTTTGGTGAAGTGAAAGAGAACAAACTTTGGTATAAGGAGAATTTCCGTTTTTCCGAAGCAGGCGAATATGCAGTGACCCTTCAACAGGCGATGCGAAAGAGGGATAGTGTTTCGGGAATCAAGAGCCTTGAGGGCATCACAGAAGTTGGTTTTAGAATTGAAAAACCTGAAAATAATTAGATAGCCCATGGCTAAGACATCTGAAAAAAGAAAACAAGAGGCCGAAAAAAGGACGAAAATACGGCCGCTACAAAACCTGGTTCTGGAGCCTTTTCGCGATAGGTATTTCGGCGATTGTACTTTTATTCCTCCTGGCGGGCTGGGGCGTTTTTGGCAGCATGCCTACTTTCGAGGAACTTGAAAACCCGGAGACCAATTTGGCCACCGAGATTTTCTCCTCAGACGGGGAGACGCTTGGGAAATACTACAACGAAAACCGCACCCCTGTAAAATATGATGACCTGCCACAACACCTGGTGCAGGCTTTGGTGGCTACAGAGGATGAACGCTATTTTGAACATGCGGGTATCGACGCGCGTGGGACAGTTCGTGCGGCAGTTTTCCTTGGAAAAAGGGGAGGAGCAAGTACGATCACCCAACAGCTCGCAAAACTGCTTTTTACCGAAGATGTTTCCCGCAACCCTTTTGCCAGGGGAATTCAGAAGGTTAAGGAATGGATTATTGCTACGCGATTGGAGCGACAATACACCAAGGAGGAGATCATCACCATGTACCTCAATAAATACGACTTCCTGTACCAGGCAGTTGGGGTGCGATCTGCGGCCAAGATCTATTTTGATAAAGAACCCAAAGACCTTAAAGTTGAGGAAGCTGCCGTGCTGGTAGCCATGCTCAAAAATCCCATTTTATACAATCCTAACAAGGAGAAGTTCAGGGATAATGCGCTCGCACGCCGAAATGTGGTGCTAAGCCAGATGGAGGTAAACGACTATATTACCGAAGCCGAAAAAGATTCCCTGCAGCAACTGCCCATGAAGATTGATTTCTCACCGCAGGGGCACGACGAGGGGATAGCCACTTATTTTAGAGCTTATCTTCAGGGTTTTCTTCAGGATTGGATCAGGAAAAATCCTAAACCGGACGGCACCAGCTACAATATTTACCGCGACGGACTTAAAGTCTACACCAGCATCGATGCCCGTATGCAGGAATATGCAGAAGAAGCTGTGGCTAAACATATTGCCAATCTTCAGAAGGAATTCGACAGGCAGAATAAGTATAACAAAACTGCACCTTTTAGAGATATCGATCAGGATGAGGTAAATGATCTTATCAAAAATGCAATGCACCGCAGTGAGCGATGGAGGATTCTGAAAAATCAGGGAAAATCTGATAAGGAAATAATCGAATCTTTTGGTGAAAAGACAGAAATGGAAGTTTTTACCTGGAATGGGGTGAAAGATACTTTGATGACGCCGCGGGATTCTATTATTTACTATAAATCATTTTTGCAGTCGGGCATGATGTCCATGACCCCACAAACAGGAGAAGTAAAAGCCTGGGTTGGTGGTATTGACTTCAAACACTTTAAGTATGACCACGTAAAACAGGGAAAAAGACAGGTAGGTTCTACCTTTAAACCTTTCGTCTATGCGACAGCTATCGACCAGCTGCACCTTTCGCCTTGTGATACGCTTCCAAAAAGCTTGTATACTATTGAAGCCGGAAAACACGGGAACATGAAAGACTGGACACCCGCAAACAGCGGTAGCGGTAGCGATGTTTATTCGGGAATGGTTACTTTAAAAGAAGGACTTGCAGAATCGATAAACACCGTAACTGCCAGGTTGATCGACCGCGTAGGACCGGAGCCGGTAATTGATCTTGTTGGCAAACTTGGAATAGATACAGAGAATATCCCATCGGTACCTTCAATTGCTTTAGGTACAGCCGATCTCAGCGTTTTCGAGATGGTTTCAGCTTACAGCGCTTTTGTGAATGAGGGTGTTTACGTGAAGCCGGTGATCGTAACAAGGATTGAAGATAAGAATGGAACCATTCTGTACCAGCATGTGCCTGAGACTCGTGATGTTTTGAGCAAAGAAGCTGCTTATGTAACGGTAAATCTTATGGAAGGGGTGACCAGGTTCGGTTCGGGACAACGGTTGCGGGGCACCTGGGCAAAAGGTTCAGAATTATATGAGCGTGCAGTGACCGGTTATCCATACAATTTCGACAATCCTATTGCAGGTAAGACAGGTACCACTCAAAACCAGAGTGACGGTTGGTTCATGGGTATGGTGCCAAACCTCGTGACCGGAGTGTGGGTTGGAGCAGATGACCGTGCGGTACATTTTCCCGGTATTGCCTACGGGCAGGGAGCTACAATGGCTTTACCTATTTGGGGTATGTATATGAAGAAGGTTTATGCAGATAAGGATTTGAACATTTCCAAGGGAGACTTTGAAAAGCCTAAAGATCTTTCCATTGCCATAGATTGTGACACCTACGGAAGAAATGGTGCCGAAGAAGGGGTGGATCTACCCGATGAGCTGGATTTCTAAAAATTAGCAGGTTTATTGCCGGATTCTTAGCAGGAATTCTAAAACCATTGTGACAGGCACTTTATTTTCGTATTTTTCGGAATAAAACAACTCACAATGATCAAGAAAACTGTAGGGAGCGTTTCTGAAGCCCTTGAAGGAGTTCATGACGGCATGACCTTCATGCTCGGCGGCTTTGGATTATGCGGAATTCCCGAAAATGCCATTTCTGAACTGGTTCGTCTGAACCTCAAGAATCTTACCTGTATTTCAAATAATGCCGGGGTCGATGACTTCGGCCTCGGTCAACTTCTTCAGAAGAAACAAATCGATAAAATGATCTCCTCTTACGTGGGGGAGAATGCCGAATTTGAGCGCCAAATGCTCAGCGGGGAACTCGAAGTGGAACTTACGCCACAGGGAACTTTGGCGGCAAAATGCCAGGCGGCTCAGCAGGGATTTCCAGCTATTTTCACGCCTGCCGGTTATGGTACTGAAGTAGCTGAAGGAAAAGAAACCCGCGAATTTAACGGCAAACACTACGTTTTGGAGGAAGCCTACAAAGCTGATTTCGCTTTTGTCAAAGCCTGGAAAGGAGACGAGGCCGGAAACCTCATTTTTAAAGGCACAGCCCGAAACTTCAATCCTTTGATGTGTGGGGCGGCAACAGTTACAGTTGTTGAGGTGGAAGAGCTCGTAAAACCAGGAGAATTGGATCCAAACCAGATCCATATTCCGGGAATTTTTGTGCAGCGCATCTTCCAGGGTAAGAATTACGAGAAAAGAATTGAACAAAGAACCATTAGACAAAAACAATAGATCATGCTTGACAAAAACGGAATAGCAAAACGAATCGCTAAAGAAGTAAAAGACGGCTACTACGTCAATCTAGGGATTGGAATTCCTACCTTGGTGGCCAACTTTGTACGTGACGATATACAGGTAGAATTCCAGAGCGAGAACGGCATCCTGGGCATGGGACCCTTTCCCTTCGAAGGTGAAGAGGATGCCGATCTTGATCAACGCAGGAAAGCAAACTATTACGGCCCTACCCGGAGCCAGTTTTTTCGACTCTGCCATGAGCTTCGGAATGATTCGCGGGCAGCACGTAGACCTGACAATCCTTGGTGCTATGGAAGTAGCAGAAAATGGTGATATCGCAAACTGGAAAATTCCGGGGAAAATGGTGAAAGGAATGGGTGGCGCCATGGATCTTGTTGCCAGTGCCGAAAATATTATTGTGGCGATGATGCACACCAACCGTGCAGGCGAATCTAAACTTTTGAAAAGGTGTACGCTGCCACTCACGGGCGTGGGTTGTGTAACGAAGATAGTAACTAATCTCGCGGTAATAGAAGTAACCGAAAAGGGTTTTAAACTGCTTGAAAGAGCCCCGGGAGTTAGTGTGGAGGAAATCAGAAAAGCTACAGAGGGAACTCTTATCGTCGAAGGCGATATTCCCGAAATGCAGCTGTAAAGTTTTTCATAAATAAAAAAATTCCGGCTGTTTCAAAGTGGGATCTATGACAGGGGTGTAGCGTGCTACACCCCTTTTTTGTGCCTTGTGATTGCTTCATTTTTAATCGACGAAAGGTATACAAAACCCGATGAAAAGTGTTAAATATTTAGCAACTCTAATTAATTTCCATACTTTGTGACGCCTAAACCCCAACAAAAACCTACAAAAGTGAAGAAAAAACTACTCTTTAATTCCGTGTTTATCGCGGGATTAAGCCTTTTAACGTTTCAAGCAAATGCGCAGGATTCTGAAAAGGACGTGAAAAAAAGGATCAATGATGAAAATGGTAAACCAACTCTTATCGTTTTCAAAGAAAATTCGAGTTACAACGCCAGCGATCATCGAAAGCTGTTCAAGGAACAGTTGAAGGTTAGTGATCGGGTAAACTTTTCAAGAATCAAATCTGAAAGGGACAACGCCGGTTATAAACATGACAAGTACCAAATGTTTTACGATGGTGTAAAAGTGGAATTCGCAACCTACACCATTCATTCAGAAGGTGACCTGCTGCAGTCTATGAGCGGGGAATATTACAACATCGAAGGAATAGATGTTACCCCAAAATTCTCTGGCGCGGTCGCTTTTAGAAAGGCGGTGCAGCATATTGGTGCAAAATCCTATTTATGGGAAGACCCGGCAAGTGCTTCTAAAATTGGCTATGAAAAACCTGAAGGCGACTTAGTCTTATTGCCAACAGGGAAATTTGAAGCAGTTAATGAGAAGAGTTTCAAAGAAGAAGTGCGCCTGGCATACAAATTCGACATCTATGCAACAAATCCCGTAAGTCGTGGAGATATTTATATAGATGCACAAAATGGTAGAGTCTTGCTTTATGATGCTACCATTAAGCACCTAGGGAAATACAGCCACTCAAGTGCTTCAAATGAGTCAAAATCAACAAGGGAGGCAGCAGCATTGTTTGCTACCGGAAATGCCGCAACCCGTTACAGCGGTTCCCAAACCATTCAGACATCTTCAAGCGGTTCCTCTTATATCCTCTCTGATGTTACGCGTGCAAACGGTGTTCAGACCTATGATATGAATACAGGTACCAACTATAACAACGCTGTTAACTTCACAGATAATGACAATAACTGGACCGCAGCCGAATTTGACAATTCAACTAAAGATAACGCCGCCCTTGATGCACATTGGGGTGCCGAAAAAACCTTTGATTACTGGGCAAGCGTACACAACCGGAATAGCTATGACAACCAGGGTGCCGCGATAAAGAGTTATGTTCATTTTGATGTGAACTATGACAACGCGTATTGGAATGGTAGCGTCATGACCTATGGTGATGGTAGCGGAACTTATTTTGACGCACTTACCTCTATTGATGTTGCGGCCCACGAAATTGGTCATGCGGTTTGTGAGACATCAGCAAACCTGGTTTACCAAAAAGAATCTGGTGCCATGAATGAAGCTTTCTCGGACATTTGGGGAGCTTGTGTTGAGTATTACGCGGCTCCATCAAAATCCACCTGGCTCATCGGGGAAGATATAGAAAGACGATCCGGCCATGCTGCTTTGAGATCAATGAGCGATCCAAAGTCTGAAGGACAACCCGATACCTATGGAGGTACCTACTGGGTTAACCCAAGTTGTAGTCCGACAGACCAGAATGACTACTGTGGAGTTCACACCAACAGTGGAGTTTTAAACCACTGGTTCTATATCCTTGCTGTCGGAAAAACCGGAACCAACGACCTCGGGAACTCTTACAATGTATCGGGTATAAGCATTGACAAAGCGGCTAAAATCGCTTACCGTTTGGAAAACGTTTATTTGTCGGCAAATGCTACCTATGCTAATGCAAGAACCTACGGAATCCAGGCCGCTGCAGATCTTTATGGAGCAGGCTCTGCGGAAGAAATTGCGACAACCAATGCATTTTATGCAGTTGGAGTAGGATCTCCTTATGGAGAAATCGCTTACTGTACTTCGAAAGGGAATAGTGTTTCAGATGAGTATATCGGCCGCGTTCAGTTAGAAAGCATAGACAAATCTTCTTCGGGAGGAAACGGATATAGCGACTTTACTTCTGTTTCTGCTAATCTTTCTAAAGGAAGTTCAGCTACGATTACCGTGACCCCAACCTGGACAGGAACTGTTTACAGCGAAGGATATGCAGTTTGGATCGATTATAACCAGAATGGAGATTTTGGAGATTCAGGAGAATTGGTATGGAGCAAAGCTGCTTCTAAAACCACTCCGGTTTCAGGTTCTTTTACGGTACCTACTTCGGCTAAAGATGGAGCAACCCGTATGAGAGTTTCCATGAAATATAACGGAATACCAACACCTTGTGAAGCTTTTTCCTATGGAGAAGTTGAAGATTATACTGTAAATATTGGAGCAGGCACCGCCGATACTCAGGCGCCTTCTGCACCGGCTAATCTAACCGCAAGTGGAACTACTCAAAGCTCGACTTCGCTTTCCTGGAATGCTTCTACAGATAATGTTGGAGTAACAGGATATGACATCTACAAAAATGGTAGCTTCCTTACTTCAGTTAGCGCTACAAGTTATACTGTGACTGGTCTTTCTGCTTCAACTACCTACAGTTTCTATGTGAAAGCTAAAGATGATGCGGGGAATGTTTCCGCAAAATCAAGTACGATCTCGGTGACTACTACTAGTAACTCGGTTACTTATTGTAGTTCTAAGGGTAGTAACTCGAATTATGAATGGATAGATTTGGTTCAACTGAACAATGTAAACAATGTTTCAGGTAACGACGGTGGCTATAGAGATTATACGGCCCTGAGTGCAAGTCTACCTTACGGTTCCAACACTATTTACATAAGCACCGGTTTTGCCAGTTCCTCTTATACTGAATACTGGAAAATTTGGATTGATTACAATAAGAACGGAACTTTTGAGACCTCTGAATTGGTTGTGAGCGGCTCTTCTTCCAGCAGCGGTACACTTTCTGCAAGTTTTACAGTTCCTACTACTGCAGCAGCAGGAGCCACGAGAATGAGGGTTTCCATGAAGTATAACTCGGCACAAACTGCCTGTGAGACCTTCTCATATGGAGAAGTTGAAGATTATACGGTTGTTGTAGGCCAGGCCAATGCTGCAATAGCAAGCACAGGTTCTGCACAACGGAATGCGAAACAGATGGGTAATGAGCCAAATGTATTTGATGTGAGTCTATATCCAAACCCGGTGGTAAATGGAAACCGTCTAAATGTTTCTGTACCGGACAATAGAGAACTTGACTACAAAATCTTTAATTCTGTTGGTCTTGAAGTAGCCAGCGGGAAAGTTAGTAACGGGATAAATGTTGCTAGCTTAATCACCGGCAATTATGTCATCAGGTTTAACGACGGTCAAAAAGAGATAGTGAAAAAGTTCATTAAAGAATAATTCCGCCTCATAAGCCAATAAAAACCCGGAAAATTTCCGGGTTTTTTGATATCTAATTGTCTCTGAAATATTAGTGGAGGAGCCTCTGAACCCGGGATTTGACTCCAAAAATAAGGCTGCTCAAAAATGCCTTTTTTGAGCAGCCTTTAGATCTCAAACCTGCAAGGTCTCCCTTGTAGGTTTTTTTATTGTTCAGAAATTTATTCCAATATAGAGGTTGAATGCTCTTCTAGATTGACAAGGAAGTCAATCGCATCTTTTAAAGGAACAATTTTTCCTCTGGAATTTACCTGGTTGAAATACTTATGCCAGTGAGCTTCCTCAATTCCTTTTTCAAATTTTTCGACCATCTCCAGCGACGGGATCTTCCAAATAGCCATGTAACGGTAATCACTTCTATAAGGGGTATGTTCATCATTGAGGCCCCATCCCAGGTTTTCCACCCCGGCAGCTTCCATATCCTTGATGGCTCCTTCTACTTTGTTCATGTAGTCGCGTCTTTCCTCTTTGGAAAGATCCATCCATGGTTGAGTGACATTCCATTGTTCTACGTATAAATACATAACTGGTTTTTTTGGTTAATGTTGCGGTTGATCAAAGCCTTCAAAAGCTGCCTTAAAATTGCATTTTTGAAGCCTGATGATTTCTAAATATAAGAATTTAATAAGGAGCTGCTGCAGTTATAACATTTGATTATAAGGATTTTAGAATTATATGTTAAATCAAACAGATCTCTTCTTCCTGCAGGAGTGGCTCCTGTCGTAGTTTCAGCACTACCTGCGCGATGGCCAGTACGTCTTTTTCGCAATAAGAGACAATCCTGGGAAGGTCATCGTGTTCATAGAAGACACTTCTCACCTCAGAGCCTTCAATATCATCTTTTGGAGAAGGAATGTTCAAAACATTGCAAAGCAGGCGCAAAGAAGTGTAATGTTTGTAATCGCCAAATTTCCACAGTTCGAGAGTATCCAGGTGCGGCACTTCCCAAGGCTTTTTCCCGAAGAGGTTGAGTTTATTGGGCAGCTCCAGCTCGTGGATCAGCATTCTACGCGCGATGTATGGGAAATCGAATTCTTTCCCGTTGTGGGCGCACAGCAGGTGCTGTGGTTTCCCAAAGTGACCTTCCAGCAGCGTTTTAAAATCAAGAAGCACCTGTTTTTCGGGCCCGTGAAAACTTTTCATTCTAAAGCTGCGGTTTTCCCCTTTGAATGCAAAGTAACCTACAGAAATGCAGATGATCTTACCAAACTCTGCCCATATCCCGGCCCTTTCATAAAATTCTTCGGGGGTATGCTCCTCCTTGCGTTGGTACTGTGTCTTAAGCTCCCACAGCTTTTTCTTTTCTTCGGAAAGCTCATCAAAAGAGGCATTTTCGGGTACTGTTTCAATATCGAGGAACAGGAGGTTGCGCAGCGCTATTTTTTTGATCATTTCTGAAGCATTTTATACACCTCCTCAAGATAAACAAAAAGATCATTCGAATGTTCTTCGCCTTCGGGCGTCTCGCCGGCCTTTTCACCCAGCCTGGTGATGATGAGGTCATCTTCAGGAATGACAATTACATACTGACCTAAAATTCCGCGGAGGTAGAATACATCTTTCCCACGGAATTTTGTGAGCCATATTCCGTAGCCGTAATGAGGCGAGGCCTCAAAGCGCGGCCGAATAGATTTGGACACAAAAGCCGAATCCAGTAGCTGCCTGCCATTCCATTTTCCGAAGTCTTTGTACAGCTTCCCAAACTTTGAAAAATCCCTGGCATTAGAGGCAATGCAGCAGTAAGCTTTTTCAATGCCGTTTTCCTCGCTGTCGAGCTGCCAAAGCGCATTTTCTCTCATGCCCATGGGTTTCCAGAAACTTTCACTTAAGTAATCTGAAAGTGTCATTCCCGTGGCTTTCTCGAGCACCATTCCCAACAGCTCAATATTTCCGCTGAGGTATTTGAACTCCTGCCCGGGCTCTTCCACAACTTTGAGCGACAGGATCTGCTCCCGCAGCTCGTCGTCGAGATAAGCCCGTATAGTCATGGAAAAAGGGTTATAATAGCTCTCGTCCCAATTGAGGCCCGATGCCATGGATGCCAAATCGCCCACCGTCAGTGCGGGATCAAACTGCGGAAAGAAATCGGCTACCGGTTGGTCGAGGCTCTTTATTTTCCCTTCAAAAATGGCTTTTCCAAGCATTGCTGCGACCACACTTTTGGCCATGGAAAAAGAATTCGTGCGGGAATTTTTTCCGTAGCCTTCAGCATAATGCTCATACCAGATGCTGTCATGTTTGATGATCAAAAAAGCCACCGTCCCCATTTTGCGGTTCTCCTTCTTCAGCCGGCGGGTGGCCTTAACGCTGTTATAGTCTTCGTGCAGTGGCCAGGGCTGCGGTTTTGCAGGACCTTCTATCACGCGGTTTGGGAATTCTTTATAGTCTTCGATGTAGGCCGTGGTATGGCCGGTAAAATACATGCTGCTGATGCCTTTGAAAATGTAGTCAAAATCAAAAATGTAGATGAGTGCGACCAGAAGGGCCAGGAAAAGAAGAGTGCCAAAAATGGCTTTTTTGAGACCTTGCATTTTAGCTGAATAAAGTTTGTTGTTTCACCGGCTGTTCGTGCTCCAGCAGCCATTTCTTGCGCCATAGACCGCCCGCGTAACCTGTGAGGGAGCCGTCACTGCCAATCACCCGGTGACACGGCACCAGGATCCACAACGGGTTTTTCCCGTTAGCCGATGCTATGGCACGAATAGCTTTTGGATCGCCGTAAGATTTTGCCAGGTCCATATATGAACAGCTGCTCCCGTACGGTATTTCCTGCAGCAGCTGCCACACCTGCTTCTGAAATTCGGTTCCTTTTGGATTCAACTTCAGCTCAAATACCTGCCTTTTTCCGGAGAAATACTCCTGTAGCTGTGCTACGGCTTCAGAAAGAACCGCGGGTATTTCCGAAGAGATTTCATTCTGCTCCTCGAGTATGCTCAGCCGGGAAATTCCCTTTTCATCACCCTCGAGAATGGCAATTCCTAATGGCGTCTCAAAAATGGCTTTATTCATTGTCTTCTTTATTAAGCAGCCCGAACTTCTCGGCTCTCTTCTTCCAGTTTTTGCGGGCGAGCACCTGCATATCTTCTGTACTGTCACTTTCGTCCATGATCTCCAGGCCTAAAAGGGTCTCAATAATATCTTCCATGGTGACAAGACCTATGGTGTTTCCATATTGATCGGCGACCATGGCAAGGTGGTTACGCTGCTCGATGAATTTATCGAAAAGTTCGGGAATTGGGGTGTCTTCAGAAGTGATATGTATTTTCCTCTTTAGGGTCTTTAGAGGTTCGTGCCCTCTTTCATTGACGATTTCCTCCAGGACATCATCTTTGAGCACAAAACCGGTAACATTGTCGGCCCTTTTTTGATAAACCGGGATCCTCGAAAAGATGAGATTTCGGTTTTTTAAATGAAACTCCCTAATACTGGTCTCCTCATCTTCGGAAATTACCACCGTAAAAGGCGTCATCACGTCTTTGGCCGAAACCTTCTGGAAAACCAGCATATTCTTGATCACCGTTGTTTCCTTGCCTTCAAAAACGCCTTCTTCCTCGGCCACATCGGTAATTGCAATGAATTCTTCGCGGCTCATGCTGCTCACGTGCGCAGATTTGCCGATAAGGCGGGTGGTGAGTTTCATTAGCCAAAGAATGCCGGTATACTTCAGCGGAAAGACGAACAATTGCAGGGTTCTTGCGGTAAAGCGACCCAAATTTTTCCAGTAGGTGGCGCCCAGGGTTTTGGGAATAATTTCAGAAAGAACAAGTATTGCGACAGTCATGAGGGCCGAGACAATTCCCACTACATTGTCCCCGTCTCCAAAGATCCTTTCGGCTTGCACCCCCACGAGAATGGCGCCCACGGTATGAGCCACTGTGTTAATGGTGAGAATGGCAATAAGCGGCGTGTCTACATCCTGTTTAAAATTTGCCAGGGTATGGGCATAGTTTTTCCCCTTTTTGAGTTTCATTTTAATGTAGGAGGGGGTAAAACTTAAAAAAGCTGCCTCCAAAATGGAACATAAAAAGGAAAAGAAAATCGAAATGAAGGCGTAAATGAACAGTAAAGCCATCAAAAGAATTTTGGTTTGAAATGAATATAGTAATTCTTCTCTTAAAAGCTGCGAGCAGGGCTCACATTCTTAAAAAACGGCCGAAATGTTTATCTTGTGCCATCTTCTACACTTAAAGATTGAAAAATGAAAAAAAATTTGTTGTTCCTTTTGCTCGTTTGTTGCTTCGGAAGCAGCCTGCTGGCACAAGGTTATTCCCCTAAAGAAGTAACCGCCGCCGACTATGAACATGCGGTGAAGTTCCTTAGTTTTAACACCTATCCATTGGTCGACAATGCCAATGTGCGGCCGCAATGGCTGGATGATAGCCATTTCTGGTACAGGATCTCTACTGCAGAAGGGACTGAATATGTGCTTATCAACGCAGAAAACGGAAAGAGAACTACGGCGGGTTCCAAAAATGAGCTTTTTGAGAAGGCTTCAGTTTCTGAAGAAATTACTCCCGAAGTTTCACGAGACGAGGTTCTTTCTCCCGATAACAAAAAAGTGGCGTTCATTCGCGACTGGAATCTGTGGATGCGAAATCTCGAAACCGGAGAAGAAGTGCAGTTAACCACAGACGGAGTGGAAAACTACGGCTATGCGACAGATAACGCCGGCTGGAGAAAAAGTGACCGCCCGATCATCTTATGGTCACCCGACTCCAAAAAGATTGCGACTTTTCAGCAGGATCAGCGGCATGTGAGCGACATGTACCTCGTTGAAACCAAGACAGGTGAGCCAAACCTGCAACAGTGGAAGTATCCCATTCCCGGAGATGAAAAAGTGATCCAGATCGAGCGTGTGATCATCAATGTTGATGATCAAAAAGTTACTCGCCTTGATGTACCGGCAGATCCAAGACGTGGCACTTTGTGTGATGACATTTCGTGCTCGGGAAATTTTGACGACAATTACTGGAATGATGATGCGACCAAACTGGCTTTTGTTTCCACTTCGAGAGATCATAAAGTTGAAAAGCTTCGCATCGCCGATGCTGAAACAGGCGAGGTACGTGAGATCTTTGAGGAAAGTGTGCCTACGCAATACGAATCTGGTCAGGGCAGCATCAACTGGAAATATTTGCCCGAGAGTGACGAGATCATCTGGTATTCTGAAAAAGACGGATGGGGGCACCTTTATTTATACGACCTCAAAACCGGAAAATTAAAGAACCAGATCACCAAAGGCGATTTCGTGGTGACACAACTGCTGAAGGTGGACGAGAAGGACAGGGTGCTGTATTTTGAGGCACAGGGAAGAGAAGAAGGCCAGGATGTATATTTTTCAAACCTGTACAGGATCGACTTTAGCGGGAAGAACCTGAAGCTTCTTTCTCCGGAAAATGCCAATCACGATATTTCGCTTTCTCCTGAAGGAAACTACTTTGTGGACAGCTATTCGACCCCTTCAACGCCTTCGGTTACCGTTCTACGCAACAAAAAAGGCAAAAAAATTGCCACTTTAGAGGAGGCAGATATTACCCGACTTCAAGCTATGGGCTGGCAGGCTCCCGAACACATCACGGTAAAATCGGCCAACGGGCGTTGGGACCTTCACGGCTTGCTTTTCACTCCAACTACTTTAGACGAATCAAAAAAATACCCGATAGTAAACTATGTTTATCCAGGCCCTCAGGGCGGGGGAGTAGGGCCACGCTCTTTTTATCCATCGCGCAGCGACCACCAGGCTTTAGCCGAATTAGGATTCATTGTCGTGGTGATTGACGGCACCTGTAACCCGGGACGTTCAAAGGCATTCCACGATGCCTGTTACGGCGACATCTCCGGAAATACTCTTGAAGACCAGATGGCCGGCATTAAAGAACTGGCCTCAGAACGGGCTTATATGGACCTCGACCGCGTGGGAATCTGGGGCCACTCGGGAGGCGGGTTTGCAGCAGCAGCCGCCATGTTCAAGTATCCTGAGTTCTACAAAGTGGGAATTTCAGAATCAGGGAACCATGACAACAGGAACTACGAAGATGATTGGGGCGAGCGTTACATCGGCCTTTTAACACCTACCGAAGACGGTGACAATTATAAACAGCAGGCCAACCAGAATTTCGCTGAGAACCTGCAGGGGAAACTCCTGCTGGCCCACGGCGGACTCGATGATAACGTACCGCCTTACAACACTTATTTGGTTGTGGACGCGCTTATAAAGGCAAACAAAGATTTTGATTTGATCATTTTTCCCAACGCCCGCCACGGTTACGGCGAAGACAGCTACTACATGATGCGCCGCCGCTGGGATTATTTTGTAGAAAATCTATTAGGTGCCAAGCCACCGAAAAACTTCGAAATAGAACCGGTGAGATAGTCTGGTTGTCAGGTCGAGCGCAGTCGAGACCTAATCCAGACCTGCGAGGTTTTCAAAACCTCGTAGGTCTAAAAAGAAAATTAAAAAAGACCTGCAAGGTTTCTCCAACCTTGTAGGTCTTTTGGTTTTTGGACGATAAAACACTTAAAACCTACGAGGTTAAAAAGAAACCTCTCAGGTTAAATTATTTCTTCGTCTTCTTCTTCGCCTCTTCCTTCCAGTCTTTTCCAACCGCCGAAAGATATTCCGAATAGTTCCAGGTGTCCAGGCTCGAGTGCAGGGAAGCATCTTTTTCGGCTACGTAAGTTTCATCTTCGGGCATCGCATTTACCTTAAATCCGCAACTGCGAAGCATGGAAAGAATACCCTGATGGTTTGGTGCCCACCAGTTGGTAGGATCGCCGGCTAACTTGTTCTCTATAAATGCCATTTTTGGCCATGCATCGTTCTTCATGATCTCGCGGCGGTGGAATTCCACATCTTCGGGAATGTCCATTTCCTCTTTTCCCGGAAGTGAGAGCGTTTGGAAAACCATCATTTTTTTCACTTTTTGAGTGAGTATGTCCATCGCAAGCATAGGATAGCGCAGGTGATAGAAAACACCCATGAACCAAACCAGGTCGAACTGTTCTTCGGAATGTGCCAGATCGTAAACCTGCATCTGCTTGAACCGAACTTTATCATCAAGTCCGAATTTTTCAGCCGTCCAACGCGCCTGTTTCAGGTAATGTTCGTCCAGATCAATTCCGAGGACATCTGCGCCGCGTTTTGCCAGTTCAATGGAATAAAATCCGGCGTTACAGCCAATATCCAGCACTTTCCAGCCGCTCAGGTCCTCTGGAATGGAATCTTTAATGTTGTTCCACTTAAAGGCCGGGAAATCACCCAAAAAATGATCAGGCGCGGTTTGCGTGCCGTCAGGTAAATGAATATTGTGAAACCAGGGTGCTAAATCTTTTACTTCTGTTTCGGTGGACATAATTTTCTTTTGATTTTATACTTTTTCGGAAGGCTGCATCACTTCCCGAACATAATTCTCCAATTCTTTTGCACGCGCTCTTGCAGTATGCTTTTTCAGCACTTTTTGCCGCGCGTTTTCGCCGATTGCTTTTCTTTCTTCTTCTGAAATGTTTCGGAAATATTCTGCAACTTCCGAAGAAGAGCGGGCGATGAGGATCTCTTTCCCAATCTCAAAGATGCTGCCGATGCCGTCCCAGTAATCTGAAATAATAGGTACGCCACAGGCGGCGGCTTCGAATAACCTTACGCTGGGCGAGTAGCCGGCTTTGATCATATCTTCGCGGGTAACGTTCAGCGTGAAATTTTGTGAGTTGTAGAATTCCCGATGCTCTGCCGGCGGAAGGTGTTCGATCCTTTCCACATTTTTGGACCACTTGAAATCTTCAGGATATTGGGGCCCTGCGACTACAAATTTTTCTGAAGGAAATTCTGCAGCAGGTTTATTTAATAGCTCCTGCACCGTCGGTTGCCGGTCTGTACTGTAAGTTCCCAGGTAGCCCATTTGCCATTTCTTCGGCTTATCTTCCGGAAAATAAAGATCGGGATCAACCGAGCAATACAGCGCCCTTGCAGCCGGCGAACCATAATGCTGTTCAAGATGATCTAAAATTGGCCCTCCCGAAAATGACAAATAAAGGTCGTATTTGGAGATGAGTTCGGGAGTGAGATATTCGTAATCCTCGCGCTCCAGCTTGGCCAGCGTCACCGGAGTATCAATATCGTAAAAAGCAGTCACGCCTTTGGCTGTTTCAATGGCCCAGGAGCCTACTTCCACGCCTTGTTGCACATAGGAACCCACGATAACCACATCGGCCTCCTCGACTTCAGTTTTGTAATCGCTGTACAATTCCTCATTGGTCTTATACAAACCAAGTTGGCAGCAGTCAGGATTTGGCATATCGCGATTTCCGGAATACCAGGGGACATCTTTTTCTAAAAAGAGAATATCGTGTCCCAAAGCCTGCAGCTCTTTTAATAGTCCGCGATAGGTGGTGGCGTGGCCGTTGCCCCAGGAAGAGGTTACCGAAAGTCCTATGATCACAAATTTCATGGGCTAATTTTTTTCTACGGGTTCTTTTTCATCCTTCAGTTTCTCAGAAATTACACTTTCCAAAAGTTCTGCACGATGCTCATAAGTATGCTCTGCCAGCACCTTTTTGTAAGCCGCATCTCCAATGGCTTTGGCTTTTTCGGGAGTCAATTCTGAAAGGATTTTCTCTACTTCTTTGCCGTCGTTGGCAACCAGGATCTCCTTTCCGGGTTCAAAAAAGGTCTCGATGCCCTTCCAGTAATCGGTAATTAAACACGCGCCTGCACCGGCGGCTTCAAAGACACGGGTCGCAGGGGAGAAGCCGTACTTCGCCATGCTGTCCCGGCTAATGTTCAACACCGCCCGTGGCGTGCAGTTGAAGGCATTGTGATCTTTAGTGTAAACGTGGCCTACATATTCAATATTTTCTGGCATAGGCTTATCGCCCCAGCCACTTCCGCCGAGGATGAATTTCTCCTTCGGAAGGTTTTTAGCAGGTTCAATAAAGAATTCTTCCACTCGTTTTTCACGGTCTGGTAAGCGGTTGCCCAAAAATGCCAAAGTAGCTTCAAATTTTTCCTGAGGCTCCACAGGATGATGTGTGTCTGTATCTAAAGCGTTATAGATTGGAATGCATTTTTTCGCACCGTTGCGTTCGTAAGCATCGATCACCGGCTGACCGCCGCCGTAGGTGAGCACGAAATCATACTTCGGAACAAGCGCCTTAAAAGGATCTGAAGGATCAGATTCTATGCGGTCTAGAGTCGCGGGCGCATCAACGTCCCAAAAGATGATCAGGTTGTCGTCTTTCTTCAGCTGGGTCACCGCATCTTCAAGAAAGTCATCAAAAGCACCCACGCCGCTGGCTTTGATGATGACATCAGCTTCCGAAGCTTCTCTCAAGAGTGCGCGTAAAGTGACTTCATCATCGGGATAAACCACGACCCGGCAATAATCTGGATCTTCAATGTCGCGATGCTTCTGCCGCTCGTAAATATCGGGTTCGTAAAAGGTCACTTCGTGGCCCATTTTATGCAGCGCCTTCACGATGCCGCGGTAGTAGGTGGCGGCGCCGTTCCAATAAGCCGAAACTATACTGGAGCCAAAAAAGGCAATTTTCAGGTCTTTTTTCATGCTTCCAAGGTTTTGTTCTGAATAGGGAATATTTTTTCATCCGGGATATCCAGCTCCTGCAGGATCATCTCTAATGCATTTACGCGGTGTGCGCAGGTATGCCGGTCAAGAATGGTCTTTCTTCCGTTTTGAGAAAGGCTCTGCGCCAAATGCGGACTCTTCAGCACTTCAGCGATCTTATAGCCCATGTCGTTGCCGTCTTTTGCTACGAGATAATCTTCTCCCGGAGTGAACAGATGTTCGGCATCGTCCCAGGGGGAGCAGATGAGCGGAATTCCGCAGGACAGCGCTTCAAAAGGCCGGATAGTAGGGATCCCCGGCAACATTTGAACATAAGGCCGTCGCGGCACGTGTACTGTAACTTTATATTTTGCGAAAACTTCGGGCACCTTGTAGTTGGGTAGCCAGCCGCCATACTCAATTCCCGCTTCTTTTAATGCTTTTTTGGCTTCATCGGGATAACGCACCCCGTAAACTTTTGCTTTTATTCCCAGCTCCTTCACAGGTTCAATGAGGTACTCCATCAATTCTTCGGTACGTTCATCATCTCCCCAATTGCCTATCCACACCAGATCTCCTTCTTTTTCATGATCTCGATCAGGTGCAAAGAAATCGGCATCGGCGGCTTCATGCCAGGTCCAGACCTTGTCGACCCAACCTTTTTCCTGATAGATCTTCTTGATCACATCTCCAAAGACCAGCGCCCCGTCGTAGTTCGTGAAATCAAATTTTGACATACTCTTTTCGTCGGAAACTGCCCGGTGATGTGTATCGTGGAAAAGCAGTTTGAAATTGAAATTCTCTTTTTGTTCCCCAATCTCTTTGATGAGCTCCGGTTGGTTCCATTCGTGGACGATCACCAGGTCTGCCTCTCCAAAAATGTGCTGGTAATTCAGCTTTTTGTCGGGATTGTAAAACTGCGGATTCAGGGATGGATAGTACTGCCTGAATTCATCCAGCCGCTCTGCCCCGTGGTCTTTCACTAGATTTTTCAGGCTCCAGCCGCCTTCAGGTTCATACACATCTACGTCATGTCCCCGCTTTTGAAGTTCTTTTACAATACCCCTTAAAAAATGGGCGTTTCCGTGATTCCAATCAGAATACAGGGAGTGATAAAACATCACAATTTTCATGCTCTTACGAGTTTATGTTCTTTTTCAACTATTTGCCTGTACAGGTTATGGTAGGCTTTTCCCATTTTTTCTGCTGAAAAATCTGCAGCTCTAACCTTTGCTTTTTTAGAAAGTTCCTTCAGGAATTCGTCGTTCTGGAGAAGTCTTAAAACCGTTTCTTCGGCCTCTTTTTCATCTTCAGGATCAAAGAAGAGGGCGGCGTCCTGCCAAAGCTCTTTAAGGGTTTCCAGTTCGCTCAACACCAGGGCACAGCCGTTACCTGCGGCTTCCAGGATTGCCAGCCCAAAGGGCTCATATTTCGTTGGGCTCACAAATATTTTGGCTCGTTGCATCCACTGCTGTACTTCTTCGGGAGATAATTTTCCCAAAAACTTCACATTTTCTACACTACATTCTTTTCCGGTGTTGGGATTCACGGCGTCGCCGGCAACATAGACCGGCCAGGGCAGTTTTTTGGCAATTTTAGAGAGCAGTGCGAGGTTCTTTGCCTCATCCCACATTCTGCCCATACAAAGGATGAAATCCTCTTTTTCAGATTCTTCCGAAGCATTTATTCTGCGGCCATTGTGAATGACCCTTGTTTCTGTAGAGAATTGATGTGTATTTTTTGCTTTTTCAAGAATGGCTTTAGTTGGAGTCACCACCACATTTGAAGCTTCCAAAGAATCCTTAACAGTCTGGGTATATTGATCCCACTCATTTGGCGCTGCCTTGCCTTTCACAGCCTGCCACCAGGTTTGCACGCAGGAATGAAAAACTGTGATCACCGGCGCCTTCCACTCTTCGTCAATATGCGCGTAGTTGTTGAAGTGCACAATATCGGGCTGCACCGTGTGATAGATGCTGTTGATCCATTTCCTGGATTGTTCCACATCTTCCCAGGGGTCCTGCATCCATTCCAGCTTATAATCGCTTTTGTAGAGCAGCACGTTCGGCATTTTTTCAACTTCCACCTGCTGTGCCGGCGAAGGCCAACCGCCCATGGCTGCAAGATGTACCTGCACGCCGAATCTTTCCAGGGCCCTGCATAATTCCAGGGAATAAACCCAGACGCCGCCTACAGTATCGGTAGTCATCAATATTTTCATTTTTTTACCTTCCATAGATGCGGTCAATTATTTCAGCGGTTTTTATAAATTCTTCTGCGGAATCTTTGTCAAAACTGTCATTTTTGAGCAGGTTTTCTACCCACACGACTCCGGCCCGGCCGCTCCATTCATCTGGCGGAGTGACAAGGGTTTCAGTTTGGGTACCTTGGTATTTTTCGGCTGTAAAATCGTAGAATGAGCCATTCACATTTTTGAAGGCCGCACCGCCTTTTGTGCCATAGAATTTAGCTTCAATGACCGCGTCTTTTCCTGCGGAAACATGCCAGCTACATTCCAGGTTAATGACCTGCTCTTTTTCTGAAGTCATTGCCACACTGGCAAAATCCTCCACGTGTTCCTCGAAAGAATCGAGTTTTTGGCCTTGATGGAAGAGATGGCTGCGCACGTCTTTGATCTTCGGAAAGTCCAAAGTCCAAAGTGCCATGTCCACCAGATGAATTCCCAGGTCCATGACGCAACCGCCACCGGATTTTTTGATGTCGTAGAACCAATTTTTATCGGGCCCGTAAGCGTTGTGAAAAACAAGATCAACGGCATAAACATCGCCGATTTCCCCATTTTTGATGAGGTCGTAAACTGCTTTAAAGGCTTTGGTGTAGCGATAGGAAAGGTCTACAGCGAGCAGTTTATCTGCCTTTTCTGAAGCTGAAACCACATTTCTCACCTCTTCGGCTGTTCTTCCCAGAGGTTTCTGGCAAAAAACAGCCTTTCCGGAGTTCAGCGCTTCAATGCTTTGCTGCGCGTGCATGGCGCTGGGAGTGGCAATGACAATTCCGTCGAGATTTTCTTCGGAATAAAGCGCTTCAGGAGAGGTCTTGAAAATGGCATTTTTGGCAGACTTTTTTGCTTCCTTAGCATTTTCTTCGGAAGGTTCAGCAATAGCTGCTGCCTTAGCTGAAGTATTATTGAGAATGGCTTCCATTCGATTGCGGCCAATCCAGCCGACACCGATGAAGCCGAGGTTGAGTTCTTTTTTGGTTGGTTGTGTTGCGATCATTTTGTTAATTGGTTAAAACAAGTGCCTTCACGAATCCGTCCGGGCGGTTAGTGAGGTGTTCATAGGCTTTTTCCATCTCGTCGAGCGAAAAAGTGTGGGTGAACAGCGGGAATGGATCCATTTTTCCTTCTTCCACAGCCTTAATAGCATCTTCGATTCCGTCGATATACTTTTGCGGGTCGCGTTCATGAGCACTGATCATGTCAATGCCGCGCCAGTTGAGCATTTGCACATTTAAACTGCGCATGCCATCCTGGTGGAATCCGGCAACGATCAATTTTCCTCGCTCGCCGGTGAGCTCGATAGACAAATTGAGCGGCCATTCTTTCCCGGTACATTCTATTACGCGTTCGCAGAAGTTGCCGTCGGTTAACTCTTTTACTTTTTCGATGATCTGGTAATGATCATCCATCTTGATTAGGTGGTCTGCACCGGCTTTTTTGGCTGTTTCCAGAGAAAAATCTCTTCGGGATACGGCGATTACTTCCGCGCCTTCGGATTTTGCCAGTTGCACCAGTAAGCTTCCGAGGAAACCACTGCCAACAACAGCTACTTTTTGGCCTTTTTGGATATCGCTTCTCTTGAAAATATTCATCGCGCAGCCAAGAGGTTCCCCTGGAAAAGCTTTTCCGTCAAGAAAATCGGGCAACTTTACCACGTTTTCCTCTTTGGCAAGGTCATGTGTAGCATAAGCATTATAAGTTAATGCGGTTACACGATCGCCCTTTTTGAGATTTTTGACACCTTCACCTACAGCGTCGATCACGCCCCAACCTTCATGGCCGGGTTCACCGGGAGAGACAGGATAGTTAAACCAGTCGCGGCCTTCCCAAACCGGAATATTAGAGGCGCACACGCCCGATCCTTCCAGTTTAATGCGTACTTCACCTTTTTGAGGCTGTGGTAAATCTGTGTCTTTTAAAATGACTTTTTGAGGGGCTTCCAAAACAGCGGTCCTGTTCCTTTCGGCCTTCTTGGATACAGGATCTTTTTCCTGTAAGATATTTGTCGATGTCATATAGCGATCGCTTTTGTGGATTTTAAATCGTCTGGCAAATCGATGTTCCTGTTTTCACAAAGCCAGCGTAGCAGGTTTTCCACTCCTTCTTCAACTAGTATGTTTAGGCTTCCATCCCGTTGCTTCCTCAAACTTGGTAGTGTTTGAAACATAATAGAATTGGTCTCCCGTGCGCCAGTCTTCAAAACTAACATCCATTTCTTTTCCTGCTTTTTCCTTGATCACCTCGAGGATCTCCAGCAGGCTCACGGTATTTGCGGGTCCGCCTCCAATGTTGAAGACTTCTCCCGCCAACCTGTCGATGTTTTTGTGTGCCAGGACAAAAGCGTTGACAAGATCTTCCACGTAAAGAATGTCTCTTACCTGTTTTCCGTTTCCGTAGATGGTGATAGGCTTGTCTTCAAGCGCGCTGATAAGAAAATGCGCTACCCAACCCTGATCTTCGGTTCCAAACTGGTGCGGACCATAGATACAGCTCATCCTAAAAACACAGGTTTTCAAGCCGTAGGTCCTGGAATAATCCAGGATATATTGATCTGCAGCACCTTTTGAACAGCCGTACGGACTGTGGAAATCCAGCGGGATCTTTTCATTGATGCCGTATTTCTTCATTTTTCGGTCGGCAGGATAGAATCTGCTGCCGTTCTCCTGCATCTTCACATCCTGCAGGTTTCCGTAAACTTTATTGGTAGAAGTGAATAGCAATGGCGGCTGGTGCGGAGATTTCCGGATAGCTTCCAACAGATGGAAGGTTCCGTTGAGGTTTACGTTAAAGTCATGTACAGGATTGTCTACTGAAGAAGTTACGGCCACCTGCGCACAGAGGTGAAAAACTGCTTCGGCATTATTCACACACTGCTGTAAAATGCGGGATTCGTTGATGTTCGAGATCTGGATAATCAACTTCTCCCCATATTCTTCCTGTAACCATTTGAGATTTTCTTCTACGCCATCTCGAAAGAGGCTGTCGTAGATCATTACCCTTTTTCCTTCAGAAAGAAAACGGGAAGCGAGGTTAGTGCCAATAAATCCGGCACCGCCGGTGATTAGAGTGTATTTTTCTTTCTCTTCAATTTTATAGCGTTTTTTGATATAATCGTGCTGCTGAATATTTTCCACGCCTTCTCTTTCCAGCAATTTGTAGAGCAGCTTTGGGGTGCCGTCTGTAGCTTTCATTCCGAAGAAGTATTCTCGCTCATCAAGGTGGAAACCTCCTACAGTGGCGTTTTTTGGATTAAGATCATTGAGTGCGTACCAGTAAATGCGATCTGCATCGGCCTTCATTACCTTTGCAAACTCCTCGTACTGCTTGACTTCATCTTTTTGCCAGGTGGAGAAACCGGCTTCAGAGATCCAGATCTCTTTCTGGTATCCTGCGTTTTCCAGTACTTCCCTTACCGCTTTGATGTTTACATCCCAGCCTTTCCATTGCTGGTCAAAAACGTGCGGAAAGCCGTGAATTCCTATTGCATCTATTTTTTCAAGTACGCCTTGCTCTATCATCATTTGCAGCCAATTGGGATCTATGGGGCTCATCCCTCCCAAAAGGGTCTTTTTTCCCTTCTCTTTCGCCCAATGCGCGGCCATGCCTATCATATTGGCAAACTTGTTCCAGGAATAATCGAGGGTGTAATCGTATTCAATTTTATTGTTGGGTTCGTTCCAAAGCTCGACCCACTCGAAATACTGCCCGTATCTATTGATCATGGTGTCAATGAAATCGGCGTAGGCTTTAAGATCCTTTGGTGGAGCCGAAGTTTTTTCCATCTCGCCAATAGAAGGCGGAGTGTAGAGGAAACAAGGCAGGATCTCAACGTGCTTGTCCAGTTCTGCAAAAAGCCAGTCGTACCATTCTTCTGTGCCATCTACATACCAATCTGCCCAGGAGATGCCGGTTCTCAGGTGTTTTATGCCGAGTTTTTTGAGATCGGCAAGGGTGTTCTTCACCTCCTCATATTCCCCGGGCCTGAACCACTCCAGGATTCCAACGGTTGCTAATGGTTTGTTGTTAGATATTTTCATAGCTTTTTTGGTTTAGACGGTTAATCCTCTTGAAGAAAGTTCCTGGCTTGCCTGGTCTACACTGTCTGTGGCAATCTGGGTCTTAAGCCATTCGGCAAGTTCGAAAAGCCCATCCTCAAATTTCACTTGTGGTTCAAAGCCCAATATTTCTTTGGCTTTAGACCTGTCGGCAAAGCAGTGGCGTATATCGCCCACCCGGTATTTTCCGGTGATCTCGGCTTTTAATTCTTCCTTGCCCATTACTCCGGCGAGCTTATCGGCAATCTCCCGGATAGTGTATTTATTTCCGCTGCCCACGTTAAATACTTCCCCGTCAGCTTCAGGGGTCTCCATGGCCAACCTGCAGGCACGGGCGACATCCTTCACATGGATGAAGTCGCGTTTCTGGTTTCCGTCCTCAAAAATGAGTGGCGGATTGTTATTCAGCAGCCGACTGGCAAAAATGGCGAGCACTCCGGTGTAAGGATTTGATAGTGCCTGGCGGGTTCCGTAGACATTAAAGAATCTCAATGCAGTAGTTGGAATGTTGTAAGCTTTTCCGGTGATAAGGCTTAGCCTTTCCTGGTCGTATTTTGAAAGGGCATAAACCGAGGAAAGGTTGGGCTTTTTGGCTTCCGAAGTAGGCACGGGCTCAAGAGTTTTCCCGTTCTCATCAAACATCTCCCATTTTCCCTTTTTAAGATCAGAAAGTTTTCGTTCGCATTCCATGCGCTTGTTGCCCTGGTCATCAAGATAAAGACCTTCGCCGTAGATACTCATGCTGGAGGCCACGACGAGTTTCTCCACAGGTTTATCCATAAGCGCCTCCATGAGCACCGCGGTTCCCACATTGTTGACCTCTGTATAGTCTTTTATTTGGTACATACTTTGTCCAACCCCAACCATTGCGGCAAAATGAAAGACGGCGTCTACTCCTTCCAGGGCTTTATTCACTGCTTCAGGGTCTCGAACATCTCCAATCTGCAATTCTACCTGCGAATTCAAATAATCGGGCCGTTTGGCATCTTTTCCGTGAACCTGTTCAGAGAGGTTGTCGAGGGCACGCACGCTGTAGCCTTTGTTGATAAGCTCATCGGCAAGATGGGAGCCAATGAATCCTGCGCCTCCGGTTATTAAGACTTTTTTCTGCATTGGTTTAAAATTTTTGGTTGGTTAGAAAGTTTGTAAAGTTGGTCTGGTCACGATCTTGTTAATACTGCTGCCTTTTTTCTTGTTGATGGCGTAGAGCACGTCGTCGGCAATCTCTTCTGCGGAAAGATGGCCCATGCCAATTTCTTCGATGTTGCTGTTTCCTGAAATCTGGTGCTCGAAAAAATCGGTATCTACAATTCCGGGACTAATAACGGTAACGCTGAGGTAGGGGAGCGTTTCAAGCCGAAGCGTATCGGCAACGACCTCGAGCGCTGTTTTTGAGGCGGCATAAATGCCTCCGTAGGGGTGGGGCTGGTTTGCTGAAACCGATGAGATGAAAATCACATTTCCACTCTTGCGTTGCAGCATATCTGGAGTAAAAGACCTAATGAAGCGCAAAGGACCCATAAGATTGGTATCGATCACTTTTTGCCATTTTTCGGGATCTCCTTCGGTGAGTTTTTCCTGGATTCCCTGGCCGGCATTTAGGATGAGAAAATCGGGAGTGCCATAATTTTCGTGTACCCAGGCATACAGGCGGTCAATCTCTTTAGAAGAGGTGACATCGCACTTTTGGAAAATAAGGTTTTGATCTTCATTTGACGGTTCTGTTATATCTGCCACGATCACAGTGATACCTTCTTGCTGAAGTTTGCGTGCAATGGCCCTGCCAATGCCGCTGCTTCCCCCGGTAATGATCGCTAGTTTTGAAGAACCGTTGTTGTCCATCAATGCACTTTTTTCCTTTTTCCCCTTTTCGGGAAAGATTAACAAATGGATGACTTTCTTCCTCCTTGATATGGAGGAAAAAAACGGCCTCAATTTTGTTGAGGCGTTCCTTTCAAAGGTACAAGAGGAGGTTGCAAAAATGTATTAAAGCTAACTTAAATGATTCTTAAACCCCCTTATTTTACAGGTATTGCGAGAGGGTTTGAAGGCATTTTGCAAAGCTTCTTCTAGTGAGAGTTTTCCTTATAAAGTCAGTAATGGCAGGGGTTGAAGATGCTGCTGAAAAACAAAAAAGGAGCAAAAGTGCTCCTTTTCTAAAAAAATCGAAAATGGTTTACTTCATCTTTTCCAGAATAAGATCTTGCCATTTTTGGGCCATTTGCATGCGCATTTCCTTTTCGGTCACTGGATGTAGGTCTTCAGAATAAAACATGACTACTTCTGAAGATGTTTTTTGATCCAGGCGCAAATGTACCTCGCGCACATCATCAATAGCCGACGAAATTTTGTCGTCCTGGTATTTTTTACCCAATAAACAACGCACCGTCTCTTTCAGGTCGATCACCTGGGCCTTTTTCTTCTTTCCAAAGTGAACAAGCAGCAGTTTTTGAGCCTGATCATCGAGACCCAGCGAAAGGTCGGGTAAGAAATCATGCTCAGTAAGATTAAGCTGCAGTTTTGCTGCGGTCTCTAAAATGGCTTTTTTACGTTTCTTTTCCTGGACAGATTGATCTACAAGAATGTAGCCTATTGGGGCCATGAAAACGAATAACAGGCCAAGGCCCATCAAAGTGGATGCTGTATCCATAATAAATTTATTTCTTTAAGTGAATGTTGAGTTTTTTCAGCTTAAGCTGAATCTAAAATTGCGTGAAGAATCACGATCTCAACTTCACAAAAAGAAATGGGTGGGAAAGACTTGCCGCGAAAGTTCATTGCGCAGGTCACGTTTGAAACCAAAGTCGGTTGCTCTGCGTTCGGCTTCTTCGGCTAAAGGAATGCTGTTTTCAAAGGCCAGGAAAAGACTTCCGAAGGGAACATCTTCTGAAGGTTCGGGAAGCTCCTGGTAAGAATTGTCTTTACAGATGGCCACCACCGGCTGTACCGCCTGGAAAGTTCTTCTCCGAGGTTCGGTGAAACGGCCTGATCTGGGCAGGGGCACCAAAAGATAAATTCCCGCCCAGGCCAATCAACATCAGCAGCAGGAGCAGGAATTTACCTGAAGTATTTAGGTGTTCTTTCACCCGATAAAATTACTCAGAAAAAGTATTCGTTTGTAAGCTGCTACAACAATTTAACAGCGTCTTTTGCGAAATAGCTGGCAATCATTTTTGCGCCGGCCCTTTTAATGGCCAAAAGCTGTTCCAGCATCACCGCGTCGTGATCCAACCAGCCTTTTTCGGCAGCAGCTTTGATCATCGCATATTCGCCGCTCACCTGGTAAACCGCGACAGGCACTTCCACAGCATTACGAATGTCTCTCACAATGTCAAGGTAACAAAGCCCCGGCTTCACCATGACAATATCTGCACCTTCTTCAATGTCGATTAAAGTCTCTTTGATGGCCTCTTCCCGGTTGGCGGGATCCATCTGGTATGTTTTCTTGTCCTTCGGAATATTTTCAGCATCGACCGGTGCCGATTCTAAAGCATCCCTGAAAGGGCCGTAAAAAGCCGAAGCATATTTCGCGCTATAGCTCATGATGCCCGTGTTGAAGAATTTTTCTTTTTCAAGCAGTTCACGAATGGCAAGAATCCTGCCGTCCATCATGTCGCTGGGCGCTACAAAATCGGCTCCTGCCCGGGCATGCGAAAGTGCCATTTTTGCCAGTACTTCTTTACTAGGGTCATTTAAGATTTCCCCATTTTCGATAATTCCGTCGTGGCCGTAAGAAGAGTAGGGATCAAGGGCAACATCGGTCATCACAAGCATGTCGGGCGTTGCTTCCTTGACAGCCTTTATCGCGCGTTGCATAAGCCCTTCGGAATTTAACGCCTCGGTACCTTTGTTATCTTTAAGATCATCGGGAACCTTTACGAACAGCAATACCGAACGCAACCCCAGGTTCCAAAGCTCCTTCACCTCCTGCTGCAGCAGGTCAAGACTGTACCTGAAGTAGTTTGGCATTGACTTGATCTCTTCCTTAACTCCTTTACCTTCCACCACGAAAAGCGGAACAATAAAATCGTTGGGAGAAAGACTGGTCTCTCTCACCAGGCTGCGAATCGCTTCGGAAGTTCTTAATCTTCTATTTCTTATTAACATGTCAATTCAAGATTTAATATTCAAAATTCACTTATCCCCCTAAATCCTCCTGAGGGGACTTTTCCACCTGGACAGCTTTTTTTCTTCGTGCGAGACTGCCTGCAAACCTAATTACTGCTACTGATCACTGATCACTGAACACTAAAAAACTACGCCCAATCTCTCGGATTCTCCAGCACCTTCAACAGTTTCTCTTCTTCGCTCCCGGGCTCCGGGTGATGGTCGTAAACCCACTGCACATGCGGCGGCAGACTCATCAAAATACTTTCTATGCGGCCATTGGTCTTCAAGCCGAACAAAGTGCCCTTGTCGTGTACCAGGTTGAATTCCACATACCTACCGCGGCGAATCTCCTGCCAGTTACGCTGTGCTTCGGAAAATGGCAAATTTTTCCTCTTTTCCACTATAGGAACATAGGCTTCCAAAAAGCTGTCGCCGACTTCGGTTACGAAATTATACCAGTCTTCCATTGATCTCTCTTCGGAAGCTTTGCAGTAATCAAAGAATAGACCGCCTATTCCGCGGGCTTCGCCGCGATGAGAATTATAGAAATACTCATCGCACTTCTTTTTAAAATCGGGATAAAATTCAGGATCGTGATGGTCACATGCTGTTTTACAGACCCGGTGAAAATGTTCAGCATCCTCTTCAAAAAGGTAATATGGCGTAAGATCTTGTCCGCCGCCAAACCAGCTGTCGATGGTCTTTCCCTCCTGGTCATACATCTCGAAATACCGCCAGTTGGCGTGTACCGTTGGTACCATTGGGCTCTTTGGGTGCAGCACTAAACTTAGTCCGCAGGCGAAGAAATTAACATCGCCCACCTTGAAATATTGCTGCATTGCGGGAGCCAGAGGCCCATGAACTTTCGAAATATTTACGCCGCCTTTTTCAAACACATTCCCGTTCTCGATGACGCGGGTACGGCCGCCGCCGCCTTCGGGACGCTCCCAGATATCCTCTCTAAAAACGGCTTTTGCGTCCACTTCTTCCAGTTTGGAAGTGATTTTGTCTTGCAGGTCCTGTATGTAGTCGTAAAATTTTTCTTTCATAAGGCTTCCCGGGCGTCTTTCAATTTTTGATTGAGGCTAAAGGAGAAGGTGCCGCTCTGCAGTTGCACAAATTCATAGATGGCGATGGAGTGGCGGATGAAAATTATTTCTTCTTCCTCGGGTTCAAAGGCAGAAATGCGGAACAAAAGATCGCCGAGCTGCTCGTAATTTTCCGAAGAAAAATGCTGTTCCTTCAGCTTTAGCAGCAGTTCTTCGCTCTTAAGTTGAAGTACTTCGGCAAGCCCAAATCCCAAAGCATCCTTCAGGCGTTCATCAACTTCCTGCCGTTGCTGTTGCTCCCAGTAATCGGGCAAAAATTCAACTTCCGTCAGGTCGTTGAACAATTTGTCCATCTGCTTATTTTCTTCGTCTTTTAGGCCTTTGCTTAACATCTACTTGTATTCTTTGACGGCCTCAACGAAAGCTTTTGCGTTTTCGACAGGAATGTCGGGTAAAATTCCGTGGCCAAGGTTTACGATATATTTATCTTTTCCAAAGGCATTAATCATCTCGTGCACCATCCTTTTAATTTCTGAAGGCGGAGAATACAACCTGCTCGGGTCAAAATTCCCTTGTAAAGTGATCTCCCCACCGGTGAAATGACGTGCCATCTCGGGGGAACAGGTCCAGTCCACTCCAAGTGCAGAGGCCCCTGAATTGGCCATTTTATCGAGAGCAAACCACGCACCTTTGGCAAAGGCGATCACGTGCGTGTCTCCTTTTAAAGCGTCGATGATCTGCTGAATATATTTC
Organism: uncultured Flavobacteriaceae bacterium; assembly: GCA_963739625.1. GTDB lineage: Bacteria > Bacteroidota > Bacteroidia > Flavobacteriales > Flavobacteriaceae > Salinimicrobium. The sequence continues at coordinate 132,999 of CAVUAU010000015.1, forward strand.
CAGGAAAATTCCTGATAATCTTCGGGCGACAACATTCCGCCCCAGGAATCGAATACCTGCACGGCGTCTACTCCGGCTTTCACTTTCTCTTTTAGATAACAGATCGTGGTGTCAGTGATCTTTTGAAGCAATAAATGCGCCGCTTGCGGATTCGTAAAACAGAATTTTTTAGCAATATCAAAGTTTTTAGAACCCTGTCCCTGTACAGCGTAACAAAGAATCGTCCAGGGGGAACCGGCAAAACCTATAAGGGGCACTTCATCATTCAGCTCTTTTTTGGTCATTTTCACCGCATCCAAAACGTAGCCCAGAGTTTCCTCAATATTTGGAACCACTACTTTATGCACATCTTCCAGGCTTCTCACCGGGTTTGGCAACCATGGTCCAACTCCGGGTTTCATTTCCACCTCGATATTCATCGCTTGCGGCACCACCAAAATATCGCTAAAGAGAATAGCGGCATCTGTACCTATCTGTTTAATGGGCATTACCGTGATTTCAGTAGCCAGCTCGGGAGTGCGACAGCGCGTGAAAAAATCATATTTTTCCTTCAGCTTCATGAAGTCGGGCAAATAGCGTCCCGCCTGTCGCATCATCCATACCGGAGGACGCTCCACGGTTTCACCTCTTAAAGCTTTTAGAAACAGATCGTTTTTTATCATTTTTGGATAGTTATATTATTTGAGTTTCAGCGATTCATGCATTCCGTTTGTTCCATTTCGGTGAACCGCTAAAAAATTTTCTTTTCCGTCAAACAAAGTTAAGACTTCTTGGTGGTTAACAATATTCGACTTGCTTTTCTTGATTTCCTCAAAAGAAGAATAATCAAATTCTTCATAAGGAATTCCAAAATGCTCTTGTGGATTCCGGTGTATATAAAGAATCAGTTGCTGAAGATATTTTTCGCTGTCAAGTTCAATTCTTTTAAAATGTTTCTCAAACAAGCTTCCAGTCCTATTTTCGGCCCTGTTAAAGGCTTTCGCGTAAGCATTGAAAAAATTGGAAAAAGCTTGAGTAACTTCTTTGGGGTCTGAATCAATGCGAACGGCCAAATGGTAATGGTTCTTTAGGAGACAATACGCAAAAGTTGAGATCCTATTGCTAAGGTATTTTTGGTAAAGCTGCAGAAAGTATTCCTTGTTTTGATCTGAAGAAAAGATGTTAGCGCCATTTATACCGCGGTTATAAATATGATAGTATTTATCTTTTTTTAGACTCTCCAGCTTCATTCCTAGGTAGACCTGCAAGGTCTTTTTTTGACCTTGTAGGTCTGTTTTTTAATAGAACATCTTGCTTCAGACCTACAAGGTTTTGGAAACCTTGCAGGTCTTTTCCCTTATTTCAATTTTTTCACCGCCTGCACGATCACATTTTCGATGCTTGGCTTATTGGCAATGATAACTTTATCTGTGTTTTTTTTTGCTTCGGAAGCAGTAGTTCTGCCAATACAAAAAGCAATACTTCCTGAAAGTTCATTTTCTGAACAAAAACTTTTTACCCCGCTCGGACTGAAAAACAATACGCCGTCAAAGATTCGCTCGTATCTTTTTGGTGAAAGAACTGTGTCGTAGACCTCAACTTCGGTCAAGTTAACAGAAGCTTTTTTTAGCATTTCCGGAAGATCTGGGTTTCGCTTTTTTCCGCAGAAGAAAACAAATTCCTCAGCAGCATAATTTTCAGCAATAACTTTCGCCAGATCTGCCCCATAATTTGCAGTTTCAGTTATTTGGAAACCTTTTTTCCTCAGGAAATCGGCTGTTTTTTCACCCACGCAAAAGATGTTCTTTTCTTTTACTAGCTGAGCCTCATCTTTTTGCAGAATGGCCTTTACCGCGTTTTTACTGGTGAAAATGACATTTTTGGGCAGCTTTATGAGCTCAAAATCAAGAGGATCTATTTTAATGAAATTCCTCTCCACCAGTCCAATGCCCGCGTTGATCAAAAGCTGTTTTTGCGCCGGTTTTAGCTTTTTGGTAGAAAGTACCGTGGCCATTACAGGTTGTTAATGGAAGCTTTGATTTGCTTCATCAATTCGGCGCCTCCTGCCTCGAGAATTTCTTCGGCACAGGCTTTTCCAAAGCCTTTGCTATTAGCAACAGGAACAGTTTTTCTCACCTCAAACTTTTCACTTCCGTCGAGGCCAAAAAGAGCTCCGTGGAATTTGATCTCGCTGTCTTTTACTACGGCTAAAGCGCCTATAGGTGCGGTACAACCACCTTCTAACGTGCGAAGGAACTCACGTTCCACATGTACACAAATATTAGATTTTTCGTGGTTAAGAGCAGCAAGGGCATTTCGGCAAAAGTCGTCCTCTTCTTTTGCAACTATGAGCATCGCGCCCTGTGCGGGAGCAGGGATCATCCAGTTAAGGTCGACATATGCTTCCGGTTTCAGGTTGATCCTTTCCAGCCCTGCAGCGGCAAAAATGGCTCCGTTCCAATTATTATCCTGCAGTTTTTGTAACCTGGTATTGACATTTCCGCGAAGATCAACTACCTCGTGGTTTGAATATTTATGCAGCCACTGCGCCTTTCTTCGCAGGCTGCCGGTGGCAATGATACCGTCGCCATTAAGGAAATCTGTGCCTTTGTGTACAAGAATATCGCCGGTGTGCGCGCGCTTCATTACCGCTGCTTCCACAATACCTTTGGGAAGGGCAGTGGGCACATCTTTCATGGAGTGCACCGCGATATCTATTTGATTGGTAAGCATCGCCACGTCCAGAGACTTGGTAAATATCCCGGTGATGCCAAACTCATAAAGAGGCTTATCCAGAACCAGGTCGCCCTGTGATTTCACCGGCACAAGCTCTGTCTCATGCCCCAGCGCCTCCAGCGCATTTTTGACGGTGTTGGCTTGCCAGAGCGCAAGTTCACTGTCCCGGGTTCCTATGCGTATGGTCTTGCTCATTTCTTTGCCAGTTCTTCCAGTTGAAAGACCTTCTGGATCAACTCCAGACTTTCGTCTGTATTGTTGGAATCGCCTTTAAGGTGGTTCGCGAACTGGTTCATGATCTTCTGAATGATCCTGTCACCAAGAATCTCTGCCTGCTTGTCGTTGAAATCGTTAATCTTGCGACGCTGAAAATCAACTTCGGCATCTTTCATCTCCCGAAGTTTTTTCTTCAAAGCTTTAATGGTAGGAGCGAATTTCCTGGTTTCGAGCCATGAATTGAATTCACCTTCCATTTCTTCAATTATAGCCTTGGCCTGTGGTACAGAAGCTTTTCTTCTCTCCAGGGTCTCATCTGTCATTTGTGAGAGGTGGTCGAGATGGATCACCGAAACGCCCGGAATTTCTTTAACCTCTTCGGAAACATTCTTGGGAATAGAAAGGTCCAGGATCAAAAGCGGCTTTTTATTGTAAATAAGTTCTTTTGTAATGGTAGGATTTTGAGCTCCGGTAGCGACGATAAGTATATCTGCCTGCCTGATCTCTGCCTGTAGATCGGCATAATCTTTTACCGTAAGATCAAATTTGCCTGCAATTCTTTCGGCTTTATCTTTTGTCCGGTTAATAAGGGTGATCTGTGAATTCCGGGTGTGTTTCACCAGGTTTTCGCAGGTGTTCCTTCCAATTTTGCCGGTTCCAAAGAGCAGGATGTTCTGTTCTGCAGGATTTTGGAAGTTGTTGAGAATATATTGAACCGAGGCAAAGCTCACAGATGTCGCTCCCGAGGAAATATCTGTTTCGTTCTTGATGCGTTTACTGGCCTGTATCACCGCGTTGATCAACCTTTCAAAAAAGGGATTTGCGACCCCGGCTGCGCGGGACATTAAAAAAGCAGCCTTTAACTGGCTTATGATCTCAAAGTCACCGAGGATTTGGCTATCCAGCCCGGTTCCCACGCGAAACATATGAGAAATAGCTTCTTTATTTTTATACACGTAGGCGACCTTCTCAAATTCTTCTACTGTGCCGTGGGTATGTTCGCACAGCAGCTTGATCAATTGAAATGGATGTTGCGCAAAACCGTAGATCTCGGTCCTGTTACAGGTTGAAGTAACAATTAGCCCGTCAATGCCCTCTTCCCTTGCCTGCTCAAGCAAGTTTTTTCTGGCATCTTCATCCAGGCTAAAATGGCCTCTAATCTCTGCATCGGCCTTTTTGTAGCTTAAACCTATAGTATAAAAATGCTTTCCTCTTGATATATTATAGTCTTCCATGTACCTGATTAGGAATTCAACGAACAAAATTAAGACAAGACTGTCCCAAAAAACAACGCCAAAAGGACAAATAATAACGCTGCACGTGATTTTAGGTCAAAAACTGATCTTAATCAGGTTTTTGCCTTAATTTTGCCTGTCAAATGGGAGAAGTGAACCTTTTTGTTTAGAACGGTTCTAAATAGATTCTCTCAAAAATTCATTTTTCTAATGGAAAAAAACAACGCTCAAGAGGCCTTTGAAAAAATTCGGCTGGAGGAAGGTTTTTACCTGCTGAAGTTCAGGAACGAGCAGCAGCAGCCGCTAAAGCTGCTTAGAAACATCAATAGCAATTTCATTCAGTTTCATTTCTCCGGAAAAGGGGAGAGCCGCTTCTTCTTTAATAACGGTAGCTACAAAATGCCAATTCTGGAGGAGAATTCGCTGTTGCTTTACAACCCAAAACGGGATCTACCAATAGACCTGGAGCTGCAGCCGGGAAGCTGGCTCATCTCTATCGTGATCTCGATCAAAAAATTCCATACGCTCTTTTCCGAAGAAGCCGGACTTATCTCCTTTTTGAATATCGAGAATAGGGACAAGCAGTATTACAAAGATGCGCCGCTCTCGCCCGGAATGATGATCGTGCTCAACCAGCTGGACAATTACAGCGTTGCAAACACCATAAGGAACCTGTACTACAAGGCCAAAGCTTATGAGCTGCTAAGCCTGTATTTCAACAAGGCTGCGGGACCAGATGTGGAACAATGTCCTTTCCTGAATGACGAGGAAAATGTGTTGAAGATCAGGAAGGCCAAGGATATCATTATTTCGAATATGGCCGAGCCGCCTTCGTTACAGGAGCTTTCCCGGGAAATTGGTCTAAGCCTGAAAAAACTGAAAGAAGGATTTAAGCAAATCTATGGCGATTCGGTGTTTAGCTTTCTGTTCGACTATAAAATGGAGTATGCGCGAAAATTGCTGGACACCGGGGAATTCAATGTGAATGAGGTAGGGCTAAGAGTAGGATACAGCACTTCCAGCCATTTTATTGCCGCGTTTAAAAAGAAATTTGGGACCACGCCGAAAAAATATTTGATGTCCCTCACTACTGATGCCGGGGAAGAATAAGTTTATACAATAGGCACATTAGAAATTTGCCCCACAGGCATTTTTTAGGGGCGCATTTATAATTGTATTTTTGAGAACAAATAAAAGAAAATGAGCAAAGGCGTTCTGCTGGTCAACCTGGGATCCCCGGATAGTACCGATCCAAAAGATGTAAAAAAATACCTCGACGAATTTTTGATGGATGAGCGGGTGATCGATGTGCCTTACTGGGCAAGAACCCTATTGGTTCGAGGCATCATTTTGAATACCCGTCCAAAGAAATCGGCAGAGGCTTACAAGAGGATCTGGTGGGAAGAAGGTTCGCCTTTGATCGTACTTTCTGAAAGACTGCAGAAAAAGGTGGACGACCTCACCTCTGTGCCCATCGCTCTCGCTATGCGCTACGGAAAGCCTTCAATCATGCAGGGACTTCAGGAATTACATGACAAAGGAGTGGACGAAGTGTTGCTTTTTCCGCTTTATCCTCAGTTCGCAATGGCTACTACGGAAACTATTTTAGTTCTGGCAGAAGAACTTCGGAAAGAACATTTTCCGAAGATGCAATTCACCACGGTTCCACCATTTTATAATCATGCAGATTATGTGCGGGTGCTGGCAAACAGTATTGCTGAAGGTCTCAAAAATGTGGAATACGAACACCTTTTATTTTCTTACCACGGGGTGCCCGAAAGGCACATCCGCAAAAGTGATATCACCCAATCTCATTGTAAAATAGACGGCAGCTGTTGTCAAACGCCTTCAGCTGCGCATCAATTCTGCTATCGCCATCAATGTTATGAGACCACAAGACTCGTGGCCGAATACCTCGAGCTTGAAAAAGACACTTATTCTGTGTCTTTCCAATCCAGACTTGGTTTCGATCCCTGGTTGAAGCCTTATACCGACCGTACCATTGAGCGTATGGGATTAGAAGGCAAGAAAAAGTTGGCTATAGTAACTCCTGCTTTTGTTTCAGATTGTCTTGAAACCCTGGAAGAGATCGCTATGGAAGGAAAAGAGATCTTTGAAGAAGTAGGAGGAAAGGAGTTTACCGTCATTCCTTGTCTCAATGACCGTGATGAATGGGTGAAGGTCCTTGCAAGGTGGGTTGATGAATGGGCGTTACAGGCTGTACAAAAGTAGCTGCTTAAGAATGAGGAATTCCTTATCTTTATGAAAAGCAGTGTTATGAAAATTAATAATTTAAAAATCCAGCTTTTGCAGGAGATTATTTCCTGTGAAGATGGAATGCTTCTTCAAGAAATTCAGGAGCTGTTTGAGCAGGATTTTTCTGAAGTATGTGAGAAAGGGGAGCCATATATTGTGGACAAGGAAAATGAAAACTTTTCCTTCACATTAAGTGAAGCTCAAGAGGAGGAGTTGATGCAGAGATATAAGGATTTTAGGGAGGAAGGTGGACCATGGTTGTCATGGGAGGACGTCAAAAATGATATTTTAAAGGAAGGTGATTTGTAAAACTACCTTTAGTGCCTTAGCTTGAAAAGATATTTTTGTAAAATGGAAAAGGATAACCTTAAAATAGAGCTTCTGCAAGCGATCATTAATTGTGAAGATCCAACTACTTTGGAGCAGGTGAAAGAGATTTTGCTGAAAGATCACCAAACTGGAGAACCGGGAGAAAATTATGTTAAAGAAGCTGATCCTGTGCCTCAAAGCTTCTATCGTCAACTTGAGGAGGAATCCGAAAAATACAAGAGAGGCGAAATCAAAGGAATTTCATGGGAAGATCTAAGAAAGGAGATTAAAACCAAGTATGGCTTTTGATTACATCCTTCTAAGCCGTGCCAGAAATGAAATTTTTGAAGCCATTAATTGGTATGAAAGGCGCCGTCCGGGTTTGGGAGAGGAGTTTTTGATCGCAGTTGAAAAATGAATTGAAAAGAATTATTGAAGATCCTCTCCAGTTTCCGAAATCTCACAACTTCAAAATCGGGTTCAGAAGAGCAGTTTTGAAAAGATTTCCTTTTATTATCATTTTTTCTCTCTCGACAGATCAGGTCATTGTCCATTCCATTTTTAACACTCATCAGTGAATCCAAAAAAGAAGCCGTAAAAAGTCTATATTTGTAGGAAATAGGGAAATGAAGGCTGAAAATTTGCTGCAGAACAAGTGCCGAAAATGGCATTTTTGAGAGGATATTTTTTAGCTTTTTCGCATCCGTTAAATTCTGATCTTGGAATACTACAATTACATTAAATCTCTGCACCTCATCTTTGTGATCACCTGGTTTGCGGGACTTTTTTACATTCCGCGGCTGTTTATTTATCATATAGAAGCTTCGGCTAAACCGGAGCCTGAAAAAGACATTTTAGGAACCCAATTAAAATTGATGACCAAACGGCTTTGGTTCATTATTACGTGGCCTTCGGCTATACTGGCGAGTTTGTTCGCATTTTGGCTGTTGTTTTTGAACCCGTACTGGCTGCAGCAGGACTGGATGCTGGTAAAACTGGCATTTGTGCTGCTTCTTTATCTCTACCACTGGAAATGCCACCTGATCTTTAAGGAGCTCCAAAATGACATTTTTAAGTGGTCTTCCATGCAAATGCGTTTGTGGAACGAGGTTTCCACGCTCATCCTTTTTGCCGTGGTTTTCCTGGTGATCCTCAAAAACGCCTTCAACTGGATCTATGGGGTGATTGGCATCTTTGCACTCGCCGGAATGTTGATGCTGGGGGTGAAAGTTTACAAACGACTGCGGAATAAAAATCCGGAGCTTTAAAATTGGTTTAATAATTGTTATTTTGAGGCGAAATCAATGAATTAATGAGGCTTTTGCAGTTTTCTTTACGAACGAGAATTTTCCTTTCTATGATCTTGCTGGTGCTGTTGGCTTCCATCCTTATTGGAGGGGTGACCATCTTCCAGTACAAAGAAGAGGCGCAGGAATATCATCGCGACAGGCTGGAACGAAAGGAAGAAGCCATCCGGGAGAACATAAAATTTGTCATAGAGAGTACCACCTACGAGGTGAGCGAGGAGAACATCACCCTCATCCTTAAGGAGCGCAACAAGATCAATGAGATCTCGCAGGTGCATAACATGCCGCTGAACATCTACAGTCTTGATGGCGACATGATCTTAAAATCCAACCAGTCCTTTTTTAGGGATACTACAGATCTTCAGCTGGACCAGAAGATCCTCGACAAGCTCAATTCTTCCTCTACAAAACGTGTGTTGCGCCACACCCGGAAAGGGGATAAAAAGTTTCAGTCGTCTTACACCTACATTACCGATAATAAGTTCAAACCGCTGGCAATCCTGAACATTCCTTATTTAGAGGACGATTATTTTATTACCAAAGACCTGCACAATTTCCTTGTGAGGCTTACCGAGGTTTATCTCTTTATGCTGGTCCTTGCCATCGTGCTGGCGTATTTTCTTTCAAAATATATTACGAGAAGCCTCAAGACAATTTCTGAAAAGATCAACCAGACGAGGCTTGACAAGCGCAATGAAAAGATCCAGATTGGCAATGTGAGTGAAGAGATCTATACGCTGGTAAATGCCTATAACTCCATGATCGATGAACTGGAGGAAAGTGCCGTGAAACTTGCAACTTCCGAAAGGGAGCAGGCATGGCGGGAGATGGCAAAACAGGTGGCCCATGAGATCAAAAATCCTTTGACGCCAATGAGGTTGAGTGTTCAAAATTTTCAGCGGAAATTCGATCCTCAAGATCCCGACATGACCCGCAAGGTCAATGAATTCAGCAATACGCTTATCAACCAGATCGATACAATGAGCTCCATAGCTTCGGCTTTTTCCAATTTCGCCAAGATGCCGGCGCAGCAGAATGAGACGCTTAATGTTCCAAAAATTGTAAAACTGGCCCTGGATATTTTTAATGAAGAATACATCCTGTTTTCCGCGGAAAAAGAGGAAATTCTTGCCAAATTTGACCGCACCCAGTTGATTAGGGTGGTTACCAATTTGGTGAAAAATGCCATCCAGGCCGTGGGCGATGTTGAAAACCCCGCTATTCTTGTTGCAGTGACCGAAGAAGACAATCGTGCCTGTCTCACCGTTTCAGACAATGGGATGGGGATTTCCGAAGAGAACAAGGCCAAGATCTTTGAGCCCAAATTTACCACCAAATCAAGCGGAATGGGACTTGGCCTGGCCATGGTAAAGAATATCGTCGAGAGCTGTAACGGCAGCATCAGTTTCACCTCTAAGTTGAATAAAGGCACTATCTTTAAAGTACATTTTCCAAAATAACCACCCATGAAATTTGAAAACATATTACTGGAGATCAATGAAGGCATCGCCTACATCAGCATAAACCGGCCTAAGAAGCTCAACGCTCTTAACAAAGACACTATTCAGGAGTTGCATGAGGCTTTTGCTGAAGTCAGGGAAGATAACGAGGTGAAAGTTGTGATTCTCACCGGAACAGGTGAAAAAGCTTTCGTGGCCGGGGCAGACATCAGTGAATTTGCAGATTTTTCTGCGGAAGAAGGTAAAAAACTGGCAGCCGAAGGACAGGAGAAACTTTTCGACTATGTAGCTAACTTCAGCAAACCGGTTATTGCAGCAGTGAACGGCTTCGCCCTTGGCGGCGGACTCGAACTGGCCATGGCAGCACACTTCCGCATCGCCAGCGACAATGCAAAAATGGGCCTTCCCGAAGTTTCATTGGGTGTTATTCCCGGCTACGGCGGAACTCAGCGCCTGCCACAGCTGGTAGGAAAAGGCCGAGCCATGGAGATGATCATGACCGCCAAAATGATCGATGCCCGTCAGGCTTTGGAATACAACCTGGTAAACCACGTAACCACACCCGAAGAGTTGATTGAATTTTCCGAAGAAATTGCCGAAAAGATCATGAAGAACTCTCCTGTGGCTATTTCTGCAGCGATAAGAGCCGTCAACGCAAACTACGAAGCCGGCGTGAACGGCTTCGAAATAGAAATTGAAGCCTTTGGAGATGCTTTTGCCACCGAAGATTTTAAAGAAGGCACCTCAGCCTTCCTCAACAAACGCAAAGCAGAATTTCCCGGGAAATAAAATGGATTATTTCCATTTAATAGGAATATTTCCTATTTTTGTTCCTTATGAAGGGGAACGGGCACATTAAAGGGAGAGGAGCACAGCATCAGGTAACCAATAGATTTGCAGCACATTCTTATGAGATGCGGGATGATTTCCTGAATTATTGTGCCGCAGAGGGAGAAGAGGCAACAGACTCTAAAACTTCATTTATTGACACCTTTCCAAAAACCATTGTAAACAAAGTTTCCAGTCCCGATGTGGGGCTGGAATTTTCTCTCAACCCATACCAGGGCTGCGAGCACGGCTGTGTTTACTGCTACGCCAGGAATTCACATGAGTATTGGGGCTACGGCGCCGGGCTTGATTTCGAACAAAAAATTCTCGTTAAACAAAACGCGGTGGAACTGCTGGAACAGAAATTCCGGAGCAAAAGCTGGAAAGCCGCGCCTATTATACTGTCGGGAAATACAGATTGTTACCAACCTGTTGAGAGAAAGCTGGAGATCACGAGACAGCTGCTGCAACTTTTTCTCAAGTATAAGCACCCGGTTGGGATCATCACCAAGAATGCATTAATTCAGCGGGATATTGACATTTTAGAAGAGTTAGCCAAAGACAACCTTATAAGGGTAAATCTTTCTATTACTTCTCTAGATGAAAAAGTGAGGCAGCTGCTGGAGCCAAGAACTGCAAGCATAAAAAGGAGGCTGGAAACCATTGAAAAACTTTCAGAAAAAGGAATTCCCGTAAATGTGATGATGGCACCTATTATTCCTTCCATCAACAGCCATGAGATTTTGCCACTGGTAAAGGAAATAGCAGAAAGAGGCGCGTGAGGGGTAGGTTACACGGTGGTAAGGCTAAACGGTGCTATTGGTGAGGTTTTCTCAAAATGGATTCACTCCGCAATGCCCGACAGGGCAGATAAAGTACTGCACCAGATTGCGCAATGCCACAACGGACAGCTAAATGACAGCCGTTTTGGAACCCGAATGAAAGGTGAAGGAAAATTTGCTGAACAGGTGGCACAGCAGTTTGCCATTGCCAGGAAAAAATATCTGGTTGGAAAAGATCGCCCGGTACTCAATTGTGATCTTCATGAGCAGTACAAAGACGGGCAGATGAAGCTGTTTTAAAAGACTGTTCTTAGGAAGTCATTTCCCATTCTTTATAAAATTGCGCCATGAAGAGCTCCATGAATTGATGCCTTTCTTTGGCCAGTCTTTTTCCTGTTTTGGTGTTCATTCTGTCCTTGAGCAGGAAAAGTTTTTCGTAGAAATGATTGACCGTTGGCGCCGAAGATCTTTTGTACTCCTCTTTGCTCATGTTGAGGTTGGGCTTAATGTCCGGATCATAAATTGGCCTGCCCTTGTGCCCGCCGTAGTTGAAGGTGCGGGCGATGCCTATCGCGCCCAGCGCGTCTAAACGATCGGCGTCCTGCACCACATCAAGTTCTGGAGACTGGAACTTTTGTGCTTCATTGCCGCCCTTGAAAGAAATGTGTTTGATGATGTTCTCCACATGCAAAATTACTTCCTCCTGCACCTGCTGCTGTTCAAGAAATTCCCTCGCCATGCGTGGGCCTATGGTTTCATCTCCCTGGTGAAATTTAGAATCGGCAATGTCGTGCAGCAGGGCACCAAGCGCCACAATGAAGCCATCGACTTCTTCGGAAGAGGCTATTTTTTTGGCATTTTTGAATACCCTTTCAATGTGAAACCAGTCGTGGCCGCCTTCAGCGTTCTGAAGTGTCTTTTTGACAAAAGCTTCGGTATTGATGATGATTTGCTGTTGATCCATTAGATGATATCTGCGGTTATGGTTCGTTCTACCTGCGCTACAAGGCTTTCGGCATCGGCTGAATTCACGGGTAAAGGTTCATGAACTTTCATTTTTAGATGCACTCCTATCCCCATGGGAAAACTTCCGTAGCGAAAGAGCTTCCAACTGTTGTTGATGGTGATGGGGACGATGGTGGCTTCAGGCATTTTGCGGAAAAGCATCTGCAGGCCCTGTACCGCGAATTTTTTAGGCGCGCCCGTGCGGCTTCGGGTACCTTCGGGGAAAATTACTGCAGAACGGTCGTGCTCGTTGAGATAATCGGCAAATTTTGACATCTTCACCAAAGCCTCCCGGCCATTCTTGCGGTCGATCAATACGCTGCCGCCGTGGCGCAAATTGAAGGAAATGCTGGGAATGCCTTTTCCAAGCTCTTTTTTGCTCACAAATTTTGGGTGTTGCTGCCTAAAATGCCAGATGAGGGGCGGAATGTCGTACATGCCCTGGTGGTTCGCAACAAAGATACAGGGCCGGTCCGTCGGAAGATGGTAATCGTTTTCAATGCTAAATCTGGTTCCAAGAACGTTGAGACAGCGCAGCAGGAAAAAATTGAAAATATCCACACTTTTTTTGTGTGCGCTGATAACCGCCAAGCTTCAGGGAAACCCACTGAATGGGGTGAAAAACCAGCAGCACAATTCCGAAGAAAAAATAGAACAGGACCGAAAGTGGGTAAGAAATGATCTTTTTGAATGTCTTCATTTTAGGCTTTTGCAAAGGCCTGCAAGTTCTCAATTTATTTGTTTTCGGGCAAAAGCTGGTTTAAAATTAAGCTGCTCTCGCAAGATTTCTTTTTTGGTCGTGCCTTCTTTTGCTCTTTTTCCTCAGTTTATTGATCCAGATGATGGTGCCGGTGACAGGAAGGCTTGTGGCGACCAGGCAGGCCAGGAGATAGATGGTCTTTGAAAATATACCGAAAACATGTCCTGTATGAATAGGTTTTATAAGTAATGCAATTTGTTCATTCAAAGGCTTTTTGCTGAAGATTTCCTTTAAAAGAATTTTTCCTGTAGAATCAAGAAACAGTTGATCTGCCATTGCCGGAGTGAAAGAAGAGGGTCCGGATTTCCTGATGCTATACATAGGTTTACCTCTTGTGGGCAGTTGTATCTCGACATCTCCCTGAAAAGGAAATTCTCTTTGCGCAATACCGTATATTTCATCGAGGGCAGCAGGTTTTCCAGAGTAGTCGGCGATAATTGTTCCTTCCCGGCCGGGTCTAAAGATTTCGCTGCCAAGAATGTCACCTGCAACTTCCCTGTAGCCTTGAAAAGACCAGCACAGGCCGGTAAGTGCCATAATGAAAATGGGGAGCAGCGAGTAAAAGCCAAGGCTGTTATGCAGGTCATGATTGATGCGTTTCCAATTCGCCCGGGTTTTTATTTTAAATCCTGATCTAAAATTTTTCCAAATCCATTTTTTTGGAAACCAAAGGATGAGCCCCGAAAGAGATAACATCAGGAAAATGACGGTGGCCACACCAACAATGGGCCTGCCAATCGAGGAATCGAGGAGCAGCCAGCGGTGCAATCTTTGCATGGCGGACATGAACCCTTCTGCGGAAGAAGGCGGCAGCTCAATAACTTCAGCGGTATAAGGATTGAGTAAAAAAGAGGTGCCGCGTCGATTTTCGGCTGAAGTTTTTATCCTCACCTCGTAAAATTTATAGGCTTCCTTGGGAATTGTAATGCTTCTTAATTTACCCAAAACTTCAGAAGAAATACTGTGACTGAGTTCGCTAAGAGATTTAAGAGGTTTTTCCGTTCCGTGGAGTTCGACTTTTTCAGTAAAAAGATCTTGGATCTCTTTCTCAAAGACGAGGAAACTTCCGCTAAGGCAAATAAGGAAAATAATGATCCCACTGCCAATGCCCAACCAAAGATGCAGATCGTTGATGAGGCTTCGAAAACCGTATTTCATGGGCGCTGTAAAATTACTTCATCTAATTTACGGCTATGGCGGGAATTTATGATTGGTTGAAGAAAGAATAGAATAAAAAAAGCTGCTCAAAAATGGCATTTTTAAGCAGCCTTAAATTTTTAGATCTTACGAAGAAGATTAACAGAACTCGTTGTAAGCTCCTGTAAGATTGTCTGCGATCATTTCGGCAGGACGGCCTTCAATGTGGTGTCTTTCCAGCATGTGAACCAATTCGCCATCTCTAAAAAGCGCCATAGACGGGGAAGAAGGAGGGAAAGGCACCATGTAGTCACGGGCTTTCTCTGTAGCTTCACGGTCAACTCCCGCAAAAACAGTCACCAAATGATCTGGCGTTTTGCCATTTTGAAGGGAAATTCTTGCTGCAGGTCTCGCATTGGCAGCGGCACAACCACAAACCGAATTCACAACTACAAGGGTGGTACCCTTTTGTGCAATGGCTTCATCAACTTCGGCTTCTGTATGTAATTCTTTGAACCCAATGCTGGTCAAATCCTCGCGCATTGGCTTTACTAATTCCGGTGGATACATATGTCAATTATTTTTATTAAGATTTAGTCTGCAAAGATACCAAATAAAGTTCAGCCGACTAAATTTCTGAGGGATAAAGCATTGGCTGCATTGGCATTGATGTCCTGGAAATGCATCGGGGAGACCGTCATAAAATGTTATCTTTGCCGCATAAAAAATATCTGATGGTTAAATGGATAGCCGCCCTCATCGGCTTCATATTCTATAATATTCGCGGCGCAATTCTCGGGTTTATCATAGGGAGTTTTATCGATGCGCTTACTCCTTCCTCCAAAAGCGGGAGATCGGGAATGTTTGATCGGGAGCCTGAGGTTACGCCGGGCGATTTTGAGTTGCATTTGCTGTCGCTTTCGGCGATCGTCATAAAGGCAGATGGGAAGATTAGCCAACAGGAGCTGGATTACGTGAGGTCTTACTTCGTGCAGGCCTACGGAAAAGAGCGTGCAAATGCCATTTTTCGCACCTTTAATGATGTCATTAAAAAGCGGGAGCTTAACGAAGAGAGGATCGCAAAATTCCTGACGGCGAGGACGCAATATGCCGCGCGACTGCAGATCGTTCACTTCCTTTTTAGCATTGCCAATGCCGATGGACATGTGAGTGACGCCGAAGCCAGGAAGATCGAAGATATTGCACGCTACCTAAGGCTTGGAGTAAAAGATTTTGGCAGTATCAAGGCGATGTTCTTCAAGTCTACAGATAATGCTTACAAGATCCTGGAGATCGACAAATCGGCGACAGATGCCGAGGTGAAAAAAGCCTTCAGGACCATGGCCAAAAAATATCACCCAGACAAGATCCAGCATATGGATGAGGCGCATATCAAAGGCGCCGAAGAGAAATTCCGAAGAGTACAGGAGGCTTACGAACAAATTCAAAAAGAGAGAGGTTTCTAAAATGCCATTTTTGGAGATCCTTATTTTCTGTGCTTTAACTTTATTTTTAGGAATGCCTAAAAATATATTTATACTTTTGTAAAAGTTATCTTTTTAGTGCTTATGATCAGTTTTGCTGAAGAAAATTACCTAAAGACGATCTTTCACCTCCAAAAAGCCTTTCCCGAAGGCGTAAATACCAATGCCCTGGCCGAAAAAATGGAAAGCAAGGCATCGTCAGTCACAGAAATGCTCAAAAAACTTTCTAAAAAGAACCTGGTGGTCTACAAGAAATACCAGGGCGTTAAGCTGAGCAAGAAAGGCAACGCCCATGCCATTGAGATCATAAGAAGACACAGGCTGTGGGAGTATTTTCTGGTGGAAAAACTCAATTTCAGTTGGGCCGAAGTGCACGAGGTAGCAGAGCAGCTGGAGCACATACAATCTGATAAACTGGTGGAGGAACTGGATAAATTTCTGGGTTTTCCGCGGAAGGATCCGCACGGCGACCCGATTCCCGATAAACACGGAAATATAACAGCTTCAGAAAAGACGCTGCTTGCAGAACTTTCTGAAGGAGAGGCGGGTGTATGTACGGGAGTCAAAGACTCTTCAGCCGATTTTTTACGATATCTAGACAAGAACAACATAGGCCTGGGAAAAAAGATTAAGGTCTTGAAAGTGGAAGAATTCGATCATTCTGTTGAAGTTGAGGTAGAAGACCGTCGTTTTACCCTTTCAAACAGTTCGACCTCCAACATTTTCATCAAACCCGGATAATGGGAATGGAAAAAGAATCTCACAAATCGCTTCAGGAGGTACATGGAACCGTGGAGACTTCGGGAAAGAAATCTCTCTGGAAGAAGATCATGGCCTTTCTTGGCCCGGCTTACCTGGTGAGCGTCGGATACATGGATCCCGGTAACTGGGCGACAGATATTGCCGGCGGCAGCCAGTTTGGATATAGCCTGCTTTGGGTGCTTCTCATGTCAAACCTGATGGCTTTGCTGCTACAGAGCTTATGTACGCGGCTTGGGATCGTGAGCGGACTTGACCTCGCCCAGGCTTCGAGGAAGGAGTATCCAAGAGCCGTGAATTTTGTGCTTTACATTCTGGCAGAAATAGCCATTGCAGCTTGTGATCTTGCCGAGGTAGTGGGTATGGCCATTGGGCTGGAACTGCTTTTTGGAATCCCATTGAGTTGGGGAGTTTCAATCACGGTGCTTGACACTTTTTTACTGCTTTTCCTCATGAACAAAGGCATTCGTAAAATGGAGGCTTTTGTAATTTCCCTGGTGGCAATTATTGGCCTCTGTTTCTTTTTGGAGATGTTTTTTGCAAGTCCCGATTTGGGCGAATTGGTTTCGGGATTTGTGCCCGTCATTGAAAATGACCGCGCTCTCTACATCGCCATTGGGATCATAGGTGCGACGGTGATGCCTCACAACCTTTACCTTCACTCTTCACTGGTGCAAACAAGAAAGATAAGACCTACAAAAAGAGGTATTAAACAGGCGCTGAGGTTCAATTTCATTGATTCGGCAATAGCCCTCAATTTTGCCTTTTTTGTCAATGCAGCAATTTTGATCCTTGCCGCTGCCGTATTTTACACGCATGGCATGTATGAGGTGGCCGACATTAGAGATGCACATGCCCTTTTACAACCTCTACTGGGAAGTTCCTGGGCCCCGATTCTTTTTGCTCTTGCGCTTATTGCTGCAGGACAAAGCTCGACCCTTACAGGGACATTGGCAGGTCAGGTCGTTATGGAAGGCTATTTAAATTTGCGAATACAGCCCTGGGTGAGAAGATTGGTCACAAGGCTTATTGCGATTGCCCCGGCACTTTTTACCGTGATTTACTTTGGAGAAGGTGCTACGGGAGAACTGCTGGTTTTAAGCCAGGTAGTGCTTAGTTTACAGCTGGGCTTTGCGGTTATTCCCTTGATCCACTTCGTTAGCGACAAAAAATTGATGAAGGGTTATCAAATAAAATGGCCGGTGATTTTAGCTTCCTGGCTCATCACGCTTGTGATCGTGATCCTGAATGCAAGACTGGTGCTGGACGAGATAACCGGCTGGCTTAACACCTCAGAAAGCCCTTTGTACATCTGGATTTTTGTAGTGCCTGTTGTGGTGGCAGCTGCACTCTTACTTCTTTTTATCACTTTTTGGCCAAAGATCAAGAGCTTTATGAAGAAAAAGGAGGAGCACATGGTGCCACACATCACTTCTTCGGAAGTCGGGGAGATCTCGCTTCCCAAATCCTATAAAAGAATAGCCATTGCAGTTGATTTTTCAACTTCCGACCGAAAAAGCGTCGCTTCGGCTTTGCAAATAGGGGGTAAAAATGCCGTATATTCCCTGGTACACGTGGTGGAGACGCCGGGTGCTTTGGTTTACGGCAATCAAATCAAAGATCTTGAGACCTGGAGCGATAAGAAGTTTCTCGATGGTTATAAAGCTGAATTAGAAAAACAGGGATATAAAATAGAAGTGGAACTGGGCTTTGGTCTTCCGAAGAAAGCGCTGCCCAGGATCATCAATGAAGGTGAATATGAGCTGCTGGTCCTGGGAAGCCACGGGCACACCTTTTTTAAAGACCTAGTTTTTGGAACTACAGTAGACAGCGTGAGACACAGGGTCAATATTCCGGTTTTTATCGCATGATCAAAAAACAGAAAATATGAAGAATGTAGTCGAATATATGGGGTCTATAGATCCCGTTCTTGCCGCTCTTTTTGCCACTTTATTTACCTGGGGGCTAACCGCGCTGGGTGCGTCGTTGGTTTTCTTCTTTAAAAAGATGAACCGTGCGATTTTTGACGGGATGTTAGGTTTTACCGGCGGAGTAATGGTAGCGGCCAGTTTCTGGAGTCTATTGGCCCCGGGAATTGAAATGAGTCCGGGAGAAGGTTTTGTAAAGGTTATTCCGGCAGTTGTAGGTTTTTCACTGGGGGCCCTTTTTATTTTCGGGCTCGATAAGGTGCTGCCTCACCTGCATGTCAACTTCAAAATGAGTCAGAAAGAAGGAGTAAAGACACCCTGGCACCGGTCTGTGCTGTTGACTTTGGCGATCACCCTTCACAACATTCCTGAAGGTTTGGCGATAGGAGTTTTATTCGGCGGCGCTGCGATGGGGCTGGAAAATGCCAGTATTGGCGGTGCAGTTGCTCTTGCCATAGGAATAGGGCTGCAGAATTTTCCCGAAGGTTTTGCGGTGGCCATGCCGCTGCGCGGGCAGGGATTGAGCAGGTGGAGAAGCTTTAATTTCGGGCAACTTTCGGCGATTGTGGAACCTGTAGCCGCATGTTTGGGAGCCTGGGCGGTAATGACCTTTCAGCCAATTCTGCCGTATTCTTTATGTTTTGCCGCGGGCGCTATGATCTTTGTGGTAGTAGAAGAGGTAATCCCCGAATCACAGCAGGAAAAGTACACAGATATTGCAACGCTTGGATTCATTGGCGGGTTCATCATCATGATGAGCCTGGACGTGGGCCTGGGTTAATTTGTCACACCGCTCTTTTACCGTCGTCTTTATAGTATGAAAGGAAAATTATCGTTATTGTTGGTCTTTCTGCCTTTGCTGCTTTTTGCACAAGAGGAGCCTAAGGAAGAAAAGATTGAAACGCATAGGGAACTGCAAATGGGACAGGAATTCGCAGGAGATGGCGTTGGAATAGAATTTCTGAAGGTGATATCAGACTCTCGTTGTCCCAGGCAAGTAACCTGCATATGGGCCGGTGAAGCAGAAGTTCTGCTGGGAATTTCGGTTAACGGAAAATATTTTGAAAAAATAGTTGCCTTCTCGGGTATGGGAGCAGAGCTTCAACTCCCTGGTCAGGCCGGATTATTGATTTCCAATCTTGATCCCTATCCTGAAACTGCAAAAGGAATAGCTCCAGAGGACTATTGTCTCAGCTTCACGATTAGTCGTCCAAAATAGATCAATGACAACTGCCGCAGCCGGTTTCACAGGAAGATTTATTCTTTTTACTTCCAAAGATGAAAGCAGGTTTATAGATGAATTTGGTGAACATGTATCCCACCGCTATGAAAAAAGTGATAAAAACTAATATTTCCTGTACAACGTGCATCATGATTTCAGTTTTTAATTATTTCAATATCTGGAAAGCGGCCAGGGCTGCCAGGTAAGCTATACTTGTCATTGTTACAAGCTGGTATAGCGGCCATTTCCATGTATTCGTCTCCCGCTTAACAATTGCCAACGTACTCATGCACTGCATCGCAAAAGCGTAAAACAGCAATAAACTTACTCCACTCGCAAAGGTGAACAACGGGCCGCCGAGGATCTCATTGGTTTCCGAAGCCATCTTGGTCTTTATGGTCTCCTCCTCATCACTTCCAACAGAATAGATGGTGGCCAGCGTGCCTACGAATACTTCCCTTGCTGCAAAAGAACTTACAATAGCTATGCCGATTTTCCAATCATATCCCAGTGGCGACACGGCAGGTTCAATCGCTTTACCAACATTCCCGATATATGAGTGCTGCAGTTTATACGACGCGATCTCATTTTCCAGTTGATCCTGCGGGACAAAACTGCCCTCATTTCTCGCTTTTACGATCTCTTCGGCATTGTCAAAATTATCTCCCGGACCATAACTTGCGAGCACCCAAAGAATTACTGAAATGGCAAGAATGATCTTTCCGGCCCCAAGTACAAAAGATTTGGTCTTTTCAACAACATTGATTCCCACGTTCTTTAGCATTGGCATTTTGTAGTTCGGCATTTCGATCACGAAGTAAGATTTACTTTTGATCTTAAGTATCTTCTGAAGCACCCATGCTGAAAAGATTGCCATAGTAAAGCCCAGCAGGTAGAGCAACATAAGGGTGAGGCCCTGAAGGTTAAAGCCCATAAAAGATTTATCGGGGATCACAAGGGCAATGATAATTAGATAAACCGGAAGCCTGGCTGAACAGGTGGTAAAAGGCACCACCAAAATTGTAATAAGGCGTTCTTTCCAGTCTTCAATATTCCTGGAGGCCATAACAGCCGGAATGGCGCAGGCAGTTCCCGAAACCAGGGGCACTACACTTTTTCCGCTCAAACCGAATTTCCTCATGCTTCGGTCCATAAGGAACACAACACGGCTCATATAGCCACTTTCCTCCAGTATCGAAATAAAGAGGAACAAAAATGCGATCTGGGGAATAAATATGACGATTCCTCCCAATCCCGGGATGATCCCTTCTGCAATGAGGCTTGTAAAAGATCCCGGCGGTAAAGAAGTTTTTACGATCTCACTTAGTACAACAAACATGTCATCTATAAGATCCATGGGGTAACTTGACCAGTCATAGATAGCCTGGAAAATGAGCAGCAGGATCCCAAAAAAGATCACATAGCCCCACACTTTATGCGTGAGAACCCTGTCCATTGTTGCACGCAAACCTTTGGCGGCATTGGCATCCACCGTCATGGTCTTTTTAAGAACTCCATTAATGAACTGGTACCTAAGGATGGTCTCCTTTTGTTGCATGCGCTTAAGGCTGGCTTCATCTTTTGTGTTGAAATCCTCCCGATTATCAAGAGAATTTCGGTTGACATTCCCAAAGTTTACATCCTGCGTGATCACAAGCCATAGCTTGTACAGTGACTGGTTAGGGAAAGCGGTCCTTAGCTTATCGAAGTAAGACGGGTCCATGATGGAAGCATTCAGGCAGGGTTCGGTAGAAATATGCCTGTAATTGAGAATGTGCTCTTTTAGCTCCTCAATACCTGTTTTTTTTCGTGCACTTACAAGTGCAATTCTTGTCTTGAGCTCTTTTTCAAGCTGTGGAATATCAAGGGAAATTCCTCTCCTGCTCATCCTGTCGGCCATATTGATCACCAGGATAGTGGGAATCTCGAGATCTTTGATCTGGGTGAACAGCAGCAAATTTCTTTTTAAGTTCTCCACGTCGCTCACCACCACTGCCACATCTGGATAATCCTTATCGTTTTTATTGAGCAGCAGTTCAATCACAACATTCTCATCCAAGGAAGAGGCGTTAAGGCTATAGGTGCCGGGAAGATCAAGAATATGTGCCTTGACATTCCTTCCTAGTTTGGCAACTCCTTCCTTTTTTTCAACTGTAATGCCCGGGTAGTTTCCTACCTGCTGGTTCAACCCCGTAAGTTGATTAAATACGGAAGTTTTACCGGTATTGGGATTCCCAATCAACGCGACATTAATCTGTTTGGCCATGTTAGGGGATGATTTCTATTTCAATAAAGGAAGCTGTCTCTTTTCGAATAGCAAGATGGCTGCCGTTGATGTTGAGGTACATTGGATCTCTAAAGGGGGCAGTTTGGACGAGCTCCACTTCATTACCAGGAAGACATCCCATTTCCAGAAGTTTCAAGGGAATGAATTCCACAGAAAAATCTTTGATGATGCCACGCTGGCCTCTCTTCAAATCGGCAATTGTGTTCCTCAATGTTTATTTAGATTCATTTTAAACAAGACAAAAGTAAGGCAAAATTCAGGATTACAAAAACTTGCGCGAATAAAAGGAGAGATAATTGTCCTAAAGCTGATCCTCGTCAGGAAATGCAGAATTTCCTTCCGGTTTTTTCTATTCTTTCTCCAGGATCTCTATGTCGTGCATGAGATCTTCAATAGCATCGGGATTAGTGCCATCATAGAAGCCTCTAATCCTCTTTTTTTTATCAACCAACACAAAATTTTCTGTGTGTATCATATCAAAAGGTCCTGCATCTCCCTGGCTTTTTGCGGCCAGGTAAGACTTGCGTGCCAGGTCATAGATCTGTTTTTTGTCGCCGGTGACGAGATTCCATTTTTCATCATTCACGCCTTTTTCTAAAGCATACTTCTTCAGCTGCGGAACTGAGTCGGCTACGGGAATGACCGAGTGGGATAACAACAAAACATCCGGATCATCTTTGGTGCGTTCCTGTATCTTCAGCATATGATCTGTCATAATAGGGCAAATAGACTGGCAGGTTGTGAAGAAGAAGTCTGCAACATAGATCTTATCCTTGTAGAAGTCTTGTGTAATGGTATCCCCGTTCTGGTTTACCAGTTTAAAATCCTTGATGGTGTGATATTTTCGAACTTCCTGTACGGTTGAGTCAACAAGTTCTGTACTTACCATACTGGGCTGGTATACGGGCAGAGTTTCTTCGGGTTTCAACAGGCTGTATATGATGCTCATGATGATCACAGAGAGCACAAAGAAGAAGACCCAGAAGAATTTATACTTCTTAAAAAAATTAAGCATTGGCTTTGATTTGGCGCAAAATTACAATTCTAAGTATCAAATAATAAAGTCCCGGCCGCAAAAATCCTGCCTCGCTTTGGCGGTAAACCGAATATACTTTTTTAGGAACCTTTAAAAGGTTACTTTTGTGCGATTTTAATATTCCAAATTTTGCTATGGATCCGTTTTTTATAAAAGCACTTCAATTAATACTAAGCTTATCAATCCTCATCGTGCTCCACGAGCTTGGACACTTTATTCCTGCCAAGCTTTTTAAGATAAGGGTGGAGAAATTTTTCCTCTTTTTTGATGTCAAATTTGCCCTGTTAAAAAAGAAAATAGGAAATACTGTTTATGGGATTGGGTGGCTTCCGCTTGGAGGCTATGTAAAGATCGCCGGGATGATCGACGAAAGCATGGACCGGGAGCAGATGGCCCAGCCGGCAAAGCCATGGGAATTCCGAAGTAAACCCGCATGGCAAAGGCTTATCGTTATGGTTGGCGGGGTAACGGTCAATATTGTCCTTGGTTTTTTGATCTATATGATGGTGATGTTCGTTTGGGGCAGCCCGTATATAGCGCCGGGAGATATGCCCAACGGTTTTGCAGTAGATGATACATTCCAGGAATTTGGGTTTCAAAATGGAGACCAGGTACTGGAGGTGAATGGCGAAGAGCTTAAAAACAGCATTGACATTAACAAATACCTCTTCCTTAGAGATGTCAAAAATGTCACTGTAAGACATCGTTCTGGTGAAACCGAAACCATCGCGGTACCTGAAGACATTGGTTCTAAAATGTTTGAACAGGGAGTGATGCAGCCTTTTATACCTCTTGCATATCCTATTCTTGATACTGTGGTCAAAGGAAGTCCGGCAGAACGGGCAGGACTCAAGCCGGGTGACAGGATTATCGCTGTAAACAATGTGGAAATAGGATATTGGCACGAGTTGACTAGGGAGATTGGGGATAGTCCCGAAAAGCCTTTGAAGCTCATCGTTAAACGCGGTGGTGAATATGAAGGTATTGAACTCAATGACGATCCTAAAGATGAGCTTAACGAGCAGCAGCTTAATTTTGATGTAACGCCCGATGCCGAAGGAGAAATTGGAATTGGTGTCGCAGATCAGATTGATATAAGCCATGAGAAATACTCATTAGGAGAAAGTATAACCAAAGGACTGGACCTTGCCTACTGGACGCTGCATGATTACGTTGCACAGTTTGAATATGTGTTCACCAAAAAAGGTGCTACCCAGGTTGGTGGTTTTGGTGCCATAGGAGGACTATTCCCCGATGCCTGGAACTGGCAAGCCTTCTGGATGACCACGGCCTTCATTTCTATTATTTTGGCTTTTATGAACATTCTGCCTATTCCTGCACTTGACGGCGGGCACGTGATGTTCCTGCTTTATGAAATGATCACAGGCAGGAAACCCAACGAAAAATTCATGGAATACGCGCAGCTGGTAGGCTTTATAATTCTTATCGCTCTTGTCCTTTTCGCTAACGGAAATGACATTTACCGCTGGTTATTTGAATAACCAAATCAAGTTAAACTGAAAATATCCGGGCTGAAAAATGACATTTTTCGGCCTTTTTTAAACTATGGAATCAAGATCTCTCAAAAATGGCTTTTTTGGAGCCTTTCTCCGGATATTTCTTAGGCTGACGATCATTTTGCTTTTGCTGGTCAGCTTTTCCTGTTCTACAGATGGACCTGCAGAACCTTTTCAAAAGACCTTTTCCCTCACGGTGCTCTCTAAACCCGAAGAAGGAGGAATTGTCACTCCTTCTGATGCAGAATATGCCGCCGGGGAACTTGTAGCGTTCACTGCTGTTCCTGCTGAAGGTTGGGAATTTAAAGGATGGGCCGGCGATTTTTCGGGAGAGGAAAATCCCATAGAAATAGAGGCGAAGAAGGACATGAAGATATTTGCCCTTTTTGAGAGGCAAACAGAATCCATAGTGATTTTTGCGATTAACGATCCACATGGGAAGATCAATAACTTTGCGAAGATCAAGGCGATCATTGACAAAGAAAAAGAGGTAGAATCGCAGGTTTTCTTTGTTTCGGGTGGTGATATTTTCTCCGGAAATCCTATTGTAGATTACCATCCCAAAAAAGGTTTTCCAATCGTAGATCTCATGGGCAAGGCAGGAATGGATGTGAGCGCACTTGGGAACCATGAGTTCGATTACGGGCAGGAAATTCTCAATAACCGGATGCAACAGGCAGATTTCCCTTTTCTGTGTGCGAATGTGGAACAGGGCAACGGAAGTTTGAATATTCCGCAGGGCGAGGTAAACATCGAAAAAGACGGTTTTGAGATCGCCTTTATTGGAGTGGTGGAAACAGGTTCTCCAGATCATACGCCGCTTTCGCATCCAAAGAAGGTCGCAGGCCTTAATTTTTCCGAAGGAGTAAATGCAGTTGGAGACTACAGGAACAGTGAAGCCGTGAAAAATGCCGATCTCGTGGTGGCGCTCACGCATTACGGAAGCTATGGAGACAGGATGATCCTGGAGCAGCACGATTTTGTTGACCTCGTGATTGGCGGGCATAACCATGCGATCTACAACGAAATGGTGAACGGCAGACACATGATCCAATCCGGGTCGAATTTGGAATACATGACGCGCCTGGATCTCGAGGTTCAAAACGGGAAGATTGTTGATTACCGCTACAAGCTCATCGATCTTGACCGGGTGTCGAATGAAGATGAAGAGTTGAAAGCTGAAATTGCCGATTATAACAACCAGCCTCAGTTTTTTGAGGAAATAGGAACTTCTTTGCAGGATCACAGCTCCTATGAAACCGGCTGTTTTTATACCGATGCTTTAAGAAGTATCACAAATGCCGATATTGTTTTCCAAAACTACGGCGGAATTAGGGCCGGCCTGGATTACGGCAGTATTACACCCTTTGATATTTATACGATCGACCCCTTCGGAAATGGCCTTGATACCTTTAGCATGAGCGTTGGTGAGATTAAAGCATTTTTAAAGGCTTCCGGAAGTAATGCGCTGGCCTATTCCGGTCTGAAAATGCAACGATCGGGAAGTGAAATTGCCATTTTTGATGCCTCAGGAAATCCTTTAGAAGATGACGAAATCCTTTTGGTAGCCCTGAGTGACTATATCTCGAATGTTTATCACCCTTATTTTCATGATCCGGTGAAAATCTGGGAAAAAACAACAGCCGAGTATCTTATCGATTATCTTGAGCAGTACCAGTCGGTCATTGACTATGACGGCTGTAACAGAGGAATTTAGGAAGGGGAAATTCAGGCGAAAAAAAAGCTGCTAAATTTTCTTTTTTTTAAGCTGAATATTTAGCAAAAAATAAAAATTACCCTATATTTGCAACCGCAAAATTGATTGCGACATTCCTCCTTAGCTCAGTTGGTTAGAGCATCTGACTGTTAATCAGAGGGTCCTTGGTTCGAGCCCAAGAGGAGGAGCAAAAAGCAGCAGAAAGCTTTTCAAAAATTCTGGACATATTGAAATTCCTCCTTAGCTCAGTTGGTTAGAGCATCTGACTGTTAATCAGAGGGTCCTTGGTTCGAGCCCAAGAGGAGGAGCTTTTTAAATGCCATCTTTTGATGGCATTTTTTATATAACATGATTTTGGGCGAGAAGTTTATCCCGAGTCTCGATGGCTATCGGGATCGAGGGAAGCCCAAGAGGAGGAGCAAAGCAGGCCTTACATGAAAATGTGGGGCCTTTTTTGTTTTTGTAATGTTCCCCTCCTTCCCAAGGAGGGGTGTCTGAAGGACGGGGTGGTTTTTTTAGCACAAAAAAAGCCTAACAGCTTTTGTAAACTGTTAGGCTTGGAAAATGTTTGAAGAAAAATCAATCTTCCTCTCCCAGCTCAACCGCACGGTTAAAAGCGGCATAAGCGGCTTCTTTGATCAATTCCTTTACATTGTTATCGTCCATAGAGTCCAGTGCTGCACGGGTGGTACCACCTTTTGAGGCCACACGATCCATCCAAAGAGTAGGGGAAAGGTCGTTGCGGTTAAAGAGTTCTACCGCCCCTTCAAAGGTCTGGCTTACCAGTACCCGGGAATCGTTCTCTGAAAAGCCCATTTTCAAGGCTGCTTCCAGCATGGAATTCATGAAGTAGAAGACATATGCCGGCCCACTACCCGAAATTCCCGTTGAGGCATCGATAAAATTTTGATTTTTTACATGAATTGATTCCCCTGTCGTGTCAAGAAGATTCCTTATCATAAGGAGTTCAACTCTTGATACATCTTGAGACTCGGTGTAGGAGGTAACTCCTTTCCCAACCTGTGCGGGTAGGTTAGGCATAGTTCTTACTACTTTTTTTATGCCGAGTCCTTTTTGGATGGTTTCAATAGTCACCCCGGCCATGAGTGAAACTGCTATTTGTTCACTGTTCATCATCGGCTTCATGCGTTGGAACAGTTCTTCACTGTGGTAAGGCTTCACCGCAATAAAAACGACATCGGCCTCGGGTAGTGCATCCTCCAGCTTCTCATGCACGTCAAAAATGCCCATTTCCTTCAGGGAAATGATCTTATCTGGCGATACGTCGTAGACCATCAGCTTGCGGCGGTTCAAAAAAGTGGAGGAAGCCATACCTTCTGCATAGGTAAGTCCCATATTTCCTGCTCCAATAACTAAAACTTTCATGTAATTCTTGTTTTATTTTTCTGTCTGCGGAAAATTCCGCAGAAAAGATTAAAATTCACTTTCATTGTGCAAAGACTGTACATAAGGCGCCAAAAATGGCTTTTTAATCAAAGTTTTCAGCTGAAAAAGCCTAAAAACATGTAGTAATCAGCACTTCCGAAGGATTAGTTCTTTTCTAATCCTGTTTTGTGCGATTCCGACAAACCGTCAAAAACCTGCAAATACGTCAGTTTTGAGGAGGTCTTGAAAATGGCATTTTTGAGACTCCTCTATTTTGATTTCTTGTACAGTTGATCTTTGGCGTTCCTAATCTCGGCCATGGCTCTTTTATGCAGCTCTTTATTTCCGCCTTGCAGGGCTTTGGTGAGCGCCTCCATTTCAGGTACATATCGCCTTGCAAATCCCCTGTCATTCTTGACGATGTCAGGCGTGTTATCTATAACATCGGCAAGTTTCACGGTCTTGGCCTTTGCACTTATTTGCGCCTGCCTGGCCACTTCCCGTTCTTTTCGATGTTTGCGGTTGAGCTGCGGATATTTTTCCTTTACATACTCATCGGTCAGCTCGTCCACCAGGCCTGCGACTTCTTTTCCGAATCTATTTTCGATCTCCTCCAGGCTAACCGGCGTATCTTCGACCACATCATGCAGGTAAGCTGCGCAAATCATGGCAGGAGTGTGCTGTACCGTCTTCACGATTTGCGCCACCCTTTTGGGATGCTCAATGTAAGGCTCTTCAGTATATTTTCTTCGCTGCTCTCCATGTGCTTTAGCAGCAAACTCCAGTGCTTCCTCTTCCATTTTCTTTAAAAAATAAGGAAAAAATAGCTGTTTCTGAAATTACTGCTTCTTCTTCAGCTTGGCGCCAACAGGAATTGAACAATCATGGTATGGCTCCCCGTGAGGCGGGTTCAACTCTGGCGTTTGGTCTATCCTTATTGGAGATACCGAAGTTGAAGGCAATTCATTTACGGGTGTCGCCCTGGCAGTAGCCGAACTAAGCGGAGCACCTACCGGTAAATCGCACCTATGCCCCGGAAGTCCATGAGCAGGATTTACCTTAATACTGTCCTCATTCATCTTTCCCTCTATGGGAGTGGCGGCAGGTTCGGCAATCGCTTCTTTTTGCTCGTCTTTACACGAGACTGTGAGAAGCAGCCCAAACGCTAAAATTGTGAGTTTTGTTTTCATAGCAGTCTTATTGATCCATTATTTTTTGCATTTCTTCTTCAGAAACGGTCAGCAATCCTGAAGCAGGCAACCTGCGGGTCATTTCTTTCCAGTTTTCATCTTTGCTGAAGATCTCCCTGAACATAGGCAAAGCTTCTTCCATTTGGCCGCTATTGGCCAGGGCCACAGCAGTCCAGTATTTCATTTCCAGATTCTCAGGAAAAAGTTTCATCGCACTACCGTATTGTTTCAGCGCATCCTGCATGTCGTTCTTTTCAACTGCAAGATCCCCCCGGTTCATGAATTCATAAGCTCTTGCCACCTTCAACAGGCGTTCAAGTTCCACGAGAGGTTCTTTGCTATCATCTACCCGCAGGTCAATTCTCTTGTCTTCCCAGGGATTCTCCGTTTTTTCAGGTCCTACCACAATTAGGGCTGCAGACTGTCTTCCGCGGATATCTCCACCTGCTGCCTGCGCGGCTTTGAGTACTTCCATTACTCTTTCGGCCAAAGGCAGATCTTTATTTTTCCTGAAGGCTTGTTCCATTGCCGGTACTACATCATTGGTAAGCATCATATTGGCCTGTACCGAGAAATTTTCGCCGGTGATGTCTGAAGCATATTTCACACATTTATCACCGGTGTAGGCAGCTGCGTTCCCATTGACATCCAAAAATGCCACCTGCCTGAAATCTTTTCCTTCATCCTGGGCTACCAAAATCCCAAGGGCTTCCGAAGCAGTTTTTCCCTGTTCCATCAACCCCAATCCATTTGGCCCATACGCGGGATTCACAAAACTTTGGGTAGCCACCACTCCCACGCCTGATTTTGCCCAGGGCACAGAAGTACCGACCGAAAACCAGTGGCTTTGCACCGCCACCGCCATTTCACCGGTAGCCGTGTCCCTGGCGACCACGGAAAAAGTATGTGCAAAATCATCTTTTTGAGGCGAATATTCCTGCGCTTGTACCTGCACCGAAAGGAAAATCAGGAATGTATAGAGGCTGAATTTTTTCATATTTCTGAAGTTTTACTAAATGTAGAAATTTTTCTGAAAAGTATTTGAGGCATATTTCTGAACAAATGCTAAAAAAGCGCTCATGTGGTGGTGAAACTTGAAGGAAGTTTTTAAATTTGCGGCCCGGCTTTTTGTTGCAGGTTCAAAAATGGCATTTTTGAACAGCTTTTCTAGACGGGATAACATTGCGGCCTCGTAGTTCAATGGATAGAATAGCCCCGAAGCGTCGGGGTCCTAAACTTTAGAATTGTAGGCAGCCATAACAAGGCCTCGTAGTTCAATGGATAGAATAGAAGTTTCCTAAACTTTAGATCCAAGTTCGATTCTTGGCGAGGCTACTTTTTGTACTTTCCTTAAATTCAAAAACCCTGATAATCAATGATTTATCAGGGTTTTCTTGTTTTTTGGAATCGTTTGAAATCAAAGGAAATCAAGTAAAAAAGTTCACAAATCGTCAACATTTCTGGCGTCGTTTTTCTAACTTATTTCCTGCAAAAGAACTCCGAATTGGTGGTTTGACTTTCAACAATTGTTCAACCTAAATCATCAATTATGCGTTCAAATGCGACATTTTCAATTCTATTTTGGATCTATGCCAACAGAGTCAAGAACAAACAGGCACCCCTCTATGCCCGAATTAGTGTTAACGGGTTAAAGCTAAACATCAGCCTTAAGAGAAAAGTAGATGTTAATCTATGGGATCCTGGGAAACAGCGTGTAAAAGGCACGGGTGCGAAATCACAGGAAATTAATCTCTTTCTTGATCAGGAACATGCACGGATAGTCCAGTGCTATCAGGATATAAGGCTAACAGGGAAGACTATAACTCCTGAAAATCTAAAGGCGCGGTATTTTAAAGAAGACGACAGAATTTTCTGTTTTGAAGATCTGTTTACCTATCACAATGAAAACATGTTTTCAAAGTTGAAATGGAATACTGCACGACTATATCTCACCAGTCAAAATTACCTCCGGCTTTTTATTCAAATAGAATATAAAAGGAAAAAATTTTACCTCCGGGATCTTGATTACAGTTTTGTTCTCAAGTTTGAAAATTATCTAAGGTCTGTAAAGCCTCTTAACCACCGGAAAAAGCTTCATCACAATGCCGTAATGAAACATATTCAAAGATTACGAAAGATGGTGACTCTGGCTTTTCATTTAGAGTGGATTGATCGGGATCCTTTCGCGAAGTTCAAGTCTCACCTAATTCAGAAAGAAAGAGAGTTCCTCTCATCAGAAGATCTAATAAAATTCGAGAATGTGGAACTGACAGAATTTAGACTGGTAAAAGTTCGGGACATATTCATTTTTAGCTGCTACACAGGAATAAGTTATGCCGATGTCGCCCAACTAAGAAAACAAAATATTGTAAAGGGAATTGACGGAAAAGACTGGATCGTCACCAAAAGGCAAAAGAACGGAAATCAAGTTAAAGTACCTCTACTTGAAAAAGCGATAGACATAATCAAGAAGTATGAGTTTGAAAGAAGCTGTATGATGAATGAAACCCTGCTTCCTGTTTTGAGCAACCAGAAGATGAATTGTTATCTTAAAGAGGTCGCAGAAGCCTCTGGTGTTTCAATAAACGTGACTTTTCACTTGGCACGACACACTTTTGCCACGACTGTAGCTCTCTCCAATGGAGTGCCAATAGAAACAGTTTCAAAGATTCTTGGACATCGTAAATTATCGACTACCCAAATTTACGCCAAAGTGATAGAAAGAAAAGTGAGTGAAGACATACAGGTGCTACAGGAGAAATTGCAAATGAAAAGATCTTCTCAAGGAGAAAATAACGGACGTGTGGGTGGCACTGTACAAAGCACCAATTAGTTGTACTTCGGTTGCTTTCTGAATAGAGACAATTTAAAAATGACGGAAAATAATTGAGAATAAAATAATTCTTCTTTCCGAATAAAGTTAAAACCTCTAAGACTGCTCAAAGAAACTCTTTCCTATATCCATTTTTGGCTTTATGAAAGTCAAATCACCTATCCCTCTGAAGGTCAGCTTTAGACTTTTGGAGGGATTTTTTTATGCAACCGCCATGGAAAAGCAGAACCAATCTGTGTATAAGCCACCATAGATCCTGATCCCGGCTTTTTAAATTTTTTACTCTTCTAATTCTAAGCTTCATGCGCCCGATAAAGGTTCCGGTTCAATTATTGATCTCTGCTCAACAGGAACATTATGTTTCCAGGCTTCGGTTTTTCCTGCTACTTAAAATGATGTACCCGCAGGGAAAAACTAAGTTTACCTGGGGAGAAATGAGGGCTATCCAGCAGGTGCTAAGGATCAAATCAGAAAAGACCATGAAGTCTTACGTGCGTTTCTTTAAACAGAAGGGATGGCTCAGGATGAATACAAAGACCGGGTATTATATTATTAAGTCCTTTGATAGAATAAGAGAAGAAAATGACTGGAGGATGCGCACAGCGATCCTCCTGCTTCCGCTTGACCTCTATAGATTAAAAGCATTTATAGGGGCGGGAGTATATGCCTATTTACACAGCATTTATCTGAAAAGACAAAGAGAAAAGGAAAGCGTTCAGAAAAAAGGGAGAACCTATCATTTTCTTCTATCTGGTCGAGGTAGAAAAAAAGCTGTGCCTGTATCAGTGAATGGAGTGGAAAAAATCTTTAATATATCTAAAGCAATTGCTTCGCGATTAAAGAAAGCTGCAGAAAAAGAAAGGCTCATAAAGGTCAAAAAAAGGTATTCGAGGCCTATAAATAGAGACATATTGCAATGGAGCCTGAAGTATAATGACCTGCCTCAGAAAATTGTCTTTCGCAGAAGAAAATATCGTCTCCAGCTTACCGATACGGTCACACCTCTTTTTTCTTTTACCCGCCGGAAAAAAATGAAAACATTATAGAAAGGTAGATAGGAAAACAAAAAGAAGAAAAAAATAAAAAGCTTTTTAGAGGGTGTTTTTATTGTTTTTAAAGAAAAATGAGAGCTCATTCGCAAGTCGTATCACTACTATTATCATAAGTCTTATCACAACTAGTATAATAGGTTGTATCAAATATGACGCGGTCAAAGAACGTCCCTAATTTCCCATTCCCTCAGCACATTCCCCTTCGCTGCGCTGCGTGAAAAACGCTTCAGGAAAATGTCTTGGACCCATGGCCCCAGGATTCCTTTCATTTCGCGTCAGAAAGAAATCCTTCCGCTCCATTTCAGTCACCGCTGAAACCATGCGTCCGCTTGATTCGCTTCCATAATTTTGGAAGTTAAAGAACCCACCGACTTCAACAGTATTTACTTCCAGAGCCTCCGCTCTTGTAACCATTTTTTTTCGGCAAAGGAACGGGGTTTAGAAGTTAGCCGGCCTGGGTGAATGTCTTCTAATGCATAACCGACATTTCAATTACGGCCTTTCCTAATTCTAAATCCCGTGAAAGCTGGCCATCAAAAATGGTTACGCGATGGCTCTGGAAGAAGTAAATGATAAGTAGCTGATTCTTTTTCAGCCGTCTTGCAAAAGAGTAGGGGAATCAAAATGGAAAGCGCTCCGGATGAAAAAAGTAAATGAGGATTTTGTAAATAGTCAAATTTCCCCAGATGTAAGAGGGTTGATTTCCCTGCGAAAACCTTTCTCTAGCTTAAATAGTTTTAATGTCTCCAATCAACAGAAACGCTTGGTTTATGCCTTTCATTTCCTACAAAAATAGAATGAACTTAGAAGCCAACAGAGCAGAATTTTGATACTCGCCGACCAGTAAAAATTACTCCGAAGAATCCCTAATCACTGCGTTAAAAGTTAGAATTATTGTGTTAATCGCTCGGAATTGATTAAAAAATATATATTTGCTAACAAAATTTTAGGAAATCTATGTCTGAATGTTAATAATAAGCAAAAGAATTAAAATCCGGGAATTCTTATTCAACTTCTTCAGATTTCACATTCCCTCTCAAAAATAAATGACAAAAACCTTTTGGATCATTAATCAACCTTGTACCTATGAAACAAGCTAATTACTCTATTTTCGTTAAATTTTTTTCTAAGCGATTTCTTTTATTCTTCTTGTTTTTATGTTTTTTAACTTCAGGTTTTTCACAAACCACCGAGGAATTTAACACTTCTCCCGTCTTCATAGAATACCCTGGTGTTCCCTCGTGGAAAACGACTGCAGAAGTTACAATAGACGGTGTTGTTTATCAACTTACCGGATGGATAAACGGTACTTGGTATTTTGATAATTCCGGCGGTGTAGGTAACAGCTCTAGTTTAGCCGGAGATACTGCTGGAGATCTAACCGTGACCATAAAAAGAAAAGATGGCCAAAATTTCAAGTTTTACGGGGTGTGGTTGAAATATACTAGTATTGACAGTTATCCCAATACAGATTTGAGAATTAGCTATAATGGCTCAGGGGAGCCTAGCGAAACGTACCCAAAAAATTCCACAATAACCTTAAATAAAAACGTTCAAGTTTCGAGCGTTACCTTAAACTTTGGAGGACTGCTTTATTTGAATGTAGATAATCTCATTGTGGGGCCCAATGGACCTTCCCTGGCTAGTGTAAGTACAAATACAGCTACAAATATTACAACAAACTCTGCTACAGTCGGTGGACAAGTAACTGATAATGGTGGTGCAGTAGTAACGGAGAAAGGAATTGTTTGGTCAACAAGCAGTGGTCCTACTACTTCCAATAAAAAGGTTCAAATGGGATCTGGTTCAGGTGGCTTTTCTGGAGCTCTGAGTAGTTTACCTTCAAATACAACAATATACTATCGGGCATATGCTATTAATAGTAAAGGAACCAGTTATGGGAATCAGATTACCTTTAAAACCCTTATCCAAAAAGAAGGACAAGTAATTTCTTTCCCTGAAATTCCGTCTCAAACGTATGGCAATGATGCAGTTATACTCGGAAATGCTCAAACAGATAAGGGTCTTACAGTAACATATACAGCTGCTGACCCCTCAGTTGTGGCAATTTCAGGAAATCAGGCTACTATATTAAAAGCTGGAACCACAACTATTACGGCGAACCAAGAGGGAGACGCAAATACTTTTCCGGCTGAACCTGTTTCTAGAACCTTGTTGGTTTCCAAAAAAGATCTTGTGGTTTCGGCAAAAAATATGTTGTTAGAATGTGGGAATGAATTGGCAGCTTCA
Source organism: uncultured Flavobacteriaceae bacterium (assembly GCA_963739625.1). Lineage (GTDB taxonomy): Bacteria > Bacteroidota > Bacteroidia > Flavobacteriales > Flavobacteriaceae > Salinimicrobium. Next base: position 167,670 of record CAVUAU010000015.1, read on the forward strand.
AAATTCGAGGTAACAGGACTTGTTTACGATGACACCATAGAATCCCTTGATAATACAAATTTTGGATATTCCACAGATTACAATATTAATAGTGGTACAGGAATTTATACCCTTGAAATATCGTTAGGAAGTGCTTCGGATAATAATTATAATTTCACAACCTTTTCTTCCGGAGAAATTACAGTTCAAGATACTACCCTCCCGACAGTTCAGACACGCAATATCACTGTGCAACTTGATGAAAACGGTGGGGTTTCCATAGTTCCGACTGACATTGATAACGGTTCATCTGACAATTGCGGGATCGACACCATGACTCTGGACATTGACAGCTTTAACTGTGATAATGTAGGGGCACCCGTAACTGTTAATCTGACCATTAAAGATATTCATGGTAATTCAGCTTCAGGTAATGCAACGGTAACAGTAGAAGATAATGTTGTTCCTAAAGTGATAACCAAAAACATTACAGTGCAACTCGATGAAACGGGTACTGCTTCCATATTCCCTTCTGATATCAATGACGGATCAACCGATAATTGTGCCATAAACACTTATAGCTTGGATATCGACAGCTTTGACTACGATGACGTGGGAACTCCGGTCACAGTAACCCTAACCGCAACCGATATCCACAATAATTCTGCATCAGCTACCGCCACTGTTACTGTAGAGGACAATATAGCTCCTAGCGTTGATTGTCCTGCTAATATTTCCCTTAACGCCGAAGAAGGATTATGTGGAGCGCAAGTATACTTTGAAGGAGATGGAGCTTTTTACTCTACTTTTAATGGAACATCTTTGGGTACTATTGATCCTAATAACGGGGAAGGTAATATTATCGGCCCCTTTGGTTATGGGGCTACCTGGGATATTACCTTTACTCCAGATGGAGAAGCATGGGCTACAATTTCGTCCAATCAACTGGCAAATGTGGACATCTCAACTGGCACAGCTACTCCAGTGGGTCCACCATTTGGATTTCAAGCTATGGCTTTGGCAGCGAATTCGCAAGGAGAGCTCTTTGTAGTTAGTGGTTCAGGGATTCTTTACACAATAGACCGAGAAACAGGTAGTGTTACATTTATTGGAAATACTGGGATAGGTAACATGATGTCTGCCTCTTTTGATTCCGATGATAAACTATGGGCTATTAATAGTGATGGTTATCTCTATTCTATCAATACGAGCACAGGAGCAAACACAAGAGAAGCCACCATTTTAGGTGATGTTTCCGGTGAGATGGGGTTAGCTATTGATAGCAATGATATTTTCTATCTCACAGAGTATAAATCAAACTCAAGACTCTTTACAGTAGACCCTGTTTCAGGTTCAACTAATTTTATTTCAAACATTTCTATTGTTGCCGTACCCCATGGAGGGGAATTTGCCCCCGGTGGCATTAAAGCTTCAGATAACTCTGGATCTCATTCAATTGAACAAACATCAGGATTACCGAGCGGCTCCATCTTTCCGATAGGTACCACTACTAATACGTTTAAGGTAACAGATCCTCAAGGTAACAGCACTTCTTGCTCTTTTACCGTAACTGTAGAGGACACTATGGATCCCGTAGTGGTAACAAAGAATATTACCGTACAACTTGATGAAAACGGTACTGTCTCAATAACCCCGGCTGATATTAACGACGGCTCAACCGATAATTGTGACATTAATACCTACAGCCTAGACATCGACAGCTTTACCTGTGCTGATGTGGATTCCCCGGTAACGGTGACGCTAACCGTTAAAGACGTAAATGGTAATTCAGCTTCGGAAACTGCAACTGTTACCGTAGAAGATAATTTAGCTCCGGTAGTTATTACTAAGGATATCACTGTTCAGTTAGATGAAAGTGGTGAGGCTTCCATAGTTCCTTCTGATATTAATGACAACTCGACTGATAACTGTGAGATTGACACCTACAGTCTGGATATCGACAGCTTTACTTGTGCTGATGTAAATGCGCCCGTTACAGTCACTCTGACAGTGAACGACGTGAACGGAAATTCAGCTTCTGAAACTGCAACTGTAACTGTCGAAGATAATGTAGCTCCGGTAGTTATTACAAAGGACATCACTGTTGAGTTAGATGAAAATGGTGAAGCCTCAATAGTTCCTTCGGACATTAACGACGGCTCCACCGACAACTGTGGGATTGATACCTACAGCCTGGATATCGACAGCTTCACTTGTGCTGATGTGGATTCACCCGTTACAGTAACTCTGACAGTGGAAGACGTGAATGGAAATTCAGCTTCTGAAACTGCGGTAGTGACTGTAGAGGATAATGTTGCTCCTGTAGTTACTACTAAAGATATCACAGTTCAGCTGGATGCCGAAGGAAACGCAACTATTACTCCGCAAATGATGGATAACGGCTCATATGATGCATGTGGAATAGCTTCTATGCACGTTTCACCAGATACTTTTGTTTCATCTGAGATTGGAGATAACATTGTCACTTTCACTGTAGTTGATAACAATGGCCTCGAATCTACGACCACAGCCATAGTAACAGTTCAGGATAATATAAGTCCAGTAGTTTTGACTAAAGACATAACAGTCCAACTGGATGCTAATGGAGCAGCGACAATTTCTCCTGCTGATCTTAATAATGGCACGACTGACAATGTAGGAATTAAGAATATGACTGTGGATGTTGACAGTTTTAGCTGTGAAGACATTGGGACTGAATCCAAAGGTTACTCTTTTAAAGGATACACCAGTTACGACGAAGCAGAATCAGGTGCTACAGCAGCTAAACTCATCAAGATGTCTAATGGAAATATTCTTGCTGTCTACAGGACTAACAGAGCAAACAAACATATCGGGAATGATGGCTATATAGCAGGGAGAATAAGTACAGATAACGGGGAAAATTTTGGAAATCAGTTCATCATTTATTCCGACCAATATGATGATAGAAATTGTATAGTTGGAACTACTCCAAATGGAACTACAGTTATTGTCTTTAGGAGATATGATGCTGACACTAATTCAAACATTGATGCCGGATATATAACTACAACAGATAATGCTGCTACATGGAGTGGCTATACTGTGCTTGAAAACACATCTGATGGGTCTCAGCCTTTTGGAGATTTTATTATAAGAGAGAATAATGTGTATTTTATGTACACCTATTATGAGGCAGGAGTAAGGGATTTCAGATTATATAAAAGCACAGATAACTTTGCTACAGTACCTACTTTTACGATCGCAATACCCAATACCGACTATGTAGAGCCTTCATTAATTGATATTAGAGGGGGTAAAAGTATCATTTTAGCAAGGATAGATTCGGGTGCTGAAGGTTCTAAATCTTTTGTGCAGTACAATTCTAATGACGGTATAAATTTTACTTATAAAGGAGAGACCAATATTTTTGGAGACGTAAATAGATCTATTCGATGCCCTGTTGCCATAAAATATGATTCAGAACGAAATGAGTTAATTGCAGTAGCAGGAGATAGGGGAAGAGGAGATAATGTAGAAATAGATTCTGAAGATTTAGAACTTCGTTTTTATATCCAAGATGCCGATAATGTTTTCCATGATCCAACAGCTTACGAATTGCAACAAAGTATACCCCGCCCCACTCCTAACTCAAGAGGGTTTTATGCATATCCAAGTTTACTTCAAACTGCAACAGGGTATCTTGGATCCATTACAGAAGGAAGAGCTTACGACAATACGAAACCGGCAACCAGTACAAATGAACACACCTCTTTTCATACATTTAAATTGAATAAAACTAATCCGGTTAAAAATTTTGTAACTGTCATTTTAACCGTTACTGATGTTAATGGCAATAATACAAATGCAACCGCGCTGGTGACCGTCGAAGACAAGGTTCCACCTGTGGTGAACACGAAAAATATTACTGTTCAGTTAGATGCTGAAGGCAGGGCGACTATAACTTCTCAAATGATCGACAATGGCTCCAGTGATGCATGCGGAATTGCAGAAATGTCTCTTGATAATGCCATTTTTGACTGCTCAGATATAGGAGAGAATACGATCACTCTTACCGTGACTGATAACAACGGAAACGTGGATTCAGTTGAAGCTATAGTGACTGTAGAGGACATTGTTGCTCCTGTAGTTGCTACTAAAGACATCACAGTTCAGTTAGACGAAAGTGGAGAGGCTTCTATAGTTCCTTCTGATATTAATGACGGTTCGACTGATAATTGTGCGATTGACACCTTCAGTCTGGATATCGAAAGCTTTACATGTGATAATGTAAATCGCCCGTTACAGTCACTCTGACTGTTAAAGATGTAAACGGAAATTCCGCTTCAGAAACTGCAACTGTAACTGTCGAAGATAATGTAGCTCCGGTAGTTATTACAAAGGACATCACTGTGGAGTTAGATGAAAATGGTGAAGCTTCAATAGTTCCTTCGGACATCAACGGTGGCTCCACCGACAACTGTGGGATTGATACCTACAGCCTGGATATCGACAGCTTCACTTGTGCTGATGTGAATTCACCCGTTACAGTAACTCTGACAGTGGAAGACGTGAATGGAAATTCATCTTCAGAAACTGCAACTGTGACTGTAGAAGATAATGCGGCTCCGATAGTTATTACAAAGGACATCACTGTGGAGTTAGATGAAAATGGTGAGGCCTCAATAATTCCTTCGGAGATTAACGACGGCTCAAGCGACAACTGTGGGATTGATACCTACAGTCTGGATATCGACAGCTTCATTTGTGCTGATGTGGATTCCCCGGTGACAGTGACTCTGACAGTGGAAGACGTGAATGGAAATTCAGCTTCAGAAACTGCGACTGTAACTGTTGAGGATAAAATGGTTCCTGTGGTTGCCACGAAAAACATCACTATTCAGTTAGATGAAAATGGTGCGGCTTCTATAGTTCCTGCTGATATTAACGATGGATCAACTGACAATTGTGCGATCGATACTTACACTTTAGACATCGACAGCTTCACTTGTGCTGATGTGAATTCCCCGGTGACAGTGACTCTGACAGTGGAAGACGTGAATGGAAATTCAGCTTCAGAAACTGCGACTGTAACTGTTGAGGATAAAATGGTTCCTGTGGTTGCCACAAAAAACATCACTATTCAGTTAGATGAAAATGGTGAAGCCTCAATAGTTCCTTGGGACATCAACGGTGGCTCAAGCGATAACTGTGGGATTGATACCTACAGTCTGGATATAGACAGCTTCACTTGTGCTGATGTGGATTCACCCGTTATAGTAACTCTGACCGTGAAAGACGTAAATGGAAACTCCGCTTCAGAAACTGCAACTGTGACTGTCGAAGATAATGTGACTCCTATTGTGGTAACACAGAACCTCATAGTTCAGCTTGATGAAAATGGTGCGGCTTCTATAGTTCCTTCGGACATTAACGACGGCTCAAGCGACAACTGTGGGATTGATACCTACAGTCTGGATATCGACAGGTTCACTTGTGCTGATGTGGATTCACCTGTTACAGTAGCTCTGACAGTGAAAGACGTGAATGGAAATTCATCTTCAGAAACTGCAACTGTGACCGTAGAAGATAATGTAGCCCCAATTGTCGTAACACAGAACATCACTGTTCAGCTTGATGTTGAAGGGACTGCTATTATCACGCCAGATCAAATCGACAACGGCTCTTCAGATGCTTGCGGAATTTTTGCAATGGCGCTTGACCATGCCACTTTTAACTGTTCGAATATTGGGGAGAACAGGGTAGTGCTTACTGTTGAAGATAATCATGGAAATACAAGTTCTTCAGAAGCTACTGTAATTGTAGAAGATAATGTGGCTCCAATTGTTGTGACTCAAGACATCACTGTTCAGCTTGATGAGGACGGAAAAGTAAGCATTACAACTGAAGATGTGGTGGAAAGTGCAACAGATAACTGTGCAGTTGAAAACATAACCCTGAGTGAGACTAGCTTTGATTGTGAAACGGGTGCCACAAAAGATGTGACGGTTACTGTTACTGATGTGAACGGTAACAGCACGAGTAGCCTGGCAATAATTACCATTCTTGATGAAACTGATCCTATTGTGATTGCAAAGGATATCGTGGTAGAGCTTGACGAAAATGGAATGGCAAGTATAGTGGCTGAAGATGTGTACGATGAAGTATTTGATAACTGCGGAATTGCCTCTATGAGCCTTGATATTACCAACTTTGGATGTGACAATGAGGGGATGAACTTTGTCGTGCTAAGTGTAACCGACCACAGTGGGAATATTGGAACAGCTGAAGCTATTGTAGAGGTTAGAAACAGTTTTGGCGACAATGACTCCGACGGAACCATGGATAACTGCGACGACGATGATGATAATGATGGTATTCCTGATGATGTTGATAATGCACCATTGTATCCTAATCCGGATCAGGCAGATACGGATGGCGACGGTGTCGGTGATATTATTGATCCCGATGATGACGGTGACGGAATTCTCGACGAGGAAGATAACTGTCCGCTAACCCATAATCCGGGTCAGGAAGATATTGATAAGGATGGAATTGGAGATGTGTGTGATACTCAGCAAATCTTAGTCTCAGAAGCCTTTACACCCAATGGAGATGGTGTTAATGATACCTGGCGTATAATAAACATTGAAAATTATCCCAACTCACTAGTACTAGTATTCAATCGATGGGGTAAAGAAGTTTATAATGCTAGAGCTTACAAGAATGACTGGACTGGTACATATGAAGGTGATTTTCTTCCGAAGGATCTTATTATTATCAGGTTTATCTGAATGGTAATGGAAACATGAATCAGGATGGTTGGATTTACATAACAAAATAAATAGCGAAAAAATGAGAATTATATATAAAAATGCCTTAACCCTTTGTTTCTTGTTTGTTGGAATATTTGTTTATGGACAACAACAAAATTATTACAACTTCTATCGGCAAAACATGAATATAGTCAATCCTGCCTTTGCAGGTGCCGACGGTAACACGACTTTTACGGGTATATTCAAGAGTCAGTGGCAAGGGGTTAAAAATGCACCAGAAAGTCAAGCTTTTTCCTTTGGAACATTTGCAGGTAAAAGGCTGGGAATTGGTCTTTCTGTAGAAAATGACCGGACTTTTGTCGAACAACAAATGCTCGTTATGGCTGATTTCTCGTACAATGTACCATTGAATGAAAAGCTAAATCTATTTCTGGGTTTAAAAGCAGGTGGTAATTTTTACAATGTCAATACCTCCGATCTCGAAACCTGGAACTATGATTTAGATCCTTCACTTGTGGGATTGAGTCGATTTAACCCAAACGTCGGCGTCGGTGTATATCTTAAGCACGAGAAGTACTATGTTTCGTTGTCTGCTCCTAAAATTTTTGAAACCCAAAGAGCAAGAGAAGAGGAAGGAAAGGTAACCACCGCAGCAGATCGGGTGCACCTTTATTTCAGTGGGGGCTATGATTTTGTATTAAATACCGATCTAACGCTAAAACCTTCGTTTATGATAAGGTACGTGAACGGATCACCACTTTCCGCCGATATCACAACCCTTTTAAATATTAGAAAGCGATTTGATATAGGGGCTGCTTATAGAACGGATAAGGCCTTAAGCGGGTTAGCATTATTTGAGGTATTTAATTGGCTAAACTTCGGATATTCATACGAAAGTTCTCTGCGTACAGAAATCCAAAACGTTAGTAAGGGTACACATGAATTACTTTTAAGTTTCAAATTATAGGACTGATTAAAATTCTAAAAGAGAAAGCTGCCCAACTTGGGAGACTTTCTCTTTTATAATAAATTATTTTCACCCAATTATTGAAAATACTGGCTCCAGCTTACCGATACGGTCACACCTCTTTTTTCTTTTACCCGCCGGAAAAAAATGAAAACATTATAGAAAGGTAGATAGGAAAACAAAAGAAATAAAAAAATAAAAAGCTTTTTAGAGGTTGTTTTTATCGTTTTAGATGAAAATTGGAGCTCTTACACAAGTTATATTACTACTATTATCAAAATATGACGCGGTCAAATAAGGTCATCAACTTTCCATTCCCTCAGCACATTTCCTTTCGCTGGGCTGCGGGAAAAACGCTTCGGGTGATGGTCTTAGACCCATGGCCCCAGAATTCCTTTCATTTCGCTCCAGGAGAAAAATCCTTCCGCTGCATTACAGTCACCGCTGTAACCATGCGTCCGCTTGACTTGTTCCTGTATAAAAAAAGAAAAGGAGCTAGCTCCTTATTAACGGAGAGAGGCAAAGGAGAAGAATGCTGAAATATTATGTCTCATCTCCTTTGCAGGAAGTTTAGTCTTACTTAGGTGAGGGTAGTATTAATATTTGTGCAAGCCACTGCCACTAGAAGAGAAAAACAAAAAAGGTGCCTTTGGCACCTTTTTCTATAGATTAAGAATAAGTTTATACGGGTTGTTTACCGA
>CAVUAU010000016.1:0-27825 GCA_963739625.1 uncultured Flavobacteriaceae bacterium
GCCTCTACTTTGCGTCTAATTTCATCTGAAACCTCTTCAGTTGTTTTGTCTCTGCTGTCTTTCAGTTTGATAAGATAATCTCCCCGGTTTGGTTCTGTTATAAAGAAACCCAGCTGAGTTCCCACCCTTGCTGAAAAAGCTTCCACTTCAGGCTGATTCCTAAGGATCTCATTCACCTTATCCAGCATCATCCCTGTTTCCTCTAAAGTAGTTCCCGGGGGACTGTCAAAGTCAAGCACAATGCTTCCTTCATCCATCTCCGGAAGAAATCCCGATGGTAATTTCGAGGGAACAAAAACAATGATAACCACACAAATGGCTGCAAAAACGATCCCAATGGCAGGCTTTTCAAGTACGGTATGTATCCATTTTGTTTTAGGCTCATGTTTTTGCCTTACATCCTTTCTTCTTGAAAAGATCATTGAAAGCACAGGAACAAGAAACCAGGTAACAAAGAAAGAACAGGCCAGGGCTATCATCATGGTAAAAGCCATTACCTTGAAGTAGGCACCTGCAACTCCCGTCATCAAAATAAATGGGACAAAGATCACCATCGTGCTCAACGAAGAGCCTACCATAGCCGGAAAAAGGTGAGAGACTGCTTCCCTGGCACACCAGGCGACAGACTTGCCTTCATTTTCTTCCCGTATCTTATGAATTTGTTCTATGATGATCACCACGTCATCTATCATCAACCCGATAGCCGCCGCAATAGCCCCGAGGGTCATGATGTTGAAAGTATAATTAATGGCGTCCAAAACGATTAAGGTCAGGGCAAGGGACACCGGAATAGTGAAAATGACGACCATACTGGCCGAAAAAGACCTGAGAAAGGCAATTACCACAAAAACGGCAAGTACCAATCCTATCCACAATACATCTTTTAGGCTCTTTACACTGGACTTAACGAAATTTGCCTGTTTATAAAAGGGGACTAATTTGACATTTTTGGGGAGTATTTTCTGAAGTTCTGATACTTTCTGTTCAATATCATTATTCACTTCTATCAGGTTCGCCTTGGGCTGCTTGATGACTCCCAATAAGGGAACATCTTTTCCGTTGGCTACCACTTTCACGTAACTTCTGGCAGCATGTACTTTGATATCGGCTATATCTTTTAACTGAATTACCCGGTTAGCATTACTTTTAACTACAATATTTTCCAGATCATCCAGGTTTTCAACCGCATTATCTGTGAGAGTAAGATACAAGCGGTTGTAGTCAGTAAGATAACCGTTGGATTGAAGGATGTTAGAGCTATTAACGGCGTCCTGTATTTCGCTTAAAGAAATCTTCAGGGTCTTCATTTCATACGGCCGCAATACGATCTCGTATTCCTTATCTTTTCCTCCAATGACAACAATGTCTGCCACCCCTTTTGCCGCCGCCAGATAAGGCCTCACCTGATATTTAGCGATCTTCTTCAACGCGACCTGTGACATACTGCCGTCGCCTTCTACCGAATATCCCATGACAGGCAGGATTGAAGGATTCATCTTTTCTACCGTAAAAGTGGTGTTCGGGAGAATGTTTCCTTTCGTTTGCTGGATGTACGATTCTACCTGGGATTTCGCTGTATTAATATCGGTATTCCAGTCCAGGAAGATCGAGATCTCCACACTTCCCCTGGAAGTCGTACTCCTAATATAGTTTAGACCTTCGGTTCTTCTTATGGCATTTTCCAAAGGAATAGTAACGGCAGTCATCATTTTCCCCACGGGTTGCTGTCCCGCATCTGCAATGACCTTGATCTTCGGAAAAGTTATGTTTGGAAACAGCCCCGTTTGTAGGTTCTTGTAGGTAAATGCACCCGCAGCCAATAATAAAATACCAATGGCCAAAAGTGGATATTTGTATTTACTGAAGACGTTTTTCACTGTTTTACAATGTTTACAACTGTAGAATCCTGCATTTCATAGCCGCCTTCAACAATAACGAGGTCATGAATTTTTACTCCGGAAGATCTTATCTGTACCAGGGAATCGTTCTGTAAAAGAGGAGTGACTTCCTCTTTTACAGCCAGGCTGTCGCTAACAACTTTCATGACCCAGAATTTAGTGATCAACTCATTGGTTTGCAGGGCCTGCTGCGGAACTGTAAGTGCGTTTTTTGCTTCTTTCGAAATTATTTTTACCTGCACATTCAGATTTTCAGGAAGATCGGCTTCCGGAAGAGCTATTAAATAATGCTGTGCCTGTCCTAACGAGTCAATACTGCTTAGGGCACCCGTGATTTTCGCGTCGATCTTCCTGTCTCCGCTTATGAGCACCTCACAGGGAGTCCCTACTTCTACTTTATCATTGTATTCATAAGGCACACTCACCTGTACCACCAGCGTTTGTGGTTGGGAAACCGTGGCAAGCATATCGCCTTCAGAAACATAATCATTGGTGTTGACCGCTATTTGAGTAATGACACCCGTGGCATTACTGCTCACCGTTAGCGGCTTTGTGAATTTGGCAAGGCTGCTGTCTATTTGCGTGGCATCCCTGAGAGCATCCTGCTCCTTAGTGCGAATCTGGGCAAATGTTTGTCCTCTTTTGATCACATCGCCTCGCTCAAAAGGCATCCAGGAAACATAGCCCGTAACGCTCGCGCGAATATCCTCCCTTTTTTGGTAACGGGTCACCCCGTTGAAAGACAGAGTTTCTGCCATGTCACGTTGGGTGACTGCAGCCACTTTAACCTGAATTGCTGCCGTAACATCTTCGTTGTCTGTTGCGTTTTGTTTACAGGAGGTCAAAGCCAGCAATACAAATACTATAAAAAAGCGGAGTCCCTTCATATTTACCAGTTTGTAGCGTTATATTCATTCTCAAGCAACCATAGGTTCACCTTCATTTGAAGCTTGGTGTCCATATTTCTTTTATAATTTTCAACCATCTTTAAGTAGTCTATAATAGAAGCCTGCCCCTGCAGCATTTTGCCCTTATAAATTTCAAGAAGATGTTCCTGCTTTTTTAATTGCTCATTTATCAATTCCAGACCTGTTTTTATGGAAGCCATTTGTGTTCTAAGGCTGCTAAGAGTATTTTGTTTCTGTAACTCATCAATTTCCTTCTGATATTGAAGGTTTTGAAGTTTCCTTTCGGTCTGAAGCTGTTTTATCTCTTTCTGCCCCCCATCATAGATAGGGACATTGAGCTGTAAGCCGGCGCTAAAACCAAAATTGTGCGGAATACGATCTATCTCCACAGCGTTTAATCCGGTATTGGCGTAAGCAGACAGTTGTGGCTTATACCTGTTCTCAAAAACCTGCTGCTCAGCCAATAGCTGTAAACTGTCATTTTTGAATCTTCTTTCATAAAACAATTCCCGGTTGCCATCCATAAGCGTATCTGTGGGTCTTATCATCTTCGGAAGGTCTTCTTTATCAATTTCAATACTATCTCGGGGATAACGGGCAAGCTCCCGGGGACCGGGAATACTGTCAAGATAGGACTGCAAAGAAGGATCAACATGAATAACCGGCTCGTCCAGCTTTACAACCTGCGAAACCGTAATTCCTACTGCATTGTTCATCTTTAGAAGATTTGCATTTATGTCATTTTCTATTTGCTGAAGCTCCAGTTTTTTATTTTCCACCTCCAGCTCTAGCAAGAGATAATCGCTTTGCATCAAAATGCCTTTCTTCACCAGAAGCTCCACGACCTTAAGGCGATTTTCCAGGTCGGAAATAATATCTTTCGTGATTTCTGCCTTTATCTGAAGCTGATATACCTGGATATACGCCTGGGTAACATTTCTTTGTAGCTGATGCCTTAGCTCTTCGCGATCCAGTACCAGGCTCCTGTTCTTCAGTTTATTCTGAAAAAGTAGATTTTGAAGGCGCGCACGCACAAAAATTTCTTTGGTGATGTTTAGTTGTGCAGAATAGAGTGCCCCGTTGCTCACCGGTTCGGCATATCCGTAGGCATCTGGGGAAGGATTGGTGGTGACGTCAATGAAACTGCCATTGTTATTAAAAAAGGGAGCCAACATGACTTCTGAAGTCGCATAGACCTGGAAAGCATTATTCCGGGCATTTATGAGCCTATCTTCATTCCTGCCAATTTCCTGAAGATTGTCGTTTTGAAGAAGTGCCGGATTGTTCTTTTCGGCAGCATCTAAAAAATAATTCAGGGTATTATTCTGTGCAGAACAGTAGTTCCAACCGGAAAAAACAAACAGCAATAACAGAATCTTCTTCACAAATAGGGACATTAGTGCATAAAAATAAAACAGCTTTCTAAAGTTCTTCTAAAGTCACCCTCCTAAAAAAGAAATTATAAAGGATCCAAAAATGTCAAATTTAGAATTGCTTTAGATTTAATGCTTATTATTATAAACCTGAAAATTCTGTTTTTCGAGAAATGACAAACAGAACAATTTCAGCTAGTATAAAATGAGAATTGCATTAACAGTCAATGCTACCGACTAATATTTAAAGTCTTTTTGCCCCCTAAAACAAATAAAATGAACATTTTAAAGCATTTTGATTTCTTAGAAGATAAGGAAAAAGCGCATCATTTATTGGTAATATTATTAGTTCTTTTCCTGATTATCACTGCCCTTGTTTACTTTTTACCTACAAGCCTTCTGGATATCGAATTCTCTGAAGAAGTCCAGGAGCAGAACACTTCGGCTCTTGATTTTGTGATGAAGGCCATTAGCTGGTTTGGAAAAACTCCTGTTGCACTTTCTTCCGTTTTTGGAACAGCCTTTCTTTTTTATCTTTTCAAATATAGAAGGGAGGCCTATTTTACTGCATCGACTTTAGCCGTCTCCCTCATTAACGCAGGAATTAAAGATACTTGTTGATCGCCCAAGGCCTTCCGCAGATATAGTGGATACTGTAATCGAGGCCCAACACCAGAGTTTTCCCAGTGGCCATACTTCCCTTTATGTTACCTTTTTTGGCTTTTTGATTTTTCTAATGCTCAGGCTAAAAGGAATAAGAAAAACTTTTCGGGTCTTTGTTATGATCATTTCAACTTTTCTGATCTTGACAGTCCCTCTTTCAAGGGTATATCTTGGAGCCCATTGGTTTACCGATGTCGCGGGCGGGTTCGTTTTAGGACTGCTTGTACTATATGCGATCATACGCTTTTATCTCAAAAGAACAGAGAGCGAGAAGGCTGAACATCAGGAATAGCCTTGCGCCAGAAATAAAAAAACCTGCAACTTTTCAATTGCAGGTTCTTCAAAAATGTAATTTTTCCTAGACGATCTCAGCACTCAAGCCTTCTTCAAGAAGCTTTCCGCAGCGGGGTTCGAGGTCTTTGTATGGTCCCGTTTTCACGGTACACTTGCCTTTGTAATGCACCAACAAAGAACACTGCTCGGCTTGCTCGGGGGTGTGGTCACAGGCGACAATTAGCGTTTCTATGACATGGTCAAACGTATTATAATCGTCATTATACAAAATGATCTCATGTTGTTTCGATTCTTTTGTGCTGACTTTCTTCTTTTCCAGTACTTTCTCTTTCGTGCTCATAATCCTTTCTTTTTCAGTAACAATCGCCTATAAAGATAAAAAAATCTACAGACCTATTTCTTCAGAAATCTTAGGGCCACCCATTCGTCCCGCTCAAGATAATCATTGTATTCAAGTTGATGCTTTTCACATTCTTCCCTGATGATTGGAATATCTTTTGAATAGAATCCGCTTAAATACAGGTCGCCGCCTGCATTTAAACAATTGCTGTAAGTCTCAATATCCTCCAGCAGAATATTGCGGTTAATATTAGCGATGATGGTGTCGTAATTTTTGTCTTTGAGGAGTGCCGCTGTGCCTTCAAAAGCCGTGATCTTCACGCATTCATTGCGCTCCAGGTTTTCGACGGTATTGAGGTAGCACCAGTTATCGATGTCTATCGCATCCACTTCGGCAGCACCTTTTTTCTCGGCAACAATGGCCAAAACCCCGGTGCCGCAACCCATGTCCAGAACTTTCCTGTCCTTTAGATCATGCTTCAGCAAGAATTCGATCATCATATGGGTAGTGGCGTGGTGACCTGTTCCAAATGACATTTTTGGCTCTATTACAATATCGTATTTCACCTCGGGCTTTGGATGGAATGGGGCGCGTACCCCGCACTCTTCATTGACCACAATGGGGTGAAAATTCTTCTCCCATTCGAGATTCCAGTTCACCTGTTCAATCTCGTTAAGGGTATAAGAAATATCAAATTCTCCCGACTGGAGTATATGTATTCCCGTCATTGACTCAGCTTCATATTCCTCCTTGGGAATATAAGCAGTGACACCATCTTCATTTTCCACAAAACTCTCAAAGCCTGCGAGACCCAGTTCTGCAATTAGGATCTCGGAGGCCGGTTGAGTGGGTTCAATTACAAATTTAAACTCCAGGTAATTCATTTGTTTCATGTTTAGAATGAGCCTGCAATAGCCAGAAAATCTTCGGCTTTCAAACTGGCGCCACCAATAAGGCCGCCATCCACATCTTCTTTGGCAAAGATCTCTTTGGCATTTGCCGGCTTAACGCTGCCGCCGTAGAGGATAGAGACCTCATCTGCCAGTTCTTTTCCAAATTTATCAGCAATAGTTTTCCTTATAAACGCGTGCATTTCCTGTGCCTGTTCGGGAGAAGCGGTTTCACCTGTCCCTATTGCCCACACCGGTTCATAAGCGATTACAACATTTTTCCAGTTTTCTTCAGAAATATGGAAAAGGCCTTTTTCAAGCTGCTCCTTTACAACCTCAAAATGCCTTTCAGACTTTCTTTCGGAGAGTTCTTCGCCGCAGCAAAAGATCACTTCCAATTCATTTTCTAAAGCTGCATCAACTTTTTTTGCCAACAACTCATTGGTTTCCTTGTAGATTGCGCGCCTTTCACTGTGCCCTAAAATGACACTTTTGACGCCTATGCTGGTAAGCATTTTGCCCGAAACTTCACCGGTAAATGCGCCTTCTTTATTTTCGTTCATATTTTGGGCTGCCACCTCCACCGGGGTCCCTCTTAAAGATTCAAAAGCGTGATAAAGGTTGGTGAAAGAAGGTGCAACGATAACCCTAACTCCCGGCTCTTCCTGCCATTGTAGCTTTATCTTGGCCAACAGGTTCTCGGTTTCGGTGAGGTCGTTGTTCATTTTCCAATTTCCGGCTACTATTTTGTCTCTCATAGTTGTTGTTTTAAAAGATAATATATTATTCATTTTCAGAAGGTTGTCCTAAAACTTTTATAAAAAATCTATCATTAATAATAATGGATTTCTTTGAGCAATAGTCAACCCCGGCAAATATACGTGCTAACTGGTATTTATTAATGGTTAATTGTTATTTGTTAATGGGAACCGTTAATTCGGGATCCGTGAATTTGGGATCCGTGAATTCGGGAATGGGTAATTGGGAAATGACGAATGGGCTTAAGGAAGAGGCCTCAAAAATGGCATTTTTGAGGCCTCTGATGTTTACTTCTGCCAACTGATCACTGATCACTGAACACTGAACACTAGAACTGAAGCTCCTCTGCATCACTCCAGTGAACCTTCTGCTGAATATTTCCCCGCTCCAGCCTCACAAGACCCGGGTTACTTCGAATGATGGTTTTAAGAGCAGTTTCATCGCTAAAGTACCAATCCAGGTCTAGACCATATTTTTCGTTTATTTCAGATTTTAGTTCTTCTCCCGAAGCTGAAAGTCCTATCACTTTGTAACCGTTCTTTTTAGCCTTTTCAATGACTTCCGAAAGTTTTTCAAGTCCCGGAGCTTCACTTCTGCGAAGGCTATAAGCAACGATCATAAGCAGTTTTTCTTCCTGCATCAACTGCGGAAGCATATTCTCACCATTCTTCTCAATGGTAAAATCATGGATTGGCGGCGTGTAACCTTCCTGCACTAGTTCGGTTTCCACACCAATGAATTCTCCGTCGACCGAAGGATATTCTCCGGTAGTGGTTACAATTTTTTCTTCTCCGTCTACCTTAAACTTCCAGTTGTAGTCGTAAACCGCTTCGGGTGCACCCTCGGGCACCGTCATTCCTTCTTCAATGTTCACTCCTTCTTTATAAGCCCGGAAATCGAGCCAGGGCAAATGCATTAATACGTAATAGCCAAAAAGAAAGCTGAGCATGAATGCCAGGAAAACGATCCAGCGGTGCGAAGCCGGCGCGAGAAAAGGAGTCAGGAATTTGCGGTTAAAGAACAGGATAAGGATGAGGACGAACAGGAAAACATCTTTGTAAAAGGATTCCCAGGGCGTAAGCGGAATGGCGTCTCCAAAGCACCCGCAATCCGTTACTTTGTTGTAATAAGCAGAGTAGAAGGTCAAAAAGGTGAAAAATACGATCATGAGCAGCAAGGCCCAGGTCGTGAATTTTGGTAAATAACCAATTAACAACATGATCCCCAGCACGAGTTCAAACACCACCAGCAGGACGGCAATTGCCAGGGCATAAGGCGCCAAAAATTCCAGGTTGAGCACAGAAGGGCTAAAGTATTCTTCCAGTTTAAAGGAAAAACCTATGGGATCATTGAGTTTTATAAATCCTGAAAAGATAAAAATAATCCCTACTACCCATCGGGCAATACCTACAAGAATTTTCATATTGGTTGATTTTATGAGCTGCTCAATTCGCTGTTTTCGTGAATATGAATGAGGGCAAAAATGGCGTAATTGATCATATCTTCATAATTCGCGCTTATTCCCTCACTCACCAGAGTTTTGCCTTTATTGTTTTCGATAGTTTTGATGCGCAACAGTTTCTGAAGAATAAGGTCTGTCAGGGAACTCACTCTCATATCCCGCCATGCTTCGCCGTAATCATGGTTCTTGTTCTCCATGAGTTGCTTGGTTTCGGCAATGATCCCGTCATATAGCTGTGAAACCTCTTCTTCGGAAAGATCCGGTTGGGATGCAACTCCTTTCTTCAGCTGAATAAGCGCCATCACAGAATAATTGATGATCCCAATAAATTCGGGCACCTCGCCTTCATCAACCTTTCTTACCTCGTTCTCCTGAAGTCCCCGTATTCTTTGGGCTTTAATAAAGATCTGGTCTGTAAGGGAAGGCAGCCTAAGGATACGCCAGGCACAGCCGTAATCATGCATTTTCTTTAGAAACAAACTGCGGCATTCCTCAACCACGGCATCATATTGTGCGGAAGTATCCTTCATAAAACGGGTAATTTGCGTAAATTTCGCTGAATTTATTCTATTTGTCAAAGTTAATTTTTCCATCCAAAAAACCAGCTTTTTTCTATGTATATCAACTGCAAGGGCAGACTTATAGACCTTGACACCCCAAAAGTCATGGGAATTCTTAACCTCACACCAGATTCTTTTTACGACGGCGGGCGCAATATTTCTGCGGAAAAATACCTCTCCCGAGTAGAAAGCATGCTTGAGGAAGGAGCCACATTCATTGATATTGGCGCGTACAGCAGCCGGCCGGGTGCAATAGATATTTCGGAAGAAGAAGAACTCAGCAGGCTTTTACCCGTTGTAGAGGAGCTGGTAGAAAAATTTCCGGATATTATCCTGTCAATAGATACCTTCCGCAGCGGGATTGCTAAAAAAGCTGTAGAGGCGGGTGCGGCAATTATCAACGATATTTCCGCAGGAAATCTTGATCAACAGATGATGAAAACCGTTGCCCAACTGCAGGTGCCTTACATCATGATGCACATGCGGGGCAATCCCAAAACCATGAAAGACCTCAATGAGTACGAGGACCTTACGCAGGATGTACTTTTCTATTTTTCTGAAAAAATAGCTTTGGCCAGAGATTTGGGAATAAATGACCTGATCGTCGATCCCGGTTTCGGCTTTTCGAAAAATATCGCCCAGAATTTTGAGCTGCTCAATAAGCTGGAACTGTTTCAAAATCTGGACCTTCCGTTGCTGGCGGGGCTTTCCAGGAAATCGCTCATTTACAAAACCTTCAGCACCACGCCCGATGAAGCTTTAAATGGCACCACTGTGCTGAATACGATTTCTGTACTAAAAGGTGCAAACATCCTGCGGGTACACGATGTGCGGGAAGCCGTGGAATGCGTGAAATTACTGGAGCGCCTGAAAAACTAGTTTTTTATTTTTTACATTTACCAAAAAGCAAATCTACCTTGGAGTTTTTAGACCTGCGAATTCTTGACGTGGTTGACATTGTTCTTATAGCAGCCCTTTTATACTATGTGTATAAACTGGTAAAGGGAACGGTAGCCGTCAACATTTTCATAGGGATCGTGATCATCTATTTTGTATGGAAGCTCACGCAGCTGCTGCAAATGGAGATGCTAAGCACGGTGCTGGGAGAATTTATTGGCGTGGGAATGTTCGCGCTTATTGTTGTTTTTCAGCAAGAGATAAGGAAATTTCTTCTCATGATTGGCTCTACAAACTTTGCCCGCAGGCGAAGATTTCTGCAAACCCTTAAGCTCATTAAGGATGACCTGGAAACGCCAAATGACATTGATGCCATTGTCAAGGCGTGTGAAAATATGGGCAGAACCAATACTGGAGCTTTAATAGTCATCCAGAAGAATACGAGCCTGGATTTCGTGAAGAATTCTGGGGATTCCATGAAAATTCTGGTGAACCAGCCCATCATTGAATCCATATTTTACAAGAACAGTATTCTGCACGATGGGGCAATGATCATTGAAGATAATTATATTACCGCCACGCGGGTAGTGCTTCCGGTTTCAAATGACAGGACAATACCCTTGCGTTTTGGACTAAGACATCGCGCCGCTGTTGGCATAACCGAAAAAACCGATGCGCTGGCACTCGTGGTGAGTGAAGAGACCGGGCAGATCTCCTATATTAAAGATGGGGAATTTGTGATGTTTGAAGATCGCGAAGACCTGTTGGAAAAATTAAGAGCAGACCTGGTCTAAAGCGTCTCTTCTTCCTGCATGAACTGCACCTCGTAAAGATTTTTGTAGTAGCCGTTCTCTTTTTTAAGCAGCTCCTGGTGAGTTCCCATTTCTACTATTCGGCCTGCGTCCATCACCAAAATCTTGTCGGCTTTTTTTACGGTGGCAAGTCGGTGGGCGATTACGATGGAGGTGCGTCCTTCGGTGATCTTATCTGTCGCGTCCTGGATCAACTGCTCACTGTATGAATCTACAGAGGAAGTTGCTTCATCTAAAACAAGAATACTTGGGTCGCTTACATAAGCTCTCAAAAATGCGATTAATTGTCGCTGTCCAGATGACAGCATTACGCCTCGTTCCTTTACGTTATAATCATAACCGCCGGGTAAACTGGAAATAAACTCATGTACCCCAATTTCTTTGGCAGCTTCTATGACGCTTTCCTTTGTAATTTCGGGATGATTGAGGGTGATATTGTTCAGGATAGTATCTGCAAAAAGAAATACATCCTGCAGTACAATGGCAATTTGAGACCTCAGGGATTTTAGGGTGATATCCCTGGCATCAACTCCGTCAAGAAGAATTCTACCGCCAAGGATCTCGTATGACCGGTTCAATAAGTTGATGATCGTGGATTTTCCGGCTCCTGTGGCCCCAACAATTGCAACTGTTTCACCGGCATGAGCTTCAAAAGAAACCCCTTTAAGAACCTCTTCTTCTTCTACATAACCAAAATGGACCTTTTCAAACCGAATGTCGCCTTTTAAATGATCTATCTCAAGAGTACCCTCATCGGCGATGGAGGATTTGGTGTCGAGGATCCCAAAAACCCGGTTTGCGGCGACCATTCCCATTTGAAGCGTATTGAATTTATCAGCGATCTGTCGCAGGGGTCTAAAGAGCATCTGGCTAAGTTCAATAAAAGCAACGATGACCCCAAGGGTGATCGCCTCGCTGCCGGCCATTACTCTTAAACCACCGTACCATACGATCAATCCAATAGTCACAGAAGTTGACATCTCGGCAATTGGAAAGAAAATAGAGTTGTACCACACGGTTTTGATCCAGCCTTTGCGGTGCTTGTCATTGATCTCCTTAAAATTTTCGAATTCTTTCTCTTCTCTCGTGAAAAGCTGCACGATCTTCATTCCGGTAATTCGCTCCTGCACAAAAGTGTTGAGGTTGGCTACCTGTGTACGCACCTCTTCAAAGGCAAGTTTCATTTTTTTCTGAAAGACCCGTGTTGCGTAAAGGATAAACGGTAGTACCAGCAGCACAAGGATGGTCAATTTCCAGCTCTGGTAAAACATAAACCCAAGTACTACGATCATTTTTAAAAGGTCGCTTATGATCATAAACAGGCCCTGGCTAAAGATACTGGCAATGGTTTCAATGTCACTCACTGCCCGTGTCACCAATCTTCCAACTGCAGAATTGTCGAAATACTTCATCTTAAACTGCAGCATGTGCTCAAACAGTTCTGTTCTTAGATCCCGGATTACATCCTGCCCCAGCAGGTTGGCAAAATAGATAAAACAGAACTGGAACAATACCTCCAGCAACAATACCCCACCCATTAAACCTATGTAGAAGAGGAGTTGGTCGTTGTCCTGGGGCACGATAGAGTTGTCTATGGTGATCTGTAACAAATAGGGCCTTAAAACGGCAAAAAAGGACAGCAGTATAGCCGCTATTGCCACAAAATAGAAGGTCCATTTGTAGGCATTCGTATAGCGGAGCAACCTCCTGAAAAGACTAAAGTCAAATGCGTTTCCCGATGATGCAGCCATTAAGAAAAAATGCTTTTTGGGTATTCAATATTAGTTAAAAATAAACCGTGAGCAGGTACCGAAGCTCCGGCTTGGCTCCTGTCACCGCTTTTGATGATCTTGTGCATTGCCTGTACTTCCAGTCTTCCCAATCCAATCTGCAGCAATGTGCCAACAATTGCCCGCACCATATTCCGAAGGAAACGGTCGGCTTTGATGTGAAAGACCATTTCGTCGCCTGCCATTTCCCAGTAGGCGTAAGCAATGTCACAGTTATAGGTTCTAACATCTGTACGTGACCGGGAAAAACACTTGAAATTTGAATATTCAAGCAGGATTGCCGCAGCCTCGTTCATCTTCACAAGATCAAGTTCTTTTTGAACGTAGAAAGCAGTATCGATCTTAAAAACATCTTTTTTGCTCACCAGGTGGTATTCATAACTTCTGGAGCTTGCGTCAAACCTGGCGTGGGCTTCAGCGTTCACCTCAAAGATATTTTGAATGGCAATATCTTTGGGCAGTAATGAATTCAGCCTGAAAGTAAATTGCTCATCCAGGGCTTCAAAAGTGTCAAAATGAGCGAACAATTGTCCGGCGTGAACGCCGGCATCGGTCCTTCCGGCACCAACGATCCCGATCTTTTGTTGCAGAAGGGTAGAAATGGCATTTTCCACTACTTCCTGCACCGAGATGGCAGTTGGCTGTCTTTGCCAGCCGTGATAAGCTTTTCCGAAGTATGCCAGCTCCAAGAAATATCTCAATCTAAATTTTTACTTTTACGTTCAAAGACACAAAGATAAGCCATTATGAGCAACTGCCCATTGGTTGGCTGCCTTAGATTGTTAATCTCCTACTAAAAATCTGCATGAAGAAAATTTTGCTCCTTAGCGATACCCACGGTCACCTTGATGATAGAATTAAAAAATATGCCGAAGAAGCTGATGAACTGTGGCACGCCGGCGACATTGGTACCACAGACGTTAGTGATGCGCTTCAGAAAATAAAGCCTCTAAAAGCCGTTTTTGGAAACATTGACGGCGCCGAAATAAGGAAAGAATTTCCTCTAAACAACCGCTTCCTGTGCGAAGAAGTAGATGTATGGATCACCCACATTGGCGGGTATCCCGGCAGGTATTCGCCTGCTGTTAAAGAGGAAATTAAGAAGAATCCGCCGCAGCTGTTCATTAGCGGACATTCGCATATTCTTAAGGTGATGAATGATAAGAACCTTAACCTGCTGCATATGAACCCGGGTGCTGCGGGCAAACAGGGGTTCCATCAAATGCGCACCATGCTGAGGTTTAAGATCGACGGAAGAGAGATAAAAGATCTCGAGGTGATTGAGCTGGGGAAAAAGTAGTGGTCAGTGATCAGTGCTCAGTGCTCAGTGAGCAGTTTGATGTTCAAAGTTTCAATCTTTATTCCCTTCTTTTCGACTGTCACCTCGAGCGGAGTCGAGAGGTAATTTTTGGAAACTTGCAGTTAATAATTGAAGCAGAAAGAGGTCTCGACTTCGCTCGACCTGACAATAGATTTTTTACTCGTACAACAAATACTTCTCCCTCACTTTTGCAAATTCTTCCAGCCCCGGCTTCCATGTCTCCCGAATTTCCTCTGAAGTCATTCCGGCTTGTATTTGCTTTTGCAGCTTCTCAGTTCCCGCTAATTTGGTGAAAAAGGAGTTGAAAAATTCGTTTTTTTGAGAGGTATTGTGGTAGGCGTCGATCAGCCATTCCAGATGAATGCTGCTCAAAAATGGCATTTTTGAGAGGTCTCTCCCGTAGCAGGTTTTTCCTAAATGTTTTGGTGATTTTGCACCTTCATTTGATTCGGGAATATAGCTGTAGTCATATTTTTCCTTCGGAAGGAAAGGGGAGCCAAAGACCTGGAACTGTTTATTTGTTCCGCGGCCGGCATTCACATTAGTGCCTTCAAAAAAGCACAGGCTGGGGTAGAGGTTAATGGCTTTTGCGTTCGGCAGGTTGGGCGAGGGCTTTACCGGCAGCTCGTATTTCATGCTGTGGTCGTAATTTTCCATTTTGATTACCTGCAAGTCTGCCTGAATCCCGTTCTTCAACCATTTTTGGCCGTTGATCATTTGGGCGTATTCGCCAATGGTCATTCCGTGGACGACGGGAATAGGATGCATCCCCACAAAACTTTGATGTTGGGGTTCCAGGATAGGGCCGTCAATGTAATGCCCGTTCGGGTTGGGACGGTCCAAAATGAGCAGCGGAATGTCATTTTCGGCTGCGGCTTCCATGACGTAATGTAAGGTGGAGATATAGGTGTAGAAACGAGCGCCCACATCCTGAATATCAAAAATGAGGAGGTCGAGGCCTTTCAATTGTTCTGCGGAAGGTTTTTTGTTGCTTCCGTAGAGGGAGATTACCGGTAAACCTGTCTTGGTGTCAAGACCGTCTTTGACTACTTCGCCGGCATCGGCAGTACCGCGGAAGCCGTGTTCGGGAGCAAAGACTTTTTGAATATCTACATTGAGCTTCAGCAGGGAATCGACGAGGTGCACTTGGCCTTTTTCGGTGGGAATAATGCTGGTCTGGTTTCCTATTATTCCTATTTTCTTATTCCGCAGTAAAGGCAGGTATTTTTCTACGCACGCTGCACCCACTTTTAAAGCTTGTTGAGAAACTTCAGCGGCATTGTGATCCACAGGAGCATTTTCCGAAGAAATGTTTCCGCAGGCACTGGCCATAATAAGTACGAATAAAAATGTACTTTTGAGGAATCTAAATGTCATAAGCTACTTTGAATCTGGAATTTTTTATAGCCAAACGCCTTATAAGTGCGAAGCAGCACAAAAGTAGCATTTCGGCCCCGATTATAAAAATAGCCATTGTGGCCATTGCCATTGGGGTGATCATGATGTTGATCGCCTTTGCGACGGGCTTGGGACTGCAAAAGAAGATTCGCGAGAAAATGTCGGCTTTTACGGGCCACATCAGCATTTCCAATTACGATAATAACAATTCCCAGATCTCTCTGAAACCAATTTCCACGAACCAGGATTTTTATCCTGAATTCAAGTCGGTGGAGGGCGTGGAGCACGTGCAGGCAACGGCATATAAGGCCGGTGTGATACGCACCGCCAGTGATTTTGAGGGGATCATAGTAAAAGGCGTTGGCAGCGACTACAAATGGGATTCTTTTAAAGACTTTCTCGTGGCCGGAAAGCTGCCAGATTTTTCTGATGCTTTAAATGAACAGGTGCTTATCTCCCAATACCTGGCCGACAGGCTTGGGTTTAAGGTAGGGGACAAGGTGGTGACCTATTTTCTCAGGGAAGAAAGCCGGCAGTCGCCGCTGTTAAGGGTGTTCCAGGTGAGCGGGATCTACAATTCAGGATTTCAGGAATTCGACCAGCTGTATATGCTGGCCGATATAAGGCATATTCAGCGGTTGAACAAGTGGGGGAAAGATGAGGTTGGAAATTTTGAGGTTTTCCTCGACGATTTTGGGGACCTGGAGGAAAAAGGCCGCGAAATCTATGAGAATACCGGTTCTTTTCTCGATACCCGCACCATAAAGCAGAAGTATTATTCCATTTTTGAATGGCTGTCGCTGTTCGATTTCAACATCGCGCTAATTATTGGAATTATGATCCTCGTGGCCGGCATTAATATGATCACCGCTTTGCTGGTGCTCATTTTGGAGCGTACACAAATGATCGGGATCCTAAAAGCCTTGGGTAGCAACGACTGGAGCGTGCGCAAGATCTTTTTGTACAACGCCGGTTATTTGATTTTGCTGGGCTTGTTCTGGGGGAACCTGATTGGGCTGGGGCTGTTGTATGCCCAAAAGTTCTTTAAGCTCATTCCGTTAAATCCCGAAACTTATTACGTGACCGAGGCGCCTGTCTATATTGGGTGGGAATACATCCTGGGAGTAAACGCGGGCACTTTGCTGCTGTGTATGCTCATGCTTTTGCTGCCTTCTTACATTATTACCCGCATTTCTCCGGTCAAGGCGATGAAATTCGATTAGGTGTCAAAAAGGCCTTTTTTCGGCATCGCTTTTGAACAACTTTTAAAAGCTGCATTTTTTACTACCTTTGCAGCCGTAAAAATTTGACATGGAATACGCTGAAAATATACTTGGTACCATTGGAAATACTCCTTTAGTGAAGATCAACAAACTTACTGAAGGCATCGATGCGCTGGTACTTGCAAAATATGAAACTTTCAACCCGGGTAATTCGGTTAAGGATCGAATGGCAGTGAAAATGATCGAAGATGCCGAAGCTGCCGGTTTGCTTAAACCGGGAGGAACCATTATTGAAGGTACCTCAGGAAACACAGGGATGGGTCTAGCCCTTGCCGCCATTGTAAAAGGCTACAAAATGATCTGTGTGATGGCCGACAAACAATCCAAGGAAAAAATTGACATTTTACGTGCTGTAGGCAGTGAAGTAGTGGTTTGTCCAAGCGATGTGTCGCCAGAGGACCCACGGTCATATTATTCTACTTCAAAAAGGCTTGCTGAAGAGACGCCGAATTCCTGGTATGTGAACCAGTATGACAACCTTTCAAATACAAAAGCGCATTACGAAAGTACAGGACCGGAGATCTGGAAGCAAACCGATGGGAAAGTGACTCATTTTGTTGTTGGTGTTGGTACCGGCGGAACTATTTCGGGTGTTGGAAAATATCTGAAAGAGCAAAATCCGAACATCAAAGTTTGGGGAGTTGATACCTACGGTTCGGTATTTAAAAAATACCACGAGACCGGCGAGTTTGATGAAAACGAGATCTATCCTTACGTGACAGAAGGTATTGGAGAAGATATTCTTCCAAAGAATGTTGACTTCAGTATTATCGACGGCTTCACCAAAGTGACCGATAAAGACGCAGCGATCTATACTCAGAAACTTGCAAAAGAGGAAGGTTTTTTCCTGGGGAATAGTGCCGGAGCGGCGATGAAAGGCCTGCTTCAGTTAAAAGAACACTTCAAAAAAGACGATGTGGTTGTTGTTCTATTCCATGACCACGGAAGCCGTTACGTTGGCAAAATGTTCAACGACGACTGGATGAGAAAAATGGGATACATAGAATAATACCTCCCAAAAATGACATTTTTGAAGCCTTTCGGGAATCCGGAAGGCTTTTTTATTTGGGTTTTACTTCCTATTTTCGGAAGTTTAAAACCCAATCATGAAAAAACTCATCCTTCTTTTCTCTTTCCTTTGTCTCTTTATTTCCTGTAATTCTTCTTCGGAAAAAGTCGAAGAAACCGCGCCCGTTATTGAAGAACAGCCGCTCACTTACCTCGCGCTCGGTGACTCATACACCATTGGCGAAAGTGTGGCCGAAGAAGCGCGTTGGCCCCTGCAACTGGCAGACAGCCTGAGGAAAAGAGGTGTGGAAATAGATAAACCGAAGATCATTGCCAAAACCGGCTGGACTACCGGCGATCTTCTCAACGGGATGGACGCGCAACTGGAGGACGGGGAACAATATGATCTTGTTTCCATCTTGATTGGCGTGAATAATCAATATCAGGGTCGCTCCATTGAAGAATATGAGCAAGAGCTGCAAACGATCTTTGACCGTGCGATCACCCGTTCCAAAACCGGAGCTGCCGGTGTTTTTGCCGTGAGCATCCCCGATTATGGCGCAACGCCCTTTGGAGCCTCAAAATCTGAAGAGATCGCCAAAGAGATCGAGGAGTTCAACGCGGTGTTCAAAAGAATTGCCGAAGCTCATGATGTTCCCTTCTATAATATCACTCCGGTTTCAAAAAGGGCAAAAGACGAGCCTGATCTTGTCGCTGAAGACGGGCTTCACCCCAGCGGAAAAATGTACAGTCTTTGGGTGCATGAGTTCGTTGATGAAGTGCTTGAAAAGACCTCCTCTGAAATTTAACTAAAACTTCTGGTAATTAGTGGGTTAAGCTGATTCATCGGGTGAAAATATTTCCTATTTTTATTCGATGCAGGAGGATTATCTACATTATTTATGGGAGTTTCAGAAATGGAAAAACCTGGAGCTGTTTACTTCCGAAGGACAACCGGTGAAGGTCATTTCCCCCGGCAGCCATAACTTTTTGTCGGGCCCCGACTTTTTTAATGCGCGGGTGATCATTGGGGAGCAGGAATGGGCGGGCAATGTTGAGATACATATCAATGCCTCTCATTGGTACCTGCACGGGCATGAGACAGATCCTGCTTATGACAATGTCATTCTTCACGTGGTCTGGAACAACGATACAGACATCTATAGAAGGGATAATGCAGCCGTCCCGGTACTGGAACTCAAAAACATCATTCCCGAACAGGCTCTAAACAGCTATAATAATCTCGTGAACTCGCCGGGCAGGTGGATCAACTGTGAAAAAGATTTTCCAAATTTCGACAGCTTCGCAGTTGAAAACTGGCTTGAAAGACTTTACCTGGAACGGCTGGAAGTGAAAGCAGGTTTGATCTTTAATCTACTGGAGCAATCGGCAAATGACTGGGAAAAGGTGCTTTTTGTATTGCTCGCCAGGAACTTTGGACTCAACGTTAACGGCGATGCCTTCTTTAGCATCGCTAATTCCATTCCTTTCCAGGTAGTGAGAAAGCTGCGGAAACATCCGCAAAAACTGGAGGCCTTGCTGCTTGGGCAGGCAGGCCTGCTGGAGAAACCGGTGCAGGAACCTTATTATTTTGAACTTAAGGAGGAGTACGATTACCTTCAAAAGAAATTCAGGTTGAGCAGGGAAGGAATAATTCCGGTGAAATATTTCAGGCTTCGGCCAGACAATTTTCCCGAGATAAGGCTCGCTCAATTTGCTGCTGTCTATCATGAACAAGCTTTTCTTTTTTCAAAGATCCTTTCGGCTAAGACGGTTTTAGATCTCAAAAACCTGTTTTCTGCGGGAGTTTCTAAATTCTGGGAAAGCCACTATACTTTTAAAAAGGAGCATAAGGCAAGGAAAAAAATTCTGACTCCCGCTTTTATTGAGCTGGTGGTCATCAATACGCTTGTTCCAATTAAGTTCTGCTATATGAGACGCCGGGGCGAAGAGCAGGAAGAACAACTGCTGGAACTTATGGCAGGATTAAATAAAGAGGAAAATCAGATTGTCAGGAAGTTCAATAGCATTAGAGAGGGTACAGCGGTGAACGCATTGCAGTCACAGGCACTGCTGCAGCTCAAAAGTGAGTACTGTGATAAAAATCGTTGCCTGCAATGCGCCCTGGGCTTAAAAGTTTTGCAGAAGACAGGAGTAAATTCTGTAAATTTGTGACATGCAGGAAAAAGTAAATCAAATAAGAAGCTACTTTGAGCGCCACGGGTTTTACGTGTCCTCCAGGTTTGCAGACAAACTGGGGATGAGGGCTAAAAATGTGCGGTTATTCTTCATTTACCTTTCCTTTGCCACCTTCGGGATTGGTTTTGCATTTTATCTTACCCTGGCTTTTTTGCTGAAGTTTAAGGACATGCTCTACGCCAAAAGAACTTCGGTGTTTGACCTGTAGCAGCAGGAGCAGAGCGCCAAAACCCTGTTTTTAAAGGCTTCGGTTAACGTTTTCTTTGCAATTTAACTCTGTAAAATTTGAAAACGTTAATTTTTTTAGCATCTTGCTTCGCCGAAAAAAACAATCCTAAATTTAAATATCAAATCCATCTTATGAGAAAGTACTTGCTTTCATTTCTTTTTTCTATTTCGATCTTCGCTTTGCAGGCACAGGAGCTGCAGGTGACGGCTGACGTGGAGAACCCTTCAAAAGTTATTAATAACGGTTTTATTGATCTACACGTAGAAGGGGGAACCCCTCCATACCAGTATAAGTGGTCAAACCAGTCTACACCTTTAGATTCTTCCCGTGCTGAAGGGCTTATTGAAGGAGTTCCTTACAGCGTAACCGTGACCGATGCTGCCGGTAATAAAGT
This sequence comes from uncultured Flavobacteriaceae bacterium, assembly GCA_963739625.1. Lineage (GTDB taxonomy): Bacteria > Bacteroidota > Bacteroidia > Flavobacteriales > Flavobacteriaceae > Salinimicrobium. The sequence goes on from CAVUAU010000016.1 coordinate 20,479, forward strand.
GACGAAAGAATACACCATTTCGGCTGAGGCTATTACCGAGCATTTCAACGGCACCTTTGCTCCCATTGTTGCAAGCATGGGAAGTGTGCTTTTTTGGGATCCTTTTTCTGCAATGGGAATCTATGATCCCGTGGTTTACGCCGATCTTAGAAGAGTGCCGGCCCCAACCTGGGAAGCCACAGAGACGGCTAAATTTATCCTGAAGCAGTGGTTAAAGCCCGAAGGAACTCACGTGGAAGAAGGTGATCCAATCGCCATTGTGACCAAGAACGGTGAGGAAATGACTGCCTATGCCAACGCTACAGGGGAACTTGATTATCTTGTTGATGAAGGCGGGGTAATTTACAACTCAGAGAACAAAGAGCATGTGATCGAGCAGGGAGCTCAATATCTTGCGGCAATAAAATACGACCAACCTGTACCATTGACCCATCCAAACGGTGATCCTCAAACAAAGGACATTCCTTTTATTGTGGTTTGGCTTGTATTGGGAGCATTATTCTTTACCCTTAGAATGGGCTTTATCAACATTCGTGGATTCCGTCACTCGTTGCAGCTGGCAAAAGGAAAATATGATGATCCTAACGCACCGGGACAGGTAACTCACTTCCAGGCATTGGCAACAGCCGTATCGGGGACGGTGGGACTCGGTAACATCGCCGGGGTGGCGGTAGCCGTTTCCCTTGGGGGAGCAGGTGCTACCTTGTGGATGATCGTTGCGGGTCTCCTGGGGATGTCATCAAAATTTGTTGAATGTACACTTGGGGTAAAATATAGATTTATCAACTCTGAAGGCCGTGTTTTTGGTGGCCCAATGAACTACCTGAGATACGGACTTGAAAAAAGAAACCTGAGCGGACTTGGAAAAGTTTTAGCTGTAGTTTTCGCAATCCTCGCTATTGGAGCCTCTTTTGGAGGTGGTAACATGTTCCAGGCAAACCAGTCATTCGTGATCCTTGCCGGCCAGTTCCCTGCTCTTGTAGGAAACGGATTCCTTTTTGGAGTGATCGTCGCCATTGTGGTGGGAATTGTGATCATTGGTGGAATTAGCAGTATTGCAAAAGTGACCGAGAAGATTGTGCCTATCATGGCAGCAGTTTATGTTTTGGGAGCGCTTACTGTGATCTTTGTAAATATTGAAAATATTGGGCCTGCTTTTACTGCTATTTGGGATGGAGCTTTTAGCCCAAGTGCCTTAAAAGGTGGTGTTATTGGGGTTTTGATCGTTGGTTTCCAACGTGCGGCCTTCTCTAACGAGGCTGGGGTTGGATCTGCTGCGATCGCTCACTCGGCAGCCAAGACAAACAATCCGCCTTCTGAAGGTTTTGTTTCTCTTTTGGAGCCTTTTATTGATACTGTTGTGGTTTGTACGCTAACTGCTCTTGTATTGATCTTCACCGGAATGCACGAAGTAGAAGGTGTTGGTGGGGTTGAGCTTACTTCAAGCGCCTTTGGAAGTGTGATCTCCTGGTTCCCATACGTATTGGCAACTGCGGTATTCCTCTTCGCCTTCTCTACCATGATCTCCTGGTCATACTACGGAATGCGTGCGTGGACTTTCCTCTTCGGAAAGAGCAAAAAGACAGAGCTGGTATACAAATCTCTTTTCCTCATTTTCGTTGTGGTGGGAGCTTCTGTAAGTTTGGGAGCCGTACTGGATTTCTCAGATATGATGATCCTTGCCATGTCTTTCCCTAACATTATCGGGCTGTATATTATGTCTGGTGAGGTGAAGAAAGATCTTAATGAATACCTTAGAAAACTTAAGGCAGGAGAATTATTTCACAAACCTGAAAAGGAAAAGGTGAGAAAGGCCTCCTAACCTTTAGCGATATGAAAAATTTCAAATCCCATTTTGCTTTCAATAGAAGTGAGCGAAATGGGATTTTTCTTTTGGTGCTGGTCATCATCTTTTTGCAACTCATCTACTTTTTCAATCCTTTTTCTTCGGAAGCAGGACCCACAGCAGAGGAGCAGCGCCTGGAAAAGGAGCTGCAGCAATCCATAGATTCTTTGAAGCAAATTGCTGCGGAAAAGGATACGCTGAAAATGCAGCCGTTCAATCCCAATTTTATTTCAGATTATAAAGGATACGTTCTTGGGATGTCCCTTGAGCAAATAGACAGGCTGCAGGAATACAGGAGCAAAGATCTATGGGTGAATTCTTCCGAAGAATTTCAGCAGGTGACGGGAGTTTCAGATTCCCTGTTGAAAAAGATCTCTCCGTATTTTAAATTTCCCGACTTCAAACAGAAAAAACTTCAGGAGAACAGCAGTCAAAAAGGGCATTTTTCAGCAGTTATAGAGAAGCAGGATCTAAACACTGCTTCTGCAGAGGAACTGCAAAAGGTAAATGGAATAGGAGAGAAGCTTTCGGCCAGGATCGTGAAGTACAGGCAAAGTATTGGCGGCTTCCGAAGTGAAATTCAGCTGCAGGATGTTTACGGCTTGCAACCTGAAGTGCTCCAGAGGTTGTATCAACGGTTTGAAGTGAAGCAAAAACCTTCAGAAAAGGCAGATCTCAATACTATTACAGTGCTTGAACTCTCAGAAATGCCATACTTCAATTATGAGTTGGCGCGGGCCGTAATTGACCTCAGGAAAAAGCAGGGAAGAATTGACACTTTTGAAATCGCTTGGCCAGATAAAAGACTTTCCGGTAGAAAAAATAGACAGAATTAAATTATATTTGGCAATCAACTAAGAAATTGATGATTTCTTAATCCCCCAGGAATCTTTTCAGCAATAAAAAGAACATAGAAAGACATTTATGAATAGCAGATATTTTACAGAAGAGCACGAACTGTTTAGAAAAAGTTTTCAGGAATTCCTGCAAAAGGAAGTGGTGCCGCATATTGAAAAATGGGAAAAAACCGGCACGATCGAACGTTTCATTTGGGAGAAGTTTGGTGAAATGGGATACTTTGGCCTTAACTACCCTGAACAATACGGTGGTCTTAACCTCGACATTTTTTACACGGTGATCTTTCTTGAAGAGTTGCAAAAGATCAACTCCGGCGGGTTTGCCGCAGCGATGTGGGCGCATGCTTACCTTGCGATGACCCACGTCAACAAAGAGGGAAGTGAGGCCATTAAGGAGAAATACCTCACCGCGAGTATAAGCGGGGAGATGATAGGTTGTCTTTGTATCAGCGAACCTTCGGGAGGGTCTGATGTTGCCGGAATGCGAACTACCGCTGTGAAAAAAGGCGACAAATACGTGATCAACGGTTCTAAAACCTTTATCACGAATGGAGTTTATTCCGATTATCTCGTGGTTGCGGCCAAAACCAATCCTGAGCTTAAGAACAAAGGGATGAGCATCTTTATTGTAGATCGTGAAACCCCGGGTATCTCGGCCACCAAGCTGGATAAACTGGGCTGGAGAGCATCAGATACTGCAGAGATCGCTTTTGATAATGTAGAGGTGCCGGCCGATCATCTTATGGGGGAAGAAGGAAAAGGTTTCCCTTACATCATGCAGCATTTTGCTTTTGAACGGCTAATCATGGGGATCAACGCACATGCCAGAGCCGAATATGCGATTGATTACACGCTGCAATACATGAGCGAACGTGAGGCCTTTGGGCAAACGATAGATAAGTTTCAGGCGTTAAGACACACGATGGCCGATATGGCTAGCGAGGTGGAAATGGCAAAAGAATTCAATTATTCTATTGCCGAGCGAATGGAGCGCGGCGTTTATGTGGTGAAAGAGGCGAGTATGTCTAAGCTCTTATCGACTAAAATTGCAGATGAGGTCATTTACAAATGCCTTCAGTTCCTTGGCGGTTACGGTTATATGGAGGATTATCCTTTGGCCAGGTTGTCAAGAGACAGCAGGCTGGGCCCAATTGGCGGCGGAACGTCTGAAATACTACGAGAGATCATCGCCAAGATGATCATAGATAAAAAAGAGTATAAGCCGGCGGCGAAGTAATTCCGGATTCAAAATTTATAATTCAAGATTTTCTCAACTGCGGATGTTTGGAATTTGGTGCTTGGAATTTGGGATTTAAAAAATTGAAAGTTTTCAGAATAAAGATTGTGAGTTTGTAATTATAGTCTATCTTTGCAGCTCGAAAATTATTTTTAAAGAAAGGAGGTGACACTATGTTAATTATACCAGTTAAAGACGGAGAGAATATTGATAGAGCGCTGAAGCGTTTCAAGCGTAAATTTGATCGCACAGGAACAATGCGTCAGTTGAGAAGTCGTCAACATTTTACAAAGCCGTCAGTAGAACGTAGAGCTCAAGTCCAAAAAGCTGAATACATTCAGCATCTAAGAGACCAGGAAGAGATCTAAATCTTATTCCTAGGCACTACGTCTTAGGTATAAATATATCAACTGTTGATAGGTTGAAGTTTTATAACTTTGCTTATCAACAGTTTTTTTATGCCCCAATCTCACTTCTCTGCTTTTTTTGATTATTTGGAACTGGAAAAGAAGTATTCTTTCCACACGCTTACCGCCTATAAAAGCGACCTGCTTTCTTTTGCCGACTTTCTTACTTCGGAATATGATCAACAGGATCTGCGAGAGGTAAATTATCCACAGGTGCGCAGCTGGATCGTGCAGCTGGTGGAGCAGGGGCTATCCAACAATAGTGTTAATCGCAAAATTTCTTCGCTTAAAGCTTATTACAGGTTTCTTCAAAAAACAAAACAGCTGGAGATTTCCCCACTTTTGAAGCATAAGGCTTTGAAAAGCCCCAGGAAGCTGCAAACCCCTTTTTCTGAAAATGAAGTAAAGGAAGCGCTTACCGTAGTTCCTGCGGAAGGTTTTGAGGAGCTAAGGAATAAACTCATGGTAGAGCTATTCTATTCTACAGGAATAAGAAGAAGTGAGCTTATTGGAATTCAACTACAGGATCTGGACCTGAGTACCGGAAATTTAAAAGTAAAAGGGAAAGGAAATAAGGAGAGGTTCATCCCTCTTTTGCCTTCAGTAATAGCTACGATAAAGGAATATCTTCCGGAGAGAAACGAAGTGGAAAATGGCATTTCTGAAGGTCATTTATTTCTCACGGGCAAGGGCGTTAAAATGTATGATTCGCTTGTCTATAGAACAATTAATAATTATTTTAGAGGTATCTCGAGTAAGCTAAAGAAAAGCCCGCACATCCTGCGGCATTCATTTGCTACTCATTTACTGAACCAGGGTGCTCATTTAAATGCTGTCAAAGAACTTCTAGGACATTCCAGTCTTGCTGCCACTCAGGTTTACACCCACAACAGCATGGCGGAGTTGAATAAGGTTTACAAAAGCGCCCACCCCAGGAACAGGAAAAAGGGATCTTAGTCATTGTTTAACTAAACTTCAAATTCTATGAAAGTCAATTTCCAATCCGTCAACTTCCATGCAGATCAAAAGCTGGTAAACTTCATTCAGCAAAAACTGGACAAACTGGAGCATCATTATGACAACGTTATTTATGCAGATGTTTATTTGAAGGTTCAAAATACCAGCCAGAAGGAAAACAAGGTCTCAGAAATTCTTTTGAGTATTCCGGGAGACGAGATCATCTGTAAAAAGAAGGGCAGGCGGTTTGAAACAGGTGTAGATGAATGTGTTAGTTCGTTGGCCCGACAACTTCAAAAACGCAAGAAAAAATTTAACGTGCAGGTTGCTTAAAATATTTTTAAGAAATGTTTTGAGAGCTGAAATAAATTTATACATTTGCAGTCCGTTAGAAATAGCGGACTTTTTTTGTGAAAAAGGTAGAGTTTTGCCGATGTAGCTCAGCTGGCTAGAGCAGCTGATTTGTAATCAGCAGGTCGTGGGTTCGAGTCCCTCCATCGGCTCTGAAATTTTGAAGTAAAAACGCAGGGATGTTGCTTGAGGATTAAGTTCTGAAAAGCAAATGAGGGACGAGAAGTTTATCCCGAGCGGCAGTCGAGGGAAGTCCCTCCATCGGCTCTGAAATTTTGAAAGGAAGAGGTGTTGTAAACGCTAATAAATTGGTTTTACAATCATTAAAATCGCTTCTCTAAAAGTTCTTAAAATTTTGAAAGAAAAGCTTTGGAAGATAGTTTTATTTTCTATTAATTTGCGGCTTCAAAAAACAAGCCAATCCAAAGCGATGGTTCTGTGAAATACTGGAAAAGGTAATAATTGGGGAGATACTCAAGCGGCCAACGAGGACAGACTGTAAATCTGTTGTTTTTTAACTTCGCAGGTTCGAATCCTGCTCTCCCCACCACTTTAATTCAAAATTTAAAATTCTTAATTCAAGGTTAATCTTGAATGCTGAATTCGGAATCTTGAATTTTCCGCGGGAGTAGCTCAGTTGGTAGAGCGTCAGCCTTCCAAGCTGAATGTCGCCGGTTCGAACCCGGTCTCCCGCTCTAAAGCAGAATATCTTTTGATGTTTTGACTAAAATAAGTGCACTGGAAAGTGTGCTCACCTTAGAGAAAGGAAATACGCTTAGGGCGTTTTCGCCGACTCACAAGATCAACAGGTTAAACTGTTGAAATTATCTCCACAAAGCATGGCTTGATGGGGATAAGCTTTTTTGCCGACGTAGCTCAGGGGTAGAGCGTTTCCTTGGTAAGGAAGAGGTCACGGGTTCAATTCCCGTCGTTGGCTCTTGATTTTGTATAGAAATTGAACACTAATATATAACTAAGATTAAATAAGTATTAATTATGGCAAAGGAAACTTATGATCGTTCCAAACCGCACCTTAACATAGGTACAATTGGACACGTAGATCACGGAAAAACAACTTTAACAGCAGCTATTACTAAGGTATTGGCTGATGCCGGTTATTCAGAAGCTAGATCTTTTGATCAAATTGATAACGCTCCGGAAGAAAAAGAAAGAGGTATTACTATTAACTCTTCACACGTTGAGTACTCAACTGCTAACCGTCACTACGCTCACGTTGACTGTCCAGGTCACGCCGATTACGTAAAGAACATGGTTACAGGTGCTGCTCAAATGGACGGTGCTATTCTTGTAGTTGCGGCTACAGATGGTCCTATGCCACAAACTCGTGAGCACATCCTTCTTGGTCGTCAGGTTGGTATTCCAAGAATCGTTGTTTTCTTGAACAAAGTCGACATGGTTGACGATGAGGAGCTTCTTGAGCTAGTTGAAATGGAAGTTAGAGATCTTCTTTCTTTCTACGAATATGATGGTGACAATGGTCCTGTAATTTCAGGTTCTGCACTTGGAGCACTTAACGGTGAGCAAAAGTGGGTTGACACTGTGTTGGAATTGATGGAAGCTGTTGATAGCTGGATCGAATTGCCACAACGTGATGTTGATAAGCCATTCCTAATGCCTATCGAAGACGTATTCTCTATTACTGGACGTGGAACTGTTGCTACAGGTCGTATC
>CAVUAU010000017.1:0-80000 GCA_963739625.1 uncultured Flavobacteriaceae bacterium
AAAACTTCGAAGAAAAGGTTGAAAAGAATTCCAACGATTTTATAGAACGACATGCACAGCTGGGGAAACATTTGCAGATGCTGAGCGAACAGAATATCAGGATTAGTGAGGAGGCCAATAATCTAACGAAGGCTTTAAAAGGCGAAAACAAGACCCAGGGAAACTGGGGCGAATTGATTCTTGAACGCGTCCTGGAAAAATCTGGCCTTGCAAAAGACCGCGAATATTTTGTGCAAAAAGTTCACGAAAACGAGGACGGAAAAAGGCTGCTGCCGGATGTGGTGTTGCATTTGCCCGGCGACAAAAGAATGGTCATCGATTCCAAGGTTTCTTTGGTGGCTTATGAAAAATATGTCAACGAAGAAGATGACGGGCTGCGTACAAAGTGGCTAAAAGAGCATTTAAGGTCGTTGAACAGCCATATTCAGGACCTTAGCTCCAAGAAATATGAAGACCTTTACAAAATAGATTCTCCAGATTTTGTACTGATGTTCATCCCGGTGGAGCCTGCGCTGTACCTGGCGCAAAATGCCGATAACTCTTTTTTCTATACGGCCTTTCAAAAGAACATTTTACTGGTAAGCCCCACGACTTTGCTTTCTGTATTGAGAACTATCGACACTCTGTGGAGCAACGAAAAGCAGCAACAAAATGCCCTGGAAATAGCCAATCATGCGGCTTCCCTGTACCACAAGTTCAAGATCCTGCTGGACGACCTGGAGACAGTAGGAAACAGGCTCAATTCCACTTCCGGGGCATACGATTCGGCAATGAAAAAATTAACAGGGCAACAAAATCTTATAAAAGACATAGACAGGCTGGAAACGCTTGGCGTTTCTCCAAAACAAAAGCTGTCGCAAAAATGGCTGGACCAGGCGCGCAATGGTGACAGCACAAATCTCAATTAAAACATGAAAAAAGAATACAAGACCATAGACGAATCGCAGGTAACGATTTCTGAGCTTATGCTGCCCTCCCATTCCAACTTCAACGGAAAAATTCACGGCGGCTATGTGCTTTCTTTGATGGACCAGATCGCTTTTGCCTGCGCCTCCAAACACTCGGGCGTCTACTGTGTAACCGCAAGTGTTGACACCGTTGATTTTCTGAAGCCTATTGAAGTGGGAGAACTGGTAACGATGAAGGCTTCTGTGAATTACGTGGGTTCCAGCTCAATGCAAATAGGCATTCGCGTGGAAGCTGAAAACATACAGACCGGTGAAAAGAAGCACTGTAATTCCTCCTATTTTACGATGGTGGCAAAGAACAGCCAGGGGAAATCGGTCAAGGTGCCCGGATTGATCCTGAAAAGCAAGGACGATATTCGAAGGTTTGCCAAGAGTATCCACCGGTATGACAACAAAAGGATGCGCAGTAAGGAATTTCATGAAACAGATTTTGTTTCGGAGGAACATCTGCATATCGTCGAGACCTATAATGTCAAAATCGAACAATAGTTGAAGTTCAACGGATTCATCGCCTCCCTGCTTTTTGCCATTCTGCTCGCATGGCTGTTACCGCAGGGGCCTGAAATTCTGCCGCTCAAGACCATCACAGATATTGGTATTGGATTCATCTTTTTCTTCTATGGTCTCAAGCTTTCTCCCGCCGAGTTCAAAGCCGGCCTGAGATAATTACAAGGTGCACCTGCTTATCCAATTGAGTACGTTTGTGCTTTTTCCTGTTTTGGTACTCGGTTTTTCCCCACTTTTCGACGGCGGAACGGCTTCCAATCTTTGGATCGCCCTGTTCTTTTTAGGCGCCTTGCCCTCCACCGTCAGCTCTTCTGTGGTCATGGTTTCACTTGCCAAAGGAGATATTCCCACCGCTATTTTTAACGCAAGCCTGTCGGGGTTAATAGGGATTGTGGTCACGCCGCTGTGGATGAGCATTTTTATGAGCGGCAATAACGAGTTTGAATTTCTTAATGTGGTACAAAAACTGTTTTTGCAGGTGCTATTGCCGCTGATCATTGGGCTTTTTCTTCAAAGCTCCTTCGGAAGTTACGCCAGGAAAAACGCTGCCAAAATCAGCTTTTTTGACAAGTCTGTGATCGTGCTCATTGTCTATGCGAGCTTCAGCAGCGCTTTTTCTTCCGGCCTTTTCACCACAGTAGGCGCGGTAGATCTACTAAAACTGTTCTTGCTGGTAAGCCTGCTTTTCTTTGTTGTCTACTTCGGAATTGGGCAATTATGTAAGTGGTTAGGCTTTAGCGTTGAAGACCGCATCACCGCTAAATTCTGCGGAACCAAAAAATCTTTGGTTCATGGTTCTGTGATGGTGAAGATCATCTTCGGAAGTGGCGCCGGCAATGCGCTGTTCCTGCTGCCCATCATGTTGTACCACATCCTGCAGCTGCTCGTAATCGCTGTCTTTGCTGAAAGATATGGGCAAAGAAAGGTTACGGATGTAGTCTGAAAAATGGCGTTTTTAAAATCTTATTTCTTGTTGTTAAACTTTGTATATTAAATGGTTGAAACCATTTAATTATTTTGATTTTCGTTTCCAGCCCCGGATTTAAATCCGGGGCTATATAATGATCAATTATTAAACAAACCGTTTTAACGGTTTTATTCAATGAATAATTTATATGAGTCATTCCTATAGCAAGATTTGGATACACGCGATTTGGGCGACTAAAGACAGAAAAGCTCTTATATCTCCATCAATTGAAGAGAAACTTCATCAATTTATGGTTCGGGAACTGGAGGAAATGGGTTGTCAGGTAGAAATTATCAACGGTATGCCCGATCATGTGCATTGCCTCTTTCGGCTGAACGTGCAAAGGTCAATTTCAGAAGTTATTAAACAGGTGAAAGGAAGCAGCTCGCATTACATCAACCAAAGCGATCTTACTCCGCAGAAGTTTGCCTGGCAAACGGGGTATGCAGCTTTTTCTGTTTCTGAATCTGGAGTGGAAAAAGTCATTCAATACATCCAGAACCAAAAAACGCATCACCGGAAGAAGAGTTTTCAGGAGGAATACGAGGAATTCATTTCGGTGTATGGCTTACAGGACCGAAATGGTTGAAACCATTTCGGAATTTCCCGATAAAAAATAAATAACCCCGGATTTAAATCCGGGGCTATTTAATGATCAACTATTTAAAAAACCGTTTCAACGGTTTTTCCTATTCAATAACAGAAAGAATATTCACGCAAAACAACACCCACGCCATCACCAGCAACAATCCACCGAGTGGGGTAACGGGCCCCAAAAATGCCATTTTTCGACCCTTTGCGGAAGAGAGGACCAAACCATAAATGCTGAAGGAAAAGAAGAAAACTCCAAGAATAAGAAACCAGCCCATCAGGTTTTGAGAAAAGCCGGAAAAGGGGAATAAAATTCCGCAGAGAATGAGAAACAAGGCATGATACATCTGATATTTGACGCCGGTTTCAAAACTCTTCAGCAGTTCGGGATGCACGATCTTCTTCAATCCATGTGCACCAAAAGCGCCAAAAATGACAGCCAGTGCACCATAAACTCCGCCGCTGATAAATACTGCTTCTTTCATGCTTCAGAATAAAAAAAGACTGCTCAGAAAAGCGGAAAAATTCAGCCTTTTTGAGCAGCCTGTATTAGAGAATTATTTACTCAGATACATTTTTCTTCGAGAGTAAAGCTCATAGAACTCGTCATCTTTCAGGCTGTCGATGAACAGGATACTTTCCCCGGTACTCTTCATTTCGGGGCCTAACTGCTTGTTCACGTGAGGGAATTTATTGAAGGAGAAGACCGGTTGTTTGATCGCATAGCCCTTCAAATTGGTGTCGTATTCAAAATCTGTGACCTTATTGCAGCCCAACATGATCTTCGTCGCGTAATTGACGTAAGGATGCCCGTAAGCCTTGGCAATAAAAGGAACCGTACGCGATGCCCGCGGGTTCGCCTCAATTATGTAAACCTTGTCATCTTTTATGGCGAACTGGATGTTGATCAACCCAACAGTGTTAAGAGCGAGCGCAATTTTCTTAGTGTGGTCTTTGATTTGTTGCATCACCAGGTCTCCAAGGTTGAAAGGTGGAAGCAAAGCATTCGAGTCCCCGGAATGAATTCCGCAGGGTTCAATATGCTCCATGATCCCAATGATCTGTACAGTTTCCCCGTCGCAGATCGCATCGGCCTCGGCCTCGATGGCACCATCAAGATAGTGGTCCAAAAGGAGTTTGTTATTCGGAATTTTCCGCAGAAGATCAACTACATGCTCTTCCAGGTCTTTTTTATTGATGACGATTTTCATTCCCTGGCCACCGAGTACGTATGAAGGTCTCACGAGAATTGGAAAATCCAGTTCATCTGCGAGGGCCAGGGCTTCATCGGCAGTTTCGGCTACACCAAAATCGGGGTAAGGAATGTCATTTTCCTGAAGCAGTTTAGAGAAAGAACCACGGTCTTCAGCCAGATCAAGAGATTTAAAGCTGGTCCCCATGATCTTGATGCCGTAGCGATCTAATTTTTCAGCCAGCTTAAGCGCGGTTTGCCCACCAAGCTGCACGATCACGCCTTCAGGCTTTTCGTGGCGAATGATGTCATAGATATGTTCCCAGAAGACCGGTTCAAAATATAATTTATCGGCCACATCAAAGTCGGTTGAAACCGTTTCGGGATTACAGTTGATCATGATGGTTTCATAATCACATTCAGATGCTGCCAAAACTCCGTGCACACAGCAGTAGTCAAACTCTATCCCCTGCCCAATCCTGTTGGGGCCCGATCCCAGCACGATGATCTTCTTCCTGTCAGATACCGTACTGTCATTTTCAACAAAAGTCTTTCCATCCTTCTCAATTTCGGCTTCAAAAGTGGAATAATAATATGGTGTTTCAGCTTTAAATTCAGCGGCACAGGTATCAACAAGCTTGTAAACCCTGTTGATGTTTAGCTCTTCCCGTTTCTTATACACCTGGCTTTCCAGGCAATCCAGCATGTATGCGATCTGCCTGTCGGCAAAACCTTTTTGCTTAGCCTCCAGGAGCAGCTCCCGCGGCAAAGTGTCAAGAGTGAATTTAGAGATCTCCACCTCCAGGGCGTAAAGTTCTTCGTATTGTTTCAAGAACCACATGTCGATCTTGGTAATCTCGTGGATCCTGTTGAGAGTGATTCCCAGCTGGATAGCATCATAGATCACAAAAACCCTGTCCCAGCTTGGGTTCTCTAATTTCTCGATGATCTGGTCGTAATTGGTATAGCCTTTTCCATCTGCACCAAGCCCATTTCGTTTGATCTCGAGAGACTGGGTAGCCTTGTGTAATGCCTCCTGGAAGGAGCGGCCAATTCCCATCACCTCGCCAACGGATTTCATTTGTAGACCCAGAGTTCTATTACTGCCTTCGAACTTATCAAAGTTCCAACGCGGTATTTTAACGATCACATAGTCCAGAGTAGGCTCAAACAACGCCGAAGTTGATTTTGTGATCTGGTTATCCAGTTCATCAAGAGTGTAACCTAAAGCCAGTTTAGCCGCTATTTTCGCAATTGGATAACCGGTGGCTTTTGATGCCAGGGCCGAAGACCTGGAAACCCGTGGGTTGATCTCGATAGCGATAATATCTTCTTTTTCATCGGGACTCACTGCAAATTGCACGTTACAACCACCTGCGAAGTCCCCAATGCTTCGCATCATATGTATGGCAAGATCGCGCATCTTTTGGAAGGTGACATCGCTTAGGGTCATGGCAGGAGCAACGGTGATAGAATCCCCGGTGTGAATTCCCATAGGATCCATGTTCTCAATAGAACAAATGATCACCACATTATCATTTTTATCTCTAAGCAGTTCCAGCTCATATTCTTTCCAGCCCAATAAAGCTTTATCTATCATCACCTCATGAATTGGCGAAACCTCGAGGCCATAAGTAAGCATCTCATCAAACTGTTCCTCGTTGTGAACAAAAGACGCTCCAGTTCCCCCAAGAGTAAAGGAAGCCCTGATTACCAGTGGAAATCCAAATTCCTGGGCAATTTCTTTCCCCTCAAGATAAGATGTAGCAGTGCTTGCCGGTGCAACAGGAACACCAATCCTGCCCATGAGCTGTTTAAATTTTTCCCGGTCTTCGGTTATATTGATCGCATCAATATCAACCCCGATGATCTTAACACCGAAATCTTCCCAAATTCCCTTTTCATCGGCTTCGATACAAAGGTTCAAAGCGGTTTGGCCTCCCATGGTTGGGAGAACGGCATCTATTTGAGGATGATTCTTAAGAATTTCAATAATTGATTTGGTGGTAAGGGGTCTTAGGTAAACATGATCGGCCATCGAGGGATCGGTCATGATGGTGGCAGGATTGGAATTAATGAGAATGGTCTCTATCCCATCCTCCCGCAGAGATCTAAGGGCTTGTGTGCCCGAATAGTCGAATTCACAGGCCTGCCCGATAATGATTGGGCCGGAACCAATAATCAAAATACTCTTTAAATCTTTATTCTTTGGCATGTGGAAAATTTATGAGGTGATTGTAAAAATAGGAACCAATTGGGTATAAAAAAAGGCGTTACTAACAAAAGTAACACCTTATTATTTTTCGAAGCTAATTATCATTTAGTGCTTGTGCCTGTTTTCAGAGGAAACCGACAATTTCTTTCTTCCTTTTGCTCTTCTTCGAGCCAGCACTTTTCTTCCGTTAACACTTGCCATACGTTCTCTGAAACCGTGCTTGTTTTTTCTTTTCCTCTTTGATGGTTGAAACGTTCTTTTCATGATAATTATCTTTATTCTTCTTTGAAATCGCTTAAAAATAAGCTTCAGGACCTCTCCCTAAAACTGCGGGCAAATATACAAAGAGTTTTTACTCCCGCAAACCCAATTTTGAAATAATTTCGAATTGTTTTTCTTACCTTTGCGGCCGTCAAAACTACAACTAATGTTCAATAAAATTTACAAATTAATCATTGCCGGAATACTTGTTCTTGTTTCCTTGTGGCAATTTATTGACGGAAATATTGGTAACGGGATCTTTATCCTTCTTCTCGCCGGTATTTTCATCTTTCTCTATTATAAGAATGAAATGATCCTGCTTGCTTTCTTAAAGCTTCGGAAGCAGGATTTTGATGGAGCCAAAAAATGGCTTGATAAAATTAAAGATCCCGAAAAAGCTCTTACTCAAAAACAACAGGGTTATTACTGGTACCTGCACGGGTTGATGGTTTCCCAAACCAACATCAGCCAGGCCGAAAAATTCTTCAAAAGAGCAATAAAACTCGGTCTTTCGATGGATCAGGATTTGGCAATGGCCAAGCTTAACCTGGCGGGAATTGCAATGACCAAACGCAGGAAGAGAGAAGCGCAAATGCTGCTGCAGGAAGCTAAAAAACTCGACAAGCACAAGATGCTTGACGACCAGATCAAAATGATGAAACAACAGATGAAAAAGATCTAATTCAAAGATCTTTTTCGGGTGAAATTTTGTAGGAATTATGTGGTGGAAAAATCTGCTGTGTAGTTCAACAAATATTCCTGTTCCTTATCGATTAATTTTTAGTCCAAGGCTCCTATAATGTAATTTCGCAGGGAATTTGTACCCCCGCGATTAATGTTAAGATTACTACTTTTATTAAACCTCTTTTTTGTAGTAGCATCCTACGGTCAGGAAGAACAGGTTTTCTTTTCTGAAGCCATCGCGACCCATCTCCCAAAATACAAGCAAAGAGCAGATAAAGCTTATCGTCACCAAAACGTTGAAAGAGCCGAATTCCTTTTTGATTCGCTGGTAAGTCACTGCCTTAAAGGCAGCCGTCTTGACGACTTCAAAGTAAAGAATCTTAAAAAGGATCCGGTAAGACTTGACGAATTTCAGAAACCGGTTTACCTCATGACCAATGCCTCCTGGGTGGTCTCTAACAAAGGCGAAATACCGGCCCTGAATAAATTGGCAGAAAAATACCACAACCAGGTGGATTTTGTAGTCCTGTTCTGGGACAACCGCGAGACTGCAAAAGAGCTGGCAAAGAAGTACAATTCACATATACAGGTGCTATATGTTGATGAGCTAAAGAACAACAGCTCCTATGTGATTCGCACCATGAAACACTCTCTTGGCCTTCCTACTACTTTCTTACTGGACAAGGACAAGAATATCATTGACATACGGCGTAAAGTGAGCCATCCCTACGGAATTGAATTTGAAAAGTCTTTTGATCTTAACTTCGATTCTTTTTCTAAAGCCATATCCCTCCTTTTGATCGAAGACAGCAGCCAGTATTCTGCCGCTGCTGCAACAGAATAACCATTTTACAAAAGAGGAGACCAGAGTCTCCAGAAAGATTCCTTTAGCTTCCTAAAATGGGATCTGTGTCTCCAGTCTTCAAGAGAATTGGGAGAACATTCTTCAAGATCTCTGTTATATTGCTCTGTCATCTCCCGGGCAATTTTCTCACTATAGAAGATGGCGTTGATCTCAAAATTCAACATAAAGCTGCGGTTGTCCATATTTGCCGTTCCAACAGTAGAAAAGTTATCATCTATGACCATTGTTTTTGCGTGGACCATTCCTTTGCGATAGTGAAAAACTTCAACCCCGCTTTCAAGCATTTGCTCCACAAATGAGTTGGTGGCATGCCTGGCAACCCAGGAGTCTCCTTTATATGGAATAATGATCTTCACATCAACTCCGCTCCTGCTTGCGGTGCACAGGGCCGTAAGTATCTCGGGATTGGGAATAAAGTAAGGGGTGGTGATCAAAATACTCTTTTCGGCGGTATGAATGGCGGTCAAAACTGCCTCCATAATGTTGGGAAAGTCTGTATCGGGCCCGCTGGCCACAATTTGGACTGCCACATCTTTATCTACGTTTACTTCGGGATAATAATCTTCTTTGATCTCAACTTTTTCGGGGGTAAGAAAATCCCAGTTGTAGAGAAATTGCGTTTGCAGTGCTTTAACTGCCTCCCCTTCAATCCTTGAATGTGTATCGCGCCAGTAAAAATTAGAATATTTATCATTGAGATAAAAATGGCAAATGTTGATTCCGCCAACATACCCTATCCTGCCATCTATCACAACGATTTTTCTATGGTTTCGATAATTGAGCTTTCGGTGCAAATTCCTGAACCATACAGGCTGGAAAGATGCCACCTCTACCCCGGCCTTTTTCATCCTCTTAAAGCCCTTGTTGCTCATTTCGCTACCCACGTAATCATAGCTCACCTTCACCTCCACCCCGCTTTGGCTCCTCTCACAAAGCACATCTATCACTTTATTTCCAATTTCATCATCATTGAAAATATAATATTCTAAATGAATGTGGTTTTTAGCATTTTTGAGATCCTCAAGAAGTGAATCAAACATGTTATTCCCATTTTGAAGGATCTTTACATGATTGCGAAGCGTGACCGGGCTTTTTTGGTTGTTTTGGAGCAGGTTGATGAGTTTTGCCTTTTTCTTAAGCACATGTTCTTCAGGATGATTGAGCTCATCCTTTCCCATGAGATATTTATTCTCCCACTTTTTGATCCTGTCGTGAGAATAGATCTCTTCTCTTTTAAAGATCTTGCTCTTGCGGTACTCCTGCCCAAAAAAGATGTAGATAAAAACGCCTACAAAGGGAAGGGCAATTAGGGCAAGAATAAAAGCTACTGTTTTTGTTGGATTGCCATTGTGCATCATCATATATCCTATGATCACAAGAGCAATAAAATAGTTGAGGATTAAAAGGGAACTCCAGATATTGTTGTTTATGTATTCAAGCATTTATTTGGGGAGCGAATAATAGCCTTTTTCCGGCAGTTCAATTAAATATTCTTTTCGGGATTTATTGTTAAGATGGGTTTCTCTCAACCACGGATTGTGGATCTTTAGTATCTTATAATTGATATCAAATTTTCTGGCAAACCTGGCAAAATCAGTAACAGCAGTATCTATCTTGATCTTGTAGGATGGAACATCCTTGTAAAGGTCTTTTTGCCTGAAGTTAAAACCATACTTATCGGGGTGATTCATGATCTCCTTAAGCGCAAGAATTCTAAACACGTACCTGCCGGTCTCCTCGCCCAGCAGTAGATCGTAGTAGTTATTCACTTCCTGCCGTTCCTGCTGGTTGGAAATCCCGAAGTTGCCTGCGTTGTAAGCTGCCGCCGCAAGCGTCCATGACCCAAGTTTTTCCTTAGATTTCTTCAGGTAATCTGCAGCGACGCGGGTGGATTTCTCAATGTTGTAGCGTTCATCTACATTGTCGTTGATCTCCAGCCCGTATTCTTTTCCGGTAGATTCCATGATCTGCCAGAAGCCTCTCGCACCGGCCGGGGAAACAGCATTGGTAAGGCCGCTTTCAATAACCGCCAGGTATTTGAAATCATCGGGTACTCCTTCTTCAGCAAGAATTGGCTCAATAACGGGAAAATACTTATTGGCCCGCTTGAACAGCAGCAAAGTATTGGACTGCCAGTAGGTGTTCACCAGCAGTTCCCTGTCCATTCGTTCATAAATATCCGGCAATTCTACAGGAACTTCTTCGCCGGCAAATTCAAGATCTTCGGGCATTGGAAGCGCATAGACATTATAGTCATTGATCATCTTTTTTTCCTGATTCTCATCACTTGGGGCATCCTGTACTGCATTTATACTTATTCCACAAACTGCCACCAAACCTCCTGCAATAAGTATGTGCTTTATGCTCATTGTTTTTCTTTTTTAATTTTCTGAATTTCTTTTTCTGTATCTAATTTTCCAGTTTCAATGATTTCTTCCAGGTGCTCATTAAACCACCTGAAGCGGTTGATTATCATGATATGAGTTCCACCTTCCACGGTAATGCAGCCTTTGATATATCTATAGGGCAAAATCTCATCTTTATCTCCATGAATGTGCACCACTCCCGGCAAAGGACTGGTACGATCCCAACACACCATTTTTTCAATGGCCCAGTCAAGATAACGTGTGTCTGTGATAGAAAGGTACTTTTTATAAAGCTGAACCCGTTTTTTAGCAAAATCTCCCATTACCAGGTTCTCAAAAGCATCAACATGACTTGCCAGTGAGGTGGGCAAAACTTTGAAAAGACCGGTACGCCTGGCAAGTTTCATCCTGCGCGGCAACTCTTCTTTGGTTTTGACGCTCGAGATAATAATCACCCTCAGCGGATCCAAAAATTGCGCCATTTCCTGCACGACCACGCCGCCAAAAGAAACTCCTATTAAGACAGGATTTTCATGTTTTACACGGCTACACATTCGCCTCGAATAATCTTCCAGGCTCTCCTTTTTCTTCGGAAGCAGCCAGTCCAGCCAGTGAATTTTGAATTTTTCCTTCGGAAGTTCTATCTTTTCAAAGATTGTAGGGTTTGCCGCGAGACCAGGCATGCAGTAAACATGGATAATAGAAGGATTCTTCATACTTCACAGCCCTTACAGCCGAAAATTCTCTTAAAAAACGTTAACTTTATGTCCAAATTTAATGGGATTTTGCCGGCTTCCAATGCACTTTAAGATAAAATTTTCTTCGGAAAATACACCTATACCCTACCCGAAGCCCTCAACTTAAAAAGGTTCCTCTACAGGAATGGCTGAATTTTTGATGTCAACTTTAGAAATAATACTATAAAATCCAATGGAAACTGAATTATCTGTTATTGAAAATGAATTTCTTCGTCAATTCGAATGCGAAATTGACGGGGATCTTGCCAAAATTGAATATTCCCAGCAGGATAGAAAAATCTTCCTCACTAAACTGGTTATGAGTGAAAGCCTTAAAAAAGAAGGATATATGGACCCTTTTATTGCGCGGGTTCTCGAAATTATTAAGGAGAAGAATATCAGTGTGATGCCCACCAGCCCTGCAGTGGTTCGCTATATGAAAAAGCACCGAAGAAAATATAAAGATATGTTGCCCGTGGGCATCAACATCTAAGCCAGCGCCGGCTCCTCTACATACTCAAACCTTACCAGCCCGTCTTCATCTATCCTGGTAAGTTTGATTTGGTGTAAAGTATTGACCAATTCAGGATTCCAGGGAGTTTTCACTTTCACATAATTTTCTGTGAACCCATGGATGTAACCCTCTTTATTTTCTCCTTCAAAAAGTACAGTCTTGATTTTTCCCAGCTGAGATTCGTAAAAAGCTCTTCTTTTTTTAGCCGAAAGTCCCCGCAACATCTTGCTTCTCTTCTTGCGGACCTTTAGAGGCACCACTACTTCCATTTCAGCCGCAGGAGTATTATCTCTTTCTGAATAAGTAAAAACGTGTAGGTAAGAAATATTCAGCCCGTTTAGAAAATTATATGTGTCCAGGAAATGCTCGTCGCTCTCACCGGGAAAACCAACAATTACATCAACACCTATACATGCATCGGGCATCGTGTCCTTAATTTTTGAAACCCTGTCTACATAAAGCTCCCGCATGTAACGGCGGCGCATAGCCTTAAGAATATCATTGCTTCCGCTTTGCAAAGGCACATGAAAATGCGGCACAAAAGAATTGCTTTGCGAAACATATTCTATCGTCTCATTTTTCAGCAGGTTGGGCTCAATAGAAGAAATCCGCAGTCTTTCAATGCCATCAACAGCGTCAAGCGCTTTTACAAGGTCAAGAAAAGTGTGCTCGTGCTTTTTATTTCCGAATTCACCTTTTCCATAGTCCCCAATATTCACCCCGGTAAGGACGATCTCTTTTATGCCCTTTTCACTGATCTTCTTCGCATTCTCCAAAACATTTTCCAGAGTGTCACTCCTAGATATCCCTCTCGCCAGCGGAATGGTACAATAGGTACATTTATAATCGCAGCCATCCTGCACCTTGAGGAAGGCGCGGGTACGGTCACCAAAGGAGTAAGAACCCACATAAAAATCGGCTTCTTCGATCTCGCAGGAATGCACCTCGCCCATCTCATTTTTGGTAAGATCGTTCAAATAGTTCGTAATCTTAAATTTTTCGGTCGCACCCAAAACAAGATCTACACCATCCACGGCAGCCAGTTCTTCAGGCTTTAACTGCGCATAGCAGCCCACCGCGATCACAAAAGCATCTTCGTTAGCCTTTTGAGCGTGTTTTACAATGGTTTTAAAGCGTTTATCTGCATTATCTGTGACCGAGCAGGTGTTGATCACATATATATCTGCAGCTTCAGAAAAATCTACCCGTTGAAAGCCTTCATCTTTGAAGCTTCGGGCGATGGTAGAGGTTTCTGAAAAATTTAATTTACAACCAAGGGTATAAAACGCGACTTTTTTCTGGCTTTCCATAATGCTCAAATCAGAGAGATCCCGATAATGATCAGAATCTCAATTACTTAATCGGTTTTTCAAAATCTTTTTGAAAGGTTGCAAAGATACCAACTAAAGTTGGTAATTAAAAGTGTCCAGTGATCATTGAGCAGTAGATAGATTCCGCTAGAAAGTGCGTGAAAACAAGAGATGTCAAAAATGACATTTTTGAGAGGTATTGGGCTAAAGCCCTTTTTCGAAGAGAAATCTTTTGAACCCCCGGATAAATCCGGAGGCAATTCTTTATCTCTTAAATGAATTCCGGTATCTTCTAAAAACGTTCGGAAAATTCCTTGCAGAAAACAAGAGGTTCCAAAAATGACATTTTTGAGTATCTTGTAAGAAATTCCATTAGTAATGAGTTTTGGAAGCGCCTTTGGAGCCATTGTTAGCCTGAAGAACAACAGGAGATCAAAATCTGGCAGAACAGAAAATTACCTTTCCGGAAAAGAAACCCTTGGCGGAATCAAAAGCCACCGCACCCCTTCGGCAGAGGAGCTGCAGGAGATTAGAAAAAGGTTGCAGGCAGAGCAGAAGGCAAGACAGCAAAAGATCTATGGCTTTGCCGCAGTTTTCATCCTGCTGATGCTTATCTTTTTCTTCTACTTTATGTTCTAAAAACCAGAGGTGTCAAAAATGACATTTTTGAGAAGTATTAGGCTAAAGCCCTTTTAGAAGAGAAATTTTTGAACCTCCGGATAAATCCGGAGGCAGTTCAATTTTTTGACTCCCATTCTGAACCTGAAAGGATCTTATAAAATGACATTTTCGAGAGATGTTGGGCTAAAGCCCTTTTTAATGAAGAGCTTCCTTTCCTCCGGATAAATCCGGGGGCTATTCAATTATTTTCAGAAAAATGATCCTTTTTCAGAAGCCTTTGGATAGATCCTGAGCAAAGATCTGCTGCCTGCTCACAGAACTCCGAAAAACTGATCACTGACCACTGATCACTGACCACTGATCACTATTCTCTCCTATACTTCTTTGTCTCCTCGAAAACGTGCTCGAGAATAGCCTTGTCTTCTTCAGAAAATTCAATAGCTCGTCTTGCCATTACTTTTTCGGCGACCTCAAAGGCTTTGCTGGTAAGGTAGGTCGTGGTACCGCCGCTGCCGCCCCAGCTAAAGCTCGGGATGAAATTCCGCGGAAAACCTGCGCCAAAGATATTTGCGCTCACGCCAACAACAGTTCCTGTATTGAACATGGTGTTTATTCCGCATTTACTGTGGTCGCCCATCATTAAGCCGCAGAACTGCAATCCTGTAGGCGCAAACCTGCCGGAGGCATAATCCCACAAACGAACTTCGGCGTAATTATTTTTAAGATTGGAAGTATTGGTATCGGCGCCAAGGTTACACCATTCGCCCAAAACAGAATTTCCCAGGAAACCGTCGTGGCCTTTATTAGAGTAGCCGAAAATGACAGAATTATTGACCTCTCCGCCAACCTTTGAATGCGGTCCAACCGTGGTAGGTCCGTAGATCTTTGCACCCAATTTAAGCGTTGAGTGATCGCATAAAACAAATGGGCCACGCACAATAGATCCTTCCATAATTTCGGCATCGGCACCAATATAAATAGGTCCTTCCGAAGCATTTAAAATGGCACATTCCACTTTTGCTCCCTCCTCTAAAAAGACATTTTCGGGGGCTAC
This sequence comes from uncultured Flavobacteriaceae bacterium, assembly GCA_963739625.1. Lineage (GTDB taxonomy): Bacteria > Bacteroidota > Bacteroidia > Flavobacteriales > Flavobacteriaceae > Salinimicrobium. The sequence goes on from CAVUAU010000017.1 coordinate 14,853, forward strand.
TACCTGGTTAGTCTTTGAAATTGGCTGACTCTTCCTGCCTTCGGTAAGCAGTTCAAAATCGGCTGCTATGGCCTCTCCATTTAATTTAAAAATATCCCAGGTATGTTCAATACGAAAGGCTTTTCCTTCAAGTTCAATACTCGTACACTTATCAAATTCTACATCCTCCTCCTCGTGAGCAAAAAACGCGACCACATCTTCATCATAAAAGATCGCTTCTTTCGGCTGCAGGTTCTTAATCTGCTCCACCAGTTCTACAGTTGGTAAAAAAGATGCATTGATCATGATGTTCTCCTCCATCTCCACCATAGGCCATTTTTCTGACAAATAATCTTCGGTGATGGTAGAAGTGGTAGTGTTAAGATATTTCTCCCATTTTTCACGAATGCTGAGAATTCCAATACGCATATCGGCCACCGGCCTGGTGAAGGTGAATGGCAGGAACTGATCGCGGGCAGGGCCGTCAAAAAGAATGTAATTCATGGCTGGTAAATTTGAAGGTAAAGATACAGGTTAATCTGCAGCATAAAAAGGTCGATTAAAGTCCTTTTTTAGAAGAAGATCAACAAAAAAAGCCTCCGTGTTCGGGAGGCTTTCAAATATGCTGTACAGGAAATTACTTTTTGAATTTCGCGTATTTGTTCTTGAACTTGTCGATACGACCGGCAGTATCCAAAAGTTTGGCTTTCCCAGTGTAGAACGGGTGAGAAGTTCTGGAGATCTCCAACTTCACCAAAGGATATTCCGCACCATCAACTTCAATAGTTTCTTTTGTCTTCGCGGTAGATTTAGTGATAAAAACCTCGTCATTTGACATGTCTTTAAAAGCTACCAGTCTATAATTTTCCGGATGGATTCCCTGCTTCATCTCTTTATTCTTTAAAATCTTGTAATTTTTTCGAGGTGCAAATTTAACCAATTTTTGTAATTCAACAACTATTGAGACATAATTTTACGCGAAAAATAACTTTTCTTTTAACATGTAACGTTTTGCTATATTTGTTCACTAACCCGGAGTAACCAATTATTCGAAAAAAATGGAAGAATCTACTTCAATCAAACCAGTTGCCTATACCTATGGCGGCCTTTTGGCAATCTACTCTATTCTGGTGCTCGTATTAATTTACGTTTTTAATATTGCCCAGGATAATTGGGTGGTAGGCATCATAAACTTTATTATTACTGTCATTATTTTTGTCATGGCCATTAAAACCTACAAAACTAAAAATGGCGGATTTCTAAGCCTCAAGGAAGCCCTCAAAACAGGTCTTGCTGTTGCAGCTATTGCAGGTGTAATCACTGCAATTTACGCTTTTATTCATTATACTTTTGTATACCCCGAGTTTGGTGAAGTAATTCGCGATCAAGCCACCCTTCAAATGACCGAACAGGGACTGTCTGATGCCCAACAGCAACAGGCCCTTAGTATGACCTCCTTTACCAGCAGTCCAATTTTTATTGCGACAATGAGTTTGTTGTCAAGCCTGTTCTTTGGTTTTATAATATCATTAATTGCCGGCGCAATTATGAAACACAATAGGCCTTATACAGCATAAAAAATTATAAATGCAGTTATCAATCGTCATCCCGCTTCTTAACGAAGAAGAATCTTTGAACGAATTATACAATTGGATCGCATCTGTCATGCGGTCCAATTCTTTTTCTTATGAAGTGATTTTCATTGATGACGGTAGCACAGATGATTCCTGGAAGATCATCAAAAAGATCTCTGCGGAAGATCCTTTTGTAAAAGGAGTAAAGTTTAACCGCAATTACGGAAAATCGCAGGCGCTGCACGTGGGTTTTGAAAAAGCCGAAGGTGACGTGGTTATCACTATGGATGCCGACCTGCAGGATAATCCTGAAGAAATCCCCGAACTTTACGACCTTATCACCAATCAAAAATATGATCTAATTTCCGGCTGGAAAAAAAAGCGCTACGACTCGGTCTTGTCCAAAAACCTTCCCTCCAAGCTTTTTAATGCAGCTGCGAGAAAAACTTCAGGATTAAAACTTCACGACTTCAACTGCGGATTAAAAGCATACCGAAAGTCGGTAGTGAAGAACATTGATGTCTACGGCGAAATGCACCGCTATATTCCTGTACTGGCCAAAAACGCAGGCTATTCCAGGATTGGTGAAAAAGTAGTACAACATCAAAAACGAAAATACGGCCAGCACGAAATTTGGGGCCGAGCGTTTTATCAACGGGTTTCTGGATCTTATTACCATTTGGTTCCTCTCTAAATTTGGCAAACGTCCCATGCACTTTTTTGGAGCGCTGGGAATTTTGATGTTTTTCGTAGGTTTTCTTGCTGCCGCATGGATTGGCGCCTCGAAGCTCTACAAACTCTATCACGGTCTGCCTAACATTTTGGTTACCAACAATCCCTGGTTCTACATTTCTCTTACCACAATGATCATTGGGACCTTGTTATTTCTCGCCGGTTTCCTGGGGGAACTCATTCTGCGCAGCAGCCGCGAAAAGGAAAGGTACCGCATCAGCGAAACAACAGGAGAGTTTTAATTCCCTTTCCCACATAAATCCTTATTTTTGTTGCTGTAAAAATTGACAGCATCATGAGTTACTACGATATCAAAGCCAAAGCCGAATCCTGGCTTTCCCCAACATTTGACGAAAAGACACAACAGGAAGTAAGAGATATGCTTCAAAAAGATCCCGATGAGCTCAATGAAAGCTTCTATAAGGATCTTGAATTTGGAACAGGCGGGATGCGTGGTATCATGGGCGTTGGCTCCAACAGGATCAATAAATATACTCTTGGTAAAAACACCCAGGGCCTTTCAGATTATCTAAAGAAGCAGTTTCCCGAGGAAGATTTGAAAGTTGTCATCGCTTACGATTGCCGCAACAACAGCAAGGAACTTGCGAAGGTGGTGGCCAATGTTTTTTCGGCAAATAATATTCAGGTTTATCTTTTTTCTGAATTGCGCCCGACTCCCGAACTTTCCTTTGCTGTAAAGCACCTTAACTGTCACTGCGGAATTGTGCTGACTGCAAGCCATAATCCGCCTGAATACAATGGTTATAAAGTTTACTGGCAGGACGGCGGCCAATTGGTGCCGCCACAGGATGCAGAGATCGTGGAAGAGATCAACGGAATTGACTATAAAGAGATAAAATTTGATGCAAACGAAGATCTCATCACGCTTATAGATAAAGATGTAGACGAAGCCTTCGCAAATGCATCAGTTAAAAACGGAAGTTTTGAAGCTTCCGAAGCAGCAAAAAAAGATCTAAAAATTGTATTTACCTCCCTTCACGGAACATCGATCACCATGGTGCCGCGTGTTCTGGAGCAGGCAGGATACACCAATCTGCATATTGTAGAGGAGCAAAAAGAGCCTAACGGAAATTTCCCAACGGTGAAATCTCCTAACCCCGAAGAACCTGCAGCGCTAAAAATGGCGCTTGAAAAAGCTGAAAAAGAAGATGCCGATATTGTTATTGGAACAGATCCCGACTGTGACCGCCTTGGAGTTGCCGTACGAGATATGGATGGAAAAATGACACTTTTGAATGGTAACCAAACCATGTTGATCATGACCTGGTTCCTGCTTGAACAGTGGAAAAAAGAAGGAAGGATACAGGGCCGTGAATTTGTAGGCTCTACCATTGTTTCTACTCCAATGTTGCGCATTCTTGTTGAAGATTACGACGTAGAATACAAAGAAGGCCTTACCGGCTTCAAATGGATCGCTAAGATGATCAAGGACAATCCCGGGCTTGATTTTATTGGTGGTGGCGAAGAAAGCTTTGGTTTTATGGTGGGCGATTTTGTTCGCGATAAAGACGCCGTCACCTCTACCCTTCTTGCCTGCGAGATCGCAGCTCAAATGAAAGCTAATGGTATTTCATTCTATGAAAAGATGCTGGAGCTTTACACCAAATACGGTTTCTACAAAGAAGCTTTGATCTCACTGGTCAAAAAAGGTATAGACGGGGCCGAACAGATCAAGAATATGATGATAAGCCTTCGCGACAATCCGCTTACCGATATTGCCGGCGAAAAAGTAGTGCTGGTGGAAGATTATCAAAGCTCTAAAGCTTTCCACTATGGCCTTACAGACACCGAAGTAAAGGATATTGATGTTCCAAAATCAAACGTGTTGATCTATTATACCGAGAATGGCACTAAGGTCGCTGCAAGACCAAGTGGAACCGAGCCAAAGATTAAATTCTACATCAGCGTTAATGCTCCGCTTGATTCTGTAGAAAACTTCAAGGAAGTAGAGCAGCAGCTGGACGCGAAGATTGACGGCATAAAATCTGATTTAAAACTGGCTTAAGCCGCCCTAAATGAGTTATTTCAAGAAGATCTTAAATTTCGCACGGCCTTACAAGAGGTTTGCGGTGCTCAATATTATTTTTAATATCCTGTACGCGCTTTTTAGCACGCTTTCCTTTCTCGCCCTCATTCCCGTGATCAATGTGCTCTTCGACAAGAGCAAGCGGGTGGCAGAAGCACCCGAATGGACAGGTTGGAATCATGCTAAAGATTATCTTATTGGCAGCTTCAATTACGAAGTGACCCAGCGGGTAAATGAAGATGAGATCTCTGCCCTCCTTTTCATCTGCGGAATTGTTGTTCTATTGTTCTTCCTAAAGAACCTTTTTGGATACCTCGCAGCCTTTTTTATCACTTTTCTGCGGAATGGGGTTTTACGTGATGTGCGAAATGCGATCTATGACAAGATTGTCGAACTGCCCGTTTCCTTCTTTTCGGAAAAACGGAAAGGCGACACTATTTCCCGTATCACTGCCGATGTGAACGAGGTGCAAAATTCGTTTCTCTCGATCCTCGAAATGGTTGTTCGGGAACCGCTCACCATCATTTTCACCATAATAGCCATGCTGGTGATCAGCGCAAAACTCACCCTATTCGTGTTTGTTTTTCTTCCTATTTCGGGGTTCATTATTTCGTCTATAGGTAAAAAGCTGAAAAAGAAATCTGACGAGGCCCAGAGGGAAAATGGACACTTTCTTTCATTAGTTGAAGAAACCCTTTCCAGTCTCAAGATCATCAAAGGATTTACTGCGGAAGAAAAATTCAAAGCAAGATTTCACGAATCAACAGGCCGACTCAAAAACATCCTGGACAACCTGCTCAACAGGCAGAACCTGGCTTCTCCTACCAGTGAATTTTTGGGAATCTTTGTTATTGTTATCATTCTTTGGTTTGGCGGAAAGATGGTTTTGGTCGACGAAACCCTTGCTCCCGCTATCTTTATTGGTTTCCTCACCCTTGCCTACAACATTCTTACTCCGGCAAAACAGATAAGTAAAGCCTCTTACAGCGTCAAAAAGGGTAACGCCGCAGCCGAACGCATCTTTGAAATTTTAGAGACTCCTTCCAACATCACCGATGCGCCCGATGCTATCGAAAAAAAGGATTTTAAGGAGGCGGTTGAAATTGAAAATATTTCCTTCAGGTATGAAGAAGAGAACGTGCTACACAACTTCAGCATAAGCGTTCCCAAGGGATCCACAGTTGCTTTAGTGGGGCAGTCGGGTAGCGGAAAATCTACTATCGCCAACCTTGTAACCAGGTTCTATGATGTAAATGAAGGCGCTATCAAGGTAGACGGCACAGACATTAGAAAGATCAGCAAAAAATCTCTTCGCGGTCTAATGGGGCTTGTGACGCAGGACTCAATTTTGTTCAACGATACGGTGAGGAACAATGTTTCTCTAGGGAAAGACAATGCTAAAGATGAGGAGATCATCGATGCGCTTAAGATCGCCAACGCCTGGGAGTTTGTAGAAGAACTGCCTAATGGTCTCGACACTAATATTGGAGACAGCGGTAACAAATTGAGTGGAGGACAAAAACAGAGACTATCTATTGCAAGGGCCGTGCTCAAGAATCCGCCAATCATGATCCTCGACGAGGCAACTTCCGCCCTGGACACCGAGAGCGAAAGACTGGTGCAAAAAGCATTGGAGAACATGATGAAGAACCGTACTTCCATCGTCATCGCTCACCGCCTTTCAACTATTCAAAATGCAGACAAGATCGTCGTAATGCAAAAGGGAGAGATCGTTGAACAGGGAAGACACGAGGAACTGCTTGCGCGCAAATCTACTTATCAAAAGCTCGTGGAAATGCAGTCGTTCGACTAACGGGACTACTAAAGAAGTCTAAACTTTTAGGGATATAAATGAAAAAATGGATGAAGTAGGTTCATCCATTTTCGGTAATCTTACCCCCACTATTGGGGCCAATGGAGACAAGATCTCCTTTTTTGGAGCAAAAAAGATAACTTTTTCACAATGTGAAGATACTACTAAAATCTACACAAACAAATTTTTTGTGTATTTTATCTGTATTTTGTGTATTTCATCGATAAATATAGATGTTTTCGGCGGTTAATAGAGTGTTCGGAAAATCTGTAAAAGCTTTATCTTTATCGGCCGCATAATGGTTTCTGAGCAAAAGTAGATTGAAAAATTCCGAAGAAAAACTGGTACAAAAGCTACAGAACGCTTCAACCCGCGAGGAAGCCTTCAGGGAACTGCTGCAACAGTACCAGGAACGGCTGTACTGGCAAATAAGGAACATCGTGAAGAATCATGAAGATGCAGATGATGTGCTGCAGAATACCTTTATAAAGATCTTCAGGAATATTGAAAAATTCAAAGGGGAAAGCCGGTTATTCTCCTGGATGTTCAGGATCGCGACCAATGAAGCCATCACCTTTTTGAACAATCGCGCCAAAAAGCAGAACATAACTTCAGAAGAACTGCAGCAGCAAATCCTTGAAAATCTTGAAAACGATGTCTACTTTGAAGGAGATGAAATTCAGCTTAAGTTGCAAAAGGCTATTTCAACACTTCCCGAAAGACAGCAGCAGGTTTTTAATATGAAATATTTTCAGGAGCTTAAGTACAAAGAGATTTCAGAGATCCTGGAAACCTCGGTTGGTGCTCTCAAGGCCTCCTACCACCACGCTACGAAAAAAATCGAAGAATTTTTAAAACAGAGTTAAACCTTAAGGAGAAACTTCAGTCAAATAAACAAATGAAAAAGAAAGGGTTATCATACAAAAATTCAGGATTTAAGGTTCCCGAAGGATACTTTGAGAGCTTCGAAGCCCGTATGATGGACAAATTGAACGCCCCATTGCAGCAGGAGGAGTTGCAGCCAGCGAAACAACCTTTTAAAGTTCCCGACAATTATTTTGAAGATTTTGAGAAACGAATGCTTCAAAAGATTGGACAGGAACCGGAGAAAGGACGCGTAATCCAATTATTCGGCAAAAGAACCCTTTCCTATGTTGCAGGTATAGCTGCGGTGCTGGCGGTTATTTTTACATCGGCAGTTTTAAAACAAGGTCAGCAAACAACTTTTGAAGACCTGGATATGATAGCCGTTGAAAATTACCTTTTTGAAACGCTGGATCTTACGAGTCCCGAAGAAACCAAACTAATAGATCAAAGGGAATTTAGTTTTGCCCAGGGCGTAGATTCTAATTTTGATCATGAAGCGGTTCTTGAATATTTGAATGAAAATGTTGAAGAACCTTCACTCCTACTTAATGAAGAATAAAATGAAGCATTTGCTATTTATCAGCCTTTTCCTGATGTGCAGCGTAGGAACTTCTGCACAGGACCGGGATGAACACCGTGAAAAGATCAAAGCCCTCAAGACCGCTTACATAACAGAAGGGTTAAACCTGACAGCTAAAGAAGCCCAGGCTTTTTGGCCTGTATACAATGATTACGTCGAGAAAAGAAGAACCCTTTACAGGAGGGAGCATGAGGATGTTGTAAACCTGGAATGCATGACCGAGGAAGGCGCAAACCAGAAGCTACAAGAGTACATTGACATTGAACGGGAAGATTACCTGCTTAAGAAAAAGTACTATGACAACCTCAAAAAGATTTTCACGGCTAAAAAGATCATGCAGCTGGAAAAGGTGGAAGACGAATTCAATGAAAAACTCATGCGGGAGTACCGTGCCCGCAGGGAGGAGTCTCAAAAATAGTTTTTAATTTTGGTTGGTTAGTTAGAGTGGTCCGGAGCCTTGAAAAGCTCCGGATCACTTGTTTTTGTACCTATCTAAAAATGAGTTTTGCAAGCCTGTTTTTCCCTGCCGCGTAAGCTGTGGAATCGTTGAGGAAACGAATTGTATAGAAACCTTCTTCGGAAAGTTCTTTCCAGTTTTTACCTCCATCTGAAGAATATGAAATTCCTGTAAAACCAACTGCTACTATTTCTTTTGCCTCACTTCCGGGAACATACCTCACGCTGCTCTTGTAACCCGGCCCCTGCCCTTCGCTGATCAATTTCCAGGTTTTGCCGCCGTCTTCAGTAATGGCTTTATTTGCTGAATTTCCTTCGGGAGCCGTATAGTCACCGCCTATCATGATCCCGTGCTGGGCATCGTAAAAGTCAACTGAATAGGCGCCTTGTGTTTCTTTCCCCTGCACTATCGGCGTCTCAAAAACTTTCCAGGATTTCCCTTTATCGGGGCTAAAGAACACCCGTGATTTTTTCCCGCCTGAGATGATCCAGGTCTTCTCTCCCTGCACGGCAATGTTAGAGTTGCTGGCCGCAAAAGCCGCTTCTCCTTCGGCAGCTTCAGGCAGGTCTTCGCAGCTCAGCTTTTTCCAGCTATTCCCGCCGTCGCGAGTGATGATCACCGAGAGGCAATTTTGGGTAGGATCACCCATCGCAATACCTTCTTTATCGTTCCAAAAGATCATGGAGTCATAGAACACTTTTTCATTCTCCTCTTTATACACCAGCTCCATTTTTCCGCTGTCACCGGTCTTGTAAAGCAGCGCAGGATTTCCAACGCTCAACATGAAAAAGTCATTTTCTGTACTTCCAACAGCACGAAATTCCGGATAGATGGAATCGTATCTGCTGCCTGTTCAGCTTCAGCTCATCTTCTGCGGAATTATACAATCCGTAATACCCGTTTGAGCCTGCAAAAGCAAGATTGCTACCCATGATCTCAATGGCCCTGATGCTTATGGAATCCTCCAGAAGCGGTTGCACCTCAACACTCGAAAATGGCATTTTTGGAGTCTTTTTTTCTTCGGAAGAATTACAGGCCGCGAGAAGTAAAACGGCAAGGAAGGCAAGTCTTTTCATGTTATTAATTTGCCCGTAAAGATAGATTTTTCCCATTTTAAAAAGATTACCTTTGCAGCTTTAAAACATTTTTATGCGCTTACACAGGAACCTGGTCTTTGCAACCGTTGACGCACTGGGAGAAATATTTAATGAAGGAGAATACGCCGATAAGGTGATCGAAAAAACGCTGAAACGCGATAAACGCTGGGGTTCCCGCGACCGCAGTTTCATTGCAGAAACCACTTATGACATCGTTCGCTGGAAAAGGCTCTACGCCGAAATTGCCGAAGTAAAAGCACCTTTTTCAAGGGAAAATCTGTTCAGAATGTTTGCTGTTTGGGCCACCTTACGCGGAATTGAGCTGCCGGACTGGAAGCAGATCGAGCCCACGCCTACCCGCCGCATCAAAGGTAAATTTGATGAATTGAGCAAGATCAGGAAGTACCGTGAATCTATTCCCGACTGGCTGGACGAGATGGGCGTTAAAGAACTTGGCGAAGAGGTTTGGGAAAAGGAGATCCACGCCCTAAACGAGCAGGCGCCGGTGGTACTGAGAGCAAACAAACTTCAAACAACAAGAGAAGAGCTGCAAAAAGCGCTTTCTAAAGAAGGTATAGAAACCGAATTTTTGGAAGGTTATCCGGATGCGCTTCAGCTTAAAGAACGCGCAAATGTTTTCAAGACAGAGGCCTTCAAAAATGGCTTTTTTGAAGTACAGGATGCCTCTTCACAACTCGTGGCAGATTTTCTCGATGTAAAACCGGGAATGCGCGTGGTGGACACCTGTGCCGGTGCCGGCGGAAAGACGCTTCATCTGGCAGCTCTTATGGAAAACAAGGGTCAGCTGATTGCAACCGATATTTACGCTAACAAACTGAAGGAGCTTAAAAGAAGGGCACGTCGTGCCGGGGCTCATAATATAGATCCGCGGGCGATCGACTCTTCAAAAGTGGTGAAAAAACTTTACGGCAGTGCAGACCGGGTGCTTATTGACGCGCCTTGTAGCGGCCTTGGAGTTTTGAGCAGAAATCCCGATGCAAAATGGAAGTTGCAACCGGAGTTTATTGAGACCTTAAAACTCACCCAGGAAGAGATCCTGAAGCAGTATTCCAAAATAGTCAAAGACGGCGGAAAAATGGTCTACGCAACCTGTTCTGTGTTGCCTTCAGAAAACCAGGAGCAGGTAGAGAAGTTTTTGGCTTCGGAAGAAGGAAAAAGCTTCAGCCTCAAAGAAGATCGCAAGATCCTTTCCAGCGAAACCGGCTTTGACGGATTTTACATGGCGTTGCTGGAGAAGAAGAAATAGAACAATTGGGCTAAAGCCCGTTTACGAATAGATCTTTAAGCCCTCGGATAAATCCGGGGGCTATTTATTTTAATCCTTTTCAGAAAACCTCTCAAAAATGACATTTTTGGAAGGTATTGGGCTAAAGCCCTTTTTAAAAGAAATTTAATTTTTCCTCCGGATAAATCCGGAGGCAATTCATCCGGAGGCAATTCATTGATTGGGTTCTGAAATGAATTCCCTCCATTGAATTGCCTCCCCTGACTTGCCCCCGCCTTCAGGCGGGGGATCAAAGGATCAAAGATCTCCTCTCTAAAGGTCTTTAGCCCAAGCTTCCGAAGCACTCTCAAAAAAGCTTTTTTTGAAGCCTCTTAAAATTCAGGCTTTTCTGTTTCCGGAGAGATTAGATGACTTAAAAAATGTAAATTTGCCTCACAACAACACACTAAAATTTCAGGAATGATCCTATTCTTCGGAAACAAACCTAATAAGGTATATGCGGTTGACACGCATAAGGCGCTTTCGGCCGAAAACATCGTCAAGTTAAACTGGCTTTTTGGAAATGCACAATACTTAGAAAAATCTGCCCTGGCAGATTTTTTTGTTGGTCCCCGTGCCGCCATGATCACTCCCTGGAGTACCAACGCGGTGGAGATCACACAGAACATGGGTATTGAAGGCATTCGTCGCATTGAGGAATTCATCGAGGTAGATGAGCATTACCATGACTTCGACCCAATGCTGTCACAGCTTTACAAAGGTCTCGATCAGGAAATTTTTACCATTGACATAGAGCCCGAACCTGTTCAAAACATTGATGACATCGCGGCTTATAACGCCAAAGAAGGCCTGGCGCTCAATGATGAAGAGGTGCAGTATCTTGAAGATCTTGCAGAAAGGCTTGGCCGCAAGCTTACAGATTCTGAAGTCTTCGGATTTTCACAGGTGAATTCTGAACACTGCCGCCACAAGATCTTCAACGGGACTTTTGTGATCGACGGTAAGGAAAAACCTGTTTCCCTGTTTAAGCTCATTAGAAAAACTTCGGAAGAAAATCCGAATGATATAGTTTCTGCATATAAAGATAACGTGGCCTTCATAAAAGGCCCCAGAATTGAACAATTCGCACCAAAAACTGCCGATAAACCTGATTTTTACCGGAAATCTGATTTTGATTCGGTGATTTCCCTTAAAGCCGAAACCCACAATTTTCCGACCACAGTAGAACCTTTCAATGGGGCTGCTACCGGAAGCGGCGGGGAGATCCGCGACAGGCTTGCCGGTGGAAAAGGTTCTTTGCCTTTGGCCGGCACCGCGGTTTACATGACTTCTTACTCCCGTCTCGAGGAGAACAGAGCCTGGGAAAAAGCATTTTCTGCAAGGCCCTGGCTCTACCAAACTCCCATGGACATTTTAATCAAGGCTTCCAACGGGGCTTCAGATTTCGGAAATAAATTTGGACAACCGTTGATCGCGGGATCTGTGTTGACCTTTGAACATTCCGAAGACCGAAGAGCTTTGGGCTACGACAAGGTGATCATGCTTGCCGGCGGAATCGGTTATGGAAAAGCCAGCCAGGCGATCAAAGGTGTTCCAAAAAAGGGAGATCAGATCGTTGTATTGGGAGGCGAGAACTACAGGATTGGAATGGGCGGTGCCGCAGTTTCTTCCGCAGATACGGGAGAATTCAGCAGCGGGATTGAGCTTAACGCCATCCAGCGTTCCAACCCCGAGATGCAGAAAAGAGCTGCCAACACCATTCGTGCGATGGTCGAGGCCGATGAGAACCCGATCGTGTCGATCCACGACCACGGCGCCGGCGGACATTTGAACTGCCTTAGCGAACTGGTGGAAGATACCGGCGGGAATATTGACCTCGATAAATTGCCGGTTGGTGATCCAACGCTTTCGGCAAAGGAGATCATTGGGAATGAATCCCAGGAAAGAATGGGCCTCATCATAGGCGAAAAAGATCTGCAGCAAATGCAGAAGATCGCTGAAAGGGAAAGAACGCCGCTCTACGCCGTGGGCGAAGTGACCGAGGACAGGCAATTCACTTTTGAGAGCAAGACCAGTGGTGCCAAACCTATGGATCTCGCGCTTGGCGACATGTTTGGGAGTTCGCCGAGCATGATCATGAAAGATAAGACGGTTCACAGGACCTATTACGATATTGACTACTACAAAGAAGATCTGCACGATTACCTGGAGCAGCTGCTGCAACTGGAGGCCGTGGGCTCTAAAGACTGGCTTACGAACAAAGTTGACCGCTGTGTGACCGGAAAGGTAGCCAAACAGCAAACTGCAGGTCCGCTGCAGCTGCCGTTGAACAACTGCGGAGTGATGGCGCTTGATTACCACGGAAAAGAAGGAGTGGCGACTTCTATTGGCCACTCCCCGGTTTCGGCTTTGATCGATCCTGTGGCGGGTTCAAGAAATTCTATAGCCGAAGCTTTGACCAACATCGTGTGGGCGCCGCTTGAAAAAGGCTTGAAATCTGTTTCGCTTTCGGCGAACTGGATGTGGCCCTGCAACAATGAAGGAGAAGACGCGAGATTGTACGAGGCGGTGCAGGGAGTTTCTGACTTTGCCATTTCCCTGGGCATCAATATTCCTACAGGAAAAGATTCGCTTTCCATGAAGCAGCGCTACGAAGACGGCAACGTTTTGGCACCGGGAACGGTGATCATTTCTGCTGCCGGACATTGCGACGACGTGAAGAAAGTGGTGGAGCCGGTACTGCAAAAAGAGGGCGGGCACATTTACTACATCAATTTCTCGGGGGATGAATTTAAACTTGGCGGTTCCTCTTTCGGGCAGATCGTCAACAGGATTGGGAAAGAAACCCCAACGGTGAAAGATGAACAAAGATTTGCAACCGCTTTTAACGCGGTGCAGGAATTGATCAGGCAGGACCTCATTCTTGCCGGGCACGATGTGGCTTCGGGAGGATTGATCACCACACTTCTGGAAATGTGTTTTGCAGATGTGGATCTTTCAGCAAACCTGGATCTTTCGGCATTGGGAGAAGAAGACATTATTAAACTGCTTTTTTCAGAGAACTGCGGAATTGTTTTCCAGGCCAAAAATGCTTCCGTAGAAGACATTTTAGAGCAGAAAGGAATAGAGTTTTTCAAGATAGGAAAAGTGACCAAAGGTGGGCTGCTAAAGATCAAGAATGGAGAACACGATTATAAATTCGACATTCCTGAGCTGCGGGATACCTGGTCAAAAACCTCATTTTTGCTGGACGAGAAACAAAGCGGTATTGACAGTGCTACCGAGCGTTACCGCAACTATGCGAAGCAGCCGCTGCACTTCAGATTTCCGGAGCAGTTCACAGGGAAATTACCATCCTCCCCCAGCCCCTCCAGAGGAAGGGAGCGAATAAAGGCTGCGATCATCAGGGAAAAAGGATCCAATTCCGAAAGAGAAATGGCTTACGCAATGGACATGGCAGGTTTCGACGTAAAAGACGTGCACATGACCGACCTTATTAGCGGGCGTGAAACTCTTGAAAATATTCAGTTCATCGCTGCGGTGGGCGGATTCTCAAATTCAGATGTCCTTGGCAGCGCCAAGGGTTGGGCGGGAGCATTTTTGTACAACGAAAAAGCCAAAGCGGCCATAGACAATTTCTTTGCCCGTGAAGATACCCTTTCTCTTGGAGTTTGTAACGGTTGCCAGTTATTTATGGAACTGGGTCTGCTACATCCGGATCATGAGGAGAAGCCAAAAATGCTGCACAACGAGTCTCATAAGTTCGAGTGTAATTTCACTTCCGTAGAAATTGCCAAAAACGAATCGGTGATGCTGCATTCGCTATCGGGAAGCAGACTTGGTATTTGGGCCGCACACGGCGAAGGAAAATTCAGTTTCCCTTATGAAGAAGAGCGGTATAAGATCGTTGGAAAGTATGGTTATGAAGGTTATCCTTCCAATCCAAACGGCTCACACTACAACACGGCCATGGTGGCAAGCGATGATGGCAGACATCTGGCCATGATGCCACATTTGGAGCGCTCAACTTTCCCATGGAACTGGGCTTATTATCCAAAGAACAGGAAAGACGAAGTCTCTCCATGGATAGAGGCTTTTGTAAACGCACGAAAATGGCTGGAAAAGAAGAAATAGTTCAAAAAAAGCTCCTGATCTAAACGCTCAGGAGCTTTTTTTAAATTCTGTCTTTCACTCCATTAAAATTCCGGAAAGCACAACGACTTCAACCAACTCTCCGTTTTCATAACCTTCTTCCATAATAAGGCCTGTGCCGGGGGCGTAATATTTGAGTTCATAGATATCAGGTTCGAATGGATTGACATCTTTAGTGACCAAAACGTGCTCGTAGGTCCCCATGTCTATGGTTACTGTTTCATCTAAAGCCACAACCTCTGCAAAGTCTTCTGCTTCTCCTCGATAATATTCCTGGTAATAAAACTGTCCCAAGTAAGGATCTCCCGGCAACCAGTAGCCCGGAAGAGCGCCGTCAACACCGGCTTCCCAAGAGCCTTCGGCATCTAAAAAATTACCCGTCTCATCATAATTCTTCACATTTTCCCCCATGTACCAAAGGTTTCCGGAATCATCCTGAGCCAACCAGTCAAAGGTATCCTCAACAACTACTCCATCAACACTTACCACGTCGTGCTGAATCACTACCTGTATACCCATTACTGTTTTGGTCCCGTTCATTTGTTCCAGGCTAATATGCTCTATGGGCTCCTCTCCAATTTCACCATTTTCAACTTCATAGGTTTCATACTCATAGATGGCGTATGAGGATGGCCCGTAAAATGGATTAGTTATAATTGTGGGATTGGAAAATTCAGCAGTATCAAAGTTGGGTAATCCCTCGGGAAGGGCACCTTCTCCATTATCACAACCAAACCTAATATGTTGATAATCTATTCGATCATCTCCATCAAAGTTCTGCATTACATCTGCCCTGCTCAGGCTTCCGGTGAAGTTCAATTCGGGAGCATCATATACTCCTTCCCAATCCAGGAGAGTGACTGTGTAGTCCAGGTAAGCATCATCATTATCATACTCCGGCAGGTCTGGCAAATGCAGGCATAATGGTTCTGCATAATAATCTCCATCACCGTTAACACCAGTCATATTACTTGCTGCAACGACTACCGGTTCTCCATTCACGCTAACGTCAACAACAAAACGAGCAGGATAGTGTCTTCCATTTTCATCACAGTAATTGGCAAAAAAGCAGTACTCAAAGGTCTTTACCATGTTAAGGTCAAAAAAACCATAGCCATACTGGTTCACATCCCGGTCATCAAAACAAAGCACAGCAACATCTATATATTTCTTGACTCCAGCACCAAGCTGAATATCGTAGGGCAGTACCTCTTCAACGAACTGTGCAAGCGCACTGCCTTCTTTAGGAGCAAGCCAAATAATATCGCCTGCTGCGTTGTGAACAGAAAAATGGTCCAGGGAATAACTCCCCGGAACAAGTTCAAGTTCCGGTACGTCTTGAGTAAATAGTTGCCCCGCAACCAGATTTATTCTAAAAGGATCAGCCGCAGAGCCAACAATTTCTGTATCGCCCTGGCTGAGAATTATTTCAACATATGCAGGATCATCATTACTGCACGATGGTAGATCTTCAACAGCTTGTTTATTGAATGATCTCGTTGCCAAATCCTGGACGATCACACTAAAAGACAATGTAGCCTTATCAGTTACTTTATTGGTTATTTGTTCTTCTTTGCTGCAGGAGGTAAAAAAAATTGCAAAGAAAATTAATCCTGAGAAATACACTTTTAGTCTTTTCATAATTGAAAGTTTTTTGGTCAATATAAACGAATGGTTAATTACGTCTCTGAAGCCAAAAGCAGGAAGCTCTCATTATAAAAACACCAGGTGCAGTAGATTTTTGAAGCTGAATAATTTACAACATATAAACCAAAATTGATATGGGGAATAACCCCCATTTTTTCTTTTTCATAGTCAAAAATGGCATTTAAAAGGCCTGTATTTCCTAGTTACTTGCCTGATCGCCTATACTTTCTACCTCTGTATTTGCAGTTAACAGCACGAGCAGATTAATGACTTTTTTAGATTAATCTTAGTTAATTTTAGAAAAATCGGGATTATTCATTTCCCCTGGATTTTCACCTTTTCATAACACAGGTTTTACTGCCTGTTTATTATCTTCTAAAAAAGTGATCATGGAAAAACATACGACCAAAAATTTCTTTGGCCGCGGAAATCCCGCTAAGCCCCTGGAAGTAATAAGCGCGAAAGGCAGTTACATCTATGGTGCCAACGGAAGGAAATATGTAGACTTTTTGGGTGGTGCCGGCGTCGGCAGCCTGGGCTGGGGCTTGCACGAGATAGAAGATGCCATCAGGAATTTTGACCGGCCTGCTTACGTTTATCCTAACTTTCATTACAAACCCTGGAATGAATTAGCCGAAATGTTGGCGGAAATGACGCCGGGTAAATTGAAGAAAAGCTTCCGAATGACCGGCGGCTCTGAAGCTGTGGAAGCCGCCCTGGAAATGGCGATGATGTACACCGGGCAAAAAAAGATACTTTCCGTAGAAGGCGCTTACCACGGAAATACTATTGCAGCCCTGAGTATTGGTGCCAGTTCAAAACACAATCAATTTCCCAACCTGCTGGACGGAATACTGAAGATCGAGCCCCCTCTCACAAAAGAAACGCTTCAAAAAGTGGAAAAAATGTTAGCCTCTGAAGAAGTTGCCGCAGTGATCATGGAGCCAATCATCATCAACCTGGGCGTGATCATTCCCGAAAAAGAGTTTATGGCAGGTTTAGACCGGCTGTGCAAAAAATACGGCACGCTCCTGATTATGGATGAAGCCATCACCGGTTTTGGCCGCACAGGAAAAATGTTCGCGACAGAACATTATGATATTGAACCCGATATCTTATGTATGGCAAAGGCAATTACCGCCGGGCATGCGGGTATGGGAGCAGTTATTGCGACCGAGGAAGTAGCCCGCAAAGCGGAAGATGAAAGCATCGGACTTTACTCCTCATATGGCTGGCATCCGGTGAGTGTTGACGCCTCTCTGACAACTCTCAAGTACTTTCAGAAACACAAGGAAAAACTTTTTGGCAATATTGAGAGACTTGGGAAGCTTTTTGAAAAGGAAATTTCAGAAGTAAATTTTAAGGAAAAACCAGAGCTCCGCATCAAAGGCCTCGCCATTGGTATTGATTTAAAAGATAAAGATTATGCTTCTAAAATAAGAAATAATGCACTGGATCATGGTCTTTTAATGAATACAGAAGGTTCTTCCCTGCTCTTTTTGCCCAACTTCCTGATGGAGGAAAAAACGGTGACTGAAGGTGTCAATCTTCTCAAAAAGTGCGTTTAGCTGCAGTTTTTGAAATATTTATTTGAAATAGGTGCTCCTTTTGCTATTTTGCAAGGAGTATTATAACAAATCATTGAATGATTGAAATTAAAAGACTGTTTGATTTTCCTTACTTCCAGCTGGAGAATGCACCGCTGGAAAAGTCTCTGGTAACCAAAAGAAATGGAAAGTGGGAAGCCCTTTCCTCGCAAGAATATATTGATAAGGCCAATGCCGTGAGCCGCGGACTCCTTAGGCTGGGCATTCAGCCAAACGATAAGATCGCGGTGATCTCTTCCAGCAACCGCAGCGAATGGAATGTGCTTGACATTGGATTGTTGCAGATCGGGGCTCAAAACGTGCCAATCTATCCCACCGTTTCTGAAGAAGATTATGAATATGTGCTCAACCACAGTGAGTCGATTTACTGCTTTGTATCAGACAAAGAGATCCTGGACAAGCTCAACACAATTAGAGGAAACACTTCTCTCAAAAAAGTGTATTCATTTGACGAAATCCCCGGCTGTGCTAACTGGGAAGAGATCGTGGAATCGGGCAGGGATGAATCAAATCAAGAGGAAGTAGAGCAGCGAAAAAAGGCGGTAACTGAAGATGATCTGGCTACCCTTATCTATACTTCGGGAACAACGGGCAGGCCAAAAGGCGTGATGCTGAGCCATAAAAATATTGTGAGCGACGTCCTGCTGAGTTCAGAAAGAGTGCCTTTCGAGTTCGGAGAATATGTAGGCCTCAGTTTCCTTCCGGTCTGTCACATTTTCGAGAGAATGATCCTTTATCTCTACCAGTACTACAGCGTTTCTATCTTTTTTGCCGAATCTATTGACATGATAAGCGACAACCTCAAAGAGGTGAAACCTCATGTTATCTCGGCCGTACCGCGTTTGCTGGAGAAGGTTTACGATAAGATCATCGCAAAAGGAACAACTGTAGGGGGGATCAAGCAAAAAATGTTCTTTTGGGCGGTTGAACTAGGGCTTAAATATGAGCCATACGGCGCCAACGGCTGGTGGTATGAATTCCAATTAAGTATTGCCCGCAAACTTGTCTTTTCTAAATGGAAAGAAGGCCTTGGCGGAAATATAGAATTAATAGTTTCCGGAAGTGCTGCGTTACAGCCACGGCTGGCAAGGGTTTTTGCCGCCGCGGGAATTCCGGTAATGGAAGGTTATGGTCTTACAGAAACTTCCCCGGTAATTGCAGTGAATGACCAGCGCAACCACGGCTTCAAAATTGGAACTGTAGGAAAGATTTTACGCGATGTCGAGGTGAAGATTGCCGAAGATGGCGAGATCCTTACCAAAGGCCCTAACGTCATGAAAGGCTACTATAAAGATCCCGAAAAGACCAAAGAGGCAATCAACGAGGAAGGTTACTTCCACACCGGGGATATAGGAGAGCTCGACAAAGACGGCTTCCTGCGCATCACCGACAGAAAAAAGGAAATGTTCAAAACTTCCGGCGGAAAATATGTTGCCCCGCAGCTCATAGAAAACCAGATGAAACAGTCGCGTTTTATCGACGAGATCATGGTAATTGGGGAAGGCGAAAAAATGCCGGCCGCGTTTATTCAGCCTAATTTTGAATTCCTGAGGGAATGGGCCAAAAGAAAGCATGTAGAAGTAGGTCCTACCAACGAAGATCTCATCTCCAACAGCGAAGTAATTGGCAGGATTCAGGAGGAAGTTGATTTCTACAATCAGAAGTTTGGCAGCTGGGAAAAAGTAAAGCGCTTTGAACTCACCCCCGACGTGTGGAGCGTGGAAGGCGATCATCTTACCCCAACTATGAAGCTCAAGCGAAGAAATATCATCAAGTTATACCAGAAATTGTACGACCAGATCTACGAAAAGTAGAACAATCAAGACCTTCCAAAAATGTCATTTTCGGGAGGTCTTTCTTTTTTGATCGTACAGGGAAAAACCAACATCTGCAAAACGGGCTTCCTCAATTATGCATAAATTAGAGGCTCTTAAACCTTCTAAAATGGGAAAACCCAGCATTATCAAAAATGGCTGAATGCTCATCCCCTTTTGCAGAAAATTTATTTTAAAAAATATAGAATGAATACCTATACAGCATCCGAAGATCGCTATGAAAAAATGGAATACCGCCGCTGCGGCAAAAGCGGAATTCTCCTGCCCCTGCTCTCTCTGGGCCTGTGGCACAATTTCGGGGACGTCGACGATTTTGACACCTCGAGGGCACTTTTAAGAACAGCTTTTGACAATGGGATCACCCATTTCGATCTTGCCAATAATTACGGACCTCCATACGGTTCCGCAGAAAAGAACTTCGGAAAGATCTTTGCCGAAGATTTTAAGCAGTACCGGGACGAGTTGATCATTTCTACTAAAGCCGGCTGGGATATGTGGCCGGGTCCCTACGGAAATTTCGGCTCCCGAAAATACCTCATCGCCAGTCTGGATCAATCCCTGAAAAGAATGGGACTGGACTATGTCGATATTTTCTATCACCACCGTCCCGATCCCGAAACACCTTTAGAAGAAACCATGGGCGCGCTAGACCAGATCGTGCGCCAGGGAAAAGCCCTTTATGTGGGCATCTCCCAATATTCCGCAGGAGACACTGCAAGGGCTGCAGCAATCCTTAAGCAGCAGGGAACGCCTTTCCTTATCCACCAGCCGCGCTACAATATGTTTGACAGGTGGGTTGAAAACGGCCTTTTAGACACCCTGGAAACTCACGGAATTGGCAGCATAGTCTTCTCCCCTCTCGCCCAGGGCATTCTCACGGGAAAATATCTCAACGGCATTCCCAAGGATTCCCGCGCTGCACGCGAAGGCGGCTATCTGGACAGGAATATTATCACTCCTGCAGTTGTTGAGAAAGTGCAAAACCTGAATGAACTCGCTCAAAAAAGAGGTCAGAGCCTCGCTCAAATGGCCATTGCCTGGCTGCTAAAAGACGAGCGGGTAACTTCGGTTCTCATTGGCGTTAGCAAGGTTTCCCAGCTTCAGGACAATCTTGACGGACTTAAAAATCGATCCTTTTCTGAAGCAGAACTAAGACAGATAGAACAAATCCTGCAATAGCAGTAAAAAAATGCCTTTTAAAGGCCCTATAATTAAACAGTAAAATACCAAATATGAAGGTTCCCTGCACGCTTTTTTTATTTACAATGATCTTCGGAGTTTCCGGAAATTCCCAGGAAAAGCCTCTTATAGCTGAAGGTGCAGAACTGCAACTGGTGGCTGATGGCTTTGATTTTACCGAAGGACCTGCCGCAGACGCAGCGGGTAACGTATATTTTACAGACCAACCCAATAACAGGATCCACAAATGGTCTGCTGAGAATGGAGAAGTATCTGTTTTCATGGAAGATTCCGGTCGTGCCAACGGACTTTATTTTGGTCCCGCCGGAAATCTTTATGCCTGTGCCGATGGAAATTCGGAATTGTGGAAGATCACCGACGGCAAAAAGGTACAGGTGATTTCCGGCACATTTGATGGCAAAAAATTCAACGGTCCCAATGACCTTTGGGTCGACTCCAAAGGTGGGATCTACTTTACAGATCCTTATTACAAACGGCCTTACCGCAATTACCCTGAGCAGCCTATTAAGGAACAAAGAGTTTATTACCTCTCGCCTGATCGAAAGGAGCTAAAAGTTGCTGCGGAAGATCTTGTAAAACCTAACGGCATCATTGGCACGCCAGACGGCAAGACCCTTTTTGTGGCCGATATTGAAGACAACAAGACCTGGAAATATGACATAGCCGAAGATGGAAGTCTTGAAAACAAAACTTTGTTCACCAACCTCGGTTCTGATGGAATGACCTTAGATGAGCGCGGCAATGTTTACCTCACCGGCGACGGAGTGACAGTTTTTAACCCCAAAGGTGAAAAGATCCTGCACATCCCTATCGACAAAGAGTGGACTGCAAATGTCACTTTTGGAGGAAAAGACCACTGTCGTCTCTTTATTACGGCGATGGATTCGCTGTTTAGCATCAAGATGAATGTGAAAGGGGCGAGATAAAAAAGCTGATAAGAGAAAAAGACCTACAAGGTCTTGGAGACCTTGCAGGTCTATTCTATATACACTTCCAGCAGCTCTGCTCCGGCTTCAGAAAACAGCTTTACTTTATCATTTTTAGCCGGTATTAAAAGCGTCTGCCCCTGTTCAACGAGCTCAGAATTTCCTTCTATAGAAACTTCGGCTTTGCCACTTACGCACATGTAGATCACAAAGGAATCTATTGTATTATAATCTTTTTCAAGCCTGTCTTTCAAAGGCAAATAGTTGGTCGTAAAATATTCGCAGCTGGCGATATTGTTAGACTGGTTCTCTTTTGAAGTATATTCCCTTTTAAAATCATCTTTTTTCTCAAAATCTATAGCGTCAA
Organism: uncultured Flavobacteriaceae bacterium; assembly: GCA_963739625.1. GTDB lineage: Bacteria > Bacteroidota > Bacteroidia > Flavobacteriales > Flavobacteriaceae > Salinimicrobium. Next base: position 36,979 of record CAVUAU010000017.1, read on the forward strand.
GAGCAAGATCTGTATGCAGTTCCCTGGAATTTCCTTCGGCGTCCACTCTATCCCAGTCGTAGATGCGATAGGTAATATCTGAGGTTTGCTGAATTTCTGCTAACAGGACTCCGGCGCCAATGGCGTGTACTTTCCCGGTATTGATGAAAAAAGCATCTCCTTTTTTTACTTTTTCGAAGTTGAGCAGTTCGGTTATTCTCCCGGAGTTGAGGTGCTCGAGATATTCGGCTTCAGAAATGGTATTTTTGAAGCCCACATTGATCTCGGCTCCTTCATCTGCCTGCATGATGTACCACATCTCGGTCTTTCCGAAGGAATTGTGCTTCTTTCTTGCTATCTCGTCGTGAGGATGCAGTTGTACCGAAAGTTCGGTCTTTGCATCTATGAACTTGATAAGCAAGGGAAACTCTGCACCAAAGACCTCAAAATTCTCTTTACCAAGGAAATCAGATTTGTACTTCTCCAAAAGCTGGTTTAGAGTTCTGCCCTTCAGCGGGCCATTTTCTACTACAGAAATATCATTTTTGACCCCTGAGATCTCCCAGCTTTCTCCCAGATCATTCCGGTTTGAATGTTTATTGAGGATTTGTTTTAATTTGGTTCCACCCCAGATCTTCTCCTTGAGGATGGGCGTGAATCTTATTGGGTAATTGAGCATTGTAATGTTATTGTGGGCGGCAAAGATATTACAAAATGACAGAAGCCCGAAAGCAGGGAAAAAAGACCTTTTAAAAAAGACATTTTTGAAGCCCCTTTTTTGCTATCTTTTCTCCTTGATTACAATGAGACCATTTTTCCTATTTCTATTCCTTCTCTCTACGTTGAATCTTGCAGCACAGGACAGGATGCCGGTTTCAGGTACTGTAACTACCGAGGAATTCCCTCTGGAGAACGTGCTTATAAAAAATATTTCTTCTGAAAAATTCACAGTTTCAGATGTTTCCGGAAGGTTTCTGCTGAAGATGGCGGCAGGTGATACCATTGTACTTTCCCACGTGGGCATGCAGGACCTTATAAAATTCATTTCTGAAGAAAACCTTCAGCAGCAGCCTCTACTGCTAAAAATGTTGCAGCACCCCGAAGAATTGAGAGAAGTTGAGATCAACGGCCATCCCGAGATCAACGCAGTCGCTTTAGGAATTATTCCGAAGGAGATAAAAACGCTTACGATGAACGAGCGAAGGCTCAAAACTGCAGGCGATTTTAAAGCCAAGAACCTGCTGAGCCTTCTTATGGGTAGTCTTCCATTCGATCCTATTTTGAACGCGATCAATGGCAGGACCAAAAGGCTCAAAAGAAATATAGGAATTGAAAAACAACAACGAAATATAGCTTTTTTGGAGATGCACCACATGGATTATATGCGGGACGAAATGCAGCTAAACAAAGTCCAGGCTCAACGTCTCATAGACTTTATCATAGAAGACCCGGCACTACAGGCCATCCTAGATTCCGGAAATGATGCCCGGCTCCAATTTTTCCTTCAGGACGCGTGGTTTAAACTCAAGAATCAAGGCTAACTAGCTTCCTCAACTTTTACGTAAATCTTTGTTAAACTCCTCCTTCTAAGTGAGTTTTTCATGCGCTATTCTCATAAATTTATAAACGGTCTTGAAATACAGAAAAAAAAGTGTGGTTTTATTATGCGTGCATAACAAATTTTTATAACTTTGAGATCGATGAAATACAAGACCATTGATTATGTACTGCGTGCTACCTGGATCTCGGTAGCCAAAATGTACAATGAAGAGGCCAGTAAGGAAGGCAGCACCATGGCAACAGGCTTTGCCTTGCTGAACATTGATCCAGAGAACGGCACCCCCTCAACTTCGCTGGGACCAAAAATGGGTATGGAGGCCACAAGCCTTTCCCGTACCCTTAAAACCATGGAAGATAAAGGACTCATTTTGAGAAGAAAAAATCCTGAAGACGGCAGGAGCGTGCTTATCCACCTCACAGACTTTGGCCGGGAAATGAGGGACTATTCCAAACAGGTAGTCCTTAGTTTCGATGAAGCGGTGAAAAGGGAAATTCCGCAGGAAGATCTGGAGAAATTCATAGAGGTAGCCGGGAAGATCATGGAGCTTATCGCTTCAAAAAAAGTATATAAATAGCAGCCTTAGGGAAACCACACCGGCTGTGATATCATAAACAATAACAACATGAAACGAAGAATCAACAAAGTTGCAGTAATCGGCTCTGGAATTATGGGGAGCGGGATTGCCTGCCATTTTGCCAATATTGGCGTGGAGGTCCTCCTGCTGGACATAGTGCCGAGAGAATTAACAGAAAAGGAAAAAAGTAAGGGCCTAACGCTTGAAGACAAAAGCGTGCGTAACAGGATCGTAAATGACTCTTTACAGGCTGCCTTGAAGTCAAAACCCTCGCCCATCTATCACAAAGATTTCGCAAATCGCATAAAGACCGGAAACCTGCAGGATGATATTTCTAAAGTTTCTAAAGTAGACTGGATCATAGAGGTGGTGGTTGAAAGACTGGATATCAAAAAACAGGTTTTTGACAACCTTGAAAAGCATAGAAAAGAAGGAACCCTTATAACTTCTAATACTTCCGGAATTCCAATCCAGCAGATGAGCGAAGGACGAAGTGAAGATTTCCAGAAACACTTCTGCGGAACTCACTTCTTCAACCCTCCAAGATATTTAAGGTTGTTCGAGATCATTCCGGGGCCAAAAACTTCCGAAGATGTTCTTGAATTCCTAAACGAATACGGTGAAAAATTCCTCGGAAAAACTTCGGTAGTAGCAAAAGATACTCCCGCTTTTATAGGGAACAGAATTGGAACCTACAGCATCATGAGTCTTTTTCACATGGTGAAGGAGCTGGGACTCACTGTTGAGGAAGTCGACAAACTAACAGGACCGGTGATAGGGAGGCAAAAATCTGCCACTTTTCGCACCGTAGATCTAGTGGGGCTTGATACCCTGAAGCATGTTGCTGAAGGTTTGCATAAAGGTGTGCCAACAGATGAAGAACACGATCTTTTCGCCATGCCCGACTATATCAACACTATGGTCGAAAACGAATGGTTTGGAAGTAAGAGCGGCCAGGGCTTCTACAAAAAGATCAAGAACGATGACGGCTCAAGTGAGATACAATCGTTTAGACCTGGATACCCTGGAATACAGAGCTCAAAAAAGGGAAAATTTTGCTACTCTCGAGCAAACGAAAACGATTGACAAAGTAGAAGACCGGTTTAAAGTTCTTGTCAACGGTAAAGACAAGGCAGGTGAATTCTACAGAAAGAATTTTTCAGCCATTTTTGCATATTCTTCACGACGCATTCCTGAGATTACAGATGAGCTCTACAAGATAGATGATGCCATGAAGGCCGGTTACGGCTGGGAACAGGGCCCATTCCAGATTTGGGATGCTATAGGTGTTGAAAAAGGTATTGAGATGATGAAAGCCGAAGGCAAAGCACCTGCGGCCTGGGTCAATGAAATGCTGGAAAGCGGCAGTAAGAGCTTTTACACAGTAAAAGAAGGAAATACTTTTTACTACGACATCCCAACAAAATCTTACAAGAAAATTCCGGGGCAGGATGCTTTCATTATTCTGGACAACATCAGGGAATCTAAAGAGGTCTTCAAGAACAGCGGCGTAGTTGTGGAAGATCTTGGCGACGGAATCCTGAATGTTGAATTCCGCAGTAAGATGAATACTATTGGTGGCGATGTGCTCGATGGCTTGAACAAAGCCTTTGACATAGCCGAAAAAGACTACCAGGGACTGGTAGTTGCAAACAACGGAAAGAATTTTTCTGTAGGAGCTAACATTGGGATGATCTTTATGTTGGCGGTAGACCAGGAGTATGATGAGCTAAACATGGCCATCAAATATTTCCAGGACACGATGATGCGCATGCGCTATTCCAGCATTCCTACAGTAGCCGCGCCACATGCGATGACTTTGGGAGGTGGTTGTGAACTTTCACTTCATGCCGACAAAGTGGTTGCTGCAGCAGAAACTTACATAGGACTTGTAGAATTTGGCGTTGGGGTTATTCCCGGCGGAGGAGGTTCCAAGGAGATGACGGTTCGCGCTTCAGATACTTTCCAGAAAGATGACGTGGAGCTCAACAGGCTTCGGGAGCACTTTTTAACTATTGGAATGGCTAAGGTTTCGACTTCAGCATATGAGGCTTTTGACACCAACATTCTTCAGAAAGGAAAAGATATAGTAGTAATAAATCCGGATCGCCAACTGGCAATTGCTAAGCAACACGCCCTGCTTATGGCAGAAAATGGATACACGAAACCAATTCCACGAACAGACATAAAAGTTCTTGGAAAACAGGCTTTAGGAGCGTTCTACGTGGGAACAGACCAGATGCTGGCAGGAAAATACATTAGCGAGCACGACAAAAAGATCGCCAACAAACTTGCATACGTAATGGCAGGTGGAGATCTTTCTGAGAACTCGTATGTAAGCGAGCAGTACCTGCTTGACCTGGAACGTGAGGCTTTCCTATCTCTAACAGGAGAAAGAAAAACCCTTGAGAGGCTGCAGCATATGTTGAAGAAAGGGAAACCTCTTAGAAACTAGACTTGAGATGTGAGACTTGAGATTTGAGATGAACCTAAAACTAAAGACGATGCATAATTTTCAAAATTTAAAGATCTGGCAAAAAGCTATGGACGTGGCGGAATACTGCTACCTGATCTCTGCTGAATTTCCAACAGAAGAAAAGTTCGGCCTCACCAGTCAAATTAGAAGAAGTGCAATCTCTGTTCCTTCCAACATTGCTGAAGGTGCAGGGAGAAACACTGACGGGGAATTTAAAAATTTCCTCGGCATCGCAAGCGGTTCCTCAAACGAATTGATGACCCAGTTGATCCTATCTCATCGTCTCAAATTGATTGAAGAAGAAAAAGTAACACCACTTATAAAAGACTTGATCGAAGTTCAAAAGATGAACTACACCCTGATAAAGAAATTCTCGAAATGAACTTTTTGTCTAAAATCTCAAGTCTAACATCTAATATCTTATAAAATGAAAACAGCATACATAGTAAAAGCATACAGAACCGCGGTTGGAAAAGCTCCTCGTGGACTGTTCAGATTCAAAAGGCCAGATGAGCTTGCAGCGGAAACCATTCAGTACATGCTCAAGCAAGTGCCTGAATTCGACAAGAAGAGAATTGATGATGTCATCGTGGGAAATGCCATGCCCGAAGCCGAACAAGGTCTCAACGTAGGAAGGTTTATTTCTCTCATGGGGCTTAACACAGTTGATGTTCCCGGGATGACCGTTAACCGCTACTGTGCTTCGGGTCTTGAAACTATTGCCATTGCCACCGCCAAGATACAAAGTGGAATGGCAGATTGCATCATCGCCGGAGGTGCAGAAAGCATGAGCTACATTCCTATGGGTGGATATAAACCGGTACCCGATTACAAACTGGCGAAAGAAGGCCATGAAGATTATTATTGGGGAATGGGCCTTACAGCTGAAGCAGTTGCAAAAAAATACAAGGTGAGCAGGGAAGACCAGGATGAATTTGCCTACAATTCCCACCAAAAGTCTCTAAAAGCACAAAAAGAAGATCGTTTCCAGGACCAGATCGTGCCTATCACCATTGATCAGACCTACGTTGACGAAAATGGCAAGAAACAAACCCGTTCCTACACTGTAAATAAAGATGAAGGGCCACGCGCTGACACTTCAAAAGAGGTTTTGGCAAAACTGCGTCCTGTTTTTGAGGAAGGCGGAAGTGTAACCGCGGGAAATAGTTCTCAAATGAGCGACGGGGCAGCATTTACCCTCATCATGAGCGAAGAGATGGTAAAAGAGCTGAACCTGGAGCCAATCGCGAGACTTGTAAGCTATGCTGCGGTGGGCGTTGAACCGGCTATCATGGGAATTGGACCTGTTTATGCCATTCCGGAAGCTTTGAAGAAAGCCGGAATGAAGAAAGATGACATGGAACTAATTGAACTCAACGAAGCTTTTGCTTCGCAGTCGCTTGCGGTGATTCGAGAACTAGGATTGGATATGGACCGCATGAACCCGAATGGAGGCGCTATTTCAATGGGTCACCCTCTTGGTTGTACAGGTACAAAACTTTCAGTCCAACTCTTCGACGAGATGCGAAAACGCAACCTTCAAAACAAACATGGAATGGTAACCATGTGCGTAGGAACAGGACAGGGAGCAGCGGGAGTGTTTGAGTTTCTTTCTTAAAAGATTTGAGAAATTGAGATCTGAGACATGAGATCTTGAAAAACTATACAATTTCTATAAAATAATCTTGGGATAAAGTCTAACATCTAAAATCTCAAGTCTAACATCTAAAACAAAATGAGCACAGAAACAGAAAACAAAGAAAAGGATCTTTTAAGGGGCGGACAGTTCCTGGTGAAAGAAACCGATGCCGAAAACATTTTTACTCCCGAAGATTTTTCTGAGGAGCAAAAAATGATGCGCGACTCGGTAAAGGAATTCGTGGATCGAGAGATTTGGCCGAAAAAAGAGGAGTTCGAAAAGAAGAATTACGAGCTTACCGAAGAATTGATGAAAAAGGCCGGAGAAATGGGCTTTTTGGGAGTTTCTGTTCCCGAAGAATATGACGGGCTGGGAATGGGCTTCGTGACCACTATGTTGGTTGTGGATTATATTTCGGGTGCGACAGGTTCTTTTTCGACCGCTTTTGGAGCTCATTCCGGGATTGGAACTTTGCCAATCACGCTTTATGGAACCGAAGAGCAGAAGAAAAAATATCTTCCGAAGCTCGCCACCGGAGAGTGGTTTGGCGCTTATGCTTTAACAGAACCGGGAGCCGGTAGTGATGCCAATTCAGGAAAGACAAAAGCTGTACTTTCAGAAGACGGCAAGTACTACAAGATCACGGGACAAAAAATGTGGATCTCCAATGCGGGCTTCTGCAACATGATGATCGTTTTCGCGCGTATTGAAGACGACAAGAACATCACCGGTTTTATTGTGGAATACGATCCAGAAAATGGTATTTCTCTGGGAGAAGAAGAAAAGAAATTGGGAATTCACTCCTCCTCTACCCGCCAGGTATTCTTTAACGACACTAAGGTTCCTGTGGAGAACATGCTTTCTGAAAGGGGCAACGGCTTTAAAATTGCCATGAACGCGTTGAACGTGGGACGTATCAAACTTGCCGGCGCCTGTCTTGATGCCCAAAGGCGTTCTATTACAACCGCAGTGAACTATGCCAATGAAAGGGTGCAGTTTGGTACTCCTATCGCCAGTTTTGGAGCTATAAAATCCAAACTTGCAGAGATTGCTACTTCGGCTTACGTCGGGGAATCTGCTTCTTACCGTGCTGCAAAAGATATCGAAGATCGCATTGCCATTCGCCAGGAGCAGGGAGCTTCTCACCAGGAGGCCGAGCTTAAAGGCGTGGAAGAATACGCGATCGAATGTTCTATTCTTAAGGTTGCTGTTTCTGAAGATCTTCAACATTGTACAGATGAAGGTATACAGATCTATGGCGGAATGGGCTTCTCGGCCGATGCTCCAATGGAATCAGCATGGAGAGATGCACGTATTACCCGAATTTATGAGGGAACAAATGAGATCAACCGCATGCTCTGCGTGGGCATGTTGGTCAAAAAAGCCATGAAGGGCCATGTGGATCTCTTAGGCCCCGCCACTAAAGTTGGAGAAGAGCTTACCGGAATTCCTTCTTTTGACAAGCCCGATTATTCTGAGCTTCTTGCTGAAGAAAAGGAAATGGTAGCCAAATTGAAAAAGGTGTTCCTTATGGTTGCCGGTAGCGCAGTTCAAAAATATGGACCTCAGCTGGAAGACCACCAGCAGCTTCTTTTAGCTTCTGCTGATATTCTTATCGAAATATACATGGCCGAATCTGCCATTTTAAGGACCGAAAAGAACGCTAAACGTTTTGGCGAAGAAGCACAAAAAGAGCAGATCGCAATGGCGAAACTGTACCTGTACCATGCTGTAGATCTCATCAACCAGAGGGCCAAAGAAGGAATTGTTTCCTTCGCCGAAGGTGACGAGCAGCGTATGATGCTCATGGGACTTAAACGTTTCACTAAATATGAAAATCAGCCGAATGTGGTTGAGTTGAGAAATACGATAGCTAAGAAAGTTATTGAGGAGAATAAATATCCTTTCTAATATTAATTTGCATCTTTTAAATCTGACGGGCCGCCTTTGGGCGGCCTTTTTTTTAGAATACATTAACACTTAAAGCCTTTAACATTTTATAGCTTTCAGAAGAACCCTCAAAAACCTCACTTTTGGAACCTATTACCCGTTACGTTCTCCTTACCCTTGGAATCCTTCTGGTAGCGTATTTTCTCCTGTTCTTTCTTCTGAAAAAGCTTGGGAAGGATCCCAATAACATTCTACCACATAACATCGCCGGTCGCATTAAAGTGCCGTTGATCATCTTGTTCTTGGCCGTGGGAATTCAGGCCGGCATCATCAACCGGGAGTTAATCACCGGGGAGAGGACTATCGACCTTTTTCAGCAAATTCGGTCTATCCTGCTCATCATCGCTTTTACATGGTTTCTTATTGTGAGTTTAAGGATTGCAAAAAATCAATTTTTAAAACGCTTTGATGTTTCCGAAAAGAACAACCTGCGGGCGCGAAAGGTGTATACCCAGTTCAATATCATCGAGAGGATCGCCATTTTTATAATTGTTCTCGTCGCTATAGGTCTTGTTCTAGTCACCTTTGACGGGATACAGGAAATTGGAGTAAGTATTTTGACTTCCGCAGGAATTGCGGGGATCATCCTGGGACTTTCGGCACAAAAGGTTATTGGCGCTATTCTCGCAGGAATCCAGATTGCCATTGCTCAACCCATTCGTATTGATGATGTAGTGATAGTTGAAGGGGAATGGGGTCGCGTGGAGGAGATCAAACTTACTTATGTGGTTGTAAAGATCTGGGATAAAAGAAGGTTAGTACTTCCTACCACTTATTTCATTGAAACCCCTTTTCAAAACTGGACCCGCACCTCATCAGACATTCTTGGGACCGTCTATATCTACACCGACTATAATTTTCCTATCGAAGCTTTGCGCACAGAATTCACCCGCCTGCTTGAATCAACCGCTTTATGGGATGGTGAAGTCAACGTGATACAGGTCACCGATGTCACAGAAAGAACTATGCAGTTAAGGGCGCTCATGAGCGCTCACGATGCATCTATTGCCTGGGAGCTGCGGGTTTACATCAGGGAAAACCTGCTCAAGTTTATCAAGGAAAATTACCCGGACAGTCTGCCGCAAACCCGGGTCTTTCTTAAAGAAAATCATCCTCCTGAAGAAGGGCCTTCAAACCCTCTTCCGTAGCAAAACCCTGAGAAAAATTCATGGCTGTTTCAATAAGAGCGAGGTGCGAATAGGCCTGAGGAAAATTTCCCAACAGCCTTTTTGACTCAAAATCCAGATCTTCACTGAAAAGCCCCAGGTGATTACTGTAAGACAATAACTCGTCAAACATCTTGATCGCCTTTTCCTTTTCCCCAATTTTATAGAGGCTGTTGATGAACCAGAAAGAGCAAATAGTGAAAGAAGAAGACGGGGTACCAAAGTCATCTTTATTCTTGTAGCGGAATAGGAGGCCGTTATAACAAAGCTCCCTCTCGGTTGCCTTGACCGTACTCACGTATCTTGGATCTTTAGCTTTAATGAAACCATAAGATTCCATCAACAGGGTCGAGGCATCAAGATCTGAAGAACCGTAAGATTGTGTGTATGCCTGCATCTCCTCATTCCAGCCATGTTCATAGATATCGTCATAGATCTCCTGTCTCAGGTTTTTCCAGTCTTCAGAATTGATTCCATTCCTAAGGATCTCCCCTATCTTCACAGCCCGGTCTACAGCCACCCAGCAAAGCAGTTTTGAAAAGGTAAAGTGTCGCTCCTCGGTCCTGAATTCCCAAATCCCCTTATCCGGCTGCTTCCAATGCTCTTCGACAATACGAACAATTCCGCGGACGATGGTCCACAGTTCCTCACTGTTTTCCAGGGTTGTTTCAAACTGCAGAAATTGTTGATAGATCACCTCCATCAAAATTCCGTAGATATCATTTTGCTTCTGAATATACGCGGCGTTTCCTATCCGTACCGGTTTTGAGCCCTTGTAGCCATCAAGGTGGTCTAAAATGTGTTCTGTGAGCTCCTTTTTCCCATCAATGCTGTACATGATCTGCAACTTCTCATCCTTGTCGGGTATAATGTCAATAATGAACTGCAGAAAATTATGTGCAGATTCCCTGTGTCCCAGTCCTGCCATGATCTTGATCACCATTGAGGCATCTCTTATCCAGCAGAAACGGTAATCCCAGTTGCGCACTTCTCCTATAGTCTCGGGAAGCGAAGTAGTAGCCGCTGCCAGCACTGCACCGGACTTTTCAAAGGTCAGCGCTTTCAACACCAGGGCGCTGCGGGTGATCTCTGCGTCATAAACGGGAAATTTAGTAGTTTCTTCACTCCAGTTCATCCAATAGGTCTTGGTGCGCTGAAACTTCAGGTATGCTCTTTCCAGGCTTTGTTCACGCAGCTTCTCGTGATAACCCATCAGGAAATAAGCATTTCCCGTTAGTGTCATCTCCTCACCATTCAAAACATCGTCAAGTCCAAGATTGGTGTAAAGATACAGCGAGTCATATTTTCCCTCTTTTGTAAAGCTTTTGAGATAGAAACGGTGATTTTCTGTATAGGTCTTTTCACGCGCGTAATCCAGTTTAGGATCATACTTCACCCTTATCTTAGGCTGTCCTTTGAGGATGTAAATAAACCGAATTACATCGGGTGGGGTATAAAAGGAGCCGTTCTCTTCACGATAGCGCGGCATAAAATCTATGACCTGAAAGGCGGATCAACGCTTGAGAATGAAGTACACAAAATATTGGTTTTCCAAAGGTATTTTTGGGAGGTACTATAGCTATCATCAACCTGAATAGAAAAACTACCTCCTTTTTTCTCATCAATTAATTTTGCAAAGACCGAAGCAGAATTAAAACTTGGTAAACAACACCATTCTATCGCCCCTTCACGTGACACCAAAGCCGCACTTTTGCAGTTCCCTATTATGCCGTAATCCAAAGTATCCATAGTCTTAAAGTTCTTTTAAAGGAGTAGTCTCCCTCTCTAAATTTTCGGAAATTTATGGAAAATGGATTACATACAACCCGCTGAAAATTTATTATGGGCAAAACAATAATTATTTCCAATCGCCTACCCCTACAGATAAATATTAATGATGATGAACTAGAAGTTACTCCCAGCGTGGGAGGGCTCGCCACAGGTCTCAAATCCTTTCATGAGGAAGGAGACAGTATTTGGATTGGCTGGACCGGTCTGGCCGAGGAAGATATCCCTGAAGACCTGCTGCCCGAAGTTTCAAAAAAGGCAAAACAGCAGGATTGTATCGCGGTATCTCTTACCACAGATGAGATAGATAAATTTTACTATGGGTTTAGCAATAGAACCATCTGGCCGCTCTTTCATTATTTTATGGAGTATACAGAGTTTCATCCGGATCACTGGGATGCATACTTACAGGTCAATCAAAAATATGCCGATGCTGTGGTCAATCATCTTGATGATGGAGATACGGTGTGGGTACACGACTACCAGCTCCTGCTCCTGCCCGAGATGATTAGGAAAAAACGTCCTAATGTTACAATTGGGTTTTTCAATCACATTCCTTTTCCGTCCTATGAAGTTTTCAGGACTTTGCCATGGCGGGAGGAAATCCTGAGAGGTATGTTAGGGGCAGATCTTATTGGGTTTCACACCTATGATTATGAAAGACACTTCTTAAGATCTGTAAGCCGTATTTGCAGGTATGACATCAATTTTAATTCGGTCAACCTTGGAAACAGGATCGTAAAATCTGATTCCTTTCCTATGGGAATCGACTATAACAAATTCAGGAATGCGGCCCTCGAGCATCGTAGCCAACCCAGGAGTGAGAATACAGATATTCAGAAAAAGCTGGACTATCACAAATACGTCACCCGCAACACAAAACTCATCCTGTCTATTGACCGGCTTGACTACACCAAGGGCATCGCCAACAGGATAAGGGCCTTTGGATATTTTCTGGAGAAGTATCCGGAGTATCAGGAAAAAGTACGGCTCATCATGCTGGCTGTGCCATCACGTACAAATGTTCCGCAGTATCAATTGCTGAAGAAAGAGATTGACGAACTGGTGGGCCGTATTAATGGACAGTTCGCAACTGTGAACTGGACACCCATCTGGTATTTTTATAGATCAATGCCCTTTGAAAACCTCATCGATCTCTACAGCTCAAGCGACGTTGCCCTTATAACACCTACCCGCGACGGCATGAACCTGGTTGCCAAGGAATATATAGCTACCCGTACCGAGAACACAGGAGTTTTGATTCTTAGTGAAATGGCCGGGGCGGCACATGAACTCAACGAAGCCCTCATCATCAATCCAAATAATTTTGAGCAAATCGTAGACAGCATTAAACAGGCCCTGGAGATGCCAGAGGAGGAGCAAAAGAGAAGGAATAAAGTTATGCAACGGAGATTAAAGCGCTACAGCGTGGAAAAATGGGCTCAAGATTTTATGAAAAACCTGGAGGAAACCAAGAATACCCGAAAAGCTTTTAAAACGATAGAGCTTACACAGAATATCAAAAAAGACCTTTTTGAGAAGTATAATTCGGCACAGCGCCGCATCCTTTACCTGGATTATGACGGCACCCTCATCAATTTCGTTGATAAACCCGAAGATGCAAAACCAGATGAAAATCTCAAGGCCCTCATTAAGCGATTAGCTGAACAGGAAAATACGCGGGTGGTGTTAATTAGCGGGCGTGACAAGGAAACTCTTGGCAAATGGTGGAAAGATGTGCCGGTGGAGCTCATCTCTGAACATGGAGTATGGCTGCGGCCTGTAAATGAGAAGTGGGAGCTCTCAGAGAATCTCAACAACAGCTGGATGAAGACCATTAGACCTGTACTGGAAACCTTTGTGGACAGAACCCCGGGAACTTTTATAGAGGAAAAGAATTTTTCTCTGGCATGGCATTTTAGGAAAGCTAACCCTGAACTTGGGGAGGTGAGGGCAAACGAACTTTCCACTGTCCTTAGAGATATGATCTCCAACCACGGTTTAAGTGTGCTACAGGGAAACAAGGTGCTCGAGATTAAGAACAGCGGAGTGAATAAAGGCAAGGCCGCCAACAAACGCCTCACCGAAAAATACGATTTCATCTTCGCCATTGGGGACGATTGGACAGATGAATACCTTTTTACCGAACTCCCCGATTATGCTACCACCGTAAAAGTAGGTATGAACAAAACCGATGCAAAATACTTTATAGATAACGTAGCACAAGTGAGGGAACTTCTTGAAGGTTTTGTCAATTTAACTCATTGAATATTTCACCTAAAAACTGTTAAAACGCAATAAATACAGGCTAAATTTTAAAGCAACCTTAACTAAGAGTCCCCTTACAGGGCGCCAAATTTGAAGTATCTTAGACCTAAGATATAATTAATAGTTAACCCAAAAAAAAATCAACGATGAAAGCAGGAAAAATATTGGTTGGAATACTTTCTGGAGCTGCTATTGGAGCCGCCGCCGGAATGCTCTTCGCTCCTAAAAAAGGAAAAGATACACGTAAACAAATTGCGAGTAAAAGCAATGAGTATATGTATGACACCAAGAGCAAATTCAACGATCTTACCGATAATCTATCCCATAAGTACGATTCGGTGAAATCAAAAATGAGAGGAAAATCGCATAAAGTTGCTGCAAAGATGGATGGTGATGACAAGATCATCTACTAAAACTTTCCAGTGAAAGACTTCAAAAAGCTGCTTTTTAGCAGCTTTTTTTATGTTTTTTATTACATTGGGAACTCATTAAAACCCCATGATTAACATGTTCAAAAAATTACTTTTTTCGGCCCTCTTATTCTCAGGATTTGCTGCCTCTGCTCAGGAACAGGCGCCGCCACAAGTCGACCTGCGAATGTATGATATTATTGATGCCGTCTCGGCCGACAGTATAGAAGCAGATATTCGTAAACTAGTCAATTTTGGCACCCGAAATACCTTTAGTGACACAGTCTCCAACACCCGCGGAATTGGAGCTGCACGCAGGTTCATAAAATCTGAATTTGAAAAGGTTTCCAGCCAGTGTAATAATTGCCTTGATGTTTTCTATCAAAAGGAATTTGTCACAAAAGAAGGCAATGATCGCGTGCCCAAAGATGCCTGGGTGGTGAATGTAGCTGCCGTTCAAAAGGGAAAAAAGCACCCGAACCGTTACATTATCATGAGCGGTGATATCGACTCCCGTGCGAGCAATACTATGGATTTCACTACAGATGCCCCGGGAGCGAATGACAATGCCAGCGGGATGGCTGGAGTAATGGAAGCTGCAAGGGTGCTGTCAAAGTATGACTTTGATAACAGTATTGTTTATCTGGGACTCTCGGGAGAAGAGCAGGGACTTTTTGGCGGCCAAAGCTTTGCGAAAATGGCAAAGGAAAAAGGATGGGAGATCATAGGAGTACTCAACAATGATATGATTGGCAACATTGAAGGTGTTGACGGGGTGATAGATAACCGCACTTTCAGGATCTTTTCTGAACCAGTACCTCCTACAGAAACTGAAAGAGAACGAATGCTGAGAAGATATTATGGCGGTGAAGTCGACGGAATTTCGAGGCAGCTCGCAAGATATATTCACAAAACCACGGAAACATATATGCCCGAAATGAACCCGATGATGGTTTATCGCCTGGACAGGTTTGGCCGCGGCGGTCATCATCGTTCTTTTAACGATCTTGGCTTTGCAGGAGTTCGTATAATGGAAGCTCATGAAAACTACAACAGGCAGCACCAGGACGTAAGAACAGAAAATGGAATTCAATATGGTGATGTAATTGAAGGTGTAAATTTTGATTATGCAAAAAAACTCACCGCTGTCAATGCGATCAATTTGGCCGGCCTCGCCTGGGCACCGCCTGCACCCCAAGAAGTGGCAATAGGTGGTGTTGTTGAAGCTTCGGCTAAACTGCGATGGAAAAAAGTAGGTGGCAACGATGTTGCAGGTTACAAAATCTACTGGCGTGACACCACAAATCCGCAGTGGCAATATTCCAGATATATTGGTGATGTTGATCACTACACCCTCGACGGAATTGTGATCGATAATTACTTTTTTGGTGTAGCTACCGTGGGTAAGAACGGGAACGAAAGTTTGGTGGTTTTTCCCTCCCAGACCTTTCGAGAATAGAAAACTTCCGAAGAAAAAATTTAGATAGGGATCACACGATCCCTATTTTTTTTGAATGTGCGATCGCTTTTCCGCTTTCGGCAAAATAACAGGTTGCCACCCCCATGTCCTCGATGTTGGCGAGCACCTTGATGGTCGAAGATTTTTGTCTCCTGGAGGTTTGTCTAATGTAAACGGCTTTTATGTTTTGGGGAAAAACCTTACAAACTCTTTCATATAGATTTGGATCCTGCTGTGAATCGTCACCCATCAGGACATATTGCAACTTTGGATTAAAAGAGATGATATCCTTGATCTTGATAAACTTATGATCATGACCACCCCTTCCTGTAAAAAGGAAATCGGCCAGCCCGGTTTTGATCTTTTTAAGTTTGATCACTCCTTTGGGCAGCTCGTGCATACGGGTAAGCTGCAAGATAAATTGATATAGATTCCATTCACTGCTCGAAACGTAGAAAAAGGAGTTGAATTTTCCCTTATCCTCCTGCCCTGCCCTACTCAAAGCCTGGTAATGTGGGACCACATCTGTAAAAACTTCCCGTTTATTGATGTTTTGGGTGAGCACCACATAAAGCTTTTTAAAAAAATTACTTGTGTGAGAGATCAGGAAGGTATCATCTATATCTGAGATTATTCCCAATTTACTTTTGAAAGGTTTAAGCAATTCCCCCTGTTCAATAATTCCGTTACCATTTTGTTCACAGGAAATAGAATACTTGTGCCACCCGCTTTCCAAAAATTGATTGAACGGAATGGAAAACCTAAAGTAGCCGTCATCAAGGGTTTTGGTATGCACGACAAGATCCTTAAACTTCAGGGTCACTTTTATGTTCGCAATAGGTTTTATCGTAAACATTTTTATCACAGATTTTGCGTGCCGGTAGCCGCGCCTGTCGATCTCATACTTGTCGGGTGCCCAGGAATTAAAAACATGTCCAAAGACAATTAACTCCTGGTCATTTACATATCCCCTGTATAATTTTATATCCAGTTTCATATTTTGATTTCATTAACTGAGTATCCCTTCCAAAATACTTAATTTTAGGCATAAGCTAAAGCAGAATGTCAACAAAACAAAGGGTTTTAATGGTTGTCAACCCCATCTCGGGCGGCAAGGACAAAACCCCTATTATAGAACAGGTTTCTGAATACCTGCAGAACGAATCCTCCCAACTAAAGATTTTTAAGACCTCGGGAAAACGCGATAAGGAGGAACTTACAACTGTCATTAAGGACTATGATCCCACCCGAATCCTCATTGTGGGCGGGGACGGCAGTATTAAATTAGTAGCCGAAATTATTAAAGATAAAAAGATTCCCTTAGGTATCTTTCCCGCAGGCTCAGCAAACGGACTTGCTGAAAACCTGGATCTTCCCACCGCAACTGCCGATCTTACAGAGATCGCGCTAGGCGACAACTTCCTGGAACTTGATACCATCATGATCAACAATGAGCTTTGTCTTCATATAAGTGATATCGGCCTTAACGCCGCCCTCATTAAAAATTATGAGGAAGGAAACATCAGGGGGAAATTAGGCTATCTTATCCAATCTGTCCCTACCCTAATCAAAAGCGATTTTCCCTTTCAGTTCACCATTGAAAAAGAAGGAAAGACTATACACAGAAAAGCAGTACTGCTGGCGATTGCTAATGCCCGAAAATACGGGACCGGATCGACAATTAATCCACATGGAAAGTATGACGACGGCAAATTCGAAATTCTTGTTTTCAAGGAATTCAATTTTTCACAAATCCTTCGCACCTTCTTTGAAAATGTGGAACTCAGTGAAGATTTTGTTGAGATCTTTTCGACATCTAAAGCCACTATAACATGTGAAAAGAATATCCCGTTTCAAATCGATGGAGAATATCGAGGGGAGGTACGGCATGTGGAGGCAAAGATAAGCCCGATCAAAATGAAAATTGCGGTTCCCGAAAAAAAGAGCCGGTTTTAGTTAAAGTAATGACAAAAATTTATCTCACCCCTGCTTTTAATGCTTACTTAACAATATTTTAGGCTGAGATTAATTGAAAAGGCTCGATAAAGCTGTAATTTAGATAACCTAAATAACTAACAAATTTAAAAAATTGAATTATGGCAGAAATCAAAATTGAAAAGAAAAAACCAATTTGGCCGTGGATCATTCTCGTGCTGGTTATTCTTGCATTGCTCTACTTTTTAGTATTTGCAGACGACGATGATGACAATGATGACATGGAAGAAGTGGAAACTGAACAGGTAGAGGAAGGAACCGCCTGGGAAGATGACACCGATACCGCCAATTGGGATGACAGTGAATCTAACTGGGAGAATGATTCTCTTAGCACCGGAAGCGTTTCTGGTTACCTGTCTTATGTTTCAGATAAGTCCAAAATGGGTGTTGATCACGAGTACACGAACAATGCTCTTATTGAACTCATGAATGCCGTACAGGCAAAAGCAGGCGAAATGAATTATGACATTTCTGCTGATATGCAACAGGTAAGGCAAAGTGCACAAGCGATCACTAAAGATCCTACTGCCAAAACCCATGCAAACACAATTAAAGAAGCCGGAACAAAACTGGCTGATATTATGGAGAAAATGCAGAAGGAGAAATATCCTGACCTTTCCCAGGATGTGCAGGACGTGAAAACGGCGGCCAATAACATTAAGCCTGATGTGCAGACACTTCAGCAAAAAGACCAGATCAATAAGTTTTTTGACGAGGCTGCCGATGTGCTAAAGAAAATGAGCTAATAATTTAAAAAAAGGAAAATTATGACTGACGATAAAAACAGAAAAAAACACCTATTTTACCTCGATGAGCTGTCTGACTATAAAGTAGACAGCCATGATCCCGATGTAAGAGGCTGGAAAGTCAAAGATGTTGACGGGCGTACAGTAGGCACAGTAGATAACCTACTGGTAAACAAGGAAAAGAAACGCGTGGTTTATCTGGATGTAGAAGTAGACAAATCTATTATTGATGCGAACCATAAACCTTATGGGCAACCTGCTTCAGGAAATGTTCATGAATTCATCAACGAAGACGGTGAAAATCATTTGATCATTCCAATAGGGTTAGCGCGTTTGAATACCGATGAAAAATATGTCTATTCAGACAAGATCAACCATCGCACTTTTGCCGAAACCAAGAGAAGAAGAAAAGATCATGACATCGACAGGGATTACGAAGTAGTAGTTCTTGAAAGCTATAACCGCGACCTTGACTCTGATCTCGATGAAGATGAAAGAAGAGAACGGGATAGAAGAGAACGGGAAAGACGAGCCGAACTTGAAGAGAATGATTCCGGCTTCTACGACCGTCCTGAGTTTGACAGGGTTAATGATCCCAGTAGACGATAGTTTAATAGGAAATGATGATACAAAAGGGAAACTCTCGGGTTTCCCTTTTTTTAATCCTGAAAAACCTGGAATATGAATTACAAAAAAGTTACTTTTAAAAATAAGGAAGGCATTGCATTGACGGGTCATTTGGAACTTCCTCTCAACAGGGAGCCTCATACTTTTGTGCTTTTTGCCCACTGCTTCACCTGTAATAAAGATTTTTTTGCGGTGAGGAACATTGCGAATGCACTATCGAAAAACGGGTATGGAGTGCTAAGGTTTGATTTCACCGGCCTGGGCGAAAGTGAGGGAGAATTTGCCGAATCCAATTTTTCGGGTAATGTTGAAGATCTTCTTTCAGCCGCAGATTTCCTTAAAAAAGAACACCATGCTCCTTCCCTGCTCATTGGACATTCCCTGGGCGGCGCTGCCGTTATCTTTGCTGCAGAAAATTTACCCACGGTTAAAGCAGTTGCCACGATTGGCGCCCCTTCTTCCCAGAGTCACGTGACCCATCTGCTGGAAGATGAACTTTCTGAAATCCAGAAAAACGGAAAAGCCACCGTTAATCTTGGCGGAAGAAAATTTACGATTAAAGAACAGTTTCTTGACGACCTCAAAAGCCGTGACCTGAAAGCTATTGTAAAAGATCTCGAAAAGGCCATTTTGGTAATGCATTCTCCTCAGGATAAGGTCGTGGAGATCAAAAATGCCGAAGAGCTGTACATAGCTGCCCGGCACCCAAAAAGTTTCGTATCCCTGGATGGGGCAGATCATCTTCTAACCAAAACCAGCGATTCTGTTTACGCGGGAGAGGTCATCGCCGCCTGGGCCTCAAGGTATCTTGAAATTCCTGCAGAAAAAGAGCTTTTTACAGAGCACGAAGTAGTTGCAAACTTGGGAGAAGAAGGCTTTACCACCCAAATGAGGGCCGGCAGGCACTTCTTCATCGCCGATGAACCGGTGAAAGCCGGAGGTAAGGATTTTGGACCATCTCCTTATGATTATCTTTCTGCTGCCCTGGCAGCCTGCACTTCCATGACCATTCAGATGTATGTGAAAAGAAAGAAATGGCCGCTGGAAAATGTAGAAACTCATGTAAATCATCATAAATCACATGCCGAAGATTGCGATCAATGTGAAAGAAACACAGCAAAAATTGATGTTTTTGAGAGGATTATAAACCTTGAAGGTAATCTTGATGAAGAGCAAACTCAAAGAGTGCTGGAGATTGCAGACAAATGTCCTGTCCACCGTACTCTAAGTAATAAAGTAAGAATAACAACCCAAATGAAAGAGGCCTGAGCCTTCCGCTTTTTGTTAAACGAAACTTAATATTTTGGCTAATGTGGCTATTCTGTCTAATTTAGTTTAGCTAACTATATAATTTCAATATTATGAAACGAATTTATTTATCGCTGATGTTCACAGCTGCACTTGTTTTTACGGGATGTAAAAACGAAAACACCACTGCCGAAGAGCGCGTGGATGAGGATGTGGACATGGTACAGGAAGATACCCAAATGGCCGATGAAACTGAAGAGGCTAAGGAAGTCACTATTCAGATCCAGCCTAAGAGCGACAGCAATATTTCCGGAGAGATCAAATTTTCTGAAGAAAACGGCGAGGTCACAATGACTGCCAACTTCTCTGGTCTTGAAGAAGGAATGCATGCCATCCATATTCATGAAAAAGCAGATTGTTCTGCTGCCGATGGTACTTCTGCAGGAGGTCACTGGAACCCAACCAACAAGCAACATGGAGAGTGGGGAGACAGCAATGGCTACCACAGGGGAGACATTGGGAACTTTGACGTGAATGCAGACGGGGAAGGCAGTATTACCTTCACTACCGATGAATGGTGTATAGGCTGTGACGATGCAGACCGCAATATTCTTGAAAAAGCTGTTGTTGTACACCAGGGAGCTGACGATTTTACTTCTCAACCTAGTGGCGCCGCCGGCAAACGAGTTGGTTGTGCAGAGATCAAAATGTAATAAATTTCTTGAAAGATAAAAAAGCGGCTTTACGGCCGCTTTTTTTGTTTATACCTTTTTTTGATCTACCTCCAGGTTTTTCTTGTTGCTTTTGAAGGGTCTTATAATAAGCCGTGAAGCCTTATCAAAATTGACGTAGTTATAAACCCAGTTAAAAAAGGTGATGAGACGGTTTCTAAACCCCACGAGGAAGTAAAGATGAATGAACATCCAGATAAACCAGGCAAAGAAGCCTCCGAATTTCAATTTTCCGAGGTCTACCACTGCCTTATTTCTTCCCACAGTAGCCATCGTTCCCTTATCATAGTACTCAAAAGGCTCCAGTTTTTCCCCTTTTATAAGCCTCTTTAAATTTTTTGCCAGGTGTTTTCCCTGCTGTATCGCAGGCTGTGCAACCATGGGATGTCCCTTGGGATACTTTTCATTTTTCATCAAGGCAATGTCCCCAATGGCAAAGATATTTTCATATCCCACCACCTGGTTAAAGACATTTACCTCATAACGATCTGCCTTTGGAATTACAGCCGAAGCATTAAGACCTGCAACAGGCGCTCCAGAAACCCCCGCTGCCCAAATAAATGTGGAAGTTTCAAAATTAAGCCCTTCTTTGTTGGTGGTAACACGATTGCCGTCATATTCCTGCACCATCGTATTGAGGTGGATCTTCACCCCCATTTCCCTGAGAAACTTATCAGCTTTTTCTGAAGCTTTTTCGCTCATTGGCGGCAAAACCCGATCGAGCCCTTCTATGAGATGTATCTCAATTTCAGAAGGATCAATATCTCTGAAATCCCGGGGCACAATGTGGTTACCTACCTCGGCAATAGCACCGCAAAGTTCAACACCCGTTGGCCCTGCCCCTGCCACCACGAAGGTTAGGAGCTTCTTTCCTTTCAACGGGATCTTCGGTAATAACAGCCTGCTCAAGATTTTCCAGCAGGAGACTGCGAATGTTCAGGGCCTGCGGAATCGTCTTCATCCACATGGCATGTTCTTCAATGCTTTTATTTCCGAAGAAATTGGTACGCGATCCGGTGGCCAAGACCAGGTAATCGTAAGCCAGATCACCTATAGAGGTTTGAATCTTATTCCTTTCGGGTATTACCTTTGAAACCTCGGCTAACCTAAAATAGCCATCTTTGCTTCTCCTGGTGATCTTGCGAAGAGGATAGGCAATAGAATCTGGCTCCAAACCCGAAGTGGAGACCTGGTAAAGCAAGGGCTGGAAAGTGTGGTAATTGTGCCGGTCGAGCATGATCACCTGCAGTTTTTCCTTCAGCAGATGTTTAGCCAATGAAATTCCGGCAAAACCTCCTCCTACAATGACAACCCGCGGATATTCAGAAATAGGAATATTCATGTTAAAATGATAATTTTCCCTAAGTTATTATTTTCAATCCAAGGGGCAGAACCGCAAAATAACTTTAGGTTTTTTGTAACATGTCGATAAAAATCCACACCAATATAAGGTAAGTCAACCTGTGAAAGAAGAACTCGAACATCAATTTGTAAGCAATCTAGAGAGGCACCAGAATATTGTGCACAAGATTTGCCGTATGTATACAAATGATAAAGAGTCTCATAACGACCTTTTTCAGGAGATCACTATCCAATTGTGGAAGGCCTACCCAAAGTTTCGGGGCGATTCGAAATTTAGCACCTGGATGTACCGTGTTGCCCTTAATACCGCAATTACCCTTTATAGAAAATCCAAGAGAGACATAAGGACGCAGGATTTTGATGAGGTAAGTTTCAAAATAAAGGCTCACGAATATGATGATGAAATTGAACAACAGCTCAAACTGATGTATACAGCTGTAAAACAGCTCAATGACATCGATAAAGCACTGGTTTTTCTTTATCTGGAAGATCAGTCTTATAGAGAAATTTCTGAAACCCTGGGTATTTCTGAAGTCAATGCCCGCGTAAAAATGAATCGTATAAAAACAGCTTTAAAAAATATTCTAAATCCCTAATAAGAATAATGGATGAACTGGAGTTTTTAAAACAGAACTGGAAGAAGCAGGAGGAGGACCTTCCGCGGCTTTCCTACGACCAGATCTACCGCATGCTAAAGAAGCGGTCTGCTTCTATTGTCAAATGGATCTTTGTCATCAGTATTGCAGAATTACTGCTGTCTACGCTGTTGAGCATCTGGCTGGCAGACGCCGACTATTGGAAGGAAATGGACAAGATCCACCTCAAAGGCTTTACCATAGGTTTTTATGTGCTTAGCTACATCATCACTTTTTACTTTATCTACAGGTTCTACAAAAACTACCAGAAGATCTCGGCTACAGATGATGCTGCGACCCTTATGAGCAACATTTTAAGGACCCGCCGAACAGTAAAGACCTATATCGCCTATGTACTTATCTCGAGTGCATTCTCGGCCATTGTCGTCACCTTCTTCACTATAAGAAATCACCAGGCGATACAAAAGGTAGAAAATGCGGCACAATACACCTTTGACGGCCTCGACTGGGCAAAATTTGTATTGGCTTTCCTTGTGGTGCTGATTTTATTTTTGGGATTACTTTGGTTGTTCTATAAACTGCTCTACGGAATTTTGTTGAGGAGGTTGAAGCTCAATTACAGGGAACTGAAAAGACTGGAAGTATAAGATGCAGGTAAAGCCACTCATAATTCCTACTGAAAGCTTTTCTGAAAAAGAAAAGAGGGAATTGCATGAGTTTGAAAAATTGATCAACAAGCTCAACCAAAGAAATATTCCTGCTGATGTGGCTGAAGAGATCAACAGCAAAATAGAGTCCCTTAACCGGTGTGGAGCTGGTTCAAAAAAATATGTAAACAAAATGAGGAGTTCCAAAAAGGGCATTTTTGAGCTGCTTCAAAAAAAGACCGATCTGGTCCCCGGAAAGTATTACACCAATTACTGGACGCCTTTGGGAATGACTGGTTTTGGCCTTCCTGTTGGTGCCGCACTTTCTGCCATCACTAAGAACAGCTCTTTTATTGGCATTGGATTACCTATCGGGCTGGCACTTGGAGCTTTTTATGGTAAAAAATTGGATGAAAAAGCTGCAAAAGAAGGTAAAGTGCTCGACCTTTCCTAATATTCCCACTGCCGGGTCTTGTTGAGCGCTTCCATTGCTTCCAGCTCCTCCTGCGGAATCACCTTCAGGAAGGATGGATGTTGTTCAATGGCATATTCGATCTTTTCTACGATTTCTTCTATAGACTCATTTTCATAGTCAATAGCCAGAGGTTCTTTGATTTGAAAGGACTGAAGAATTCCGCGTTTTTTGATACGCAGCCCTTTCTTGTCAAAAGACCTTCTAAAGCCATCGATAACAATAGGAATTACAACAGGTTTGTAGGTCTTAATGATGTGTGCAGTCCCTTTTCTAATGGGCTTGAATGGTTTTGTCGTTCCCTGCGGGAAAGTGATTACCCAGCCATCTTTTAGGGCGACCCCAATATTTTCGGTATCGTCCAGGTTTACTTCCCGCTGTACATCTTTTCCTTTTTCACGCCAGGTACGTTCTACAGTTACAGCCCCCGCATAAGCCATTAAGCGGGTAAGCAGGCCGGCTTTCATGGTCTCTTTCGCAGCTACATAATAGATATTGAGCTTTGGCTGCCACAGGTAACCCACATTTTTTATTGAATCCACCCTTCCACTCAGGGCCGCGTTAAACACGTGGAACATTGCGGTAACATCGGCAAAATAGGTCTGGTGGTTAGAGACGAAAAGCACATTGGTATCGGGCAGATTTTTTATAATTTCTGAACCTTCGATCTTTAACTCATTAAAGCCGCGGTAGCGACGATGCGAGAGCACTCCAAAGATCCTTATCATCCATTTTTTAAAGAAAAGAATATGCCCAAAAGGATTCTTTTTCAATAACCCCATATTTCCCTTACATTGTTTTGAATGGCCAAAGATACTCATTTCTGCAGTTACAGCGCCTGCTTCAAAATTTCTTTCATTTCGCTAAGCATCATTGCTGTAGCTCCCCATACCACATGGCCGTTGAGCAAAAAAGCAGGAACCTCAATATTTGTCGCATAAGAAGTGCTAAGACGGCGTTGGGTAAAGCAGGAATCACTTAAAAAATGATCGATATCTATTTCCAGCACAGATTCCACTTCCTCTTCCTGCGGAATAAGCACAGGAGTCTTTTCCATGATCCCAAGAAAAGGCTGCACCCAAAAATTACTGGGCGGGATATAAAGCCTGGTAAGCTCCCGAAGCACCTGTACCTCTCCTTGTGGGATGCCCACTTCCTCTTCGGTTTCCCTCAAAGCTGTGTGCTCCAGGTCGCGATCTGATTTTTCTACTCTCCCTCCCGGAAATCCTACCTGGTTTGAATGTACTCCTTTATAGGTTTTGCGAAGAATAAGAACAAATTTCGTATCCTCCTGCTGCCCGGGATAAAAAACAGCCATAACAGCTGCCTGCTTCGGCTTTCTTTGTTCGATATCAAGGTTTTCTAATTCCCGGAGACGCAGCATAGGTGCTAATTTTTGATGCGCCTGCTCCCCGGGAAGTGTAATTTTTCTTAATTTCGGACTTCTCTTTAAAAACTCCTGAAAATCCATGTTACGTCACTTGTTTGTCCTATCCTGCGTTTTTATCCTTTTCACAAGTTGTGAAGATAGGCAATCTTCCTCAAAAAATACTGCTGTTTCCCCTGCTGAAACAGCCGGAAAGAAGGAAGATACCGTAGTCAAAGAACCGGCCGAAGAGGAAAAACCTGCCCGGCCTGATGGTCCTCTTATCGTTCAGGAAGAATTCATTCCCTTCATGATGAAATACGGGAAAAAACACAAGGAGAACAAGGTTCGCATTAAGACCAGGTTTGGAAATATCGATGTGGAGCTTTTTCGAGATACTCCGCTTCACAGGGCCAATTTTCTTTTCTTGGTGAACCATGACTACTTTGACAAAACCTTCTTTCACCGCGTTTCTGAAGATTTCGTAATACAGGGAGGAAATTCAGATCTTCCCGAAACCAATAAAAAAAGGCACTACATTGGAGACTATCTTATTCCCAGTGAATTTGATGCGGGCCATAAACACGTGAGAGGTGCCCTGGGAGCGGCAAAGTATGCCGAGCAAAATGTTAGTAAAGCCTCTTCCCCGTATGAGTTCTATATTGTACAAAGCCTCCGTGGGGCTCACCATATTGACAATGAACATACTGTCTTTGGAAGGGTGATTGACGGCATGGACGTGGTAGATTCTATTTCAAAAGTGCCGGTTGACGGCAGTGAATGGCCGCTGCAGAATATCTACATCGACATGGAGATCATTGAATAGTTATTGCTGTGTAAAATAGGAATAATCCCTAAGCACATTTTTTATAAAATCAACACCTTTTTCCTGCGGTTTCACTTCCAGCAGCTTTGAAACCTTTTCTGAAAGATAATGGATCACCCTGTAATTTCCACTTTTTAGAGCCTCATAATAGATATTTCTAATCTCCTGCACATCGGCATCAGAGAGTACGGTAACCTGCGAATAAACCGGTTGATAATCCTGCGGAAGATTTTCTAAAAGTGAATTTTCGAGGGAGGTCCTGACTTTTTCTGATATCACAGTGGTACCTGCCGCAAGATCACCCAGGCGCTGCCCTTTCCCGTTGAGCAGAATAGTCACCACTGCAACGCTCCCACTGCTAACAGTGATATCAATAACACGCAGCAGCCAGCGTACCAGATAATTCGAAAAAGCCGGTTTTGAACCGTCCATTTTCACCACCCTTAGATCGAGCGCGGCTTTCCCGGGGGTTCGCCCGTTCCAGAACAACTCCCAAAGCAGAAAATACAGGAGAAGGGGAAGTCCTATCACGAGAATATACATCCATTCTGCCCCTCCCGAAAGTTCCAGGCTTCCTACTAAGAAAGCAGCTGCGATCACATAAGACAACATGATTAAGCCGTCAATGAGGTAAGCCAGGATGCGTTCGCCAATTCCTGCAGCATTTTGCGTTATGCTGATATTTTGCGCGGTTTCAATTTGAAAATTATCCATTTAATACGTTTCTTTGAGAACAAACCACCACAGGAATGCGCGAGGCTGCTTTCGTTAAACAAAATAAAGCTAATTGGTCAAGATTTGAAAGTGCCTTACAAAATAACACGCTCATCTCACCCGATGAACTTTCTAGCCTTTACCTGGAAATTACAGATCACCTTAGCTACGCCCAAACCTTTTACCCCAATAGCAATACATTGAGATATCTCAACAATCTTGCATCCCGGGCTCATCAAAAGATCTACAAGACCAAAAGAGAATCTCCAAATCGTTTCCTGAGTTTCTTTACTTCAGAATTTCCGCGGGAATTTTATCATTATCAAAAGCAGCTGCTACTGGCCTTCCTTGTTTTCGCCCTATTTACGGCAGTTGGCAGTTTTTCCGCAGCGACAGATGGGAGCTTTGTGAGATCAATTATGGGCGATGCTTACGTAAATATGACCCTGGAGAACATTAGCAATGATGATCCTATGGCTGTTTATAAAAAAGCAGAAGAGATAGACATGTTTCTTGGCATCACCATAAATAACGTGAGGGTGGCATTGCTCACCTTCGTC
This sequence comes from uncultured Flavobacteriaceae bacterium, assembly GCA_963739625.1. Lineage (GTDB taxonomy): Bacteria > Bacteroidota > Bacteroidia > Flavobacteriales > Flavobacteriaceae > Salinimicrobium. The sequence continues at coordinate 64,139 of CAVUAU010000017.1, forward strand.
TTTGGTGTGCTACTGGGAATTGGAACCCTGTACTTCCTCATGCAAAATGCCATTATGTTGGGTTCTTTCCAGTACTTTTTTTACGAGCATGACCTGTTCTGGGATTCTGTTAGAACCATCTGGATCCATGGAACCATAGAGATCTCTGTGATCATTGTAGCGGCCTCTGCAGGTTTGGTTGTGGGCAAAAGTATTTTATTTCCAGGTACCTATACCCGGCTTGCATCTTTTGTGGCCGGTGTAAAAGCGGGATTGAAAATCGTGTTGAGTACCATTCCCTTTTTTATTATTGCAGGTTTTCTTGAAGGTTTTGTAACGCGGCATACAGAAATGCCCGATTGGTTGGCAATAATTATTATCCTTACTTCTCTTTCATTCATTCTTTTCTACTATGTTTTTTATCCACTTTATCTAAATAAGAAAATTTCTAATGTCCCCAACCAACTTTAAATTTCAGAAACAGCGGGAGCTGGGAGATATCATAAGTGATACCTTCAAATTCATAAGGGAGAATTTCAAGCCACTTGGTAAGTTCATCTTCAACATAACGGGACCTGTATTTCTCATCCTGCTGTTAGCGATAGGCTTCTACTCTTACGTAGGCATAGATAGTTTCGGCACCAACATATTTAGCATTGCCAGCGACCTTGATCCCACCGTTTACCTGGTGTCACTGTTCATCATGCTCACTGCGCTCCTGGTTTTTTATGTGCTGTTGTATGCCACAGTGCTTCACTACATCAGGTCTTATGTTGAACATGATGGAGCCGTTGTAGACATAGAAGTTTATCAGGGTGTAAAAAGGGATTTTGGAGGAATGTTAGGATTGTTAATCTTGAGTACTGTAATAAGCCTGACGGGAACCCTACTCTGTATTCTCCCCGGAATTTTCCTGTGGGTGCCGCTTTCCCTTGCTCCTGCCCTGCTGGTCTTTAGAAGAAATTCTGTGATTGATGCGATCTCAGACAGCTTTGAGCTGGTAAAAAATAACTGGTGGATCACCTTTTTTACACTTTTTGTAATGACACTGTTGGTGTACATCATTAGTTTGGTATTTCAGTTTCCATTGATGATCTACTATTTCCTCAAGGCTTTCGTAGCAGCCAAAGAAGCCAGTGCAGTAGATCCTTCCTCTTTGTTCGACTGGGTCTACGTTGTGGCAAATGTGATCTCTTCTCTCGTGCAGTACTTGCTATACACCATTGTAGTGATCTCATCGGCCTTCATCTACTACAACCTGGACGAAAAAAAGAATTTTACCGGTTCTATGAGAACTATTTCTAATTTGGGCACTTTAGACAAAGAATAATGAAGATCTTCTTTTTTCTTGTCGTCTTTTGTTGCTGTTGTGCTGAAGTATCGGCTGCGCCGGAATTTATTCCGCAGCAGGAACAGGGGCAGCAGCAAACCTCGGCAGCTCCTGTTCCGCTGAAGTTTGACAAGGAAAAGATCGCCTCTTATAAAGAACGCCCCGAATTTGATTACACCGAAAAAATAAAGAAGGAGAATTGGTGGACCAGGTTTAAGCAATGGGTGGCGTTGCAGTGGAGCCGCATCATAAAATGGCTTTTTGGAGATTTTAAGGCTTCTCCCATACTCGCTTTTTTCCTGAAAATGCTACCTTATCTGTTACTGGCACTACTACTGGGGCTGGTGATATACTTTTTCTCAAAACTCGATCCCGGCTCTTATTTCTCCAATTCGGGAGAAAAACCCGGTGTCATTCTGGACGAGGACGAAAAGATCATCAGGAAAAGAGACATCAAATTACTTATTGAAAATGCCATTTCTAAGGGGAATTACCGGCTGGCCGTGCGCTACCATTTTCTATACATGCTACAACAGCTAACGCAGCGTGACTTGATAGAGTATGACAGCTCCAAGACCGATGAAGATTACCTCCAGGAACTGCTGCAGCCCGAATTAAAGGCACAGTTTCAAAAACTGAATCGCATCTACGATTTTGTCTGGTATGGCCGGTTTGAAACAGGTCCCGAAAATTTTGAAAAGATCAGGAAAGACTTTCAAAAAATGCAATTTCTAATTAGTCCTTCGCATGAGCAAAAGCTATAAGATCATGACCGCCCTGCTGGTGCTCTTGCTGGTGCTGCTCACCTGGTTGGAGGCCAATGAACCGGAGGATCTCAACTGGGCGCCCAGTTATTCGGCTTATGATAAAATTCCACTTGGCGGGCTGGTGCTGTATGAATCCCTGAAACAACAGTCTTTCCCTGTTAGAAATGTAAATGTGCCTCCTTATGAATTCCTTCAGGATTCCACACGTCAGGGAACTTATTTTTTCCTGAATGATCAGCTCGGCTTTGATGAAGCCGAGTTAAACCGACTGTTCTCCTGGATTGAAAGAGGAAATACTGCTGTGCTCATCGCAGAAAACTTCAGCAAAAATCTTTTAGACAGCCTTAAGCTTGAGACAAAGATCTCCATGCCCAAAAAGGGTTTTTCTTCAAAGCCTTGTTCAACCTATCCCAGGAAAATCTTAAGCGCGACAAGGCTTTCCTCTATGACCGGCAGACTTACGAAAACTATTTTTCAAAGTACGACACTCTTCGGCAGCAGGTACTGGGAGTGTCACAGCTGTACGACGACAGTCTTGAGATCACTCAGCCCAACATCAACTTTCTGCGGGACAGCATTGGGAAGGGAGCTATTTATCTCAACAGTTTTCCTAAAGCCTTCAGCAATTATTTTATGCTTGCCGAAAAAGAGAATCCCGAATACGCCGCCCGGGCATTGGCTTATATCCCTTCCGGAAAAACCCTTTTTTGGGACCAGTACCACAAAACCGGAAAAACTTATATCACTTCTCCCCTGTTCGTCCTGCTGAATAATCGCAGGCTGAAGTGGGCGTATTATATCCTTATCCTGGGAAGCGTGCTGTTCATCTTCTTTGAAGGAAAACGCAAACAAAGGAGCATAAAGGTGGTAAAACCGCTCAAGAACCAAAGTCTTCACTTTACGCGCACTGTAGCGGGACTATACCTGGAGCGAAAAGACTACAAGGCCATTACAACAAAAAAGATTGCCCTGTTTTTGGATTACATTAGGTCAAAGTTCAGGCTCTCCACACAAAAAGCCGATGAACAATTTTTTTCGCAACTTGCCGGGATGAGTGAAAATCCTCCCGAAAAAGTGAAAGATTTGTGGCAGTATATGTCACGGCTGGAGCGACAACAGGCTGTAACCAAGAATGAATTGCTGGTATTAAACCAAAAGATCACCTCCTTTAAAATTAAAAAAAATGGAAACTGAAGAAACCGGAAACGAAGAAATAAAATTTGAGAACCGCATCCCGCTTGAAGATCTAAAGCAGGCTGTTGACAGCCTTAAATCTCAGCTTTCAAAGGTGATCATTGGGCAGGAAGATTTTATTGAACTGCTTATTGTTGGGCTGCTTGCAGACGGCCATGTGCTCATAGAAGGTGTTCCCGGCCTGGCCAAGACCATTACCGCTAAACTCTTCGCTAAAACTTTGGACACGCACTTCAGCCGTATCCAGTTCACGCCAGATCTTATGCCAAGCGATGTGCTGGGAACTTCGGTGCTAAATGCGGCTACCTCAGATTTCGAATTTAAACCCGGACCCATCTTCTCAAACATCGTTTTGATCGATGAGATCAATCGTGCTCCTGCGAAAACCCAGGCTGCTCTTTTTGAAGTAATGGAAGAACGACAGATCACTATTGACGGGAAAGAGCACAAGATGCCGCCGCCTTTCATGGTGATCGCCACCCAAAATCCTATTGAGCAGGAAGGTACTTACGCCTTGCCTGAAGCGCAGCTGGATCGTTTTTTGTTTAAGATCAAGGTGCAGTACCCGCAGTTGGAGGAAGAAATTGAGATCCTGCAATCGCATCACGAGAGAAAAGGTGTTGCTCCGCAAACGAGCATTGAGGCAATTCTAACCCCCGAAAAACTACAACAGCTTAGGCAGCAAATCCAGCAGATAAGAATTGAGCCAAAACTTCTAAAGTATATTGCAGAGATCGTTACAAAAACGAGGAATCATCCGCATTTGTTCCTGGGTGGTTCTCCACGGGCCTCCATTGCGATCATGAATGCAGCTAAAGCGGTAGCAGCCATTAATGGGCGGGATTTCGTGATCCCCGAAGATATCCTGAGGGTACTCTCCCCCGTCCTGGGCCACCGCATCATCCTTTCTCCCGAACGGGAGATGGAAGGTTCAACTCCCGAAAATGTTATTGACATGATCGCACATTCGGTCGAAATTCCAAGGTAAATTGTTGCATTTTCTAAGATCGCTATACCTGCACCAAAGGTTCTTTACCGCCATTTTTAGCCTGGCGGCAGGCTTTCTTTTATCCTACTGGGTAATCTGGCTGTACCCGCTGCTATGGGTCGTAACGATCCTCCTGCTGTTGCTGCTCCTGCTGGATGTATTTTTCCTCTACCGATCTAAACCAATTACCGCGGAACGCCTGCTACCTGAGAAATTTTCCAACAGTGATGAGAATTCCGTGGTGATCAACATAAAAAGCAATTACAGCTTCAGGACGGATGTGGAAGTTATAGATGAGGTACCCATACAGTTTCAAAAAAGGAATTTTTTAAAGCACTTAATAATTCCCGCTGGAGAGCAAGCGAAGTTTGAATATATGCTAAAGCCGGTGGAGCGGGGAGAATATTTCTTCGGAAACCTGAATATTTTCAGTTCTTCTCCGCTGAAGCTTGCCAAAAAACGAGATAAATTCGACCGTTCGCAGATGGTGAAGGTGTATCCTTCTTTTATCCAGATGAGAAAATACGATTTCATGGCCATTGATCGAAAGATCGCCCAACCGGGCTTGAAAAAGATCAGAAAGATTGGTCATACCATGGAATTTGAGCAGATTCGGGATTATGTTCCCGGGGATGATGTGCGCAGCATCAACTGGAAAGCTACTGCCAAACAGGGCGGCCTAATGGTAAATCAATACCAGGATGAACGCTCTCAACCGGTGTTTTCGGTAATTGATACCGGTCGCACTATGAAAATGCCTTTTAACAACCTTAAGCTACTGGACTACGCCGTTAACAGCGCTCTTGCTTTTTCAAATATTGCATTAAAGAAAAAAGACAAAGCCGGCTTGATTACTTTTTCAAACAAAATTGAAAAATGGATTGCGGCCAGTTCGAAAAAGACACATTTAAATTTATTGCTGGAAACGCTGTATAATGTTAATTCGAGGTTTCTCGATTCAGACTATGGTTTGCTGTACACGCATCTCAAAAAAAGGATTCCGCAGCGCAGTCTGCTGCTACTGTATACAAATTTTGAACACATAAGTGCTTTACACCGGCAGCTGCCATACCTGCAGGCCATTGCCCGCCAACACCTGCTGGTAGTGATCTTTTTTGAAAATACCGAGCTTGAAAGCCTCATGGGCGACTAAAGCCGAAAATCTACCGCAGATCGTTGACCAGACAATTGCCGAACAATTCAGCTATGACAAAAAACTCATGGCGCGTGAGTTACAGAAGCACGGAATTCAAACTATACTCACCAAACCCGAAGATCTTAGTGTGAACACCATCAACAAATACCTGGAGATCAAAAATAGGGGAATGCTCTAGCCGTTAAGGGCTTTCTTGTAAGTTTCAAGGGCACGTGCCCGTGCGAATTTATGGTCCACTATGGGTTCAATATATCCCGCCCTAAAATTTTCGATCCATTTTTTTACATATTTTAGATCTGGATCAAATTTCTTTAGCTGGGTTTCTGGATTAAAGATCCTGAAGTAAGGCGCGGCATCACAGCCCGTCCCGGCGGCCCATTGCCAGTTCCCGTTGTTTGAAGCCAGTTCATAATCGAGCAGTTTTTCAGCAAAGTAGGCTTCACCCCACCGCCAGTCTATCAACAGGTGTTTTGTAAGAAAGCCGGCGACAAGCATGCGAACCCTGTTGTGCATCCAGCCGGTCTGGTTTAGTTGTCTCATCCCCGCATCAACCAGTGGAAAACCGGTTTCTCCCCTGCACCAGCGGGCAAACTCTTCTTCGTTGTTCCGCCATTGGAGGCGATCATATTTTCTTCGGAAGTTGTGATCTACCACCTCCGGAAAATGCCACAGGATCATCATAAAGAATTCCCGCCATATAAGCTCATTCAGCCACACCTCATTTTGCTGCCTGGCCTGTGTCACCAGCTGCCGCACGCTAAGGGTTCCAAATCTCAAGTGCACTCCTGCATAGGTCGTGCCCTTAACCGCCGGCAGATTCCGGGTGCCGTGATAATTTTCGATAAGGCTTTCAGAAAGATCTGCTTCAGGCACAAAAAATTCCGAAGGCTCAAAGCCTATGTCCTGCAGCGAAGGCAACTCTCTTTTTGGCATTTTCAGGAGTCGATCCAGCTGCTCTTCTGAAGCATAAACCGGAAGGTCCTCTTGCGCAAGTTGCTGTTTCCACTTATTGGAATAAGGCGTAAACACAGTATATGGCGTACCATCACTTTTGATGATCTCATCCTTTTCAAAAATAACCTGATCTTTGAAGGTGTGAAAACTAATGTGCTTTTCGGCCAGGAGTGCTCCAATTTTGCTGTCCCTTTCCGTGGCATAAGGTTCGTAGTCGCGGTTGGTAAAAACATCCTGCACCCGGTATTCTGAAAGCAGTTCTAAAAATGCCTTTTTTGGAACTCCATATTTTACGACAAGGGAAGAACCATGCCGCTGTAGCTGTCTGTTCAGCCTTTCAAGCTGTTGGTAGATGAAGTTAACACGCCGGTCTTTCCTATCCTCCAGTTTGTGAAGGATTTGACTGTCGAAAATGAAAAACACAAGCACAGGATTCTTTGACTGCAGCGCGTGGAAAAGTGCCGCATTATCAAATAACCGAAGGTCCCGTCTTAACCAACATACGCTTACATTTTCTTCCATGGCGAAGTCTCCCGATTCTTAAAGCCATGAATTCCGGTGCTAATTACCAGGATCCCTGCAGTGACCAGTCCGGTGATCACCACCGCCTGATGCTCATTCCAGTTTGCAACAGCAACAGCGGTAAGTCCCCAGGCGCCAACGAGTGCAAATTCCCGCATATTTCGGGTCCAGGTGATCAACAGGTTGATCAACCCGGCAACGATGATCATAAGAATTGTCCAAACAACTTCAGAAATTCCGAAGCCGTTCCAGCCTTCAGCAGTTAAGAAAGCAGCCGTGTTAGCGATAAGCGCCACGGTGATCCAGCCCGAATAAAATGTAAAAGGCCACCACAAAAAAGCGATGATCGGCAAAGGTTCATCGTCTAGTTCCAGTCTTCCGCGGAAGATGATCTTAAGTAGCGAGAACAGCAAAACGAGCATGATCACAACCGAAAGACCAATATACTCATTGAGCCATGCAAAGATCCAGGAAATGTTGGCGATACATGAGATAATGAACCAGATCCCCACTTTCGAGACCACCTTCTTAGGCCGTTCATGGCCAAAAAGTGCAAGCGATTGATAAATGACAAATCCAAATAGCGCCAGGTAAATCACGCCCCAAATAGAAAATGCATAGCCCGCCGGGGTGAATAAATTCTCAAACTTCGCTGAAACCGTAGCCATAGTGTTCCCATTGATCGCACCGGTATTAGAAAGATAATTGACGGCGACGGTGGCAAGCAATGCGAGGATGTTTCCTACGGCGAGTAATTTTTTCATAACATCTGTCTTTTTTTGAGCTCGTTTTTCTTCGGAAGGGGTGAAAAATGGGATTTACGGGACAAAAGATAATTGTAGATCAATAGGTTGAGCAGGATGAGCTCGGCACCATAGAAAATATCTTCCACAGGAACTGTGAATATCCTGAAGCCCATAAATTCTGAGGAATTGTACCACACCACTTCCTCTTCTATTCCGGTGCCGGTGAGTACACCGTTTACGATAAAAAACGGAAGCAGCAAAACAGCATAGATAAGGTAGAACCTGTCGAGCCAGTCAATCTTGAAAATGAAGCGGGCGAGCAACAACAAAATTCCGAAGCTTATAAAGGTGGAGGCTGTATAAGCTCTTTCAAAAAATAGCAACCCAAGAAGAATCAAGGCAGCGGAAAGCAGCAGCGTAAAAGGGGTGCCTAAAAAGGCATTTTTGAAACCTTTTATAAACAGGTTGATACAATGAAAGGTGAAAACGCAGGCGTATGGGATACAAAAGAAAAAAAGTACCTCCTCCAGCGGCAGATTCCCGACTTTTATCCCGGTTAAATACTTTTCATTGAAGCCCCACACTCCAATCCCTGTGAAATACATGTCCCAGACTATAAAGATAAGTCCCGAAATAAAAACAGCGGGAAAAAAGGCGTTCCAGGTCTTGTAAAACTTCAGTTTTGGGTGAAAACTGAACAAAAAAGGAATTGAAATCGTAAAAAAGTTCACCAGGAGATAAGTGTACTGCATCAGGCTTTTCTTTGGTCTCTAAAATATTTCATGGGCACCCAAAGCATTCCGAAGCATTCCCCATCCTGCTTGCCAAGGTGTTTGTGATGCATTTTATGGGCCCTGCGAATGGCTTTGAAATAGGGATGTTCACTCTTCCTCAAAACTTTGAACCGCTGGTGAATAAAGATATCATGAACAAAAAAATAAGCCATCCCGTAAAGAGTGATGCCAAGCCCTATAAAAAAGAGAAAATTGTACCCGGCCTGCATTCCGAAAAAAAGACACAGTATCCCGGGAACCGCAAAAATCAGGAAAAAGAAGTCATTGTGCTCAAAAAACCCCGGGGACTCCTTTTTATGATGGTCTTTATGCAGCGTCCACAGCAGGCCGTGCATGATGTATTTGTGAGTAAACCATGCCACGCCTTCCATCGCCAAAAAAGCAGCTAAAACAATGATAATATCAAGAATTACAGATTCCATAGTCAACTTTCTTTAGACTTTTTTCAAGTTAAGCAAAAATTCAATCATCGCTTTCCAAAAGCCGGTTCTTCATTTTCTGTTTTTCAACCTCATTTAAAGCTCTTGCCACCGTCATGAACTCCAGGATCATTCTTTTTAACTCTACGTCTTTCACGCTCTCGATCCCTGAAAAAAGTATTTTTTTATCTTCCTCCAGGTTGTCTTTGTACCCAAGGAAATCGGGAGTTTCAGACTGCACCGAAAACCTTAGAAATCGCAACTCGAGACTTGATGGCTTAGCCTCAATGGCTTTTGCTATAGCCTTTTTGCCCCTGTTGAAATGAGACATCTTTGAAAGCGGATTGATCACATGCTTTGCCAACATCATCTCTGCTGCGGCTTTATATCCCAGGAAGAGAGGTTTGTCTTGCTTTGCCTCAGCAAATTGTAAAAGTTCTTCGGCAGCAGCCTCTTCCTCTGCAGATCTTAAATACAACTGCCGGGCCTCAGAAAGGTCAGATTGCTGCAGAGATGCCGTTATAAAACTGAGAAAAAGAAAAAAGTAAGCCATCAAACAATATTCATTTTACATTCGAGCAGGCTGTTCAACATTAGTCCCACCTTCTTCCCGTTGTTGATCCTTATCCTGCCATCAAGCACCCGGTGGGCCGGCAACCGCCGTATTTTCTTAAACAGCGATTGATAATAGACGTAAGCCAGGTAAACTCCTCCTTTTGAGGAAGCCGGAAGTTTTTTGATCCCTTCCAAAGCTACTTTAAAATCTTCCTCGATTTCCAGTTCGATCTGTTTTTTAGCTTCCGCAGAAAAATTGGCCATATCAACGCCGGGAAAATAGGTTCTTCCCAACACATGGTAATCGTCTTTTAGATCTCTTAAAAAATTCACTTTTTGAAAAGCGGCGCCCAGCTTCATAGCGTAAGGCTTAAGACGGGCGTACATTTCTTTGTCACCTTCGGTAAAGATGTGCAGGCACATAAGACCTACCACCTCGGCTGAGCCCAGAATATACTGCTGATATTTTTCATCTGTATAATCCACTTTTTGAAGGTCCATTTCCATACTTTTCAAAAAGGTTTCAATGAGTTCATAGTCAATAGCATAATCATGCACAGCACTTTGAAAAGCATTTAAGACAGGATTGGTGGAAATACGCCTTTCCAGCGCAAGATAGGTCTCCTTTTTAAATTCGGCCAGGAGGACCGCCTGATCGTAACCCTCAAAACTGTCCACAATCTCATCGGCAACCCGCACAAAACCGTAAACCGAATAAATTGGATCCCGCAGACGATCATGCAAAAAATAGATGCCGAGCGAGAAACTCGTGCTGTAGGAACGCGTGGTAAGACGGCTTACCTGCACCGAAAGATCATCAAATAGTGACTTCATATTTCTTTTTCTTTAGTTCTTTAACAACCTGGCCCGCCGCTATTTTCCCGGAGATCAATGAGGGTGGCACACCCGGGCCGGGCACAGTTAGCTGGCCGGCATAAAAAAGGTTAGACAGTTTTTTATTTCTAATCCTGGGCTTGAGAATAGCAGTTTGCGACAGCGTATTGGCCAGCCCGTAAGCATTCCCTTTGAAGGAATTATAATCAGCAATAAAATCGCTTACACAATAGCTCTTTTTGTAGTCCAGCCGGTGCTTTATACTGCGACCTATTTGTTTTTCCAGCCGTTGCATCATGATCCCAAAGAATTTTTCCCGCAGCGCCTCTGTATCCTCGAGTCCCGGCGCCAGCGGCATCAACAGGAAAAGGTTTTCATGGCCTTGAGGTGCGACCGAGGAGTCTGTGCGGGAGGGACAGCATGCGTAAAATAATGGTTTGGAAGGCCATTGCGGCTCTTTATAGATCTCTACGGAATGATCAAAAAGGTCTTCGTCAAAAAACAGCGTATGATGCTGTAATTCGGGTATCTTTTCTGAAAAACCGAGGTAATATATAAGACAGGACGGGGCAAAAGTCTTTTTTTCCCAGTAGCTGTTGGAATAGTTCCTGTAAGGCTGCGGAAGCAATTTTTGCTCCACATGTTCATAATCGGCGGCGGCCACAACGGCGTCAAAAATGACATTTTCGCCACCAGTTCTAATTCCGGTTACTTTTCCACCTTCAGCTAGAAATTTGCTCAACAGCCGAATTGAAGTGAAATTTTGCGCCTTTTTCTTTTGCGATCATGACCATCGCATCTATCACCTTTCCGAAGCCACCTTTAGGATACCACGTGCCCAATTTAAGCCCTGCATAATTCATGAGACTATACAACGCCGGCGTGTCTTGTGGCATAGCACCCAAAAACAGCACTGGAAATTCCATAAGGGCAATTAATTTGGGATTGCTAAAGAATTTGCGCACATGTTTGCTGAAAGATGAGAAAACCTGAAGCCTGAGCGCGCCTTTAATAAGATCTACATTCATAAATTCAGAAATGGAAAGGCCGGGCATATAAACCAGCTTTTCCATTCCCTGCTCGTACTTGTACCGCGCCTCTTCCATAAATTGGTCAAGTTTTGCGGCACTTCCCGCTTCAAGACTTTCAAACAGCTGTCGCAAATGGTCATAATTTTCGGGAATACTCAATTTTTCTCCCTTTTTAAAAACGATCTCGAATGAGGGATCCAGAAGTTCCAGTTCGTAAAGCTGCATCACGTCATAATCAAAATCTCCAAAGAATTTTTCAAAGACATCGGGCATCCAGTACCAACTGGGCCCCATGTCAAAGGTGTAGCCATTCTCTGTGACCAATTGCCTCGCGCGGCCCCCTGCGGTACTATTTTTCTCGAAAATATGTACCTCATGGCCTGCAGCTCCAAGATATGCTGCTGCACTCAAGCCCGAAAAACCGGCTCCTATTATTGCTATTTTTGACATATTTCCCGTTTAATTCTTTGATGTATTCTTTTCAAGGCTTTCCTCCAGATCATCTACTGAAAAAAGCCAGTTGAGATTTTTATTTTCATCGGCCTCTTTTCTGAAGGTCTCATTAGCGGCGATCCATATTTTTGGTCCCTCCTGTAGCTGCTCTAGCTCCTGAAGATATTCGCTGATGTTTCCTAAAAGTCCTTTGTGGACCATGAACATTAGCAGGTTTGAGGCCTTAATATCTTCCTGGGCTGTCTTAACCGAGGAAAGAGGTACGTTTGCGCCGAGATATACTACTCTTTGACCTTTACTCCTAAGCAGGAAATTGGCAAAGAGCAACCCTATTTCGTGAAACTCATTTTCGGGCAGGAACAATATCCAGGAATCTTCTTTTTCTTGTGGCAGCGGCAGAGCATCTATGGCCGTAAAGATCTTTTGACACAACAAATTAGAAAGAAAATGCTCCTGGGCCGGCGGAATATTGTTGCTCATCCACATGAGCCCAATGCGATCCAACATAGGGTATATCACCTGTTTATAGGTTTTATGAAGTCCGAATCGCAACTGGCAGTGAGAAAAAATCTTGTGAAAGTTGAATTCGTCGTAGGTCATTCCTGCAGAGATCAACTGACTCACGAAATACTGGTAATCTGTTTGCCTTTCTGCACCGGGGGCATATTCCTCCACCAGCCTAAACAGCTCTTCGTCACTCTTAGAACAAAGGCTGGAAACCTTTTCTCCCGTACCCGTAAGGCTAACAATATTTAAAAGCCGGCGCAATTGCTCCCCGTCATAGTACCGGGTATTTCCTTCACTTCGGTTTGGTTGAAGGGCATGATAACGTTGCTCCCAAATACGAATGGTATGAGCTTTAATTCCGGAGAATTGGGCAAGCTGAGATATTGAAAACTGATTCATTGTTTAAAAAATATTGTGTAAATTTAAACATAAAAGAGATGGTGGTTTGTTAAATTCACACTAATTTTGTCTCCATAATTATAACCTGCTAAAATTCAAATTTTTAGAGGAACAATAAATATAAATATTTTTGTCAAGCGAACAGACCCGAAATAAATTATCAATAAAAAATCTATAAATCTTAACAAGAGCCGGTTTCTTATCGGGAGCCACAGAATGAGTATCTTTGATCTTTAGCCCAACAACATGAAGCACACCAACAAACACCAGTTGATGAAAGGTTTAAAGTTCCTTGCAGGTGCCCTTCCCCTTTCTTTTATAGGACCAGTGGTTCTTTTTAGTTCTTTCAAAAACCAGGAGCACGCTTTGTTCATTCCCATTCTCATCCTCGCCATATTAGCTATGGCTGCCGCAGTATTTCTCATGTTCAAAGGAATTTCGACGGTTATGAAGGCTCTGTTCGATTAGCCCATCAGTCACTTTAATAACTTTCTACGGAATTGAAAAAACACATTTGCGTCCTGCTTTTAATTTTTCCGCTTTTATTGCAGGCTCAGGAGAATTTTATTCTTCATGGCAGCATAAAAGACGCTGAGAACAATGAAACCCTGAGCGGGGTGAATGTCTTATTTCCCGGGTTGCAAACCGGCACCGTCACCAACTCTTATGGATTTTACTCCATAAAGGTTCCTCAGGGAAAACACGAAATACAAATTTCTTATTTGGGATATGCCGGTATTACACAAGCTTTAGAAATATTACGAGACACCATTATTGATTTTGAATTGCTCCCTACTTCTGAAACCCTTGAAGAAGTAGTGCTCGTTGAAGATCCAGAACGCTTAAGGATCTCCCGACCAGAAATGAGCGTCAACAGGCTGGAAATTGCTACAATACAGCAGTTGCCTGTTGTATTTGGAGAGGTGGATGTTGTAAAATCACTTTTACTTTTACCCGGAGTTTCAAATGCCGGGGAAGCTTCATCTGGCTTCAATGTTCGGGGAGGTGCAGCAGATCAAAATCTTATCCTTTTGGACGAAGCGACTATTTACAACGCCAGTCACCTGTTTGGGCTTTTTTCAGTGTTTAATCCAGATGCTATTAAAAACCTTAAGCTCTATAAAGGCGGCATCCCTGCGGAATATGGCGGCAGAGTATCGTCTGTGCTTGATATTTATCAGAAAGACGGGAACAGCAACAAATTTGAAGCTAACGGGGGCATAGGGTTAATTTCAAGCCGGCTGCTTGCACAGGGGCCGTTGGTAAAAGACAAAAGCTCCTTCCTGGTGGGCGGTCGCAGTTCTTATGCTCATCTCTTCCTTAAATTGACCGATAATCCTAATTCGGCTTATTTCTACGACCTCAATACGAAGATTAATTACAGGTTGAACGAAAACAACCGCTTGCTCTTTTCGGGTTATTTTGGCCGTGATGTTTTCAACATCAATGAAAGTTTTAAAAACACCTATGGCAATGCTGTTTTCAACCTGAGATGGAACCATGTACTAAAGGACAACATCTTCAGCAATCTTTCGCTCATCTACAGTGACTACTATTATGGATTAACATTGGATTTTGTTGGCTTCAACTGGAACAGCGGGATCAAGAATTTTAACCTAAAGTACGATGTAGAGCATTTCGTAAATCAGAACGTTAGCCTTGACTACGGAATACAGGGTACTTCTTACGAATTCAATCCGGGGGAGATTGAACCAAATTCAGAGAGTTCGGGGATCATCAGGTCGCAGCTCATAAAAAAGTATGCCCTGGAAACTGCCGCGTATCTATCGGTGGAACATCAAATTTCTGAAGCATTTTCCGCAGAATACGGCCTGCGGATAAGCAATTTTTTAAGGTTTGGACAGGAGCAGCTCAATTTGTACGCAAATGAAGAACCGGTGAGCTACAACCAGAAATTCGGTATTTATGAAAAGGCGATGCCAATAGGCACAAAGAACCTGAGTCGTTCAAAGGTGGAGCGTTCTTTTCTAAATCCTGAACCAAGACTTTCCCTGGCTTATAGTTTTAACGATGATCAATCGGTCAAACTTAGTTACAACCGAATGGTCCAATACCTGCATCTTATCACCAATACCAGTTCTCCCACTCCGCTAGATGTTTGGGCACCAAGCGGCCGGTATATTGATCCGCAGTTACTAGACCAGGTTGCACTGGGGTACTTCCGAAGTTTTAAAGATCAAAAATTCACTCTCGAGCTGGAAACTTTCTATAAGGCACTCGACAACAGGATCGATTATATTGACGGGGCCGATCTTATCGCCAATGATGCCATTGAACAGGTGGTACTGCCGGGGAAAGGAAGGGCCTATGGGCTGGAGCTGCTTTTTAAGAAGAACAAGGGAAGATTTACAGGATGGATGGCTTATACCCTTAGCCGCTCTGAACAAAAAACCCCGGGAAGGACCTCTATCGAACCCGGAATTAATAATGGGGTTTGGTACCCCACTCCTTATGATAAGACACATGACATTTCTATTACAGGCGCTTATGAGCTCAACAAAAAATGGACTTTTAATGCGAATTTCATTTTTCAGACAGGGCTACCTACAACCTATCCTAAGGGCCAGTACAGGTTTGAAAATTTGACTATTCCAGTATATTCAAATAGGAACAGCAATAGGTTACCGGCCTATCACCGGTTGGATCTTTCGGCTACTTTGACACCTTATAATCAAAGCAACCACAGCTGGAAATCATCCTGGAACTTTGGCCTGTACAATGTTTACAGCAGGAAAAACCCTGTTTCAATGAGCTTCAGGAAAAATGAGGATACAGGGAACAATGAGGCAGTTCGCCTGTCAATATTCGGGATCGTGCCGTCTGTGACCTATAACTTTAAATTTTAGAAATGATGAAGGTGCCAAAAATGCTTTTTTTGATGTTGCTTGCCGGAAGTTTCTTTTCCTGCGAGGATGTGGTAGATGTGGAGCTGGAGGAAGCTGAGCCAAGACTTGTGGTAGAGGCATCCCTGCTGTGGGATATAGATGTTGTCCAAAATGAGCAATATGTGAAGCTTACCACTACTGCTCCCTTTTTTGATTCTGAAACTCCTCCGGCAAAGGAAGCTACGGTTTCAGTTTTTGATGAAGCGGGCACAGAATATGTTTTTGAGGAAGTTAAAGACGGCCTCTTCAAAAATGAGGAAATTGAGCCTCGTCCGGGGGCGCAATATAAACTGATCATCACATACGAAGACGAAGTTTATGAAGCTAC
>CAVUAU010000017.1:85000-175468 GCA_963739625.1 uncultured Flavobacteriaceae bacterium
ATTTACAATCTCGCTCATCTCATATCTCAAATCTAATATCTCATATCTATTATTAATTAAATTGACAGGAATTAAGACCAAAAGAAGCTTCAAACTTCTTTTTCAAGGCTCCTTATGTCGTAATTGCGTTTGCTTCTATTAAGAGAAGCAAATCTCTAGAAAGGAGGTGTTCCAGCCGCACCTTCCGGTACGGCTACCTTGTTACGACTTAGCCCCAGTTACCAGTTTTACCCTAGGCGGCTCCTTGCGGTGACCGACTTCAGGTACCCCCAGCTTCCATGGCTTGACGGGCGGTGTGTACAAGGCCCGGGAACGTATTCACCGCATCATGGCTGATATGCGATTACTAGCGATTCCAGCTTCACGGAGTCGAGTTGCAGACTCCGATCCGAACTGTGATAGGGTTTATAGATTCGCTCCTGCTCGCGCAGTGGCTGCTCTCTGTCCCTACCATTGTAGCACGTGTGTGGCCCAGGACGTAAGGGCCGTGATGATTTGACGTCATCCCCACCTTCCTCACGGTTTGCACCGGCAGTCTTGTTAGAGTTCCCGACTTGACTCGCTGGCAACTAACAACAGGGGTTGCGCTCGTTATAGGACTTAACCTGACACCTCACGGCACGAGCTGACGACAACCATGCAGCACCTTGTAATCTGCCCGAAGGAGGGGGTGTTTCCACCCCTGTCAGACTACATTTAAGCCCTGGTAAGGTTCCTCGCGTATCATCGAATTAAACCACATGCTCCACCGCTTGTGCGGGCCCCCGTCAATTCCTTTGAGTTTCATTCTTGCGAACGTACTCCCCAGGTGGGTTACTTATCACTTTCGCTTAGCCACTCAGATCTCAATTGATCCGAACAGCTAGTAACCATCGTTTACGGCGTAGACTACCAGGGTATCTAATCCTGTTCGCTACCTACGCTTTCGTCCATCAGCGTCAGTAAATTATTAGTGATCTGCCTTCGCAATCGGTATTCTATGTAATATCTATGCATTTCACCGCTACACTACATATTCTAACCACTTCATAATTACTCAAGGTTAACAGTTTCAATGGCAATTCTACAGTTGAGCTGCAGACTTTCACCACTGACTTATTAACCCGCCTGCGGACCCTTTAAACCCAATGATTCCGGATAACGCTTGGATCCTCCGTATTACCGCGGCTGCTGGCACGGAGTTAGCCGATCCTTATTCGTACGGTACCGTCAAATTCCCTCACGAGGGAGTGTTTCTTCCCGTATAAAAGCAGTTTACAACCCATAGGGCAGTCTTCCTGCACGCGGCATGGCTGGATCAGGCTCTCGCCCATTGTCCAATATTCCTCACTGCTGCCTCCCGTAGGAGTCTGGTCCGTGTCTCAGTACCAGTGTGGGGGATCTCCCTCTCAGGACCCCTACCTATCAAAGTCATGGTAAGCCGTTACCTTACCATCTAACTAATAGGACGCATACTCATCTTTCACCGCCGAAGCTTTAATCATTCAAGTGATGCCACTAAATGATACCATGGGATATTAATCCGGGTTTCCCCGGGCTATGCCCCTGTAAAAGGTAGATTGTATACGCGTTACGCACCCGTGCGCCGGTCGTCAGCGGTGCAAGCACCCTGTTACCCCTCGACTTGCATGTGTTAAGCCTGCCGCTAGCGTTCATCCTGAGCCAGGATCAAACTCTTCATCGTTAAATCTTAAATAATATAACAATTACTAAGGAATTCCTCTCTATCCTGAAACAAATAAATTCAGGATAAAGCTCAAAACGTTCTTCTAGTCTTAATTCTTATTTGCATTTGTTGCTTATAAAAACAACATACGCGCTGTCAATTCAATATGTCAATGAACTCGCCCCCTCCGCCTTCGGCACCTCCCCCTAAAGGGTGAGGATCATTCCGTCTCCGGAAGAAGCATTCTTTGTTAAGATTAAAGGACTCGAACCTTTCTTTTATTACCCGTCCCGGGATCTTGTTTTCAGTATGTTTTGGTGAACTTGCCGGCCGTCTCAGGCGGGCTGCGCTCGTGTTCTAAGCGGCTGCAAATATACAACCGATTTTCAAACTGACAAGAAAAAAATTTTATTTTTTTTCGTTCTCTCCAGAACTTATTTTGTCGTGAAAGCGGTTGCAAACTTACAACCTTTTTCTTATTCAAAACAAAAAAAATTTTAATCTTTTTTCAAGAGAACCTGCCAACCGTTTTAGGCGGGCGCTTTTTGCTTTGAAGCGCCTGCCCTATCTTAGATAAGCAAGAACTTCTTAGCGGCTGCAAACCTACAACCTTTTTTTAATCGTTTCCAAACAAAATTTCAAAATATTTTCAGAGAACTTTTTGCTTCGAGACCGCGTCTTTACTGGACTCACAACCCGAATCTAAACCCGTTTGTTGTTTCTCAAAGCGGCTGCAAATATACGCCCTCTTTTCAATCCCGCAAGTGCCAACACAAAATATTTTAGCCTTTTTTTCACATTTTTGAGACCCCAAAAGATAAGGGCCTGAAAATGACATTTTTGAAAGGATTTAAAAAATAAAATTTACGAAGGTAGAAGTTAGAAATATAACTGAGCCTTTAAAAACCTATTCTTTAAGGTTCATTGGATACTTCTAATTTCGTACTTCTTCCTTCGTACTTTGTTTTGCGTTAGCGGGTGAAGCGGCATCTTTTAAAGCGCTTGCACATAAGGCGCTTTAAAAATACAGCGAAACACGCGACCCGCCTTCGCTAAAGCTGCGGCAAACAAGCTCACAAGCTTTAGCGAAGGTGGGAACGCCCAAAAGACAAAAGAAAAATTACTCATATATAATATAGTATTGTAAAGCACCCATTATCCTATTATCTTTGCAGCTTAATAAGGAATTATGATAAAGATTACTTTGCCCGACGGCAGTATAAAAGAGTTTGAAAAAGGCACTACTCCGCTGGAAGTCGCCAAAAGCATTAGTGAAGGCCTGGCCAGGAATGTGCTATCGGCCAAATTCAACGACGATACCGTTGAAATCACCACTCCTTTATATACAGACGGCAGTCTTACTTTATATACGTGGAATAATGATGAGGGGAAAAAGGCTTTTTGGCATTCTTCTTCCCACGTGATGGCACAGGCCATTCAGGATCTCTATCCCGGCGCCAGACTTACTATAGGACCGGCGATCGAGAACGGGTTCTATTACGACGTCGATTTTGGCGACCACAAAATTTCTGAAAACGACTTTAAAAAGATCGAAGACCGAATGCTGGAAATCGCACGCGGAAAGCATGACTTCAACATGCGCTCTGTCCCTAAAGAGGAAGCGCTTGGTTACTATAGACGTGAAAACAACCCTTTTAAGGTAGAACTCATAGAGAACCTGGAGGACGGAACGATCACTTTTTGTGACCACGACACCTTCACTGATCTTTGCCGCGGGGGGCACCTTCCTAACACTGCTCCTATTAAAGCAGTCAAGTTAATGAGTGTAGCCGGGGCTTACTGGAGAGGTGACGAGAAAAATCCGCAGTTGACAAGGGTCTATGGAATCTCGTTTCCGAAGCAGAAGGACCTGAAGGAATATCTTGAGCTGCTTGAGGAAGCGAAGAAAAGGGATCACCGAAAACTGGGAAGGGAACTGGAACTCTTCACTTTCTCTCAAAAAGTTGGGCAGGGACTGCCATTATGGCTTCCGAAAGGGGCTGCGCTAAGAGAGCGACTTGAAAACTTCCTGAAGAAAGCCCAGAAAAAAGCAGGTTATGAAATGGTGGTGACTCCGCATATTGGACAGAAGGAACTTTATGTGACTTCGGGCCACTATGCTAAATATGGAGAGGACAGCTTCCAACCTATTAAGACTCCGAACGAAGGAGAGGAATTTCTACTGAAGCCAATGAACTGCCCGCACCACTGCGAGATCTATAATAATGGGCACTGGAGCTATAAAGATCTTCCGAAGCGTTTTGCGGAATTCGGAACTGTTTACCGCTATGAACAGAGTGGAGAGCTGCACGGATTGACCCGTGTTCGCGGCTTTACCCAGGATGATGCACACATCTTCTGTACTCCGGACCAGTTGGATGAGGAGTTCAAAAAGGTAATCGACCTTACCTTATATGTATTCAATTCCTTAGGTTTCGAAAACTTTACCGCACAGGTATCTTTGAGAGACCCCGAGAAGAAGGAGAAATATATAGGATCTGACGAAAACTGGGAGAAAGCTGAAAATGCCATCATTAACGCGGCTAAAGAAAAAGGACTCAATTATGTTGTAGAAACGGGTGAAGCTGCATTCTACGGTCCCAAGCTGGACTTCATGGTGAAAGACGCGCTGGGAAGACAATGGCAGCTGGGAACAATTCAGGTAGATTACAATTTGCCTGAAAGATTTGACCTTACTTATAAAGGTAGCGACAACGAGATGCACCGCCCGGTAATGATCCACCGTGCGCCTTTTGGAAGTATGGAACGTTTTGTAGCCATACTTTTGGAGCATACCGGAGGTAATTTCCCGCTTTGGCTGATGCCGGAGCAGGCTATTATTCTCTCTCTCAGTGAGAAATATGAAAATTACAGTAAAAAAGTTTTAACTTTACTGGAAAATCACGAAATTCGCGCCCTTACGGACAACCGAAACGAAACCATTGGAAAGAAGATTCGGGAAGCTGAAGTAGGCAAAACTCCTTACATGCTGATTGTTGGAGAACAGGAAGCAGAGAATGGAACGGTTTCTGTACGTAAACACGGGGAAGGCGACCTTGGCACAATGTCAGTGGAAGATTTTGCCCAAATAATAAAGAACGAAGTAAATAGTACTTTAAAACAATTCGAAGTTTAATTAAAATTTTTGAGCCATAGCAATACGAAGAAAAAGATCAAGAAGACCGCTTAGAGAAATCAAGGAAGATCCGCATAGAATAAACGGTAAAATTCGCGCGGAAGAAGTTCGCCTTGTAGGAGACAACGTTGAGATGGGTGTTTACCCACTCAAAAAAGCTTTAGCCATTGCTGAAGAACAGGAGCTTGACCTGGTGGAGATCTCTCCAAACGCCAAGCCACCTGTTGCGAAAGTGATGGACTACAAGAAGTTCCTCTACGAACAGAAGAAGCGAGACAAAGTCTTAAAGGCCAAAGCAACCAAGGTGGTTGTAAAAGAGATCCGTTTTGGTCCAAATACCGATGATCACGATTATGAGTTTAAGAAAAAGCACGGGGAGAAATTCCTAAAGGAAGGTGCAAAATTAAAAGCATACGTTTTCTTCAAAGGTAGATCTATCGTGTTTAAGGAGCAGGGAGAAATTCTCTTACTTCGCCTGGCACAGGATTTAGAAGAACTTGGTAAAGTTGAACAAATGCCTAAGCTTGAAGGAAAGCGAATGACCATGTTCATCTCTCCTAAGAAATCGAAATAACAGCCAAAGTGCTTGTGAAAAAGCACTTTCGGTTATACAATAATAAGTGAGATAAGTAAAAAGAAGGACACAATGCCTAAAATGAAGACAAAATCCAGTGCTAAGAAGCGTTTCAAGCTTACCGGTACCGGAAAGATCAAAAGAAAGC
This sequence comes from uncultured Flavobacteriaceae bacterium, assembly GCA_963739625.1. GTDB lineage: Bacteria > Bacteroidota > Bacteroidia > Flavobacteriales > Flavobacteriaceae > Salinimicrobium. The sequence goes on from CAVUAU010000017.1 coordinate 90,525, forward strand.
ATGCGTTTAAAAGTCACATCTTGACAAAGAAGACTAAAAAACAAAAGCTTGCCCTGACTCACAGCACTTTGGTGCATGAGGCAGACGAGAATAATATCAAACTTCAATTACGTTTGAAGTAATTGAACCTTTGATGGTTTATCAAATTTAATAACCCTGGAGTTGGGCCAATAAAAGAATTCAAAATTCAGGATTCGATATTCTGAATTAATTGGATACGCCTGCTACAAAAAAATTTCAAAATTATGCCAAGATCAGTAAATTCAGTTGCGAAGAGAGCCAGAAGAAAAAAGGTTCTTAAGCAAGCAAAAGGTTACTTTGGACGTCGTAAAAACGTTTGGACAGTAGCTAAAAACGCGGTTGACAAAGCAATGCTATATGCTTACAGAGACCGTAAGACCAAGAAAAGAAACTTCCGTTCACTTTGGATCATGCGTATCAACGCAGGAGCCCGTATGCACGGAATGTCTTATTCTCAGTTCATGGGGAAAGTAAAAGCCAGTGGAATCGAATTGAACCGTAAGGTGCTTGCAGATTTGGCTATGAACCACCCAGAGGCGTTCGAAGCTATCGTCAACAAAGTAAAATAAATAAAAATTTTATCTCACTTATAGAAGATCCCGTTCGAAAGAGCGGGATTTTTGTTTTTTATAGGGGTCTTCTTCCCACCCCGTCCTCCGGACACCCCTCCCGGGAGGGGAAGATCACGAGCACAATGTCCTTCTGAACGAAGCGCAGTGGAGTGAAGAATCTCATAGGTGAAGCACCAATTTTCAAGCACCAAATCACAAGGAGCTTTAAAAAAGTTTTTTTTGACACTCCTTCAATCTAGAATTTGGAATCTGGAATTTGAAATTTGAAATTTTTCAGAGATTCCTCCTGCGTGCGAATGACAGCAAAGAATTATTTTTCTCCCATTATCGTGAGTAGCAATTTTCTGCTGCCGCCGTGGTCGCGATGCTCACAAAGGTAAATTCCCTGCCAGGTGCCGAGGTTCAGGTAGCCATTGGTTATTGGAATTTGTAAGGAAGTGTCCAGTAAAGAAGCTTTGATGTGCGCGGGCATGTCATCGGAGCCTTCTAAGGTATGCTTGTAATACGGCTGATTCTCGGGAACCATTTTATTAAAGTGGCTCTCAAAATCATCCCTTACCGTAGGATCGGCGTTTTCGTTGATGGTCAGGGAGGCGGAAGTATGTTTTATAAAGACCTGCAAAATTCCGGTTTTAAAATCCTTTAGCTCCGGCAATTGCTGCAGGATTTCATCTGTTACCAGGTGAAAACCGCGGGAGCGGGCTTTCAGTTTTATTTCCTTCTGAAAAAAAGTGCTCATAAAATCTCATTTTTGACACCTAACAAATTATAAAAAGCCCGGGCATTTTCTCCTAAAATCTTCTCAAGACTTGCTTCTGGGAAATGACTTTTTACTTGTTCAACAGTCTGTTCATATGAAGCCGCGGTTGTACTCACCGGCCAGTCTGAACCGAACATCAGCCGATCATCACCAAATGCATGCTGAACAACCTCTAAAAAAGGAGAAAAATCGATTGTTTCCCATTGCAGGTCTTGTGCCTGTGTAAACAATCCTGAAATTTTGCAATACACGTTCGGCAGTTCACCCAGCTTTCTTATGTTTTGCTTCCATTCCGAAGAAATAACTTCAGAAACGTTTGGTTTTCCCATGTGATTCAGGACGAACTTTTGATCTGGAAACTTTTTCACCAGTTCAACTGCCGAAGCTAACTGGTAATCAAAAGCAAGGATTTCATAAACCAAATTATGATCCTGCAAGGCTGCAATTCCATTTTGAAATTCCGGAGCCAGCATAAATTCCCCTTTTTCATCCCATACTGTTTGACGGACACCTTTTAAAAAAGGATCTCTTGAATACAATTCAAGACGATTTGCAACATTTTCAGCAGAAAGATCTACCCAGCCGACCACTCCTTTGACAAAGCTATAAGTATTGGCAATCTCCAGCAGCTTCACGGTCTCCTCCTCGCTTTGGTCGGCCTGGACTGCAATACAGCCGTCGAAACCGTTCTTTGTAAGCAGCGGTTCAAGATCTTCAGGTAAAAAGTCTTTTCTGATACTTCCCATCTCATCGGGAATCCAGGAATAGGTTTGCGGATCGTATTTCCAGAAATGTACGTGAGAATCGATTTTCATTATTTGACTTTAAATCTTAGAAGGTAGACTTGAGATAATTCAAGTTAAACTTTTTATGGAACAAACAAGATTAATTAGCCGTCGGTTTCACACAAAGCGCACTAAGCTGCTCCTCCCAAGAGCAATGGAAGCTTAAGTCTCTGGAATTTGGAATTTGGAGCTTGGAATTTGAAGTCTGGGATTTGCCTAGGTTTTCTGCTTTTTCTTCTTGGCCGCGGGAAACAAAACGTTGTTCAGGATTAGACGATAGCCCGGGGAATTGGGATGCAGTTCGAGTTCTGTCTTGGGATCACCTACCATGTGCTGATAATCTTCGGGATCATGACCTCCGTAAAAGGTAAAAAAACCGTTGCCTTTGATTCCGTGGATATAGCGGGCTTCCCCGTTGATCTTGCTCTCCCCCATCACCAGCACAGTAGGCTTAATTGTCGCAGGATCATAAGAAGTTGTTTGACCCATAAAACCCTTTACCAGCATCGTGTGATTTTGGGTTAACATGGTTGGAATGGGATCCCACTTAGCCGAATATTCCATGAGCGTAAAGTAATCAGCGTCCATTGGAATCCTCCTTTTCGCAGTCATGTCAATAGACGAAAATTCATAGACCATCGGGTCCCGTTCCAGGGTAAAGTCTGTAAAGGCAAAAGTCTTGCTGTAATCTATCTTATTCTGGTAGTCGGCATCGCTGGGGTCTCCGTCAAACATTGCTTCGGCGATGTCGACATCTTCGGCGGCTAGCGCGATATCAAAACTGTCGGTCGCGCTGCACATAGCAAACATGAAGCCGCCACCGACGACATAGTCCCTAATCTTCAGTGCAACAGCTAGTTTTTCTTCGGAAACTTTGTCGTAGCCAAGCTTTGACGCCAAAGCCTCAGCATTTTCTTTATCCTCAATATACCAGGGGGCGGTGCGGTAGCTACGGTAAAATTTGCCATATTGGCCGGTGAAATCTTCGTGATGCAAGTGCAGCCAGTCGAACAACAACAAGGCATCATTAAGCACCTCCTCGTCATAGATTGTTTCGTAAGGAATTTCGGCATAGGTGAGGACCATGGTCACGGCATCATCCCACGGGCTGTTATCCTGAGGGCTGTAAACTGCTATTTTTGGCGCCTTTTCCAAAAGCACTGCTTCCATATTTCGAGACGGACTACTGATCTCCTCCAGAATTTCTTCGGTCTTACTGTCGCTAATTACCTCAAAAGAAACTCCCCTAATCTGGCACTCCTTCCGAAGCGCATCAGAATCGGGCATGAGAAATGAGCCGCCACGATAATTGAGCAACCACTGTACTTTAATACCTTTCGCTAATTCCCAGTAGGTGATCCCGTAAGCCTTGAGATGGTTTTGCTGTGTCTCTGCATCCATGGGAATAAGAATTTGCGAGGCGAAACCTGAAAACGAAAACAGTAAAAGAAGCAGACTCAAAAATGCCCTTTTTGGTACCAATAAAAAACCGGGACTGAAAGAATTTTCAGTCCCGGTTCTTGATGTTTTATTTGCAGTAAATAGTGAACCCGTTGGTTGCAGGTTTTTAAAAATACGATTAAAAAGGCACGTCATTATCATCATTAAAATCATTCATCGAGCTACCAAAAGCCTCATCGGCGCTTGGTAAGTGGCCGGTATTAAACCCTGCGTCCCCAGATTCATCATCATTCATCTTCGAGTAGAATTCTGAAGGAGAATCAAAGTCATCTAAGTTATCAAATTTACCTAAATGCCCTATGAATTTCAACCTAATATTCTCTAACCCACCATTCCTGTGTTTAGCCACGATAAATTCTGCCTGCCCGTCTGTAGGAGTTCTTTCTTCATCATCCCATTCCTCGATCTTATAGTACTCTGGTCGATAGATGAAGGAAACGATATCCGCATCCTGCTCGATCGCACCAGATTCCCTAAGGTCACTCAAAAGTGGTCTTTTTGAGCCTCCCCTGGTTTCCACTGCACGCGACAGCTGTGACAGGGCGATCACCGGAACGTTGAGTTCTTTTGCAAGGGCCTTCAGGTTTCGGGAAATGGTAGAGATCTCCTGTTCACGGTTCCCGCCTTTCTGGCTTCCGCCGGCGGTCATTAACTGCAGGTAATCGATCACGATCAACCTGATGCCGTGTTGAGAGGAAAGCCTTCGGGCCTTTGCCCTGAGATCAAAAATGGAAAGCGAAGGCGTATCATCTATAAAAAGCGGTGCTTTTTCAAGTCCTTTTACTTTCACGTTAAGCTGCTCCCATTCGTGTTTTTCCAGATTTCCGGTACGTAATTTTTCCGAAGAAAGTCCGGTTTCTGAAGAGATCAAACGCGTGATCAACTGTACTGAAGACATCTCCAGCGAGAAAAAAGCTACAGGAATATTTTGTCCTACAGCAATATTTCGTGCCATAGATAAGGTCAGAGCCGTTTTTCCCATACCCGGACGGGCCGCTACAATAACAAGGTCACTGGGCTGCCAGCCGGAAGTAAGGGTATCGAGTTTCTCAAAACCTGAAGGAATTCCGGAAAGTCCCGATTTATTTGAAATTTCCTCAATCTTCTTTTTTGCCTGCATTACCAGCTCCTGCGCAGTTTCTGAAGAACGCTTGATATTCCCCTGTGTCACTTCGTAGAGTTTGGTCTCGGCGGTGTCTAAAAGGTCAAAAACATCTGTGGTTTCATCATATGACTGCTCAATGATCTCGTTGGAAATTTTAATAAGGCTGCGCTGTATATGCTTTTGCAAAATGATGCGCGCGTGAAATTCAATATGTGCCGAAGAAGACACTTTTTGAGTGAGTTGCACCAGGTAAAAGTCACCACCCACCTGCTCCAGCCGCTGATCTTTTCGCAATTGGTTGGAAACCGTTAATAAGTCAACCGGCTCTGAATTTTCGAACAGCTTAAAGATGGCTTCAAAAATATATTGATGGGCGGTTTTATAGAAGACGTCGGGATTTAAAATATCGATAACTTCATCAACACCTTTTTTATCGATCATCATTGCCCCAAGGACAACTTCCTCTAAATCAACTGCCTGAGGCGGAATTTTTCCTTTTTCCAGACTAATAACATTGCCCGGGCTGTAATTGTAATTTTGGGGAGACTTGGCTTTTTCCATGTAGCGAATGTAGAAAAATTGAATTTAGAACCTTCCTGAAAACCGGTTGTCTTAGTTCACAGGTTATGAACATTTTAACTGTTGAAAACTTTCTTTTTTTGTTGATAAGGCCAAAAAAATCCGAAGCTCCCGCTTCGGATTATAATCAGCAGTTATTCCTTATATGATTATCCTTTGAAGACACCCATCGAAGAATATTTTTCCATCCGGTTCTTCACGAGTTCTTCTGGTGATAAGTTTTTAAATTCATCATAGGCTTCAGAAATGGCATTTTTGACAGTTTCGAAAGTCTTCTCCCTGTCGCTATGCGCTCCGCCAAGCGGTTCTTTTACGATCTCATCGATCAATTTCTGCTTCTTCATGTCTTTGGCGGTAAGCTTTAAAGCATCGGCAGCCTTTTCCTTGTACTCCCAGCTTCTCCACAGGATCGAGGAACAAGACTCCGGCGAGATCACAGAATACCAGGTATTCTCCAACATCAACACCTTGTCTCCCACTCCAATCCCCAATGCGCCACCACTGGCTCCTTCACCAATGATCACTACAATTATCGGCACTTTAAGGCGGGTCATTTCAAGAATATTCCGTGCAATGGCTTCGCCCTGGCCTCTTTCTTCAGCTTCAAGTCCAGGATATGCTCCCGGGGTATCTACAAAAGTAACAACGGGCAGGCCAAATTTTTCGGCAGATTTCATCAACCTCAGGGCCTTGCGGTAACCTTCGGGGTTGGCCATTCCAAAGTTGCGATACTGTCTCGTTTTGGTATTATAACCTTTTTGCTGCCCTACAAACATAAAACTTTGATCACCTATCTTTCCAAGGCCGCCAATCATGGCTTTGTCGTCTTTCACATTTCGGTCGCCATGCAGCTCAAGGAAAGATTTTCCGCAGATAGCGTTGATATAGTCGAGCGTATATGGGCGGTTTGGATGTCTCGACAGCTGTACGCGCTGCCAGGCAGTCAAATTCTTGTATATTTCTTTTTTGGTCTCATTCAGCCTTTTTTCGATCTGCTTACATGTAGCCGAAACATCAACTTCACTCTCTTCTCCAATAGCACAGGCCTTCTGGTACTGTTCTTCCAACTCTTTTATAGGTAATTCAAAATCTAAATATTCCATAGGGAGTTATGCGGTTTAATTTAAAATCAGCTTACAAATATAACAACTTTAAAAGGAGCTTTTCCTTTGTCTTTTAATTTTTCTCCTCGTCTTGAGAATACCGTTCATGATCACGGTGGTGAGAATGATAACTGCGCCGTAATAAAAACCCGAACTCATTTTCTCATCACTGCCAAAGATCCAGAAGGCAAGCAGAATGCCGTAGACCGGTTCGAGGTTAATGGTCAACATGATCGTATACGGGCTCAAATGCCTCATGACTGCTACGGAAGCTATAAAAGCATAGGCCGTACAAACTGAAGCCAGAATAAACAGATAACCCCAGTCTGACGCTGAAACGTTGAAAAACTCTGCGGAAAATCCTTCCGAAGCATTTCCGAAGAAAGACAACAGCAAAAGATATAGAGTGATGGCCCCTGCGCCTGTGAGCAGCTCGTAAAATGAGATTACTGAAGCATCTTCCCGCTGGGCCAGTTTCCCGTTGATCAACGAAAAAACAGCCGAAAGAAATGCTGAAAGCAGAGCCAGACCAATTCCTAAAAGATATTCGGTTTCGAACTGAAAAATAATATACAGCCCAAAAATGACGATAAGCCCAAAAAGCACTTCATACCAAATGAGCTTTCTTTTGTAGAAAATAGGCTCCATGATAGAGGTGAAAAACGCACCTGTTGAAAGCAGCGCAAGAGTAATAGAAACGTTGGACACTTTGATCGCGCCAAAGAAAGTGAGCCAGTGCAATGCAATGATCACTCCTGCGATCAACATCACCCACACCCTTTTGGCCCCCAGCTTCAGGTCTTTCTTCTTCCATTTGATCCAGATGAAAATAAAACCGCTGGCCATGAGCATTCTGTACCACACCAAAGGCACGGCCTCGAGAGAAATAAGCGCCCCAAGCACGGCTGTAAATCCCCAGATAAACACGATCACGTGAAAATGCAGGTAGCTGCGCAGCTTATCGTTTTGCATTATAAAGAAGATAAACAGCTAAAATTCCGAAGATGATATTCGGGAACCAGACTGCGATAAGAGGTGGAAAAGTTGATTGTTCGGCAATGGTGCCAAAGACTTTGTCCATAAAAATAAAGACGAAAGCGAGGGTAATGCCCAGCGCAAGGTTAACTCCCATACCGCCCCTTCTTTTTATAGAAGAAACCGCAACGGCGATAATCGTGAGGATATATGCTGAAACCGGAATGCTCCAACGCCTGTAGGCAACTACCATGTAGCGGTTGATGTTTCCCGATCCTCTTCTTTTTTCCTGCTCGATAAAATCGTTTAGCTCGTTGTAATTTAGTGTTTCTGCCATGTAAGAAACCGGCGTCAACTCATCAAATTCAAATGGCAGCACAGTGTCTTTATTGATCTCACTTATCAACCTGTCCCCGTTCTCCCCAATGATCCTTTTGTTGTAGTTGGTGAGCGTGTAAGTAGAATCTTCATTAAGCTGCAACCGGGAAGCGCTTATCTTGTATAAAAGTTTGTTTCCGTCAAAATGTTCCAGTGTAAAATTTCTGGCCGACTTGGTTCTTGGTTGAAAGTGGGAGGCATAAATGAACTCATCATCATTAATTTGCCTGTAGACATCACTGGTTTCCTGTACTTCACTACCCCTCTTGAGGTAAGTGTATTTGAATTCATTGAACCCTCTGCTGGCACTTGGAGCCAGGTACATTCCAAGAACAAGTGCACCAAGAGAAACAAGAGTAGCTCCAATTATGTAAGGACGCAAAAACCTCCAAAAAGAAACCCCGCTACTCAAAAAGGCGATAATCTCGGTGTTTTGTGCCAGCTTGCTTGTAAACCAGATCACTGAAAGGAAGAGGAAAAGCGGGAACAGCAGATTGGCAAAATAGATGGTAAAGTCAATGTAGTAGGAAACCACTTCCATAAACGGCACCTCATTCTCCAGGATCTTGTCGATCTTTTCGGCAAGGTTTACCGTAATGCCAATGGGAATGAACAGCAAGAGCAACAGAAAGAACGTGCCCAGGTAGCGCTTGAGTATGTACCAGTCGAGGATCTTCAAATTAGAGGCGTTTGTCCATTTGTTGCACCATTTTGTTCTTCCAGGAAGCGAAATCCCCTGCTAAGATATGTTTTCTGGCCTCACGAACCAACCACAGGTAAAAACCCAGATTGTGCATGGTCGCGATCTGTTTCCCAAGCATTTCGTTCACCGTAAAAAGGTGGCGCAGGTAAGCTTTGGTATAGAAGGTATCCACATAAGTGACTCCCGATTCATCTATAGGAGAAAAATCATCTTCCCACTTCTTGTTCCTGATATTGATAGTGCCGTGAGCCGTGAAAAGCATTCCATTCCTCGCATTCCTGGTAGGCATCACACAGTCGAACATATCAACTCCAAGGGCAATATTTTCCAGAATATTGATTGGTGTTCCCACGCCCATAAGGTATCGCGGTTTATCTTCAGGAAGAATGTTTGTCACCACCTCGGTCATCGCGTACATTTCTTCGGCCGGCTCTCCTACAGAAAGTCCCCCAATGGCATTCCCTTCGGCTCCTGCCTTAGCTATATATTCCGCAGACTGCTCTCTTAGATCCTTATAAGTACTACCCTGAACGATCGGGAAAAGTGCCTGGGAATAGCCGTACTCCGGCGGAGTCTTATCCAGATGTGAAATACACCTGTCCAGCCACCTGTGGGTGCGGTACATCGAATTCTTTGCATAATTGTAGTCACATGGATAAGGTGTACATTCATCAAAGGCCATGATAATATCTGCCCCAATCAATCGCTGGATCTCCATCACATTTTCGGGCGTGAAATTGTGATAAGAACCGTCTATATGAGATTTGAACCTAACTCCTTCTTCTTTGATCTTTCTTCTGTCGGCCAGGGAATATACCTGGTAACCACCACTGTCGGTAAGAATATTCCTGTCCCAGTTCATGAACTTATGCAGCCCACCCGCTTTTTTGAGGATATCGGTTTGCGGCCTAAGATAAAGGTGATAGGTGTTACCCAGAATAATATCGGGGTTCACCTCTTCCTTAAGTTCTTTCTGGCTTATTCCTTTTACCGAAGCCACCGTTCCCACCGGCATAAAAATAGGGGTTTCAATAGTTCCGTGGTCTGTAGTTATAACTCCCGCGCGCGCTTTGCTACCGGGATCTTTAACTGCTAATTCAAATTTCATAGAAGATTTTAATGGGCGCAAAGATAGGGATTTTTAAGTGTTCACTGCTCAGTGATAAGTATTCAGAAAATTGAAATACAATTTGAGGAGCAGGACTTAAAAAAATGGAAAAAAGCGCCAATAGTTTAAAAAGACATTCGTGTATTTGTGGCTCTTTTTTTCATTTCTGAACCATATTTGCCTTTGAACTTCAAATTCTTTACAACTTTTGAAAAGAATAGGCATGAGTTGATTTTCAAAGCATTGATAAAATAGTATTTTTGCAACACATTTAATCAAACACAAATGCCAAACACACAACAACTAGAAGATTTTGTCACTCAGGTAAGAAGGGACATTTTAAGGCAGGTTCACAAGGTGAATTCGGGGCATCCCGGAGGCTCTTTGGGCTGCGCCGAATTTTTCACTGTCCTTTACCAGGAAGTAATGGATAGGAAAGAAGGTTTTGATATGGACGGAATTGGGGAAGATCTTTTCTTCCTTTCTAACGGCCACATTTCTCCTGTTTTCTACAGCGTGCTCGCAAGAAGCGGGTATTTTCCTGTAGAGGAGCTCAACACCTTTAGACTTATCAATTCAAGACTTCAGGGGCACCCAACCACACACGAAGGTTTGCCGGGAGTGCGCATCGCTTCAGGTTCTTTAGGCCAGGGTATGTCTGTTGCCATTGGAGCTGCCAACACAAAGAAACTGAATGGTGATGATCACCTGGTCTACTCTCTTCACGGAGACGGGGAACTGCAGGAAGGTCAGAACTGGGAAGCCATTATGTATGCAGCTGCAAATAAGGTCGATAATCTCATTTCGACAGTTGACCTTAACGGGCAACAGATCGACGGTTGTACCGAAGACGTGCTGCCAATGGGCAATCTGCATGCAAAATTTGAAGCTTTTGGATGGGATGTGATGGAGATCAAAGACGGAAACAATATCGAGCAGGTACTCGCAGGATTAAAAGAGGCAAAAAGCCGCACCGGTAAAGGAAAACCGGTTTGTATCCTTATGCACACGGTGATGGGCCATGGCGTAGACTTCATGATGCATACTCACAAGTGGCACGGAGTTGCTCCAAACGACGAGCAACTTGAGAACGCCCTTGCTCAAAACCCCGAAACTTTGGGAGATTACTAGTACGTCAAAATCTTAAATTTTTCCGCTTTTGCGGAAGCTACAAAAGCAACTCATGAAAAAATATACAAGTACAGGAAATAAAGATACCCGTTCGGGCTTTGGTGACGGCCTTACCGAACTGGGAAAAAGCAACCCTAACGTGGTGGCTCTTTGTGCCGATCTTACCGGATCTTTAAAAATGGGAGATTTTCAGAAGAATCATCCTGAAAGATTTTTCCAGGTAGGAATCGCCGAGGCTAACATGATGGGCATCGCCGCCGGGATGACCATTGGTGGGAAAATTCCTTTTACCGGGACCTTCGCCAACTTTTCTACAGGTAGGGTTTATGACCAGATCCGCCAGTCTATCGCCTACTCGGGCAAAAATGTGAAAATTTGTGCCTCTCACGCCGGGCTCACCCTTGGTGAAGACGGTGCCACACACCAGATCCTCGAGGATATCGGGATGATGAAGATGTTGCCGGGCATGACAGTGATCAACCCATGCGATTACAACCAGACGAAAGCCGCGACCCTGGCAATAGCCGAACATGACGGGCCGGTGTATCTTCGCTTCGGAAGGCCAAAAGTGGCTAATTTCACGGCGGAAGATCAGGATTTTGTGATTGGGAAGGCCAATATGCTTACCGAAGGTGATGATGTGACCATCATCGCCACAGGACACCTGGTATGGCAGGCACTTTTAGCTGCCGAACAACTTGAAGAAAGAGGCGTAAAAGCTGAAGTGATCGATATCCACACCATCAAGCCGCTTGATGAGGAAGCCATTCTCAACTCCATCAAAAAAACAAGATGCGTCGTGACTGCCGAAGAGCACAACTACCTTGGCGGGCTTGGAGAAAGTGTAGCAAGAACGCTTGCACAGCACAACCCTACTCCACAGGAATTTGTTGCTACTATGGATACTTTCGGCGAAAGCGGAACTCCCGAGCAGCTCATGGAAAAATACGGGCTCAACGCCGAAGCTATTGTGAAAGCAGTAGAAAAAGTAATGAAGAGAAAATAAGCGCTTAAAAGCTCATTTTAGAGACCCCTGAAAAATGACATTTTTCAGGGGTCTTCTTTTTTCGGTAATATATTTCGCACAAATACGTTTTCTTTGAAGAACCAAAAAAAGACAATTATGAAAAAAGGAATTTTGATCTTATTGATGTTATTTACCGCCTCCACCTATGCCCAGAGCGGCTTTGGTATCACCGGTGGGCTCAACTATGCCGATAATGGAGAAATTGAGTACAGCGATATCACCAGCGCGGGTGAAGACGCCGTCAAAGGTGGCGACAGCAAGGCAGGCTACCATGCAGGACTGTTCTACAGGGCCGAATTTGCGAAATTTTTCATCAAACCTGAACTGCTCTACACCGAAACAAAAAGTTCTTACGAATACAATGACAGGAAGGCCGACTACAGTATTCAAAAACTGGATTTGCCGGTCATGGTGGGAATTAATCTCATTGGCCCTGTCAATGTTTTTGCCGGTCCCAGTCTGCAGTATATCCTCGAAAATGATTTTGAAGGAGTAAGTCTTGGCGATGTAGAAAATGAATTCACCGTTGGGGCACAGTTTGGTGCCGGGGTACAATTTGGCGGTTTTGGCGTGGATGTGCGTTATGAACGTGGTTTAAAAGACAACGAAGCGGCAGTATTGGATCTAAATGATCCCGATGGTGTACAACGCGTTGACGCGAGGCCCAGTCAAATTATTTTTAGTCTTTCCCTCAATTTATAGGAGTAAAACTTAAGCATAAAAAAAGCCCTTTCAGAAAGATATCTGAAAGGGCTTTTTTATGTTCTTTTTTGGGAGAATATTAATTATCCGTATCAAGATAGTCGGGAGTACCGTCATTGTCCTTATCTGGAAATTCAATGCTTCCGTCCTCGTTGATGATAATTTCCTCTCTGGTTGGAATGAAGTCCCCGTCATCATCTGGATCAAGATAATTGTTATAATTATCTTCATCTGTATTGTCATCTGTAATGATCTTATTGTTGTTGAGATCTTCCATGTAAGATGGAATTCCATCCCCATCATGGTCGGCTTCATTCACACCGTACAGGCTAAAGGTAAAGATCAAGGGACTGTAGGTTGGAATGCCGGGAGGAGAATTCTGAAAATAGGCCAGCCCCGAAGGCAGGAACATGGCACCAATACCGTAGTCATTATTAAAAGTTACTGTATTATCGGGGTTCACCTCGAATCCCGAAGCTCCCTTAAATTCAGTCAACGCCTGTCCAAAACCCGGAACAGTCCTTACCAGGTCAAACCATACAGGATTATCTGAACTGTCAAACATAGATTGATCAAGCAGTTCACCGCGGTATGAGACAAAGGTGGAGTCTGTAAACTTTGGCTGATTTTTCACTCCTTCTCTTACTTTAAGGATGTATATCTTATAGTCTACATCCTGGTAAGTATAAGTTTTAGTTTCCAGAAGGTCTGAATCTATCAATGGAGTCTTATCTGCGTTAGCTTCGTCAATGGTATCGAGTTGGATATTGTAGCCGAAGGATTCCGAAGGATTTTCAAAATCCTGGTAGTTGTAGAAATGGGTTTGGAGATATTCCACCAGAGCTTCCTGGTCAGCTATTTCTTGTTCGGCACGATCCCGCACTTCTACAGTATCAGGATCAGATTTATCATCTTTATTACAGGAAACAAAACCTACCGAAAAAAGCAGGCAGATAAGCGAAAATTTTCTCAAATTCATCAAAAGCTAATTTAGGGCGGCAAGATACAATATTCTTGTATTTTTGCTTAAGTTATAACGAGTTTTACGGTAAAAAGTATGAGAATAGATAAGTTTTTATGGTGTGTGCGATACTTTAAAACCCGGAGCATTGCTACAGAAGCCTGCAAGCAGGGAAAAGTGAGGATCGATGAGGCTGTGGTAAAGCCCTCCCGGGAAGTCTATCCTTCAGATAAGCTCACGGTGAGGAAGAACCAGGTGAATTACCAGATTGAGGTGCTGGATCTACCGCCAAGCCGTGTGGGGGCAAAGCTCGTGAACCTCTACATCAATGATATTACACCAAAAGAAGAATTTGAAAAACTGGAGCTGCTCAAATATTCCCGCGATTACTATCGCAAGAAAGGCACCGGCCGGCCTACCAAAAAGGATCGGCGGGAGCTGGATGACTGGTTTGAATCTCCCGAAGAAGAAGATAAACCCGAATAAATGTATCAAAGCAATCTTTTGCTAAATTTGAAAAAACGAGATTAATGAGTAAAACTTCTGTTTTGATCCTGGACCACGTACAGATTGGTCACAAAGTAAAGAGGATCGCATACCAGATCTACGAGAGCAATGTGAATGAACACTCGGTGATCCTGGCAGGGATCTCAAAAAGTGGATTTGAGCTGGCAGCCAGGCTAAAGCAAGAGCTGGAAAAAATTTCAGATCTTGAAGTCGAGCTCTGCGAGGTACACGTGAATAAGAAAAATCCGCTCGACGAGATCACAACTTCAATGTCTACGGAAGAATACCGGGACCATTCAATAGTTCTGGTGGATGATGTTCTTAATTCCGGCGCGACTTTGATCTACGGAGTTAGACATTTTCTCAATGTACCTCTAAAACAATTCAAAACAGCTGTCCTGGTAGACAGGAGTCATAAGAAGTACCCTGTAAAAGCAGATTTTAAAGGAATTTCACTCTCTACTTCTATCCATGAAACCGTTAAGGTTCATTTTGAGAACGGAAAGGAAAGGGTGGAGCTAGTCTAGACGCTCAACAATTAAATTCGCTACGTCTTCCGGCGTACGCCCATTGGTCTCCACAATAATTTCGCTTTGGTTGTAGTAAAAGGCCCTTTCAAAAAGATGTTTCCGTATGAAATCCTCCAGGAGTTCGGGAGAATCAAGATGAGTTATTAAAGGACGTTCTTCACGTTCCTCAAAAAGGCGTTTTTTAAGCGTATCCAGGTCAGTCTTCAGGTAGATCAACCTGGTTTCAGGGTGATCTTTTATAAGCTGCAAATTTTTTCCGTAACAGGGCGTTCCTCCTCCAAGTGCCAGAATAAAAGATCCCTTTGAAGACAATAGTTCGTTTAGAACTTCGGTTTCCTTTTTCCTGAAGTAGATCTCACCGGACTCTTCAAAAATTGACTGAATACTCCTATTTTCAATTTTGCTTATCTCTGTGTCGAGATCAAGAAAAGGGATTTGAAGTTCCTCCTGGAGCAGCTTACCTACCGTGCTTTTCCCCGACCCCATGTATCCAGATAAAATTATTTTCATGCTTTAAAGCTTGATTTTTAGCAGGTTTTGTGACCCGATTAAATTCCCGGGCAAATTTATATCATTTTGTCCTTGAAAAATAAATTAATGATAGTATATTTGCACCCGCATTAGCAAAACGCCAAATGCTTTGATCTGGTAGCTCAGTTGGTAGAGCATCTCCCTTTTAAGGAGAGGGTCCTGGGTTCGAGCCCCAGCCAGATCACAAAATGAAGTTCCGATCTTGTTAGGGCGAGAAGTTTATCCTGAGCGAAGCCGAGAGGCGGAGTCGAAGGGAGCCCCAGCCAGATCACAAAATGAAGTTCCGATCTTGTTAGGGCGAGAAGTTTATCCTGAGCGAAGCCGAGAGGCGGAGTCGAAGGGAGCCCCAGCCAGATCACAAAATGAAGTTCCGATCTTGTTAGGGCGAGAAGTTTATCCTGAGCGAAGCGAAGCAGAGTCGAGGGAAGCCCAGCCAGATCACAAATTGGAAATTAAATTTTCCTGTTGTTCTTTTAAAAAATAAAGATCTGGTAGCTCAGTTGGTAGAGCATCTCCCTTTTAAGGAGAGGGTCCTGGGTTCGAGCCCCAGCCAGATCACAAAATGAAGTTCTGATCTTGTTGGGCGAGAAGCCTGTCCCGAGCGAAGCGCAGCTGAGTCGAGGGAAGCCCCAGCCAGATCACAAAATGAAGTTCTGATCTTGTTGGGCGAGAAGCCTGTCCCTGAGTCACACAGCCATAGTCTATCGGGAGTCGAAAGGGAAGCCCCAGCCAGATCACTTTCTTATTCTTCAAATCTTTCATGTAGTCATTTAAAGTCTCTTATTTGAGAAACTACAGTAAGAGGAACGTTTCGCCCAGGTGCTGGAACTGGTAGACAGGCATGGTTGAGGGCCATGTGTCCATTAGGGCGTGCGGGTTCGAGTCCCGCTCTGGGCACCCAGGAACCCTGAAAATCCATAGAGGAATTTCCAGGGTTTTTTTATTCCCTGCAAAATAACGTTTCCTTTGTTTATTTAAACTGATCCATTAAATGGAAAAATTTACCAAATTCCTTGAAGAGAATAATACAGTTCGCTCCCACTCAAGAATATTTTTCATTTTCTCATTCTAATACACCAGAACCTTTTTAACGGACTCAGATTTGCTGTTAAATATTTTTGCTTTTCTTACAACCTTCCTTACAATAAAGCTAAAATTCTGTTAATCAAAACTCTAGGAGTTGATGAAGATGTTTTTATTTCTATTTTTATAATATGAAATTATAAGAAAAGACCATCATGCAGTTCCAGCTCTATTCTCAACTTCTTCGGCTTGATCTTTCTAACGATGATCTCTTACAAATGTACTATGTCCTTTATTATGATCTTCCAAGGGAGGAAAAGGAAAAAGCTGATAATATTGCCCGACTCATTGAGATAAGGGAGCGAGCGAAACTGGAAATAAGAAAGATCCTCTTTAATATTAAAAATTCCCTACAGGTAACAAAAATAGGAGCAGCCGTTTTAAATGTTCTCCCGGTATTCTTAAAACTGGATTACCTGGCCAGGAATACTTTCAATGATGCAGATCATAAGGCCTGTTACGAAAAAGAAAAGAAAAATATTAAGTTGTACTACGAGATCCTGTACAATCAAAATATTCCCTCCTCCACTGTTGATGTTTTACTGAAGCAGCGAAGAAAGTTAGAATCCTTACCATAATAGATGAGATAAAAGTAATTTTTACTGGGGGGCAAGAATTACTTGATGCATACTTCGGCATGAATTGCCGAAGTATCTCATCTACTATAAGAAAAGCAGTTCTTTTGAACTGCTTTTTTTATTTCAAATTTATTTGAGAGGATGGATTTCCTTTAATTTTTGGTTGACGTTAAACAACTCCTCCTTAAGTAGCTCAATAGCGTCTTCAAGGGCTTTAATTTTGCTGTTGGACACCAGTTCCTCGTGCTGTGGAGTAAGTACATTAGTGATCTTGCCGCGAATGATCATTAGTTCATTGACATCTGCCATGGAGACCTTGTGCTCACCATCCTCAGAAGTCTGGGGATTATCACTTTTCAAGATAAGATAATCGGGGTTTGGATCGTGGTATAACCTTTTTACAAAGACATTATCTTTTGTAACCACAACCACTACCGAACCTTCCAGCACACTGTTCTTTTTTGACTGCGTCTGACAAATGACAATATCACCCGGGTAGAACTGTGGGAAGCATACTTTTTCCCTCCACCTCAAACAGCTTTTGATTGTCTCCGCCGTTATAGCCGGGTATTTTATACCAATCAAGTTTATCCCGCATATCCTCCTTCTGGAAATGCTTAAGAAAACCCGCCTGGGCATCTACGCGTATAAGCGGCAGGAAACCGTTATCTGGTGAGATTTTCACCAGCAGAGTATTGCCGGTCAATATATAATCTGTCGTAACATCATAGATCTGACTCAGCTTTATGATATGATCTACAACAATTCCATTCTGGGAGTTTTCAATAAGAGAATAAGCAGCCTGTGAAATAAAAAGCTTTTCAGCAATATAAGACTGTGAAAACTTATGCTTCTTCCTCAATTCCTTAATCCTTTTCCCTATGGCAATCCTGTTCTTCATGTATGGTCAATTTTCAATGTTATTCCAACTTCACCTACAAAGGTCGATCAATAAATTCAAAGAAACTTAGCCATATAACTATTAATGATAAAATATGATTTGATACCTTAAATGATTCCTAAAATTCAGTTAAGTTTCACCTAAACTTTGGGAAAAATGAACTGCGCCCAAAAGATGAAGAAACATGGAACCTGTAATTAAACCATTGGTCTTCCAAAAAATAAACGATTTTTACCGACAGATGAGTTTTAACACAGAAAAGAATGCTCATTAACAAAATACCATGAATATTGGCCAATTTTCATAAAATCTGAAGAATAGAAAAGCAGATAAAAACAAAAAACTCCCGAAAAATTCGGGAGTCTTTTATTAAGATAATGCAATGCTATTTAAGCTGCGTTTTGCTTTTTAATAAGGTTCAACGCCGATCCTTCTTTATACCAC
The DNA here is from genome assembly GCA_963739625.1 of uncultured Flavobacteriaceae bacterium. GTDB lineage: Bacteria > Bacteroidota > Bacteroidia > Flavobacteriales > Flavobacteriaceae > Salinimicrobium. The sequence goes on from CAVUAU010000017.1 coordinate 108,470, forward strand.
TCAATTTGCGGCAGGTTGTAAGTGTGGTTAGCCATAATGGTATCTTTTGAACCATCGGCATGCACTACTTCTATAGTCAATTGTTTATCTGGCGCAAAATCCTCAAGATCGATAAAGTTGAAGGTATCGTCTTCCTGAATCAGTTCGTAGTCCTCTTCATTCGCGAAAGTAATACCCAACATTCCCTGCTTCTTAAGGTTTGTCTCGTGGATCCTGGCAAAAGATTTCACCAGCACCACCTTCACTCCAAGATGCCTTGGTTCCATAGCCGCATGCTCTCTTGAAGAACCTTCTCCATAGTTATGATCTCCCACAACTACTGTTGGAATACCGGCAGCTTTGTACTCACGCTGCACATTAGGCACACCGTCGTATTCGCCGTTAAGCTGATTCTTAACAAAGTTTGTTTTCTTGTTGAACGCGTTTACTGCTCCAATGAGACAGTTGTTGGAAATATTGTCCAGGTGACCTCTAAAGCGCAACCATGGTCCTGCCATAGAAATATGATCTGTAGTACATTTTCCCCAGGCTTTGATCAACAATTTAGCACCCATAAGGTTCTTACCGTCCCAGGGCTTGAAAGGTGTAAGCAATTGAAGTCTTTCAGAATTTGGGTTAACCTTCACCTCTACTGAAGCTCCATCTTCTGTTGGTGCAAGATATCCCGGGTCTTCAACATCAAATCCTTTTGGCGGAAGCTCAATTCCCGTTGGTTCATCCAGCTTCACATATTCTCCGTCTTCATTCAAAAGCTTGTCGGTAGTTGGATCGAAATCCAGTCTTCCGGAAATTGCAATCGCAGCAACCATTTCAGGAGAACCTACAAACGCGTGAGTGTTAGGATTTCCGTCGGCTCTTTTCGAGAAGTTTCGGTTAAAAGAGTGAACAATAGTATTCTTTTCTTCCCCTTTACGGTCACTTCTGTCCCACTGGCCTATACACGGTCCACAGGCATTAGTAAAAATGGTCGCGTCAAGATCTTCGAAGATTTGAAGTAAACCGTCTCTTTCCGCAGTAAAACGAATGGTCTCAGATCCCGGGTTGATACCGAAATCAGATTTTGCTTTTACTTTTTTATCTACCGCCTGCTTCGCGATAGAAGCCGCACGGGTAAGATCTTCATATGAAGAGTTGGTACAGGATCCAATTAATCCCCAATCAACATTGATTGGCCAGTCATTCTCTCTGGCCTTTTTACCCATTTCTGAAATTGGCGTAGCCAAATCTGGTGTAAAAGGCCCGTTAAGGTGAGGCTTAAGCTCAGAAAGGTTGATCTCGATCACCTCATCAAAATATTGTTCAGGGTTTGCATAAACCTCATCGTCACCGGTAAGGTGCTCCTTCACTTCATTGGCAGCATCTGCCACATCTGCACGGTTGGTAGCACGCAGGTAGCGCTCCATAGACTCATCATACCCAAAAGTAGAAGTAGTCGCACCAACTTCGGCACCCATGTTACAAATAGTACCTTTTCCGGTAGCAGACATTGATCTCGCGCCTTCCCCGAAATATTCTATAATAGCTCCCGTTCCACCTTTTACAGTAAGAATTCCTGCTACTTTTAAGATCACATCTTTTGGAGCAGTCCAACCAGAAAGTTTTCCGGTAAGTTTAACTCCTATTAATTTTGGCATTTTCAGCTCCCATGGCATTCCGGCCATTACATCAACCGCATCTGCACCACCAACACCAATAGCCACCATTCCAAGTCCGCCGGCGTTTACGGTGTGAGAATCGGTTCCAATCATCATTCCTCCAGGGAAAGCGTAATTCTCCAGTACAACCTGGTGAATAATTCCCGCGCCCGGTTTCCAGAATCCAATGCCGTACTTATTTGACACAGATTCAAGAAAATCAAAAACCTCATCACTTGATTTTTTAGCGCTCGGCAAATCGAATTGCGCACCAAGCTTCGCCTGAATAAGGTGGTCACAATGCACCGTTGTTGGCACAGCAACATTCTTTTTCCCCGCCTGCATGAACTGCAGCAAAGCCATTTGAGCAGTCGCGTCCTGGCAGGCAATCCTGTCTGGCGCAAACTCCACATAGTCTTTCCCCCTGGTGAATTTTTGTTTGGGAGTCCCATCTGAAAGGTGAGAGTAAAGGATCTTTTCTGAAAGTGTCAAAGGTTTTCCAACCGCCTCACGAGCAGCATTCACCCGTTCTGACATTTGGCTGTAAACCTTTCTGATCATATCGATATCGTAAGCCATATTCTATAAGTTTTTTATTCTGAAAGTCCTGCAAAATTACAAAATATCCACTGGAATTAAAAGTTCTAACTAAACCTGAAAATAAAATGCATATTTTTTAACAATTCCCAATAAATTTAATTGAAAATTAACTACAACGCATATTTTGATCTTCAGAATAAGAAATTGGTAATTTGAACTGAAAAATTCATGAGATGTGAAAAAATATTTTTTCTCCTACCACTTCTTTTTCTGAAGCAGGAAGGAAAAATAATCGCTTCAGCTTCAAAAAAAGCAGAAGAACAAGATGTGTTGGAAAAAAGTTGAAAAAGATAAAATAGCCAAAAAGGCCTTTTCGGGCCCTCTTTAAAAAAGGCTTTTTATGATGCTCTCTTCAGAAATACCCTCGGCCTCTGCCTTGTAATTTTTGATCACCCTGTGCCGCAAAATTCCGAAGGCAACCGCCCGTACATCTTCAATATCGGGGGAATATTTACCATGAACGGCAGCATGGGCTTTGGCTCCTAAAATAAGATTTTGAGAAGCCCTTGGGCCGGCACCCCAATCTACAAATTCCTTGACCAAATCTGTTGCCCTGTCCCCTGCAGGTCTTGTTTTGCCCACGAGGTCAACAGCATACTCCACTACATTATCTGCAACGGGAATCCTCCTGATGAGGTGCTGAAAATCTACAATTTCACGGGCCGTAAAAAGGGGATTTATGTTCACCTCCTCATCTGATGTCGTACTTTTCACAACCTCTATCTCTTCCTCGAAAGATGGATAATCGAGCTTAATGGCAAACATGAACCTGTCAAGCTGCGCCTCGGGCAGGGGATATGTTCCCTCCTGCTCTATTGGGTTTTGCGTCGCAAGCACAAAATAAGGCAGATCAAGCTTGTAATGTTGTCCTGCAACGGTGACAGCCCTTTCCTGCATAGCCTCAAGCAGTGCCGCCTGTGTTTTAGGAGGCGTCCTGTTGATCTCATCGGCAAGGATAATGTTTCCAAAAACGGGGCCTTTGATGAACTTGAACTGCCGGTTCTCATCAAGAATCTCAGATCCAAGGATGTCGCTGGGCATAAGATCGGGCGTAAATTGTATCCTTTTAAAGTTTAGCCCCAGCGCCTGGGCAATGGTGTTGACCATAAGAGTCTTTGCCAGCCCGGGAACCCCTATTAAAAGAGAATGTCCTCCAGAAAAAACGGAAAGCAATATCTGGTTCACAACCTCCTGCTGCCCAACAATGCGCCTGGAGATCTCCTTTTGCAATTGCTGGTGCCGAATGACCAGGTTCTTTACCGCTTCAACGTCAGACATACTTTTTTTACTGTTTTAGCCAGTTACTTGAGAACTCACAATTTCTGAATTTGCCGTTCACTTTAATATAAGTCTCTGCAATTTTCTCTTTTTGCCACTTCTCAATCGCCTTCAATTGCTTGTCACGCAATGCGAGCTCTTTGATCTTATTGAAATCCTGGGCGTAATTTGCCTTATGTTCGGGATACCTGTTGGTCACGGTAATAATCTTGTAAAACGGTCTTCCGGTGTTATCCTGGTCTGTAAGCACCTGTGATACTTCACCTTTTTTAAGATTTACCACCTGCTCATAAAGAAGAGGATCAACTTTGGTCAATTCAAAACGTGTATCACCGGTAGTTGGGTTTACCAATTGTCCTCCCCCTTCACGGGTTTCTTCTTCATCTGAAACTTCTTTGGCTGCTTCAGCAAAAGTGAGTTCACCATTGGCGATCTTCTCACGCACATTGCTTATTTCCTGCCATGCTGCCTCTTTGGTTTCTTCAGTAACATCGGGGATCAAAAGAATATGTCTTACATCTACCTGCTGACCTCTAATCTTATCAACAGTTAAAATATGAAATCCAAATACAGTTTCAAACGGCTGACTAACCTCTCCTTCCTGCAGGCTGAAAGCTGCATCTTTAAATTCTTTTACAAAAGGGTCTTTTCGTGACAGTGAAATTTTCCCTCCGGAAGATTTTGAACTTGGATCTTGCGAATAAAGGACAGCTTTAGTATTAAAACTTGCACCATTCTCCACGATATCTTCTCTCATCTCCTTGAGCCTGTTGATGATTTCGTCTTTCTCTTCCTGCGGAATTTCAGGTTTTACGACAATTTGAGCGAGTTCTACTTCATCTCCAAAAACAGGACGTTCATCTTCGGGAATGCTGGTGAAGAATTCACGAACTTCCTCGGGCGTTACCTCTACCTCATCAACAATCTTCTGCTGCATTTTGGCAGCCAACTGGTTTTGTTTATTGATCTCGAAAAGCTCTGAACGAAATTCGGCTTCATTATCTTTCTTGTAGAAGGCAAGAACTTTTTCCATAGAACCCAGCTCCTGTGACATATATGCCAGTTGCTGGTCAACCGTAGCATTTACCTCGGCATCGTTTACCACGAGGCTGTCCTGGATAGCATGGTGTGCGTAAAGTTTGTTCTCCATCAACCTGCCCGCAAGCATACAGGGAGTAACATCTTTTATTGAGGCACCCTGACTTTGCATTTCAAGATACATTTTATCAATGTCACTTTCCAGCACCACATAATTTCCCACCACGGCGGCCACCCCATCAACTTTAAATCTTTCTGAAGTTTTTACGGTGTCTTTTACGGGCTGCACCTCTGCAATGGCAGTACTGTCGGTCACCACCACTTCCTGGGCATGAAGAATTCCTGCAGCTGCAGTAAACAGCAGAAGCGCTGCAGAATTAATTATAGATTTCAAACTTGTCATTTTTAATTGCATCTTGAGTAATGTCTTTTTCTAATTTTTTAATGAGCTCCAATTTTCTCTTGTTGAGCAGGATCTGTTTTACGCCCGGCAAAGAATATTCCAGAGGAGCCTGTTCACCACGTAATTTTACGTCTTCAACAGAAATCAAATATACTCCTAATGAATCTTCAAGCTGCATAAAATTCTTGTTTTTTAAGAATTCAGGCTTATCTTCAGGGGTTAACGGTCTTATTCTGTCATAGACCTGTTTGGTCTTTACCCAAACCGAATCGTTCAAAGAATAGGAGTTGAACTGTATGGCCATTTCCAGTAAAGCCTGTTTATCCTCTTCATCAAAGCGTCTAAACAAAGTTTTTATCTTCTCAAAATTGGAATTCTCACGTGACAGGTTAATGTACCGCAGCTTCACAAGATCTTCGTTTAACAGGAAATTCTCTCCGTTTTCTTCGTAATAAGCTTCTGCAGCTTCTCTGCTAATCGCGGTATCCAGCTCCCTTGCCACAATAACATCTGTGTAAGCCTTGGCATACAACTCATTTTGATAATTCTTCACAAGCCGGTCCAGCTCCTGCTGTTGAGTCTCGCTTAAATTTACTTTGGCACGGTCAATAAGTAACTTCTGTGTAGCCCAGCGCTTGATATAGTTTGAAACGAGCAGGGCACTGTCTTCGGGGGAAGTATTCTCAGAGATTAAAGAAGTTACATCTTCTTCGTAGAGATAGGAGTCATTTACCCTGGCTATTGTTTTCTTTTCTTCAGGCTGCTGCATAAAGTTACAGCCGGTTAGCAGAATCAATAGAAGAGATGCTACGATTATTCCTTTACTTTGTGTCAAATTTCCTTTTTCTAAAGGCAAAAATATAAATTATGCCAGTTTTAACAACTGATTCATTAAACGAAGCATCACAAAAAAAAGTATAATCTAAAAAAGGCTTTAAAAAGAGCATTTTTGAAAAGGAATATTCCGAAGAAAATACAAAATGGAAAACCAACAAGAAGAACGAAAAATCAAGCTTATCTGGGAATTTCGTGGACCTCATGCTGTTCGCACTGCAGAGCATCATGCCCTGCACCTGGGAGAGTACATCAAAAACCATGACCTTAGCCTTGATATCACCGGGGTGGAGCATATTTCTGCAAACTTTAGCCTGGCCTATATGGTGATACATGAAGGGGAGCTGCAAAAGACAAGACAGGCGCTAAAACCACATCGCGGACAGGTATACGAGGATTAAAATTCAATTTTTGGTACCTGTAGCAGCCTGAAATCCATTGGCTCTGCTATATTTGTGAAAAACAAATACATTTTTCATGAAAAAAATTTTAGTAGTACTCATTCTTGCGCTTTTGAGCTTTTCAATGAACGCCCAGACCAAAGTTGGAACCATTGACGCCGATTATATTCTTTCACAACTTCCCGAAATGACCGGGGTCAATGAGCAGTTACAGGCTTACGGGCAGGAAATGAGGAACGACTTTGACAGTACGGTAACGAGATACCAGGATCTGGTGAAGGTTTACCAGGAAAAACAAAGCGAATATTCAGAAACCGAGAAGAAGCAGAAAGAAGAAGAGATCATCAATCTCGAAAGTGGTTTAAAAGGCTTTAATCAAAAGCTGCCCTTGATGATACAAATGAGGAGAAATGAGCTGACAAAGCCGCTTTTTAAAAAGATCAACGAGGCAATGCTCAAGGTTATCGAAAAAGAGGGTTTTACGCATATCCTTCACGCGGGTGGAAATAATCTTGCCTTTGCTGCTGAACAATATGACATCACAGACAAGGTGCTGAAAGAATTGGGCATCACTCCAAAGGAATAAGCTTTCAAAAAAGGCAAAAAGAAAAGGCTTTATCTCGAGATAAAGCCTTTTCTTTTTAGTACCTCCTAAACTACCTGCTGTAGTTTGGCGATTCTTTGGTGATCGTTACATTGTGCGGATGACTTTCATGGATACCCGAAGATGTGATCTTCACAAACTTCGCGCTTTCCTTCAAAGTGTCGATATCTTTTGCGCCGCAGTAGCCCATCCCTGCTCTAAGACCACCTACAAATTGATGGATACTTTCGTAGAGGTCGCCCTTGTAAGGTACACGGCCCACAATGCCTTCGGGAACCAGTTTTTTAATGTCGTCTTCCACGTCCTGGAAATATCTGTCTTTTGAGCCCTGTTTCATAGCTTCTACAGAACCCATTCCGCGGTAAGATTTGAACTTTCTTCCTTCGTAGATAATGGTCTCACCCGGTGATTCTTTTGTTCCAGCAAGAAGTGAACCCAGCATCACACAGTCGGCGCCGGCTGCAATAGCCTTGGGAATATCGCCGGTATACCTGATTCCGCCGTCGGCAATCACAGGCACACCACTTCCTTTTATGGCTGCAGCAACTTCCAGCACTGCCGAAAATTGTGGAAATCCTACTCCCGCCACAACTCTCGTGGTGCAAATAGAACCGGGTCCTATCCCTACCTTGACTGCATCTGCTCCTGCCTCAACAAGATATTTTGCAGCTTCGGCAGTAGCAATATTTCCTACCACCACTTCCAGATCAGGAAACTTTTTCTTTACGTTTTGTAATACCGTCACCACTCCCTTTGTATGGCCGTGGGCAGTATCAATTACGATAGCGTCAACACCTGCATTTACAAGAGCTTCAGCCCTTTCGACGGCATCCCCGGTAACACCTATGGCAGCTGCAACGCGCAGCCTTCCGAAGGTGTCTTTATTTGCTATGGGTTTTTGAGTAAGTTTGGTAATATCCCTAAAGGTGATCAAGCCAACCAGTTTATCTTCAGCATTTACAACCGGCAGCTTCTCGATCTTATTTTCCTGAAGAATTCCTTCAGCTTCATCAAGAGAAGTACCTTCGGCCACGGTCACAAGATTTTCTGAGGTCATCACTTCAGAAATTGGCCTGTCATTGTTCTTCTCAAACCTCAGGTCACGGTTGGTCACAATTCCAAGCAGCTTTCCGTTGTCGTCAACAATAGGAATTCCGCCTATGGAATGTTCCCGCATATTTTCCTTCGCATCACGAACTTTAGCCGAAATTGGCAAAGTAACGGGGTCAATGATCATTCCGCTTTCTGCACGCTTCACTTTACTCACCTTGAGCGCCTGTTCTTCGGCGGTCATATTCTTGTGAAGCACTCCTATTCCACCTTCCCTTGCTATGGCAATGGCCATACGGGACTCGGTAACTGTATCCATGGCTGCGGAAACAATTGGTACATTAAGCGTGATATTGCGGGTGAATTTTGAGCGGATGCTGACTTCGCGGGGAAGGATCTCTGAAAAAGCTGGGACTAATAGTACGTCGTCGTAAGTGAGACCTTCACCAAGAATCCTGGAGTTGTGTGCAATCATGGCAATTAAGATTTAATTGCGTGCAAATATACAGTCTTTTAGGCACAAAGGTGTCCATTATTACAACTAATTATTTGCCTTTGTTGGTTTTACAGTAGAAACGACACTCTGCCGGAGCTAAGGCAGCAGAGATTTCAATTTATAACCTGAATTGAAGCCCGGCGTACCAGGTCAACGGCTGCGCGGGAATGATCCCGGGGCCAGGATATCCTGTAGCCCTTCTCGTAAAGTAGGAGCTATCCAGCAGGTTATTTATCCCGCTTTCCAGTTTGAACCTTCTAAAGGAATAAGAAAGCGATAGATCAAGGATCCCGTAGGCAGGAATCGATCCTTCTATGCCTCGCTGGGAATCACTCTTTACCTGTTCCGCATTGGTAGCGTCTGTATACTGCTTCGACAAATAGGTATACTGCATACTTCCCATAAGGTCTTTATAGCCGAAATTTACGCCGGTTTTTAAGTTTACTTCAGGAATAAATTCCACCTGGTTGCCTTCCACATTGTTTTGATCTGATCTTATATATTCTGAATCTGTAAAGGCTGCATTGATAAAAATCCCTGCAATAAGCCCTTCTGAATCCTTCCAAAAAGTGTTTTTCAAGTTCCAGTCTGCAAAGGTTTCCAGGCCGAAAATAAAGGCGTCTCCAATATTTCCGCGGAAGCGTACAAGTTTACCGGTTTCCTCCAACTCCCCTTCTGCATTCTCCCGCTCCTCCTTCTTGAGCACTTCCCCTATGCGATCATTATACTGCAGGCCGAAGGCGCTTACATCAAATGAGACCAAGTTTCTCCACGTTCCTCTCAACCCGATGTCGGCAGTGAAGCCTTCTTCATCTGAAATATCAGGGTCCACCTGAAAGACCGGATTGATCACCCTAATGTCATTAAAGGTTACAGACCGGTAATTCTGTGAGAAGTTTGCATAAGCTTCTATTCCCCCGTTAAAATCATAACTGCTTCCCACTCCTAAAAGAACAAAACTGCGCTCGAAATCGCGGTTATCTGGCAGGGTCTCACTCTCCAGCACATTTCCTGCCCGATCTAAAAAGATGTTTTTATAGGTGCCTTCGCTTTGCGTCTTGATGTATTCAAAACGAAATCCCGGGGTAACTGAAAATCTTCTGGTCAGGTTGAAAATGTTCTCCCCAAAAAATGCCAGGTTACGGTTTGGAAATTTGAATTGAGACTGGCGCTTATAATTCGGAAACTGCTCGTCGGCAAAAGAAAAGTCGGCATCTGCCGCCGCAGTTCCCGGTCCCTGCCGCTGTTTATTTTCTGCCGTGTAATACTTACTTCCCAGCAGGAGGACTGATTCTTCTCCTATGAGGTTATATCTGGTGAGCACTCTCGCTTCGGCGCCCCAGTTGTTGAAGTCATCACTAAGTAATTCCCGTGGCGCCTCGGGATCGTCGGGCTGCGAAACCCTGTTCTGCCGGAAGCCCAAAGCTTTCCTGGAAGCATCAAGTCCAAAAAGGTTGAGGGTAAAATCCGTTTTTTGGGACACTTTCTGCTCCAGCTTAAGAGCGAATAAATTCCAGTTCACGCCAAACCAGTTCCTTTCCCTGTTACTAAAGCTGGGATCTTCATAAAATTGTTGATCTGTAAGGCCTCCCGGTTGCTGGGCAAGATAATCAAGGAAAGTATATTCAAAACTCAGTTTGGTGTTCTCACTAAACTCGTAACCCAAATGCGCAAAGGCATTATGTGAGTTATATCCCGAATTGGGTCTGAACCCATTCCCTGTTTTGTAATTGTAAAAAGTGTAATAACTGAATTTCCCTACTGTCCCGCTAAGACTGTTGAAACTGGTAAAAAGACCGTAGGAGCCAACGGTTTGCCGGGAAAGCAATTCAACCTTTTTTACAGGATTGGGTTTTTTAAATTTAAAATTGATCAGGCCCCCAAACTGCGTTCCATATTGAAGAGAAGCTGCTCCCCTAATCACCTGGATCTCGCTGAGAGCTTCTGCGGGTGGCGTGTAATAACTTTCGGGGTAGCCAAGAACATCGGCCGAAATATCATAGCCGTTCTGCCGGGTATTAAAATTCTGGGTTCTGTTTGGATCGAGACCGCGGCCACCAATATTGAGTTGTAAGCCCGCATCGCCGTTATCGTAGATATTCAGTCCTACGACGCGGTTATAAATTTGACGCGCATTATTGGCCGCCAGGTTTCCGGTGATCTCCTCCATCAGGACTACTTCAGATTTTTTTCCGGCATAGATCGCTGTTCCTTCTACCTTCTGAAGGTTGCGAAGCGCAAAGATCTCCTTGCGCCGCTGCACAAGGACTACTTCTGAAAGACTTTCAGCTAAGGGAGACAGCTCCACCCGAATTTCCCTGTCATCAGACAGCTCTATTTGTAGTTCCTTTACCTCATGATCATAGCTAAAGATCGCGAGCTCATAAGTACCTGCCGGAAGCGATTGTATCTCAAAAAAGCCTTTTTCGTTGGCCACTGTAAGCCGGGATGTGGTACGGTTGTAGATCTCTGCCTGAGGCACAGGTTCACCGGTACCGGCAGAAACGATTGTTCCGCTTAAAGAAAATTGGGCAAATGCTGCCAGGTTAAAGAATAATAGAAAAAAAACAGAACTATAAGCCTTGAATGCTGTCATTGAATGGTAAAATAAAAGTCTTTTGCTCAAAGGAATCTTTATGGTCGAGCAAATTGACGTGGGGGTTTATAAAAGGGGCACTTCTTCTGCCGTTGAGGGCGACATGACTGTCTACGTAGATCTCGATCTGCTCATGACCTTGTTCTCTGAAATGTTCTTCAAGAAAATGTGCGTATTCGAGAATAAAATCCGGTTGGAAAGCCATTTGTTTTTCCTGGAACGGCGTCAGGAAATTTCCGTTGTTGACATAAAAGCTTTTCCCAGATTTACGATCGACAACTTTGAATTGCGCATAGCCGGCTTTCTCCATTAGCATTACCCGCCAGGAGAAACGAAAACCTTCTTCGGTCCAGAAAAGCTCCCCGGGATAGAGTAAATACCTCCAGGGGAAAAGGAGTTGCACAACAAAAAAAATGGACAGAAAACCAACGACGAAATTCCTTTTTTGAGGCAGAAGCTGAAGGGTTTTCGCATTGTCAAAACGGGCTTTATCTATTTTGAACAGCCGTGATATCTTTTTTAGAATTTTGTGGTGCAGGGCAGGGTCAAAAAATATGAGGGCGCTCACGATCATGATAAACGGAAACATCCCAATGGGAAACAAGATCCTCGTAAGGACATGAAACACGACCACCAGGAAAAAAGCAAAGCTGCGCGTACGCCTGTAAAGGAGCAGAAAAGGAATAGCGAGATCATAGATCATCCCCGACCAGCTGAAAAAATAATGCAGCCATTCCTGTTGCAGAAGATCTCCCAGGAGTGGAAGATCGTACCTGGAAGGCAACCAGATCTTGAGGGGCATCGCCTTTAAAAGCCAGTCAGAATTCAGTTTGGCAAGACCTGCATAAAAATACACAATGCCCATTAAAAGTTTGATACTGTCAATACACCAGGCCGGAATCCTTTGAAACGCCTTCTGCGGATTGCGGTAAGCGTCCAGCGAAAAGTACCTGCCGGCCGGCAAAAAGATGAGAAGGAAACTGAGGATACTTATAAAGTAATAGTGATTGAGGTAGGTGGTTTTATCCATAAGCTCTATGTAGGTAAAGCTTAAAAAGAAGGTGAACATAGACAGTTTGTACCTCCACCCCACTGCTACTGCCAATGCTGCCAGTGCACAAATGGCAAAAATTACATAAGTAAATTCTCCCAGCGGTTTTATCCACTCGAAACCGTAGTAAGAAAATGAAAATTCAGGTAAAATATAGAGTTTTTCGATCCAGCCATTCAGCCAGAACCTTGCGATACTGCCAAACATCATCAATCCAAAAAAGATACGGAAAACCGCTAAAGGAGCGGCTTCCGTATCTCTTTTTAAGTACCTGGATATTTTCATCTATTCCAAATTCTTATAATGACTAATCGCCGTCTGAATCTACGTAGTCAACGCTAATGTCCAGGGCCTGCATCATGTCGATCTTAAGGAGTACCACAACCTTTTGCAACTCGTCAAAAGCTCCCAGCATCGCGGTATTGTCTGTTTTTACCTGCTCTGCAAGGTCTGCATCAAGAGCATCTGCCTGCTGCACAACATTGTTCATTTGTTGATTGATCATGGCTGCAATATCCTCTCCTCCTCTAATGGAATTGAGGTATTCAAGATATTGCCGGTAACTCGGTCCCGTTTGGCTGTCATTGAAGTGCTTACCATTAAAGAAGTTCCTGAAACTGGCGAGAGCTTTGAGATAAAGCTGTTTTGAAAAATCCTCGGAATAATAAGCCTCGGTGGTTTCAGGTACAGGATTACCTGAAAAAGCTCCTGCAGGAATACCAATCTTTCCGGAACGCAAGTCCATTTCAAAGTACATCACAAAGTCATTTGTAAATATATCTACAGATCCCGTACTCGAAGAGCTGGTATTTGCAACGAATGAATCGCGAAAAGAAGTTTTCCAATCCTCCAGGACTGCATCTGTAAGGACATCTATTTTTGTGGAAACATCTAAAAGATACTGGCGATAGGTAGCGGCATTTTCACCTTCGGTATAAAAGGCAAGAATTCCGGCATCGGTATCGGCCAAACCATTCAAAAGAAAGTCAAGTGCAGGGAAACCCTGTTCATCAATAGAAGACGCTAAATCGAGATTATAGTCGCCGTTTTCAATTCCGGACCGAATAGCGGCAGCATCTGTAGGATAAATGTTTAGGTAGGTGTGATAATTGATGGTTTCTGCCTCTCCCATTTCAAACAATGCCACCGTTTGATAATCCAAATATGCCTGTTTGTAAGCCGATCTTAGATTATTTAAACCGGTTTGTGACGGCTCCTGGAAAAAGGCTTCTGTTGCCGCTCTTAGATCCTGAGTTTCTAAGGCAAAATTTTCAAAAGACGGAATAATAATGTTGTCTGCCCAATTCACCAGCATGGCTCCCCTGTCAAAATCATCTGTTTTGCCTTTCTCTTCCGAATCACTAGAATTACAGGAAGCAAACATTAGGGCCCCTAAGAGTAAAAAAGCTAGTTTTTTCATATTTTCTGAATATCAGAAAGAGGGTCTTGCAAGACCCTCTAGTTAAATTTTATATTCTTTATTCTGCCGCCTGGGCAACAGTAATGCCGTAGGCCGTAGCAATTTCTTCTGAAATTGTCTGTAAGGTTTCAGGAGTTACATCCCAAAAACCGTTGCCTGCCATCAACTGCTCTTTGTAGCTGTTGATCTGCTCCTTGCTAATGTAAGGTTGATCTGTTGCAGGATTATGTGAAAATCTCAGGCTGTAAAGAAAACCAAATCCTTCAGAAAGGGCATGGAAAGCACTTGTTCTGTTTCCTGCTTCAATCTTGGTCTTACCTTCCTGCAAATAGTGAACTGCACGCACAGCGCTAACAAGGGAAATATTTTCCCGGATAGTCTCAATTTGCTCATTTCGCAGCTCATAATCTCCGGCCACTATAGCAGCACGTCCTGTTTTGAAGGCTTCAAAAGTTTCTTGTGCAATACCACTAAAATCTGCATCGTTGTCCACCTGGCCCAGGTAACTAAACAGCAAATGATCTTCGCTTTCGTTCAACACGCTCATAGGATCTTCTCCGGGAACTGAAGGATCTCCATACACGTAGCCGTAAGCTTCATCCCACTTATGCTCCATCGTTGTATAAGTTTCACCTTCTTCAGTGATTTCCTGATTATTGTTGGCCACATTATCCCCTTCATCCAAAACTGCAGTTGAGAGGTAATTATTGATCGCCTGGTCTGTAAGTAAAGCTCCAATCAAGCCTTTAGCAAAAGCCTGATTCAGTTCCAAACCTTTGGCATTAACATACCTTGTTCTTGTACCGTCGAGGATTTGACCTGCCGTACCTGCAGAAGCATTTTCATTCCAGTTTGGATAGACTTCGTTCGCCTGCTGAGAAATCCAGCTCTCAAAATCTGCCTGGATTGCGCTTTGTTCTACAGTATTGGTTGCAAAATAAGCATGAGAAGCAGCTACTTTACTTTTTACTGACTTTGAACTTTCGTTTAAAGCAGGGTCCATAAAAGGATCACTGGTATTGGAAAACATATTAGAAAGGCTTTCCTCTGTAGAATTGTCAACGTCGGTAAAAGCAGCCAAAATTTCTTTAGTCATTTCAAGACGGGTGGTTTGGCCACCATAAAAAACTGTGGACTCCCCGTTTCGTGTAAAGGAATAAGTTGCGGGAATTTCCAGGGACTTTTCCTCTGGAATGGAATCATCATCGTTAGAACAAGAGGTGAGCGTAAGACCTCCTACTAAAAATGCAAATAAAGCTCGCTTCATAATGGTTTATTTAGACTTGTTTAAAATAACGAGGCAAATATAAAAGTCTTTAAATATTTGACAAGCCTTATTTAGACTAAATTCAAATAACTTTTTCTAATGTTCAAAGAAGAAACTATTGTCTTTATTAATGATAGGCAGTAAAAATCTTCGTGGCCTCATTGTGAGAGGCTTCAAAACTCATCATTTTCACATCTGTCTCTGCCTTGCGGGAAGTGAAGTAAGAAAGCAGCTTTTCTGTAGGCATGTTGCCGGTAAGTTCATCTTTAGCCATGGGGCAGCCGCCAAAACCTTGTATGGCTCCGTCAAAGCGGGTGCAGCCCGAGCGATAAGCCGCATCTACTTTCTCAAACCAACTGGTAGGCGTGGTGTGAAGGTGCGCGCCAAATTCTATTTTTGGATACTTCGGAATAAGGTTTGAAAAAAGGTATTCTATCACCTCGGGCGTGGAGCTTCCAATAGTATCTGAAAGTGAGAGTATCTTTACTCCCATGCCTGAAAGTTTCTCGGTCCACTCCCCTACGATCTCCACATCCCAGGGATCACCGTAAGGATTCCCGAAGCCCATAGAAAGGTACGCAACCACCTCTTTGCCGCTGGCATTGGCAATGTCGAGGATCTCCTGCAGTGTCTGCACAGACTCTGCAATGGTTTTGTGCGTATTCCGCATCTGGAAGTTCTCAGAAATTGAGAACGGGTATCCCAGATAATCTATTTCGGAATGTGTCGAAGCATCTTGTGCACCACGGGTATTGGCTACAATGGCAAGCAACTTGCTCCTGGTTCTGGAAAGATCAAGCTTTGAAAGCACTTCGGCGGTGTCGGCCATTTGAGGAATGGCTTTAGGGGAAACAAAACTTCCGAAGTCAATGGTGTCAAAGCCGCAGCGCAACAAAGACTGAATATACTGTACCTTTTTTTCTGTAGGAATAAATTCTTTGATTCCCTGCATCGCGTCCCGGGGACATTCAATTATCTTGATTTGCGCCATAGGCTCAAATATAAGAAAGAAGTGCGAAGTTGGAAGTACGACATTAGAAATACGAAAGCGGAAGTTGAAGTGAAAGTAGAAAACAGGAAGTATGTAAAAAGTGGAGCATGAAGACCTCTCAAAAATGCCATTTTTGAAGGGCATCAGGTTGAGCCGTTAAACGAGAATAAAGATCCCAATTCCGATAAACGCCAGCACCTGCACCCATTTGAAGATCACGCCGGAGTGCGGATGCGACTGCAGGTATCTCGAGATCTTGCCTGCCAATATAGACACCATAGAAAAGATCAAAAAGGCTTGCAACATAAACACAAGGCCCAGCAGGTAGAACTGCAGAACCGTATTGCCTTCAGGATCCCAAAGAAAACCCGGAAAAAAGGCGAGAAAAAAGATGGCCACCTTTAGGGTTGAGAACGTTCATCAAAAATCCTCTTTTATAGAGGGAAAGAAAATCCTGCTTTTCTTCAGTATTACCCGTTGAAAATGTGATTTTAGGATCACTCTTTAAAACCTGCCGGGCGAGGTAAAATAAGTATCCGGCACCAAGAAGCTTGATGATCAAAAAAAGCGTCTCAGACTGTTTTATGATTGCCGAAATCCCAAAAGCGACGAGGCTGGTGTGAATGATTATTCCCGAAACCAGCCCGAGTGCCGTTACGATCCCGTACTTTTTACCGTTGGTCATCCCCTGCACCAGCACGTAAATAATGTCGGGGCCCGGCGCAAAAGTGAGCAGGATAGAAGCGGTCAAAAAAGGCAACAGCTGTTCTAACATTATGCCCTTTCAAGTATCGCCCGGTTGATCTTTTTCACCAGCCCTGGCCCTTCATAGATGAAACCGGTATAAAGCTGTACAAGGCTGGCACCTGCATCTAATTTTTCCAGTGCATCTTCAGGGGTCATTATGCCTCCAACTCCTATCACAGGAAAAGCATTGTTGCTTTTGCTGGTCAAGAACCTGATTACTTCAGTAGCGCGTTTCCGAAGAGGTGCTCCGCTCAAGCCGCCGGTTTCGTTTTTAGCTTCAGAAACAAGGCCTTTTCTTTCAATAGTGGTGTTGGTCGCAATTACGCCGGCAATTCCCGTTTCTTTTACAATGTCGATAATGTCCAGCAGCTGCTCATCTGTAAGGTCTGGTGCGATCTTCAGCAAAATTGGTTTGGGTGCAGGTTTGGCAACGTTTTTCTTCTGAAGCGTTTTCAGCAAATTCATAAGCGGTTTTTTATCCTGCAGCTCCCGAAGGTTAGGCGTATTGGGTGAGCTCACGTTCACCACGAAGTAATCTACATAGTCAAAAAGGGCATTAAAGCAGATCAAATAATCGTCAACCGCTTTTTCGTTGGGAGTGACTTTGTTCTTCCCGATATTCCCGCCAATAAGCACATTCTTGTTCTTCTTAAGCCTTTCCACAGCTGCGTCAACGCCGCCGTTGTTGAAACCCATCCTGTTGATAATGGCTTTGTCTTCAATTAGACGGAATAGCCGCTTTTTCTCATTCCCGGGCTGCGGTTTAGGAGTCAGCGTGCCTATTTCAATAAAGCCAAAGCCAAAGCTGGACAGCTCTCTATACAGCCTGGCATCTTTATCAAAACCGGCGGCCAGGCCTACCGGATTCTTAAACTTCAGTCCAAAAACCTCCCGCTCAAGTCGGGGATCCTCAACGCAAAACTTCCTTCTAATGATGTCCTGTACGGCAGGCAATTTGAAAAGATTCCGAAGCATTGAAAAAGTGAAATGATGCACTCTTTCAGGATCAAGGTTGAAGAGAAGTGGGCGAATGATCTTGTTGTACATGAAGAGGTTTTCGACAAAATTAACACAATGCGCAATAATAGCAGAGCTAAAATATAAAAGGTTTTGAAGCTGGCTTTTTGTTCGCTACTTTTGAGAAAACTTCTACAAAAATGACCAATAAACAAGCGATCATAGACAGATTTATTAGCTATGTAAAAATTGATACCCAAAGTAACGAAACCAGTGAAGCCACCCCAAGCACAGAAAAACAGTGGGATCTGGCAAACAAATTAACCGAAGAACTCAAACAAATGGGGATGCAGGACGTGAGCATTGATGAGAATGCTTACGTGATGGCAACCTTACCTTCAAATGTTAATGAAGACGTGCCGGTTATTGGCTTTGTCGCGCATTTCGACACCACTCCAGATTTTAGCGGCACAAATGTCAATCCGCAGATCATTGAGAACTACGACGGAAAGGATATCGTCCTCAATAAGGAAAAAGATATCATCCTGTCTCCAGATTATTTCGAGGATCTTTTGCAGTACAAGGGTCAAACCCTTATCACTACAGACGGCACTACCCTTTTGGGAGCCGATGATAAGGCGGGAATCACCGAGATCATGGAAGCCATGAAATATTTACTCGAGCATCCCGAGGTCAAACATGGAAAGATCAGGATTTGCTTTACTCCCGATGAGGAGATAGGCCGCGGGGCGCACAAGTTCGATGTGAAAAAATTTGGTGCAGAATGGGCTTACACCATGGACGGCAGCCAGATTGGCGAACTTGAATTTGAGAATTTCAATGCCGCGGGTGCAGTGGTGACCGTAACAGGAAAAAGTGTACACCCGGGATATGCAAAAGGCAAGATGATCAACAGCATGTATATCGCCCAGGATTTTATCAATTCACTGCCAAGACTGGAAACCCCGGAACATACAGAAGGCCGGGAAGGCTTTTTTCACCTCAACGGGATTAAGGGCGATGTAGAGGAAACAAAGCTGCATTACATTATCAGGGATCACGACAAAAAACATTTTGAAGCCAGGAAAAAGGTCATGAAAAAACTGGCCGATGATCTTTGTGAGCAGTATGAGCGGCAATGCGTAACGGTTGAGATCAAAGACCAGTATTTCAATATGAGAGAAAAGGTCGAACCGGTAAAGCATATTGTTGAAACGGCAAAGAAAGCTATGGAAGAAGTGGGAATCGAACCAATCATTAAACCCATTCGCGGCGGTACAGACGGCGCGCAACTGAGCTTTATGGGTCTTCCCTGCCCCAACATCTTTGCCGGAGGCCATAACTTCCACGGGAAATATGAATATGTACCGGTTGAAAGCATGCAAAAAGCAGTAGAAGTTATTGTGAAAATTGCAGAGCTTACCGCTCTTAACGAGAAGTAGGAACCGGGCTTCAAAAATATCATTTTTGAAGCCTTTTAATTTCTGTATATGGCAGCAAAAACTGTAGATGAATATATAGTAAACCACCCCAATTGGGAGAAAGAGCTTAAGCAGCTGCGGAAGATGGTAAATTCTACCGCCCTTGAAGAGACCGTCAAGTGGGGCGGCCCAGTTTATACGCTGGAGGGAAAGAATGTGCTGGGGATTGGTGCCTTTAAAAACCATTGCGCACTGTGGTTTTACCAGGGAGCTCTTTTAAAGGAGAATACAGACTTGCTCATCAATGCTCAGGAAGGGAAAACCATTTCCTTACGGCAGATAAAATTTGAAAAAGGAGAAAACCTGCCGTTAGACGAACTCAAGAAATACATTGCCGAAGCTATCAGGAATCAGAAAGAAGGAAGAGAAATAAAGCGGGAGTCTGAGAAGAAAAATGCAATTCCTATTGAGCTTGCAGATGCTTTTCAAAAGGACAGGGCGCTAAAAAAGGCTTTTGATGACCTTACTCCCGGAAGACAGAGAGAGTACTGCCAATATATTGAAGAAGCGAAGCGGGAAACAACCAGGACAGGACGACTTAGAAAAAATAAGCCCTATGATCAAAGCGGGGGTGGGTTTAAATGATAAGTATAAGAATTGTTAGAAACTTTCTTTACCCCTGACAGGGTTTTGAACCCTGTCAGGGGTAGAAAACAACTCCTCCAAAGTTTGAAACTTTGGAGGAGTTAAAAAGAAGTTGAATCGGGTTAAATAAAAAAAGCAGGTCATTCGACCTGCTTTTTTTATTCACTTGTACAGAAATTATTTTTTCTCGGCAACGGGTTCATTCAGCTTTCGACTCATCTCCATAGAAATGGAAGACCTGTCAAAAGTGATCTTTCCGGCGCCGGTTTCAATAATTACTGCGTTTTGTTTTTCACTAAAGTCAACTATCTTACCGTGCATACCGCTTTTTGTAACAACGCGGTCACCGCGCTTAAGTTCTGAAGCGAATTGTTTTTCTTGTTTTGCACGTTTCATTTGTGGGCGTATCATAAAGAAATACACCACTACAAACATTAAAATAATTGGGGCAAACTGTGTTAATTGATCCATAGGTAATTTTACGCTTCCGCTTATGATTCTTTTGGATTCACGAAAGCTTTGATTTTGATTTGTTCTTTACCGGCTTCGGTGTTTGCCGATACGGTAACTGTTTTGGTAACCTGGTTTTGACCACTACCGTTAAATTTTACCAGAAGTTCTCCTTTTTCACCCGGAGCAACCGCTTCTTTAGTATAGGTAGGCACTGTACAACCACAAGAACTGGAAGCGTTGGTTATTACTAAAGGAGCTTTACCTGTATTGGTAAAAGTGAAGGTATGTTCCTGAGGAGTTCCCTGCTCGATGGTTCCAAAGTCAAATTCGGTTTCATCGAATTTCATCTCCGGATAATAAACTGCTTGCGCATCCCGCTCGGCTGCTTCCTCAACATTTTCTGCTTTTACTTTGTTGGACGCATCCTCTTTACAGGAAGTAAAGGTCATGGCAGCAACGGCCGCCAAGAATAAGATTCCTTTTTTCATGATTTACAATTTATGGTTAAAGTTGATAAAATTAAGAAAATTTGCAGGATTACATAAGACCCCTGCCTATTTTGTTCAGTTTGCCGCCCTCTTTATACTCTTTTGAGAGTTTATCGAGGATACCATTGATAAAAATACTGCTTTTTGGGGTACTGTATTCTTTGGCAATTTCTAAATATTCGTTAATAGTCACCTTCACCGGGATTGACGGGAATTTCAGGAATTCACAAATAGCCATTTTGATGAGGATCCTGTCAAGATCGGCTATTCTTTCCTTATCCCAGTTTGGGGTTTTGCCCTCCATTTCTTCGGAAAGTTTCGCGTCATTCAGCAAGGTCTTCCTGAAGAGTTCTACGGCATACTCCTTGTCTTCGGCGTTTTTAAATAACCTGGTAAGGGCGGTTTGTTTTTCAGGTTTTGCCTTTTGCAGCATTTTAACGATAGCCGTATTTACCAGCGGCAGGTCATCAACCCATGTGATCTTTTTATCTTCGAGATAATCGTAAAGTTTTTCGTTTGGAGCGATCACTTTTTTAAAGATCTCGATAACAAGCTCCTTGTCATCGTCAAAGCTTCCGGTCCTCGATGACATGTAGTTTGTGTAAGCTTCACTCTCCTTTATTTCATTCCAGAGGATTGCAACGTACTCGTCATCATTTTTCCAGTTATTCAGCTTTCTGGCTTCAAGGGCGTTTTGCAGACTCTCATTTTGTTCCAGGAGCGCGATCACCTGGTTGTCTACAAACCTTCGGTTGGGGTCTACTTCATCTTCAGAAGGAAGGTGCTTTTGCTGAGCTTTCTCCATGTAATCGGCGGCATGCTCTCTAATCTCTACAAAAAGATTCAGCAGTAAAAGATACAGGTCATACATTTCATCCATACTCTTGAGCAGGAATTTTTCCTCTGTGGCGAGATTGTCGTTTTCGCTCTGGGAGTAGGCATACAAAGACTGCATTACTTTAACTCTGATATGTCTTCTGGTCAACATAACTGTAAAAGAACTTTTAAAAATTAAGGGCGAAAAGATTTTTCCTTTCGCCCCGCAAAAATACTATTAAATTAAAAACCTCTGAAGTTATCTTTGGTTTTTTCTGTCGTCGATTCGCTGCTGCGCCACCTGCAGTGCCGCCTCATGAGTTGATATCCCGCTAAGGTCGGCCTTGTTGAGGATCTCCAGCGTGGTATTGTAAATATTCTCTGTCTTTTCTTTGATCTCCTTTTTACCGTATCCTTCAAGCTCGGCATATACGTTGATAATACCTCCTGCGTTGATAAGGAAGTCTGGCGCGTAAACAATGCCTTTTTCTCTTAAGATCAAGCCGTGCTTACGGTCATCGGCCAACTGGTTGTTAGCTGCACCTGCAATTACGGTTGCTTTTAGACGGTCAATAGTCTCATCATTTATGGTAGCACCAAGCGCACATGGAGCGTAAATATCAACATCGGCTGAATAAAGATCGGCTTTATCAAAAATGCTGGCGTTGTACCTCTTGCTCACTTCCTGCAAACGATCCTGATTGATATCGCTAATGAAGATCTCTGCTCCTTCTTTTGCCAGATATTCTACAAGTACTTCGCCCACGTGACCAATTCCCTGCACAAGTACCTTTTTTCCCTGAAGGTCATCTGAGCCGAATTTGAACTTAGCTGCCGCTTTCATACCCATGAAAACGCCGTAAGCTGTCACGGGAGATGGATTCCCTGCTCCGCCTTTCTCTTCAGAAATACCGGTAACATAAGGAGTCACTTCTCTCACGATATCCATGTCTGCTGTTTCCATACCCACATCTTCGGCAGTGATATACTTTCCGCTAAGGGAATTGACAAATTCTCCAAAGCGTCTCATCAACTCAGGTGTCTTTTGAGTTTTGGCGTCACCAATGATCACAGCCTTACCACCTCCAAGATTTAAACCTGTAACGGCACTTTTAAAGGTCATGCCGCGGGAAAGCCTCAACGCATCATTAAGGGCATCCCACTCACTGCTGTAATTCCACATCCTGGTACCGCCTAGAGCCGGCCCCAAAACTGTGTTGTGAATTCCAATAATTGCCTTTAATCCCGTATCTTTGTCGTTGCAAAAAACCACTTGTTCGTGGTCATCAAAGGAAAGCTGCCCAAAGACCGGAGCGGCTTTTTTAAGTTCATTTGCCTTGAGAACATCCACTGTCATAAGAATTTGAATAAAAGTTAAATTTTCGTTTATCGAAAATATTTACAGGCAAAAATAACTAATATTTCATTTTGAAAATCTTTTTCCTGCCAAAAAATAGGAAAATGATAAATTTTCGGGTCACTGCTATGAAAGAACTGAAACACGTAAACAAATACTTCCTCAAATATAAATGGCACCTCATCCTCGGGTTCTTTATCACGATAGTAGCCAGGGTGTTCGCCCTTTTCACGCCACGTCTCATTAGGGAATCTACCAACGCCATAGAGAAATACGTCAATGGAGAAATAGTGTCTGAAGAAGCGGTTCGTTCAGAATTAATGAATAATATCCTGCTCATTATTGGTGCTACCCTTGTCGCCGCTTTTTTTACTTTTTTGATGCGCCAGACCTTTATTGTTGTTTCCCGACATATTGAGTACGATCTAAAGAACGAGATCTTCAAAAAGTATGAAGAGCTTTCCCTTAACTTCTATAAAAAGAATCGTACCGGCGATTTGATGAACCGTATAAGTGAAGACGTATCAAAGGTGCGTATGTACCTGGGACCGGCAATTATGTATAGCGTGCAGACAGGAGTGCTCTTTATTGTGGTCATTCCTTACATGTTCACCCAGGCTCCCGAACTCACCCTTTACGCGATTACCCCGCTGCCAATCCTGTCATTTGCGATTTACAAGCTGAGCGTGGCCATCAACCAGCGCAGCACCATTGTGCAGCAGTATCTATCTAAGCTGAATACCTTTACGCAGGAAAGCTTCAGCGGAATTTCTGTGATTAAATCATACGGACTCGAACCCCAAACCAATACCTCCTTTGTTACGCTTTCGAATGAGAGCAAAGAAAAGAATATTGACCTTGTCAAGGTACAGGCGTTCTTTTTCCCGCTGATGGTCCTGTTGATTGGCGCCAGCAACATTCTGGTGATCTATGTGGGCGGAAGAAAATTCATCAACGGGGAAATTGACAATCTTGGAATCATCGTTGAATTCCTGCTTTACGTGAACATGCTCACCTGGCCCGTTGCCACTGTAGGCTGGGTGACCTCAATTGTGCAGGAGGCCGAAGCTTCGCAAAGAAGGATCAATGAATTCCTGAAGGAGAAGCCGCAAATACAAAATCCTTCAAATGAACCCGAAGATGTTCAGGGATCAATAGCCTTTAAAAATGTCACTTTCACCTACGAAGACACCAATATCACCGCCCTAAAAAAGGTCAATTTTGAAGTAAATTCCGGAGAGACTTTAGCGATCATTGGAAAAACCGGATCGGGGAAATCGACCATTCTTGAGCTTATCGGGCGGCTATATGATGTAGAAAAAGGTGAAATTTGCATCGATGGCAAGAATATTCAGCAAATGAACCTTAAGGAGTTGCGGGATAGCATTGGCTATGTGCCGCAGGACGCTTTTCTCTTTAGTGACTCCATCAAGAACAATATCAAGTTTGGAAAGGCCGATGCCACCGAAGAAGAGATCGTAGAAGCAGCGAAAAATGCAGCGGTTCACAGGAATATTACCGGCTTTAGCAAAGGTTATGATACTGTGCTGGGGGAAAGAGGAATCACACTTTCTGGCGGGCAAAAGCAGCGCGTCTCTATCGCGAGAGCAATTATACACGATCCAAAAATCCTTCTTTTTGACGATTCCCTGTCGGCTGTAGATACTGAAACTGAGGAGGAAATACTTAACAACCTCTTCAAAATCTCAAAAAACAAGACGACCATTATTGTAAGCCACAGGATCTCATCTGTTAAAAATGCCGACAAGATCATCATCCTGGAGGCGGGAGAGATCGTTCAGCGCGGGACACACCAGGAATTGCTAGGGGTAGAAGGTTACTACAAAGAGCTTTATCTCAAACAGCTAAGTGAAAAAGAAATGTAAAAATTTGTTGCGAAATGTTAATAATTTTTAGATTTTTGACACAATGATTTACAAACCGTAAAAGACATTGATTATGAGCGACAATGGAACGATTGAAAAAGAAGAGATTTTTTCCAAGGTCTTAAGAGCCGGAAGACGTACCTATTTCTTTGATGTTAGGGCAACAAAGGCAAATGATTACTACCTCACCGTCACAGAGAGTAAGAAATTCACCAACGACGACGGATCTTTTCACTACAAAAAACACAAGATCTATCTCTATAAAGAAGATTTTGCCGGTTTCAACGAGATCCTTCAGGAAATGACAGATTTTATTCTGGCAGAAAAAGGAGAAGAAGTGATTAGTGAGCGTCACCAAAAGAACTTCAAGAAAGAATATGAAAAGGAAGAAGAGACTGTAGATGCGGTAAAACCTGCTTCGGCGGCGAGCTTTACAGATATCAGCTTCGAAGATATATAGAAAAAAATTACATTTCGATAAGAACCGTCTCCAACCAGGGACGGTTTTTTTTATCCAATCCTCAGGCCGTTTTCTACTTTAAAGTCAGGATTTAAAAGTACCACATCCCCTTCTCTACCCACAGCACCAATTATCAGGCATTCACT
Source organism: uncultured Flavobacteriaceae bacterium (assembly GCA_963739625.1). Taxonomy (GTDB): domain Bacteria; phylum Bacteroidota; class Bacteroidia; order Flavobacteriales; family Flavobacteriaceae; genus Salinimicrobium. The sequence goes on from CAVUAU010000017.1 coordinate 133,509, forward strand.
CATAAAATTGGCGATTTGTTTCTTCGGAAAATTTACCACAGCGATCACCTGACGACCCAAGAAGTTCTTCCTTGGTGTACCGTATGGTGATTTGGGCAGAAGTTTTCCTGATGCCAATTTCTTTTCCGAAGTCGATCATTAACTGGAACGCCGGATTCCTTGCCTCAGGAAAATCATTCACCTCCAGCACTGTTCCTACTCGCATATCTACTTTTTCAAAATCTTTCCAGGAAATCAGCTCACTCATCTTTGATGTTTTTAAAAAGGACAGGTTTCAAAAATAGCATTTATGGACAAATCTCAAATTCGAAGCACCAAATTCCCAAATCCAATTGTGTATTTTGAACCTTGAACTTTGAATCGATTTAACCAAAGATCTTTTTAATAACCCAGGCCGGGCCGATGAGCAGGAATTGAATGTCTTTTAGAAAAGAGGGTTTTTGACCTTCTACTTTATGACCGTAGAATTGGCCAATCCACGCTACAATAAAGATCGCCAGGGAGACCAGCCAAAGAGGCGCTACTTGTGCTATAAGATAATTTCCCGCAATACAAAGTGCCGAGAAGACCAGGATCTTTAGCCCCATTGAAAGGGAAAGCCTCATGTAAAAAAGCAATACCAGGATGAGTACCACCACAGCCCAATTTTCGAGAAAAGGTACAGACACAGGAAAAATTCTGGTGAGGAAGACCGGCGGAATGCTCATCAAAAGACCTACTATAGAAAAGAAAATAGCGGGAACACACACGTAATGTATCGCCTGATTGGTTTCGTTTTGATGGCTCACGGCATATTCAGAAAACCATTGATCTAAAGTCTTCATATTGCAAAGGATTAACCTGAACAAGATAGGAATTTTGAATAAATTTGATTCAAAATTCCTATCTTCAAAGTGTAACACGTAAAACAATGGCCGAGACTAAATCAAACCTTCTCCCTCTGGGCACAACTGCCAGAGATTTCGAACTTCCAGATGCAGTTTCGGCAAACCTTTATTCCCTGGAGGACATTCGGGGTGAAAAAGGCACGGTGATCATGTTCTTATGCAATCACTGTCCTTTTGTAAAGCACGTAGCCGATGAGATCGTAAGGGTTGCCAATGATTACAGGGTTTTGGGTTTTGGTTTCGCGGCAATAAGCAGTAACGACGTGGAACAGGTTCCGGGAGATCATCCGGACCTTATGTGGCAATTCGCCCGGAAATATAATTTCACTTTTCCATATCTCTATGACCGCAGTCAGGAGGTAGCCCGCAGCTATAAAGCAGCATGCACTCCCGATTTTTACCTTTTTGACGCCGATCTTCAGCTCATTTATCACGGGCAGCTCGACAATTCGCGTCCCGGAAACGGGATCCCCGTGAACGGAAGAGAATTGCGCGAAGCTCTCGATGCTATTCTTAACAGCCGCCCTGTACCGGGACCACAAAAGCCTAGTATAGGATGCAGCATCAAATGGAAATATACAGGCAGCCACCACTAATTTTGATCAATAGCAGCACCTCTTAAAGATTAAGTCTTTTTTAACTGAAGAAAGAAATAACAGGGGCAATATTAGCTTAATTTTAAGGAGCTTAACTAAAACAGTACCATTATGAGCACATTAAGATTAGGAGATAAAGCTCCGAATTTCGACGCAGAGACATCAGTTGGAAAAATTAATTTTTATGAATATCTCGGGGACAGCTGGGGAATTCTTTTTTCCCACCCGGCAGATTTTACCCCGGTTTGTACGACCGAACTGGGAGCAGCAGCCAAATATAAAGATGAGTTTAAAAAACGTAATGTGAAAGTCCTTGCCCTGAGCGTTGATGGTGTAGAATCTCATAAGGACTGGATCAAGGACATCAATGACACTCAAAATACGCATGTGGATTTTCCAATCATTGCCGATGAGGATAAAAAGGTAGCCAATCTCTACGACATGATACATCCCAATGAAGACAATAACCTCACTGTCCGTTCGGTATATGTTATCGACCCAGACAAGATCGTCAAATTGATGATTACCTATCCTGCCAGTACGGGAAGGAATTTTGAAGAACTACTTCGGGTGGTCGATTCCCTTCAACTGACTGCTGACCATCAGGTAGCGACCCCTGCCAACTGGAAACACGGGGAAGATGTGGTGATTAGTACTTCAGTGTCAAATGAAGAGGCTAAAAAGAAGTTTCCGAAGGGATTCAGGGAGGTTAGACCTTACCTAAGGCTCACCCCGGACCCTGTCAATAGTTAAACAGCTTCAAAAATGTCATTTTTGAAGCTCATAAAAAAGCCTCACAATCGTGAGGCTTTTTCTTGGTTAGATCTCTGCTACTTTACTTTCACAAGTTCCACATCAAAAACAAGAGTAGCATCTGGCGGAATTACCCCGCCTGCACCTCTTGAACCATAGCCAAGATGTGAAGGGATGACAAATCTTGCCTGGTCCCCTTCCTTGAGCAGCTGTATACCTTCATCCCAACCTTCAATAACATGTCCTTTCCCCAAAGGAAATTCTATAGGTTGTTTCCTTTTATAGGAAGAGTCGAAAACCGTACCATCGGCAAGCATACCTTTGTAGTGAACCGATACCGTTTTCCCCTTTTCAGCTTTTTTACCATTTCCTTCAGCAATGAATTTGTAACGCAGGCCGCTTTTGGTCTTTTCAAAGCCCTGAGCAAGTTCACCCATTAACTCTTCCTGCTGTTTTTTTGCTGCAGCCTCTCTTTCAGCCTTTGCTCCATTGAACTGCCGGAAAGATTCTACCGCATTGAATTTCTTTGCAGCCTCACCTTCACGAATAATTTCCAGCTTTTCAATCTTATCTCCCTGCTGAATTGCGTCAACCACGTCCTGTCCTTCAACAACGTGACCAAAAACGGTGTGTTTGCCGTCAAGCCAGGGTGTAGCCACATGAGTAATGAAGAACTGGCTGCCGTTAGTCCCAGGTCCGGCATTGGCCATGGAAAGGATTCCCGGGCGGTCGTGCTTCAATTCCGGTTTGATCTCATCCTCAAACTGGTAACCGGGACCACCTACTCCTGTTCCCTTTGGATCTCCTCCCTGGATCATAAAATCCGGGATCACCCTGTGGAATTTGAGTCCGTCGTAATATGGCTGTCCCTGAGGTTTAGCCTCGTTCTCCAGGTTTCCTTCGGCAAGACCTACAAAGTTACCTACCGTACCCGGCGTTTTTTCAAATTCGAGTTCAACAAGTATTTCGCCTTTAGTAGTGTGAAATTTTGCGTATAATCCGTCGTTCATAATGATCTTTTAAGTTAAAATGCAAAGATAAGAAAGCTTTTAAGAGGATTCGGCCAATTTTGTTGCTATAACAATTGTTTAGGATGATTTTTTGATTGTTCCTGAAAATGAGGAATGATCCTGGATTCATTCAGTCCCGTAGCGACAAAAGATTGGTAATTACTGGAGAACGATTAATATCCTAGTCCCGTAGGGACTTAAGATTGGTAATGGGGAGCTAGTAAGAATAAAAACAAGTCCCGTAGGGACGATAGAACTATTCTGGAGGCTTGAAGGTGTACCGCGGATCGTGCTCTACATCATGTTGGCGAAGAAACTGAAGATATTCTTCAGAAAATGCCTTTTTTCGATGATGTTCTTCCTGCTTTTCAATGTACCTGATCACGTTTGGTAAAAAAGATTGTGATACTGCAAAAGCACCATAGCCTTCCTGCCATTGGAACTTCTTAGGTGTAAACCTGTTCTCATTGATCCATTTTGAGGAACTGCCTTTTATGTCCTGCAGTAGATCAGAAATGGATTGATTAGGCCGTAAGCCTATTAAAATATGAAGGTGATCTGGCATTCCATTGATGATTATCATTTTGTGACCGTTCTCCTGAACAATTCCCGTGATGTATTGATACAGCCGATCTTTCCAATCATTCCGGATCAATGATTCGCGAAATTTTACGGCAAAAACAAAATGTATGTGAATCTGTGTATATGTATTTGCCACTGCTTCAATTGATTGTGCCTGAATTTAAATAAAAAAATCTTACGTCCCTACGGGACTTTTGAAAATTGCGACGATGGTGCTAACGATCTTTGGTCCCTACGGGACTATTTTTGTATTCTTTCCAGTTCCCGTATCGATCTTAAGTCCCTACGGGACTACAGTCTAAGCTTCCTGGCTTCCGTTACCGATCTTGAGTCCCTACGGGACTGTAAGAACCAACGCCTTAATGAAGAAAAGTTCCGTAGGAACGAAACATTGATAGTTGTCGGAAGCAACGAAAATTGTTTAGCCCCGTAGGGGCAAAAGATTTCAGCACAAAAAAAGCCGGAACAAAACGTTCCGGCTCAAAAAGGTTAAAAATCTTTGGTATTTAATTCGCGACTTCGCTGATAAATTTGATGCGGTACAACCTCAATTCTTCTTCGTCATAATCTCCATCAAATTCTTCAAGGGCTTCCTCAATTTTGTCTGATTCAGCCTCGAGAAAGTAATCATATATCTCTTCCTGTTGATCTTCATCCAGGATCTCATCGATCCAGTAATTAATATTTAATTTTGTACCGCTGTAAACAATGGCCTCCATTTCTTTAATAAAGTCGGGCATCTCCATGCCCTTGGCTGCCGCGATATCATCAAGTGGTAATTTGCGGTCTACGTTTTGAATAATGTATAATTTTAGTCCACTGTTTGCACCGGTGGTCTTTACCACCAGGTCATCTGGCCTTGTTATATCATTATCATCCACATAGCGACCAATAAGCTGTATGAACTCGTCTCCATACTTTTTAGCCTTTCCTTCTCCCACACCATGAATATTGCTCAACTCCTGTATAGAGATGGGATATTTTAGGGCCATATCTTCTATTGAAGGATCCTGGAAAACCACAAATGGTGGCACACCCAGTTTTTTAGCCACTTTTTTACGCAGCTCTTTCAGCATTTTAACCAGCTTTTCATCTGTTCCACCGCCGGCACTCTTGGCGGCAGTGACGATACCGTCGTGGCCGTCCAGCTCGTAGATGTGATCTTCGGTCATCATGAAAGACTCCGGTTTGTTCAAGGAACTGCTCTCCTTTTTCGGTGAGTTTTACGACACCATAGGTTTCGATATCCTTCCGAAGATATCCTGCAACTAACGCCTGGCGCAGCAATGCCATCCAGTATTTTGAATCGCGACTGCTACCCTTTCCGAAGATCTCATTCTCGTCTGTCTTATGAGACTTGATGACCGCATTAGATTTTCCAACCAGTGTGTTCACCACATCCTTGGCTTTATACAACTGGCTGGTCCCTTTTACAGCCTTAAGCAACAGCTCCATTTGTTCCTGGGCTTCGTGCTTTTTCTTCGGATTACGAACATTGTCATCCATGTTGGCACCGTCACCGGTCTTCTCGTCAAATTCTTCCCCAAAATAGTGAAGGATGAATTTTCTTCTGGACACCGAAGTTTCAGCAAAAGCAACAACTTCCTGCAGCAGGGCATGGCCTATTTCCTGTTCGGCCACGGGTTTCCCGCTCATGAACTTTTCAAGCTTCTCAATATCTTTATAGGAATAGAAGGCCAGGCAATGACCTTCGCCACCGTCCCTTCCGGCACGACCGGTTTCCTGGTAATAGCTCTCTATACTTTTAGGAATGTCGTGGTGGATCACGAAACGAACATCGGGTTTATCGATCCCCATTCCGAAGGCAATAGTTGCAACAACCACATCAACATCTTCCATAAGGAACATGTCCTGATGTTTAGATCGTGTTTTGGCGTCAAGTCCCGCGTGGTAAGGTACTGCCGAAATACCATTCACCTGCAGCGTTTGTGCAAGCTCCTCCACCCGTTTCCTGCTAAGGCAATAGATGATCCCCGTTTTTCCCTCGTTTTGTTTGATAAACCGAATGATATCGGCATCTACATTCTTAGTTTTGGGACGAATTTCGTAATACAGGTTTGGCCTGTTAAAGGAGGCCTTGAAAGTACGGGCATCTGTAATGCCAAGGTTCTTGAGAATATCTTCCTGCACCTTAGGGGTAGCAGTCGCAGTAAGGCCAATAATAGGAATATCCTCACCAATACGTTTTACGATATTCCGAAGATTCCGGTATTCGGGCCTAAAATCATGGCCCCACTCACTAATGCAGTGAGCTTCATCAATAGCTAAAAAGGAGATCTTTACGCCGCGAAGAAATTCAACATTTTCTTCTTTGGTAAGAGATTCGGGGGCTACATATAAAAGCTTGGTGATCCCATTTGTAATATCCTCTTTTACCTGCCTTACTTCGGTCTTATTAAGAGAGGAGTTAAGCACGTGGGCTATTCCGTTTTCAGAAGAAATTCCACGGATGGCATCTACCTGGTTTTTCATCAATGCGATGAGGGGAGAAACGACAATCGCGGTGCCTTCCTTGATAAGTGCGGGGAGCTGGTAACATAAGGATTTACCGCCTCCCGTGGGCATGACTACAAAAGTATTGTGATCGTTTACAATGCTTTTAATCACCTCTTCCTGAAGGCCTTTAAACTGACTAAAACCAAAGTATTTTTTAAGCTGTTCGTGTAAATCGATTTCCTGGGAAGTCATTCAATTGTGTTACAATTTTACATACATTTGCACAATTAAAGATACATTAATCTTTAGTTCATGCAATTCATAATTCTACAAATTTGACACCTCAAGAAAAAATACTCTCTGTCGCCAGAGAAACCATTTTAACTGAAGCCAAAGCAATACAAAATTTAGAGCAATTATTAGACCAAAATTTTGCAAATGCAGTAGAAACCATCTACAAGTCAAAGGGTAGAGTCATCATCACCGGAATTGGAAAAAGCGCCGCCATTGCTACAAAAATTGTGGCCACACTAAATTCTACCGGCACCCCTGCTGTTTTCATGCATGCAGCCGATGCCATTCACGGTGACCTGGGAACAATTTTACAGGAAGATGTGGTGATTTGTATCTCAAAAAGTGGAAATACTCCCGAGATCAAAGTTCTGGTTCCTCTTATTAAAAACTTCGGAAACAGTTTGATTGCCATTACAGGAAACCCCGAATCTTTCCTTGGGCAGCAGGCAGATCACACCTTAAACGTCTTTGTAGAAAAGGAGGCCTGCCCCAACAATCTCGCCCCTACAACAAGTACTACTGCACAACTCGTTATGGGTGATGCGCTGGCAGTTTGCCTGCTGCAAATGAGAGGTTTCTCCAGCAGTGATTTCGCCAAATATCACCCCGGAGGAGCGCTTGGTAAAAAGCTTTATTTACGGGTGTGCGACATAGCCGACCAAAACCAAAAACCACAGGTTTCACCAGATTCTCCCATTCCACAGGTAATCGTCGAGATCTCTGAAAAAATGCTGGGAGTGGCAGCAGTTATTGAAGATGAAAAAATTATTGGAATTGTGACAGATGGTGATATAAGGCGAATGTTGTACAAAAGCACCGATATCTCTGGCCTAACAGCTAAAGATATTATGAGCAAAAATCCTAAGACAATAGTTTTTGACGCCATGGCCGTAGATGCGCTTGATGTTTTGGAAGACAATAAGATCTCACAGCTGCTGGCTGTGAAAGATGAAAAATATTACGGGGTGGTGCACCTCCACAACTTAATTAGAGAAGGTATTATTTAATGGCCAAAGTAGAAAAAAACGCCGGAGAAATGTCCTTTTTGGATCACCTGGAGGAATTGCGCTGGCATTTGATCAGGGCGACCTTTGCCGTGGTCATAGCTGCAACTGTAGCCTTTTTCCTTAAGCATTTCATTTTTGACACCTTACTTTTCGGCCCGGCAGATGCCGACTTTTTTACCTACGACATCCTGTGCCGTCTGTCAAGTTCGGTTGGCTTAGAAGGTGGTTTCTGTTTTGATGAAATGCCTTTTACCATACAGTCAAGAACTATGGGCGGGCAATTTTCTGCCCACATCTGGACCGCTATCACAGCCGGCTTCATCATTGCGTTCCCGTATGTACTGTATGAGTTTTGGAGATTTATTTCTCCTGCCCTACGCCCTATTGAGCGAAAAAACGCAAGAGGTTTCATCTTCATCTCTTCCTTTCTTTTCTTCCTTGGAGTTCTTTTTGGCTATTATCTTAATCACTCCGCTCTCCATTAATTTCCTCGGAAAGTATCAGGTAAGCGAGAAAGTCCTTAATGAATTTGATATTGGAAGTTATATTAGCCTGGTACGCTCCTCGGTGGTGGCCTGTGGCTTGATCTTTGAGTTACCCATTGTCATTTATTTCCTGACGCGTATAGGATTGGTGACGCCTCAGTTCTTAAGAAAATACAGGAAATTTGCTTTGGTGATCGTGTTGATCATCTCGGCGATTATCACTCCGCCGGATATTTTAAGCCAGATCATTGTTGCCATTCCGGTACTGTTCCTGTACGAGATTAGTATTATAATTTCAAATATTGTTTTTAAAAGAGAAGAAAGAAGATTAAGGAAGCAAAAATGATGAAAAATCAGGTAGAAGAATTTAACGCATATCGCCAGAAGATGAACGACAAGATCCTTGGCGACAATAATAAGATCATTAAACGTATCTTTAATCTTGACACCAATGCCTTTGCACCAGGGGCTCTGGATGTAAAGACTAAAGAGCTTTTAGGGCTGGTTGCCTCCACAGTGCTTCGTTGTGATGACTGTGTAAGATACCACCTCGAAACCTGTCATAAAGAAGGACTTTCTAAAGAAGAAGTAATGGAAGCGCTGAGCATCGCTACTCTTGTTGGAGGGACTATTGTGATCCCTCACCTGAGAAGAGCCTATGAGTTTTGGGAAGAACTTGAGAATATGAATAACTAAGAGACAAGAAAAGAGAAAAGAGAAAAAGAGAGAGAAAAGACTAAGGTCTATTCTCTCTATTCTTTTTTCTTTATTCTTTATTTCTAACTTAGCTGCAACAAAATCCAGAAATGAAGTTATTTGCCGATACCCTTATCAAATCCTACAAAGGACGTGAAGTCGTAAAAGGCATTTCTCTTGAAGTAAACCAGGGAGAAATCGTAGGGCTTCTTGGTCCCAACGGGGCGGGGAAAACCACGTCTTTCTACATGATCGTGGGCTTGATAAAACCTAACGGCGGAAGAATTTTTCTTGACCGGGAGAATATCACAAAATTTCCTATGTACAAACGAGCCCAGCACGGGATTGGCTACCTGGCACAAGAGGCCTCGGTTTTTAGGAAGCTGAGTATTGAAGACAACATCATGAGCGTGCTGCAGCTTACCAAGCTCTCAAAAAAAGAGCGACAAATGAAGATGGAGTCTCTCATTGAGGAATTTGGTTTGGGCCATATTCGCAAAAACCGTGGAGATCTTCTTAGTGGTGGGGAACGCCGTAGAACCGAAATTGCACGTGCACTCGCCACAGATCCTAACTTCATCCTGCTCGACGAACCCTTTGCCGGAGTTGACCCGGTTGCAGTTGAAGACATTCAAAGAATTGTTGCCCAACTCAAAGATAAAAATATAGGCATCCTCATTACCGATCACAATGTGCAGGAGACTCTGGCCATTACAGACAGGACTTATCTAATGTTCGAAGGTCGCATCTTAAAAGCAGGTATTCCCGAAGAACTGGCCGAAGACGAGATGGTGCGTAAAGTTTACCTTGGTAAGAATTTTGAACTGCGAAAAAAGAAGCTTTTTCAATAGGCTTACCTTTCCACCTTTTTCACCCTCCTGTTCGCCACCAGCGACAAAAGCACATAACTTACAATGATTACGGGTATTGCTGCAAAGTGCATAAATATGAGCAGCAGTAAACAATAGAGTATGAACAGGTAACGCAGTTTGTTATCTGCAAACGACCATGTGTTGAATTTCAATGCGAACAGGGGCACTTCTGCATTCAGCATAAAACAGGAGAATAGCGTAAGCGCAAGTAAAAACCATTGGTTGAGGATAACGGTAAAGAACTGCGGATTCGGTTGAAAAGTGAGGATAAGGGGCAGGCTAATGATCAACAGAGCATTGGCCGGCGTTGGCAAGCCTATAAAAGAATCGGTTTGACGTTCGTCAATGTTGAACTTGGCCAGGCGGTATCCTGAAGCCAGCGTAACCAACAGCCCTGTAAGTGCCGCCACGGGAAAATTCCACTCGAATAAATTATTACCTGTTTCCCAATCCATCGTCTCAAAAGCAGTGGGCGGCAAAGCTTTTCTAAAGAGCTGGAACATGATGATCCCCGGCACTACCCCGCTGGTGATCATATCGGCCAGGGAATCCAGTTGCAGCCCCAGTTCACTCTTCACATGAAGCACGCGCGCAGCCAGGCCATCAAAAAAGTCAAAAAATATTCCCAGCCCAACAAAAATAGCAGCCATAATAAGATTGCCTTGTACGGCAAAAATAGTGGCTATACTTCCACAAAGAAGATTAAGAAGGGTAATTGTATTGGGAATGTGCTTTTTCAGGCTCATAAAGGTTGGTTTTGGGTAAAAATACTAAAAAGGTTTGGTTTCTAACAGTCGATTCATGGCTATGGAAGAAGCTTCAAAAAAGGCATTTTTCAAACAACTTCATTTTCCATCCCCTGATACCAAAATTGCTGAAGCTTTTTTATTTGTAAATTTGGCCCAAATCTCCCCCATGAGAAACTTCTTTTATGCCCTTCTTTCTGGAATTTTACTCGCTTTAGGCTGGCCTACCTATGGCTTCCCGCTAATCCTGTTCTTTGCTTTTGTACCGCTGCTGCTGGCCGAATTTGACCTGCGAACAAAGGTGACCAGCCATCTAAAATGGATGGTATTTGGGCTCTCCTATCTCAGCTTTTTTATTTGGAACCTCATCACCACTTACTGGCTGTACTATTCCACTCCTTTTGGAGGCATCTTTGCAATTACGGTCAATTCCCTGCTCATGTCGCTGGTATTCCTGCTGTACCACATCGTAGCAAAAAGAACGGAATTTAAGGCCGCGTCCACCTTTTTTATCACCATCTGGATGTGCTTTGAATACCTGCACCTCAACTGGGAGTTCTCCTGGCCCTGGCTCAATCTGGGAAATGGCTTTTCTGAATATACCTCATGGATACAATGGTATGAGTTCACCGGCACTTTCGGCGGGAGCCTCTGGATACTTTTGCTGAATGTAAGCCTGCTCAAGATGATCCTGCTTTACAGGCAGCATAAAGACAAGGCAATAATCTACCGCGGAATTTTAAGAAATTCCCTGCTAATTCTTATCCCACTCGTGATTTCCTGGATCATGCTGGCCAACTATAAAGAAAGCCCGGAGACCATTGAAGCCGTGGTGCTGCAGCCCAACATCAACCCTTACACCGAAAAATATAATACTACAGATACCCGCGTGGGGGAATTGCTCGAGAAGCTTGCTGAAGAAAATATCACTTCGCAAACCGAAGTGGTCATTGCGCCGGAGACTGTCTTTGCCGACGGCACCGAACGCAGGAATTTCGTTAATTCTGAAGCCCATTTCTTTACCAAAGATTTTATAAGACGGCATCCAAATATGTCATTTTTGAGTGGTATTTCGATGTACGATAAGTTTTACGATCCCAACCTTGCCACTTCCCAAAGCAACCGATTGGGCCCAGATCTTTGGTTTAACGACTACAACTCTGCCTTCATGGTATCTGCACAAGATTCGGTTCAATTCTATCACAAGTCAAAGCTGGTGGTCGGGGTTGAGAATTTCCCTTACCAGGACCTCCTGCGGCCACTACTGGGAGATGTGATGATCGACCTGGGAGGCACGGTGGCAATGAAAACCACACAACCGGAACGTGGTGCCTTTGAACTTCCCGGCGACACAACTGTAGGTCCTATTATTTGCTATGAATCTGTTTACGGCGATTTCGTGACCGGCTACGTCAACAAGGGAGCAGATTTTCTCGCCATCATAACCAATGACGCCTGGTGGGGTGATACGCAGGGCCATAAACAGCATCTAAGTTATGCCCGGCTGCGTGCAATCGAAAACCGCCGCTCTGTGGCCCGAAGTGCCAACACAGGGATTTCAGCTTTTATAAATGAAAAAGGGGAGATTGAAAAGACTCTGGGATATACAAAACAGGGAGCCCTGCGTGGGCAGCTGAGTTTGAACCATAAGATTACGTTTTACACCAGGCATGGAGACTATCTGGCCAGGATTGCAATATTTCTTAGCCTGTTTATCTTCCTTTTCGCAATCGTAAAATGGAAACGTAAGAGAGGAGCCTAGGCCACCGGCTGCAATAAATTCCTAAAGATCGTATTGAAGAACTGCGGAATGTCGTAAGGTTTATTGATGATGTCGTTCATCCCCGCACTTATGATCTCCTCCCGCATCTCACCCACCTCCACGGCCGTAAGCGCAATAACCGGAATGCTGGCGTTGAACTTCCTTAATTCTTGAGTGGTTTCCATGCCGTTCATTCCCGGCATGTTGACATCCATCAATACCAGATCAAAATGCTCTTTTTGAAGTAGCTCAAGAGCTTCTTCCCCGCTACCAGCAACCATGCATTCAAAATCTTTCTTTTCAAGGATGCGTTGGGTCACAACCCGGTTGATCCTGTTGTCATCTACGATAAGAACGCGCTTAACCAGGTTTTCAGCTTCAGAGACAAGACAGGTTCCGTTTGAAGCTACAGTTTTATTAGAATCTCCTCGTTCAAAACCAATCTCGAAGCTAAAGACAGATCCTTTTCCGGGTTCACTTTCGAGATGAACTTCAGAATTAAACAAATGCAAAAGCTTCTTCACAATGGGTAGACCTAAGCCTGTTCCCTGATAATTGAAATTAGTAGATTTAAGTTGCGAGAATTCCTCAAAGATCTCCTGTTGTTTATCCAGCGGTATTCCCGCACCGGTATCACCTACTTCAAAATAGATATTGCACTCGTGAGAAGGACAATCCCTGCGTTCGGCTTTGATCCACACCAATCCGTTTTCAGTAAATTTGACGGCATTTCCTACCAGGTTCATCATGACCTGTGATAAGCGCATGGCATCACCAATGAGCGACTGTGGAATGCGCTCATCAATCTGCAATTCTATCTTATTGTGATTAAGGTTCCTGGTGGTCTCGAAAGATTTTACCAATCCATCGAACAGTTCTTTGATGTTGAAGTTACTGTTTTCCAGGCGCACAAGGTTAGACTCCATCTTGTTCATTTGCAGCACATCGTTGATGAGTGCCAACAAATAATCTGCAGAGAATTTCAAGGATTTAAGGTCCTCCCGTTGTTTTTCATTTTGATTATCTTCCAGGAGAAGATCTGTTAAGCCTACCACTCCATAAAGCGGGGTGCGCAGCTCATGACTAACTGTAGAGAAAAAACGGGTTTTTAGCATCGACAGTCTCTCGGCATCTTCTTTGGCAGCCACAAGTTCTTTGTTCTTCTCCTTCAGCTGACTGATAAGCCTTTTCCTGATGCGGTTATTCTTAAAAAGAAGCACAAGAAAAATGAACATAACTATTGCCGAAATACCGGTAATGAGGGACAGCTGCCTGGTCTTAGCCAGTGCCTCATCTTTATACTGCTGCTCCCGCTGTGCAAGGGCAAGATCTTTTTTATATTCCTCTGTCTCAAATTTCCCGTACATCGCTTCCCGCTGCAGGTTCTTTTCCTGTTGCAGGATCTTTTGCCGATACTCCTGGTGTTTTTCGAGGGCAGCATAAGCCTCCTCGAAATTGCCATTTTTAAAGAGCATCTTTGCGTACTCCTTGTAAGCGAAAGAAGCGTCGACAAACAACGAATCCTTGTTGACTATCTCCAGGGAGTTCTCAAAATTCAGCCGGGCAGCTTTAAAATCCTCTTTCCCGGTATGGTACATTCCAAAGAGTACAAGCAAATTGGCCCTGGCCGATGGGTTATCGAGATCCTGCAGAATTTCTTCGGCTTTGAAGAGATATGGCAGAGCCTTATTGAAATCGTCATTTTCAAGATAAGTCCAACCAATATTGATCACCGGGTTCAAGGCTGCTTTTGGAGCCATCCTGGCTGTAGCAATATCCACCGCATTTTGATAAAAATCTATGCCGGTAGAGACGGTCTTTTTATTCTGGGAGTAAATATTCCCAAGATTGTTGAGTGCGTTAAGCAGCAGAGTATCATTTTTTACCTTCTGGGCAAATTCAAGAGATTTTTGATAATTCTCTCTGGCACGGGCAGAATCTTCAAGCACCTCCCACACGATCCCTAGATTGTTATACCCGTTGCTAAGATGGTAGTCGCTGCCTTGTTTTGAAGCCAGCTCTATAATATCCAGGGCATGAGCTATAGATTTGTTATAATCATAGCTGGAATAAGCCTTATTAAAAGACTTATATAATTTCTGAATGCTGTCATTGAAGATTTTTCCTGATGACTGAGGATAAAGAGCAACAGAAAAGAAAACCACAAAAAGGCCTAAGTAGTAGTTTTTTTTCACATATAATCGGTTAAGTTCTCAAAACAGCAGGGCACCGCAAATTATTTATTTTTAATGTATTATGCAACAAAAAAGAATAATATCAAATGATTTACAAAAAATACTAATCAGTCTTTCAATTTTCAAAGGTCAGAGCCATAAAAAAAGCCTGAACATCATGTTCAGGCTTTGAAAATTCTTTAGGAAAAAACTTACTTTCCGTAGATGTCATTCAGCACTTTGGCCAGCCTTATTCCACCTTTCTGCAGTTGGTCATGAACCACCGGGAACCACTGGTACATATATTCATATCCAAGTTTTTCTCCAATTTCGGCAGAATCATATACCTTTTTGCTCAATTCTTTTGACTCGTACATCCAGTCAAGAAGGTTACCCTCTTGCAGCTGCTTCACTTCTTTTTTGGAAAGCTCATCTGTAGAATGGGCCAACTCTGTAAAGCTCATCTGGAAATCATCGATCATTTCACTGTCCCACACGCGGTGCAGGTTTGAGCCGTGGCCAAACCACTGCACCTGTATATCATTGCCTCCTTTGTCTTCACCTCTTCCGGTGTGCAAAGGTTGATGCAGGTCCCCCATGAAGTGCACCAGCAACTTCAGGTAAAATGCCTTATCCTCTTTTGAAGCCGAAGGATCTTTTAGCACAGAAATACACTTTTGGATCCCCTGTACAAGGTCTCCCGAAGGATTGGCTTCCTCTTTGTCATATTGGGTTTCCCCTGCAGGCAGGTTCACATAATGCCATGGGCTATATTTTCTATATTGAGGATCGCTTTTAATATCATCACCAAAAGTAGAGACAAATGCGAGGTTCTGCCCGTCAAGAAGTTCAGCGATCCTGGTTTTTGCCTTTTTTGAAAGGTAATCTTCGGCTACTTCCCCTGTTGCACGGTGACCGGTTCTGCCCCAGTCATTTTCAGAAGCAAATGAAACAGTGGCTACAAGCAGAGCCGCAAAAAGAAATAATTTTTTCATAAAACATGTTTAGTTAAAGCTGCCGCAAAGATAGAAAATCGCGGCGCATTTCTTTATTTCAAATACCCTGCCTTTTTTATGAGGCTACTTAAGGAGCCCAAAAGAAATTCGTAACTTTAAAAGAAAAATTTCCCCAACCAATGAAAATATTTCAGGAAAAACAGTTTTTGAACCGCTGGTGGCTGCTTATGTTCATTCTGGCCATCATTGTAATTGTGGTGGGAACCGCATACTACGCCACCCGCAATGCCAGCGAAGACACTGCAGTTATAGTTTCCCTCATTAGCCTTGCTATCACTGCTCCCATAGTTTTTGGTTTGCTATATTTGCGCCTGGAGACCACTATTGACGACTACGGAATAACGGCTTATTTCAAACCTTTTGGTTTTACCAGAAAAAGTTTTGCCTGGCACGACATGAGCGAATGCTACGTGCGGGAGTATGACAGCGTCAAGGAATTTGGCGGCTGGGGATTGCGTGGATTGGGCCATAGATGGAAGTCGTATAACATCTACGGAAATATTGGCATTCAAATTGTAAAAAAAGACGGCACCAGGTTCCTTTTGGGCACCCAACGCCCCAGGGCAGCCAAAGAGATCATTAAAAAACATTTTCAAACCTCAACTCATGAAGCATAAACTTACCGCTCTCCTCCTACTTTTCACAGGCATTCTTTTTGCCCAGCAACCCGAAATAACTTCTGAAGAAATCAGCGTCAACGAGAATGTGAACGGTACTTTGGTGGTACCGGAAACAGCAAACGACCTTCCCCTGGTGATCATGATACAGGGATCGGGTCCTACAGATCGCAATGGAAATCAGCCGTTTTTGCAGAACAATTCATTAAAGCAGTTGGCCAACGGTCTGGCCGAAAAAGGTATTGCCAGTTTTAGGTATGACAAAAGGATCTCACAGGTGCTGCAGGGAAAAATTTCTGAAGGAGATCTGCGATTCGATGACTTCGTTGAAGATGCTGCTGCGGCCCTTGACTTTTTTAAGCAGGAGGACCGTTTTTCAAAAGTAGTAATCCTAGGTCACAGCCAGGGCTCTTTGGTGGGAATGCTCGCAGCCCCAAATAAAGCTGATGCCTTTATTTCTATTGCCGGGGCAGCCCAACCTTTAGATTCCATGCTCATTGAGCAAATTGGGCGGCAAATGCCGAACCTGAAGGAAAGTGTCAGGGAAACCCTGCATGAAATAAAGACCAACGGCAAAACCGAAAAGTTTGATCCTGCTTTACAAATGGTCTTTCGGCCATCTGTCCAGCCTTTCCTGTTATCCTGGATGAACTATAATCCACAGGTGGAAATTGCAAAACTTGAAATTCCTGTGCTGTTGATCAATGGAAATAAAGATTTACAAATCGCGCCTGAAGAAGCTCAATTGCTTAAAGAAGCACAACCCGAAGCGGAGATTGTCATTATAGATAAAATGAATCACGTTTTAAAGGCAATAGAAGGTGACGACCTGGAAAACAGTAAGTCGTACAACGAAGGTTCCCGGCCGCTCCACCCCGAATTAGTTCCTGTAATCGCAGATTTCATAAAACAGCTGTAATGACCTACAAGATCGTGTTTTCTGATATTGACGGAACTTTATTGAACAAAGACCGTCAACTTTCTGAATTGACAAAAGAAGTGATTAAAAAGTTACAGAAGCAGGTGCCGGTCGTACTCATTTCTTCCAGAATGCCGCAGGCCATGCACCACCTGCAGCATGAGCTGCACATCACTCACCAGCCGCTTATCTGCTATAACGGAGGGCTCGTCCTCGTTGACAACAAGGCCATCAGTTCAACCGAAATTCCCCTGGAAACACTCAAAAAGCTCAATAGCGTCAATAAAGAGCTGGAAGTTCATCTTAGTTTATATCATTCCGAAGAATGGTATGTTCCAAAAATGGACCAATGGGCAAAGCGGGAAGAAAACAATACTAAAGTCACTCCTGCAGTACTTTCTGCAGAAGAGGTGATCCAAAAATGGGAATTTGAAGGCAAGTCGGCACACAAGGTCATGTGCATGGGAGAAGAAGAAAAAATTGATCAAATTGTCACTTTTCTTCAGCAGGAATACGGCAATGAGCTTCATCTCTACCGCTCCAAAGCCACCTATCTTGAAATTGCCAACAAGAAAGTTTCTAAGTTGACTGCAATTGAAGAACTGCTAAAAGATCATTTTGACCTGTCACTGGAGCAGGCAATTGCATTTGGTGACAATTACAACGATTATGAAATGCTGAAAGCCGCCGGTCTTGGCGTTGCCGTGGGAAATGCCCGGCCCGAGATCCTTGAAATAGCCAAAGAAGTAACTCATCACGGGCATGAAGACGGAGTCGCTTTAAGTCTTCAAAAGATCTTCAACCTCTCCTAAAAGTCCATTTTTTCTAATTTTTAAAAAATCGTATTTTGCCGGCTTAACCGCAAGATATGTACACCCCCCCAATTTTTACAAACGATGCCATTGTGCTTGGACTTCTCATGCTGGCACTTGGTTTCGTTTTTCTCACTTCCTCCAGGAAAACCGGTTTCTGGGCTAAATTTTACAAGGTCGTTCCGGCTGTTTTAATGTGTTACCTCCTTCCGGCTATACTTAATTCGCTGAATATCATTTCTGATGAGACTTCACAGCTCTACTTTTTTGCCAGCAGGTTCCTCCTGCCGGCATCCCTTGTCCTCATGACCCTAAGCATCGATCTAAAAGCCATTTTTGACCTGGGACCAAAGGCGCTTGTGATGTTCTTCACCGGGACAATAGGCATAATCATTGGCGGACCGCTGGCGATTTTACTCATCTCTATTTTTTCTCCCGAAACCGTGGGCGGAATTGGCCCTGATGCCGTTTGGCGCGGACTTTCCACGCTGGCCGGTAGCTGGATTGGCGGGGGAGCCAACCAGGCAGCCATGCTGGAGATCTTTGAATACAACCCCGATCTGTACGGCGGAATGGTTCTCGTAGACATAGTAGTTGCGAACCTCTGGATGGCGGTGCTGCTCATGGGAATTGGCAAATCTGAAACTATTGACTCATGGCTGAAGGCAGACAACTCGGCCATAACAGAGCTTAAGCACAAAGTTACTGCCTATGCCGAAAGTGTTACCCGCAACCCTTCCCTGGCAGATTTTATGGTCATGCTTTCCATTGCTTTTGGGGCCGTTGGCCTGGCACACTGGGGTGCTGATGGTATATCAAGCTGGCTATCGTCTAACTTCAAGGCCTTTAATGATAATAAATCGGCGTTGGCTTCTTTTGCCTCCTCCTTTTTCTGGATGATCACCATCGCTACGGCCGTTGGAATTGCTCTTTCTTTTACCAGGGCTAAAAAATACGAAGGCGCCGGTGCCAGTAAAATTGGGAGCATCTTTATTTATTTCCTGGTCGCAACTATTGGAATGAAAATGGACCTCACCATGATCTTTGACAATCCCGGGCTCATTGCAATTGGCCTTGTCTGGATGACCATACATGCCGCCCTGCTCATCCTGGTAGCGAAATTGATTAAGGCACCCTACTTCTTTCTTGCCGTTGGCAGCCAGGCGAATGTGGGCGGTGCAGCTTCGGCCCCTGTGGTAGCAGCAGCCTTTCACCCTTCTCTTGCTACGGTGGGTGTCTTATTAGCTGTCTTTGGTTATGTTGTGGGCACATACGGTGCTATTCTTAGCACGATTCTCATGCAAATGGCTTCGGCAGGATAGCAAAACACAATTTTTTTTCTAATCTTTGCGCGCATTTATATCTTTATAATTACATGAAAAAATTCGGATTTATACTCTTGTGTCTTCTCGTCCTTGCAGCCTGCTCTAATGAAGAAACCAACCTTACAATTAATGGAAAGGTTCAGGGGCTCAAAAAAGGAACGTTGTACCTTCAAAAGGTGGAAGATACCGTGCTGGTTAATATTGATTCGGTAAAGGTGAACGGGGACGAAAACTTCACGTTCAAAACTTTTATCGAAAGTCCGCAGGTACTGTACCTTTATCTCAACAAAGTAGACAACAGTCAATATGACGACCGCGTTCTTTTCTTTGCTGAACCTGGAGAAATGGCGGTAAATACCACGCTTAAAAACTTTGAGACAGATGTGGTTGTGGAAGGTTCCGAAAATCAGAAAAAGTTGATGGAGTACCGGGAAATGATGAAGCAGTTCAACAACAAGAACCTTGACCTCATCCAAAAGAACCTGCTGGCTCAACAAAACGACGATCAGGCTTCCATTGATTCTACCACCCGCGAATACAGCCAGTTATTAAAGAGACGCTACCTCTACACCGTGAACTTCGCGATCAACAATAAAGATTATGAGATCGCACCTTATTTGGCCATTTCTGAAGTCTATGACGCTAACGTGAAATACCTGGATACGATCTATAAATCTCTGACCCCCGAGGTCAAAATGTCGAAATACGGAAAAGGCCTTGAGAAATTCCTGGAGGAGAGACGTGCTGCGGAAGCTGAAAAATAATTTCCTTTCTAAAATGACATTTTTGGGCCCGATATTAGTCGGGCCTTTTTTTGTTCTATAGTGGCTTCAGGTTTAATATTTCTTTAGCAGGGAAAGCCTCAGCTTTTGATTATTTTGAGAAAAACTGAAGTATGTCCAAAAAAGCCACTATTCCAAAGGAAGATTATGATGTAATTTGTGTTGGCGCCGGGATCATGAGCGCCACTTTAGCGCTTATGCTGAAGCTGCTCGATCCAAAGATCAAGATCCTCATCCTGGAACGGCTGGACAAGGTGGCGCAGGAAAGTTCGGCGGCCCAGAACAATGCCGGGACAGGACATTCAGGCTTTTGCGAACTCAATTATACGCCTGAAAAAGAAAACGGAGAGATAGACATCACCAAAGCCGTTCATATTTTTGAGCAATTTGAACGCTCCAAACAGTTTTGGAGATTCCTTGTCAAAAATGGCCTTTTTGAAGACCCTTCTTTCATTCACAGCATTCCGCATCACGCCTGGGTGACCGGCGACAGGAACGTGAGTTTCTTAAAAAAGCGTTTTGAAGCCATGACTTCGGAATTCATGTTTGAAAAGATGAAGTTTTCCGAAGATAAATCTGAAATGAAAGAATGGTTTCCACTCATCATGAAAGACCGTGATCCTTCCCGACCTATGGCCGCGACAAGAATGGAATTGGGAACCGAAGTGAATTTTGGTTCGCTCACCCAGAAATACATAGATATTCTTCAGCAGGAATTTGATGTGCCCGTATTGATGGAGCACGAGGTGAAAGACATAGATCCCACCCGCCCCGACGACTGGCTGGTAGAAGTGGAAGATCTTAAAAATGGCCGAAAGCGATATTACGATGCAGATCATGTCTTCATCGGCGCAGGTGGCGGCGCATTGCCACTGCTGCAGAAGGTCGAAATTGACGAAAAAGACGGTTACGGCGGCTTCCCCATCAGTGGTCAGTGGCTGTTCTGCAAGAATGAAGAGCTTATTAAGCAGCACGATGCAAAGGTTTACAGTAAAGCTGAAGTAGGCTCGCCACCAATGAGCGTACCTCACCTGGATACGCGCTATATCAATGGGAAAAAAGAACTCATGTTTGGCCCCTTCGCCGGCTTCAGCACAAAATTCCTGAAAGAAGGTTCCTATACAGATTTTCCGAAGTCGATCAACTTTTCTAACATCCCTTCCCTGTGGGGCGTTTTCTGGCATAACCTTGACCTCACAAAATATCTTGTGGAGCAGGTGAGCATGAGCCATGAAGACCGTGTGAATGAACTGCGCACGTTCTTAAAAGATGCCAAACCCGAAGATTGGGAGCTGCAGGTAGCTGGCCAACGCGTGCAAATCATCAAACGCGATGAAGAAGAAGGCGGGGTTTTAGAGTTTGGAACAGATGTCATCCACAGCAAAGACGGCTCTATTACCGCACTTTTGGGAGCTTCTCCCGGCGCCTCGGTTGCCGTAGATATCATGCTTGACGTGATCAATACCGCTTTTCCCGAAAAACTGGCAACTGCTCAATGGCAGCAAAAGCTTTCTGAAATGATTCCCTTCTGGAACAAGAACATCAAAGAGCATAAAGAGGAATTTCAAAAGCTACAGGCAGAGTGTTCTGAGGCTTTGGGACTGAGTGCGAAGCACTAGGTTTCAGTGTTCAGTGTTCAGTGTTCAGTGTTCAGTGTTCAGTTAGCAGTTAGCAGTTAGCAGTTAGCAGTAAAAAAAGGCAGGCGCGCGATTAATCGTGCGCCTGTCTATATTGTACTATTTCGTTCCAGACCTCACAGGTTTCCAGACCTCACAGGTTTTGGAAACCTGTGAGGTCTAAGATTCTTTCTTGAATAAAAAAAGCCTCTCCGGATTGGAGAGGCTTTTTTTGAGCCGATAGAGGGACTCCCTTCGACTTCAGCAGCAAAAATTGCTGCTTTCGCTCAGGATAAACTTCTCGTCCCTCAGAATTGGACATAAAAAAACCTCTCGAAAAGAGAGGTTTTACCTTGAGCCGATAGAGGGACTCCCCTCGATCCCGATAGCCATCGGGACTCGGGACAGGCTTCTCGTCCCTCACAATTAGGCATAAAAAAACCTCTCGAAAATGAGAGGTTTTTCACTTTGAGCCGATAGAGGGACTCCCTTCGACTTCAGCAGCAAAATTTGCTGCTTTCGCTCAGGATAAACTTCTCGTCCCTCACAATTAGGCATAAAAAAAACCTCTCAGAAAATGAGAGGTTTTTCACTTTGAGCCGATAGAGGGACTCGAACCCACGACCTGCTGATTACAAATCAGCTGCTCTAGCCAGCTGAGCTACATCGGCATCAATGCCTTTTAAAGGGCGTTAACTTTATCTACCAGCTTGTTGGCTTTTTGCTCCAACTCCTGCTGAATATTCTTGAAATGTTGTTTTTTATTCTCAACATCTCTATTGTTCATTTTCTTGATCAACTCATCAAAGTCTGCGATCGCTTCATCAACAATTGCTTCAGATTTTGCAGGATCTTCCTTTGGGTTTGCTATCTGGTGCAGGTAAGCTGCCTCAATAATATCTCCCATTACGTAGTTGATATCCCTCTTAAGTGTTCTCTTGTTGTTAGCCATCTTGATGCTTAATTTTCAGCAGCAAATTTATACTATTTCTGTATTCAAAATACAGTTTCTGGAAAAAAATTTTAAGCGCCTTTATAAGTCACAAAATTCCGCGGAGTTTCATACAGAGTCACCTCAAGATCAAGATGATCTGCAAGCTCATGCCTCAGCTTTCGCCATATCACCACCGAAATATTTTCGGCAGTAGGGTTCAATTCTTTAAATTCGGGCAGCTCTACATTGAGGTTTTTATGGTCAAAAGGCACTTCCACCTTTTCATAGATAAGATCCTTCAGATCTTTAAGATCCATTACAAAACCCGTTTCTTCATTGATCTCTCCCGTCACTGTCACCACCAGCTCATAATTGTGCCCGTGATAGTTGGGATTGCTGCATTTTCCAAAGACACGCTCATTCTTCTCATCGCTCCACTCCTTCCGGAAGAGGCGGTGCGCGGCATTAAAATGTGCTTTTCTGCTAACGCTTACTTTCATTGCTGAATGTGTTTGTAGTACTTGTCAAAAATGATCTTGAACCATTCAGTATAAATATCGGGATTTTTCAGCATATCCTCCTTCAAATCTTCCAGCGACATCCATTTGTACGCGTGCACCTCGTCGGGATTGATATCTGGTTCTTCATTGAAATATCCCACAAGGATATGATCGAATTCATGTTCTGTGAGTCCGTTGTCAAAAGGCGCCTTGTAAATAAAAGAAATGGTATCCTTTAATTCCGTAGAAAAGCCCATTTCCTCCTGCAGGCGGCGCTTACCGGCCTCGATATTGCTCTCGCCTTCGCGTTGGTGGCTGCAACAGGTATTCGTCCACAGGCCGGGTGAATGGTATTTTCCCAAAGCCCGCTGCTGTATCATGAGTTCGTTTTTATCATTAAAAACAAAAACCGAAAAAGCACGATGCAACAAGGCTTTTTCATGAGCTTCCATCTTGGGCATGAGCCCTATCTGCTCATCTTTTTCATTTACCAGGATCACTTGTTCTTCTCTCATTGCGAAAATTGAACTTCAAATGTACGAAAACGTGTTAGAAAAATAAGCGGGACAGGGCTTTAGAAAGATCAAAATGCCTACTGCAGACAGGCATAGAATTCACGATCAAATAATTATCTTTGCAGCCTTAAATTTACCTATGAAATTTTCAGACGAGATCAAGAGACGAAGAACCTTTGGGATCATTTCCCACCCCGATGCCGGTAAAACCACGCTTACCGAGAAGCTGCTGCTTTTTGGAGGCGCCATACAGGAGGCAGGTGCGGTAAAGTCGAACAAGATCAAAAAGGGCGCTACCAGTGACTTTATGGAGATCGAGCGGCAAAGAGGGATCTCGGTGGCGACTTCGGTACTTGGTTTTGAATATAAAGACATCAAGATCAACATCCTGGATACGCCGGGGCACAAAGATTTTGCTGAAGATACCTTTAGAACGCTTACCGCCGTTGACTCGGTGATCGTGGTGATAGACGTTGCAAAAGGAGTCGAGGAACAGACCGAGAAGCTGGTGGAAGTCTGCCGCATGCGGAATATCCCCATGATCGTGTTTATCAACAAACTGGACCGCGAGGGGAAGGATGCTTTTGAGCTGCTGGATGAGATCGAACAAAAACTGAATTTGACCGTGACCCCGCTTAGCTTTCCTATTGGGATGGGCTACGATTTTAAGGGAATCTATAATATCTGGGAACAGAACGTGAACCTGTTTACCGGCGACCCGCGTAGAGACATCGAGGAGACCGTGAAGATCTCTGATCTTTCTTCGGAAGAACTCGACAAGCTGATTGGTCCTAAAGCCGCAGGTACGTTGCGAGATGAACTGGAACTTGCGCAGGGAGTATACCCGAATTTTGACAGGCAGGATTATCTTGATGGAAATTTACAGCCGGTATTTTTTGGCTCGGCGCTGAACAACTTTGGAGTGCGGGAGCTGCTGGATTGTTTCATAAGCATCGCTCCTACTCCGCGGCCGAAGGATAGCGACACCCGAAAGGTGCAACCCGATGAAAAAGATTTTACAGGTTTCGTTTTTAAGATCCACGCAAACATGGATCCCAAGCACCGCGACAGGCTGGCTTTTGTGAAGATCGTTTCCGGAAAATTTGAAAGGAACACGCCTTACCTGCACGTGCGGCACAATAAAAAACTGAAGTTCTCAAGCCCGAACGCCTTTTTTGCTGAAAAGAAGGAAATCGTAGATGTTTCCTATCCGGGAGACATTGTTGGCTTGCACGATACCGGAAACTTCAAGATTGGCGATACTTTAACCGAAGGTGAAGAGCTGCAATACCGCGGAATCCCAAGTTTCTCTCCGGAACACTTTCGTTATATCAACAATGCCGACCCAATGAAATCGAAGCAGCTGGAGAAAGGAATTGACCAGTTGATGGATGAAGGGGTGGCACAGCTGTTTACACTTGAACTGAACGGAAGAAAAGTAATTGGAACCGTGGGTGCACTGCAGTTCGAGGTGATCCAGTACAGGCTAGAGCACGAATACGGCGCCAAGTGTACCTATGAAAACCTCAACGTGCACAAGGCCTGCTGGGTAGAACCTGAAGACCCAAAAAGCGAAGAATTCAAGGACTTTAAAAGGGTAAAATCAAAGTTCCTTGCAAAAGACAAGCAGGGGCAACTGGTATTTCTATCCGATTCTGCTTTTTCTTTGCAAATGGCGCAACAGAAATATCCGAAGATCAAGTTCCACTTCACTTCGGAATTCTAAAAAAAAGAAAGCCTTCAAAAAATGACATTTTTTGAAGGCTTTCTTTTTTCGGTTTACCCCTTACCCTAAAGGGAGCCGAAAAAAGCTTCACCTTTTTTAAGCACCAAAATTCAAATTCCAAATTCCAAGGGAACCCTATCAGAGGTAAACCCTGTCAGGGGTTTGAAATCCTGAGAGGGTTGGTGTTTGTCATTCTGAACGTAGCGCAGCGGAGTGAAGAATCTCTTCTAGACGAGAGATTCCTCTCCCGAAGCCTCGGGATCGGAATGACAGCACGGGTGTCATTCTGAACGCAGCGCAGGGGAGTGAAGAATCTCTTCTATACGAGAGATTCCTCTCCCGAAGCCTCGGGATCGGAATGACAATGAACTCCAAAAATAGTTAAGAATCTTTGAATTTTTAATCTTGATTCCTGAATCAATTAATCTTTCGCCGAATCAAAGCTCTTTCTTCCGAAGAGAATGTCGAAGAACAGCTTAAAGTCTGAGATGAGGCTCCAGAAAGGGTATTTAAAGGTGGCGGGTTTGTTCTTTTCAAAGAAGGCGTGACCTATCCAGGCGAAACCGTAGCCCACCAACGGCACAAAGAGCCATTCCCAGCCCCAGCCGTTCAAAATGGCGAGAAACAACAGGACGAACACCAGAAGCGTGCCCGTAAAATGCAACATTCTGCTGGTCTTGTTCCTGTGCTCGGTCAAATAGAAGCGGTAGAACTCGCTGAAGGTCTTGATACGCTCGGCCATTTCAAAAATTTTATTTAAAATAAAACATTTTTTACAAATGGGATTTCAGCTGAAGATTAATCAACCAAGCCTTTAGTCGCTGAAGCTGCTAATTGTTGTTAGTCAAATAATATTGAACATTCAGCAGTTCAAAGGATTCTACTTTTGCCACATCCAAAGATTCTTCCTGATCAAAGGTCAAAACGCAACTCGAGCCGGCAGCAAGCTCGTAACAGGGAACCGAAGCGTTTGCCGAAAAACTTGAGGTGTTTTGCAGGCCGTCTACGTCAACCGTTAAAACCGGCATCCCGGAAACAGCAAAATTATTAGGATTGTTGATCTGTATTTCAAACTGAAGCCTCCAGGTGTTGTGGCCGGTATCGGGGGTAAAAACCCAACTCAGCACCTCATAAGAGAAATTCTCCAGTTTGGGCGGCGGAATCTCTTTGGATTCTGTAGGTTCAGGCGTATCACAGGAAACTTCCTGTGTGATGTTGTAGCTGTACGACTGATTATTGACCCTGTAATATTGAGGAATAGTGATGGTTTTCGTGCAATCCTCTTCAGGTTTTTATGGTCAGAAGGCACTTCCACCTTTTCGTAGATAAGATCCTTAAGATCTTTAAGATCCATTACAAACCCCGTTTCTTCGTTAATCTCCCCCGTCACCGTCACCACCAGCTCATAATTGTGCCCGTGATAGTTGGGATTGCTGCATTTTCCAAAGACACGCTCATTCTTCTCATCGCTCCACTCCTTCCGGAAGAGGCGGTGCGCGGCATTAAAATGTGCTTTTCTGCTAACGCTTACTTTCATTGCTGAATGTGTTTGTAGTACTTGTCAAAAATGATCTTGAACCATTCAGTATAAATATCGGGATTTTTCAGCATATCCTCCTTCAAATCTTCCAGCGACATCCATTTGTACGCGTGCACCTCGTCGGGATTGATATCTGGTTCTTCATTGAAATATCCCACAAGGATATGATCAAATTCATGTTCTGTGAGTCCGTTGTCAAAAGGCGCCTTGTAAATAAAAGAAATGGTATCCTTTAATTCCGTAGAAAAGCCCATTTCCTCCTGCAGGCGGCGCTTACCGGCCTCGATATTGCTCTCGCCTTCGCGTTGGTGGCTGCAACAGGTATTCGTCCACAGGCCGGGTGAATGGTATTTTCCCAAAGCCCGCTGCTGAATCATGAGTTCGTTTTTATCATTAAAAACAAAAACCGAAAAAGCACGATGCAACAAGGCTTTTTCATGAGCTTCCATCTTGGGCATGAGCCCTATCTGCTCATCTTTTTCATTTACCAGGATCACTTGTTCTTCTCTCATTGCGAAAATTGAACTTCAAATGTACGAAAACGTGTTAGAAAAATAAGCGGGACAGGGCTTTAGAAAGATCAAAATGCCTACTGCAGACAGGCATAGAATTCACGATCAAATAATTATCTTTGCAGCCTTAAATTTACCTATGAAATTTTCAGACGAGATCAAGAGACGAAGAACCTTTGGGATCATTTCCCACCCCGATGCCGGTAAAACCACGCTTACCGAGAAGCTGCTGCTTTTTGGAGGCGCCATACAGGAGGCAGGTGCGGTAAAGTCGAACAAGATCAAAAAGGGCGCTACCAGTGACTTTATGGAGATCGAGCGGCAAAGGGGGATCTCTGTAGCTACTTCTGTTCTTGGTTTTGAGTATAAAGATATCAAGATCAACATCCTGGATACGCCGGGGCACAAAGATTTTGCTGAAGATACCTTTAGAACACTTACCGCCGTTGACTCGGTGATCGTGGTGATAGACGTTGCAAAAGGAGTCGAGGAACAGACCGAGAAGCTGGTTGAAGTTTGCCGCATGCGGAATATCCCCATGATCGTGTTCATCAACAAATTGGACCGCGAGGGAAAAGATGCTTTTGAGCTGCTGGATGAGATCGAACAAAAACTGAATTTGACCGTGACCCCGCTTAGCTTTCCTATCGGGATGGGTTACGATTCAAGGGAATCTATAATATCTGGGAACAGAACGTGAACCTGTTCACCGGCGACCCGCGTAGAGACATCGAGGAGACCGTGAAGATCTCTGATCTTTCTTCGGAAGAACTCGACAAGCTGATAGGCCCTAAAGCCGCAGGTACGTTGCGAGATGAACTGGAACTGGCGCAGGGAGTATACCCGAATTTTGACAGGCAGGATTATCTTGATGGAAATTTACAGCCGGTATTTTTCGGCTCGGCCCTGAACAATTTTGGGGTGCGGGAGCTGCTGGACTGTTTCATCAGCATCGCTCCTACTCCACGCCCCAAGGATAGCGATACGCGCAAGGTGCAACCCGACGAAAAGGATTTTACAGGTTTCGTTTTCAAGATCCACGCAAACATGGATCCCAAGCACCGCGACAGGCTGGCTTTTGTGAAGATCGTTTCCGGAAAATTTGAAAGGAACACGCCTTACCTGCACGTGCGGCACAATAAAAAACTGAAGTTCTCCAGCCCTAACGCCTTTTTTGCTGAAAAGAAGGAGATCGTAGATGTTTCCTATCCGGGAGACATTGTTGGCTTGCACGATACCGGAAACTTTAAGATTGGCGACACTTTAACCGAAGGTGAAGAACTGCAATACCGCGGGATCCCGAGCTTCTCTCCCGAACACTTTCGCTATATCAACAACGCCGACCCGATGAAATCAAAGCAGCTGGAAAAAGGAATCGATCAGTTGATGGACGAAGGGGTGGCACAGCTGTTTACACTTGAACTGAACGGCCGAAAAGTGATTGGTACAGTAGGCGCGCTGCAGTTCGAAGTAATCCAGTATCGACTTGAACACGAATACGGCGCCAAGTGTACCTATGAGAACCTCAACGTGCACAAGGCCTGCTGGGTAGAACCTGAAGACCCGAAAAGTGAAGAATTCAAGGACTTTAAAAGGGTGAAATCGAAATTCCTCGCTAAAGACAAGGAGGGACAACTGGTATTTTTATCAGATTCTGCTTTTTCTTTGCAAATGGCGCAACAGAAATATCCGAAGATCAAGTTCCACTTCACTTCGGAATTCTAAAAAAAAGAAAGCCTTCAAAAATGTCATTTTTTGAAGGTCTTCTTTTTTCGGTTTACCCCTTACCCTAAAGGGAGCCGAAAAAAGCTTCACCTTTTTTAAGCACCAAAATTCAAATTCCAAATTCCAACAAGAACCCTGTCAGGGGTTTGAAACCCTGAAGGGGTTGGTGTTTGTCATTCTGAACGTAGCGCAGCGGAGTGAAGAATCTCTTCTATACGAGAGATTCCTCTCCCGAAGCCTCGGGATCGGAATGACAGCACGGGTGTCATTCTGAACGCAGCGCAGTGGAGTGAAGAATCTCTTCTATACGAGAGATTCCTCTCCCGAAGCCTCGGGATCGGAATGACAATGAACTCCAAAAAGAGTTAACAACTTTGAATTTTAAATCTTGAATCCGGAATCAATTAATCCTTCGCCGAATCAAAACTCTTCCTTCCAAAAAGGATTTCGAAGAACAGCTTGAAATCGGAGATCAGGCTCCAGAACGGGTATTTAAAGGTGGCGGGTTTGTTCTTTTCAAAGAAGGCGTGACCTATCCAGGCGAAACCGTAGCCCACCAACGGCACAAAGAGCCATTCCCAGCCCCAGCCGTTCAAAATGGCGAGGAACAAGAGCACGAACACCAGAAGCGTGCCCGTAAAATGCAACATTCTGCTGGTCTTGTTCCTGTGCTCGGTCAAATAGAAGCGGTAGAACTCGCTGTAGGTCTTGATACGCTCGGCCATTCTGAAAATTTTAATTAAAATAAAACATTTTTTAGAAATGGTTTGTCAGCTGAAGATTAAACAACCAAACCTTTAGTCGCTGAGCTGCTAATTGTTGTTAGTCAAATAATATTGAACATTCAGCAATTCAAAGGATTCCACTTTTGCCACATCCAAAGATTCTTCCTGATCAAAGGTCAAAACGCAACTCGAGCCGGCAGCAAGCTCGTAACAGGGAACCGAAGCGTTTGCCGAAAAACTTGAGGTGTTTTGCAGGCCGTCTACGTCAACCGTCAAAACGGGCATTCCGGAAACAGCAAAATTATTAGGATTGTTGACCTGTATTTCAAACTGAAGCCTCCAGGTGTTGTGGCCGGTATCGGGGGTAAAAACCCAACTCAGCACCTCATAAGAGAAATTCTCCAGTTTGGGCGGCGGAATCTCTTTGGATTCTGTAGGTTCAGGCGTATCACAGGAAACTTCCTGTGTGATGTTGTAGCTGTACGACTGATTATTAACCCTGTAATATTGAGGAATGGTGATGGTTTTCGTGCAATCCTCATCACTGTCAGAAGAGCAAGCAATGATTACGACCGCAGACAGGAACAACAAAGAAAACTTTAGTGTTTTTTTCATGTTTGGTTGTGATAGCTTTTTGTAAAATCGAAAAATACAAGGCTGTTATGCCGGTTCTACAGGTTCAGATTTTTCCTGAAGAGTTTCTTCTTTGTCAAAGTTCATTTCCTGCGGGACCCGTCTCCAGGATCTCTTCAAATAGTCATAGAACAGGTAGGAGCTGATAATTCCAAAAGGCACCATCATTAAACCGTACAGAAACTCATTCACAGTTTCTGTGTAACCCGGAGAATTAATTTCCATAATCGCGCCGATGATAAAGCCGAACACAAAGGTACCTGCATAGTAAACAACGATTCCCAGGATCGTGAACAGCCATTTACTCTTGTTGTATGCTTCTGCAAGTTTATAATAGTACTTGCCTATCCAGTAGAGCAGTAAAAATCCTAACATTGTTTTTCTTTTTGGTTGAGTTATAGTTGGTATATGCAGCTCACAAGACTGCAGTTATTGATATTTATAGACTTTCCCGCTATCCTGGATCTGGATCTTCGCGATATCGTTCAATGGAATTTCCCTTCTTAAATTTTGAAGCATCCTCGATCTTGCCCCCTTTAAAGTGTCATTTTCGACGATCACTGTATCGAACAACAGGATGTATTTTTTCCCGTTTTTGCGGGTGACCCTCATTTCCAACCGTGGAGAATTTTCTATCCTCACCGGTTGTCCTTTTTTATCAATGACAGTAATGGAATCTATAGCGTTGGCCTCATACCGGATATTGGTATAGGTGTAAGGCATGGGATTATTGATCTCTACTTCACGTAATTGATCATTTCCCGGTTGGGTCATTTGCTCCCGGAAACTATCCACGGCAACTGTGTAGTTTTTACAGGAGAGGAATAAGGTTAGAATTCCAACGGTAGCGAGCATTCTTGTTTTCATACTGCAAATTGCCTAGGTTTTGGCAAGTAATAAATTTATTAATGTTGTGTTCTTACTTTTCTAAATAGGTTTCAACATAAGATTGATTCTTGTCCCCGTTCGAGTAAGTTGCTTCCGGACTCATGGGTGATTTCAGTATCAATTCTGAATCGTTAATTAAGATGATACTGTTTTCCGGAAAGACGTAAAATGTCCTAAATCCGCTGGAGGAACTTAATTCGATCTTTAGGTTGGTAGTCAGGAGCTTCTCGTTTAAGTTCCATTTCCCTGTTATCGGGTTCGTGTAAAACTGTGCAGAATAGGTCACATCTTTATTCGAATCAAAATGCAAGGTGGAATATGGCTCCTCAAAAATGGTATCTTTTATGTTGTCCAATTCTCCATTAAGGTAATGATAGGTTTTGGCCTCTTTAATTGTCCAGGTTCCTTTTAAGTAGTCTTCATCAGTCTTTTCCCGTGCATCATCCCGGCTACAGGAAAAGAGTAAGGCAAGGATGAACAGTAAAAAAGGCAAGAATATTTTTTCCATAACAGAGCATTTTTTTAGATATAATTTCCGCACAACTTGCTTATCCTCATGTGGCGCGGAGTGTTGTTATAAAATGTGTTGTGCATAGTTTTTTTGTTCAAATGGTGTGAAGCGGGGGACTCGAACCCCCTTACCCTCTATCCTAATAAAGTCGATATTTCGGCAGTTATTGATTTTCCAAAGCAAAGGCTCCATTCTTCACACGAGGGTTGCTTCACGAATAATCATTTTCAGTTTTTCCATAATTTCAGATTTTATCAATTCTACAATCACTATTGCTAATGCGAAGAACAGAAACTTACTGAGGTCAAACAGATAACTGGATACTACATCTACTTTGCTACATAGGCTCTTAGACATTTTTAGAAAGGCAAATTTTCCCAATTTGCCGATTCAGTTTCTTCTTTTTTATTTTCCTGTTTTAAAGTCTTTTCAACGGATTCGATAAATTTTATCGAGTTAGTTACGTTGTTAAAAATCAAGACACTTTCAGAATAATTGAGAATTGGATTATCGTGTGCAAAACTTTTATTATTCCTTATGTCATTAAATGCTTCAATGACGTGAATTGAATATTTTAGGATTCTCTCAGTCATCTTAGATTCAATTTTGTCTTGAGCTACCACAAACTTTACATATTTCCCAAAAATCGCATTTAGGGATTCATCCTTGTTAATTTCAATATTATGATTCTCACAAAGCTGTCTGATAAACTTCATTACATAAGTATGGAGTCTGTCTAATGCCGCTTCAGGTTCATTTTTATTAATACTCTCTCGTATGGATTTGGCAAGTAAACTGAAATCTTTGTCATCAGGTACTTCTCTAATTACATCGATTTCTTCAACGACTGTGTCAGCTAATAATCTTTGAGCAATTTTTTTGCATTCATCAAATAGGTTTTGTTCAGGTTGAGTAATCTCTTTGTATGACATTACCTTTTTGTCTCTCCAATAATCAAGCATTTCCGAAATCAATTTACCGACTTGGTAATTACTTTCTTTATGCCAAATTGCTCTTGTTCTATTTGCTTTAGAATCTCCAAATTCAGCATAGTTCTCAGAGTACATATCAATATTTATAGTTTCAAAAACGAAGTCGCTTAAAGTCCTATTCGAGAAATCAAGGACGTAACCACCTCTCATTTCAAAGAACTTTTCCAATTTTAATTTTTCTCTTCTATTTAAATCTGACATTCTGTTTTTTTCAAATTATGCACAACTTGTTTTACTTCAACATTTCTTTTCTTTTTAAAGCTTTACTCGCACTCAGTCAATGTTGAAACTCTTTTCGCACCTGTGAATTTAGTGTTAAATTTTCACAAAAATTATGGAAATCCGTAATTCGGCTGCAATTTCCGCACTTTTAACAGTAACATCCATAAAAAAACCCGAAGCAACGGCTTCGGGTTTTATATTTTCTCCAGGTAAGAACTATGATTTGGTCATTTCTTCCTTTTCCTGAGGCTGGATTTCCAGCTCCGGCTTCAGCTTCAGCTTTAAGGCTTCAAAAGATTTACTTCTTATCCCAATCAAGCCGGCTTTTGTTTCCCCACTTTTGATCGTGGTGCCGTGAATGTTGAAATCCTCCAGTTCGTTCTTGAATTTTTTGTTTGCAGAACTCGCGGTTAGCAAATTTCCTCCTGCCAGTGCAGGCCCAATGATGAGGCCTATTGGAAAAGAACCTGTCTCCTCCTGTATTCCATACTCGTTCGTCTTGGTGGTGTACAGGTTAACAGGTGTAAGCAGCAGGTAGAACAGGTGGGTTGCAGGATGCTGTTTCAGGGTTTTGAAAACCTTGTCGTTTTCCATGATGTGGATCTCGTTTCCGTTAGCATATTCGAGGGTAAGATCCCTTCCAAAGGTGAGATCATGACCGGAGTTATTGGTGATCTTTACCGCCACCAGCTTTACTCCTTTTTTGGCTTCCTTTTTCTCGTACTTTTTGTGCAGCAGCTCATATTTGTATTCCAGTTTCACATCGCCGGTAGTCTCTGCAGAGACATAAGCGATGTCATTAGGTTTAATTGTTCTGTAGCCGGATGCGCAGCTTGACAGGGACACGATTGCCGTGAGTAACAGGATAATTTTGAGGGACTTCATTTCTTGGTTTTTTAGGTTAGTGAAGTGTACTTCTTTTGGTTCAAGGAAGTTAGTAGCCACTTACTCTGAAATGTTACAGAAATCTTAAAAAATAATTTGGGTGCGGCCGAAAGGAATAAAAAAACCCAAAGCTTTCGCTTCGGGTTCTAATGACCTTCAAAAATGTCTTTTTTAGAAGGGAGTAAATCTTCTCTTGTTCACCTTGGCGTTCTTACCAAAAATGAGGTACAGGATCACGCCTATTACCGGTGCAAAGAAAACCACCAGTGCCCAAAGCAGTTTCTTGTGTCCCACAAATTTGGAGGTGAGGATCTCGAATAAGGTTGAGAGCCAAAAAGCGAGATAAAGAAAGGCCAGGCTGTACCACAGCGTATTCTCCCAGGAGAAATGCTCCTGCAGGAATCTGGCGGGATCGATGTATAGGAAGGTGTTCATTCTATTTTAACTTACTTATGTGTCTGGAGTCTGGAATCCAGATTGTCCCAATTAATTTTTATAAGGATCAAATCTTCTCCTTTTGAGTTTGCTCTTTTTCCCCAGGATGAAGTAAAGCAACATTCCCACGCCGGGTGCGACAAAAATGACTATCACCCAAAGCAGCTTTTCATTTCCGCGAAAGTGACCTGTTAAGATATCCACTACGCAATAGAACCAGAGAAAGACCAGGCAAAATATCCCGATCGCAAAAAGAGGTCCGTAAATTTGATCCACTTATAAAACTTTAGATTAAAAGTCGCCGGTCCCGATCTTCAAAAATGTCATTTTTGAGCGCTATTCGGTTTTTCCGTTTTCCTACTCTTTCTTCCATAGGCCAGGTATGCCAGCAAACCTATAAAAGGTACAAAAAATACAAGCAGCGCCCATAAAGTTCCTTCATTACCATCAAATTCAGAGGTCACGATCTCATAAAGAAAATAGAACCATATTAAAAACGGAAAGGCAATTATAATGATTGCAGGATATGAAGAGATTACGAGAGCCGGGAACATTTTTTCAGTTTAGTTTGCAAAAAGATATTCAGGAACAGAGCCAAGACCGCTGCACTTTAGAGTCTAGAGTCTATGGTTTTGATGAAAAAGGATCCAAAAATGTCATTTTTGAATCCTCTTCTAACACTACGCCTGTCCTGTTGGACCGAAGTTCAACGGGATGTTCGGCTGGTCGTAATCTTTGATCTCTCCGTGTGCCTTTTCAAAGCGGTTCACATTCTCGGCCAGCGCCTTTAGCAGCCTTTTTGCGTGCTGCGGAGTCAAAATGATACGGCTTTTTACCTTGCTCTTCGGCGTACCCGGCATAATGCTTACAAAATCCACCACAAATTCGGATACCGAATGGTTGATGATGGCCAGGTTCGAGTAAGTGCCTTCCGCTACTTTCTCATCGAGTTCTATGTTGATCTGCCCTTTTTTAGGCTTTTTGTTGTTGTTGTTGTTGTTCTCGTCGCTCATTGGTGGTTTTTTATTTGGAATAAATGTAGTGATAAAGCTTCAAAGTTTAAAGTTGAAAGTTTGAAGTTCCGGGTTTCCCGGATGTGGAGTTCAGAATTCAAGATTCAAGGTTTAAAGATTTAAACGATTCAAGATTTCTGGCGGTCAATCCTCTAGAAAAAAAAAGACCTCACAGGTTTTGAAAACCTGTGAGGTCTACTTTAAAAGAGATCCTGAAACAATCCTGAAACAATCCTGAAACAAGTTCAGGATGAAGTTCAGGATGACTCTGAAATAAATTCAGGGAATTAAAAAGGCCGCTTTCGCGGCCTCTTTCTTAGTTATAATTTACTTCCTGCTTTTTCTCAAGCATTTCGTCAAATTCTTCTTTCGAACCTACAATGATATCATCGTACTCTCTCATACCGGTACCGGCTGGGATCCTGTGTCCAACAATAACATTTTCTTTAAGTCCTTCAAGTGTATCCACCTTACCGCTTACCGCTGCTTCGTTAAGTACCTTCGTAGTTTCCTGGAAGGACGCTGCAGAAATGAACGACTTGGTTTGTAGTGACGCTCTGGTAATTCCCTGAAGAATTGGAGTTGCAGTTGCAGGGGTTACATCCCTTGCGGTAGCAAGATTCTTATCTTCTCTTCTCAAGATGGAGTTCTCGTCTCTCAACTGGCGTGGAGTAACAAGTTGTCCAGGTTTAAGATTTTCAGAGTCACCTGCATCTTCCACCACTTTCATTCCGTAGATCTCATCGTTTTGCTCGGTGAAATCATCTTTATGAATTAGTTGGTTCTCAAGGAAGATAGTATCTCCCGGATCTACGATCCTTACCTTACGCATCATTTGTCTCACAACTACCTCGAAGTGCTTATCGTTGATCTTCACCCCTTGTAGTCGGTAAACTTCCTGCACTTCATTCACAAGATACTGTTGTACAGCGCTTGGACCTTTGATGGCAAGAATATCTTCCGGCGTTACAGAACCATCAGAAAGTGGCATACCTGCACGCACATAATCATTTTCCTGAACAAGGATCTGGTTAGAAAGTTTCACAAGATACTTCTTGATCTCTCCAAGTTTAGATTCAACGATGATCTCACGGTTACCACGTTTGATCTTTCCGAAGGAAACAACCCCATCGATCTCGCTTACTACAGCAGGGTTGGATGGGTTACGCGCTTCGAACAGCTCGGTCACACGTGGAAGACCTCCCGTAATATCCCCAGATTTAGAAGATTTACGCGGAATCTTCACAAGGATCTTACCTACCTTGATCTTCTCGTCGTTGTCCACCATAAGGTGAGCACCAACCGGAAGGTTATAAGAACGAATTACTTCGTCTTTTTTACCAAGGATCTGAAGGGTTGGGATCAATTTCTTGTTTCGGGATTCGGAAATTACTTTCTCCTGGAATCCTGTTTGCTCATCGATCTCAACCTGGTAAGTTACCCCTTGCTCGATATTCTCGTAGCGGATCTTACCTGCGAATTCTGAAATGATCACCCCGTTATAAGGATCCCACTGACAGATCACATCGTCTTTTTGAACTTTGTCGCCGTTCTTGATAAAGATCTGAGACCCGTAAGGAATGTTGCTGGTACTCAACACAATTCCTGATTTTGGATCTTTGATCTTCAATTCTGAAGTTCGGGAAATCACGATCTCTGCCTCACCACCGTCAGGAGCTTCTCCTTTTACGGTTTTAAGGTCTTCGATCTCGGCAACTCCGGTGAACTTGGCGATCAATTTATTTTCTTCTGAAATGTTTCCGGCAATACCTCCAACGTGGAAGGTACGAAGCGTAAGCTGTGTACCCGGCTCCCCAATAGACTGGGCTGCCACAACACCAACTGCTTCCCCGCGCTGTACCGTTTTACCGGTAGCCAGGTTACGGCCGTAACATTTAACACAAATACCTTTTTTGGCCTCACAGGTCAATGCAGAACGCACTTCTACACTTTCTATAGGTGCATTGTTGATCTTTCTAACAGTGTCCTCATCGATCTCTTCACCAGAAGCGATCAACAATTCATTTGTCATTGGATCATATACATCATGCAAAGCAGTTCTACCAAGGATACGCTCTCCTAAAGATTCAACGATCTCTTCGTTCTTCTTCAATGGAGCAACATCCACACCTCTTAGAGTACCACAATCCTCTTCGTTGATGATCACGTCCTGAGACACATCCACCAAACGACGGGTTAGGTAACCTGCATCGGCAGTTTTAAGAGCGGTATCGGCAAGACCTTTACGCGCACCGTGGGTAGAGATAAAGTATTCAAGAATCGAAAGACCTTCCTTAAAGTTAGAAAGGATCGGGTTCTCAATAATCTCACCACCACCAGAGTTAGATTTCTTAGGCTTGGCCATCAATCCACGCATACCGGTCAACTGACGGATCTGCTCTTTAGATCCCCTCGCACCTGAGTCAAGCATCATGTACACCGAGTTAAATCCTTGCTGATCTTCGCGGATACGCTTCATGGCTAATTCCGTTAAGCCGGCGTTCGTAGAAGTCCAGATGTCAATAACCTGGTTGTAACGTTCGTTGTTGGTAATAAGACCCATGTTATAGTTGGCCATAATACCCTGCACCTGCTCATTTGCATCGTCGATCATTCCTTGTTTCTCTTCAGGAATAATAATATCCCCTAAGCTGAAGGAAAGACCACCTCTAAAAGCGAAGCCGTAACCAAGACCTTTGATCTGGTCAAGGAACTCGGCTGTTTCAGGAACGCTGGTGATCTTAAGGATGTTTCCAATAATATCTCTAAGAGACTTCTTGGTCAACACCTCGTTGATGTATCCTGCTTTTTCAGGAACTGTTTGGTTGAACAATACCCTACCTACAGTAGATTCAATGATCTGGTAAACCAGTTGTCCTGCTTCGTTGTAATCTTTCGCGCGGATCTTGATGATCGCGTTAAGATCAACTTTCTTCTGGTTGTAAGCGATAACCACTTCTTCCGCAGAATAAAAAGTCAGACCTTCTCCTTTTACAGGCACTTCAGGAGTAGATTTTCTTGGCTTGGTCATGTAGTAAAGACCAAGAACCATATCCTGAGATGGTACTGTTACAGGAGAACCGTTAGCAGGGTTCAAAATGTTGTGAGAAGCCAACATTAGAAGCTGAGCTTCCAAAATTGCTTCAGGCCCAAGTGGTAAGTGAACCGCCATCTGGTCACCGTCAAAGTCGGCGTTGAATGCGGTACAAACCAATGGGTGTAACTGTATCGCTTTCCCCTCGATAAGTTTAGGCTGGAAGGCCTGGATACCAAGACGGTGAAGCGTAGGAGCACGGTTAAGCAATACAGGGTGTCCTTTCAATACATTTTCAAGGATGTCCCATACTACAGGCTCTTTTTTATCTATAATCTTTTTAGCAGATTTTACAGTCTTTACGATACCTCTTTCGATCAACTTCCTGATCACGAAAGGCTTGTAAAGCTCTGCTGCCATGTTCTTCGGAAGACCACATTCGAACAATTTCAATTCCGGTCCTACAACAATTACCGAACGTGCCGAGTAATCTACCCTCTTACCAAGTAAGTTTTGACGGAAACGTCCCTGCTTACCTTTAAGGGAGTCAGAAAGTGATTTTAATGGTCGGTTTGAATCGGTCTTTACTGCTGAAGATTTCCTGGTGTTGTCAAACAACGAATCCACAGATTCCTGAAGCATACGTTTTTCGTTACGTAAGATCACTTCAGGAGCTTTGATCTCCATCAATCTTTTCAGACGGTTGTTACGAATAATTACACGACGGTAAAGATCGTTCAAATCTGAAGTTGCGAAACGTCCTCCATCAAGCGGCACCAATGGACGTAATTCCGGCGGAATAATTGGAATTACTTTCATGATCATCCACTCTGGACGGTTCTCGCGGTTCTTGTTAGCGTCACGAAGCGCCTCTACAACCTGAAGTCTCTTAAGAGCCTCCGTTTTACGTTGTTTTGAAGTTTCGTTGTTCGCTTTATGTCTCAACTCATATGAAAGTGCGTCAAGGTCAATTCTTTGCAGGATCTCGATAAGACATTCCGCACCCATCTTGGCGATGAATTTGTTCGGGTCATGGTCATCGAGGTATTGGTTTTCCTGCGGAATAGAATCCAGAATGTTCAGGTATTCTTCTTCGGTAAGGAAGTCCATTTTCTTCAAAGGCGCTCCTTCTTCATCCTTGGCAATACCCGGCTGAATTACCACGTATCTCTCGTAGTAAATGAT
Source organism: uncultured Flavobacteriaceae bacterium (assembly GCA_963739625.1). Taxonomy (GTDB): domain Bacteria; phylum Bacteroidota; class Bacteroidia; order Flavobacteriales; family Flavobacteriaceae; genus Salinimicrobium. The sequence goes on from CAVUAU010000017.1 coordinate 172,892, forward strand.
CATATCTAATTTCTTAGACGGAAGACCAAGCAGGTATCCAATTTTGTTAGGCAAAGAACGGAAGTACCAGATGTGAGCAACAGGAACAACAAGGTTGATGTGCCCCACGCGATCTCTACGTACTTTCTTTTCAGTCACCTCCACACCACATCTATCGCAAACAATACCCTTATAACGGATTCTCTTATACTTTCCGCAGGCACATTCGTAATCCTTCACAGGACCAAAAATACGCTCACAGAAAAGACCATCCCGCTCAGGTTTATGCGTACGATAATTGATAGTTTCCGGCTTTAGGACTTCCCCGCGAGACTCAGCCAAAATGGACTCGGGTGAAGCTAAACCTATAGAGATCTTGTTAAACCTCTGTACTGTATTCTTATCATTATTTCTAGCCATAATAAATGGTGCTATCTAATTATTGTAAAATGCAGCGCGTCACGCGAGTAACGCGCTGCAAAAGATTATTCCTCTAATCTAATATCTAATCCCAGACCTTTCAATTCGTGCATCAACACGTTGAAAGATTCAGGTAGTCCCGGTTCCGGCATTGGCTCACCTTTTACAATGGCCTCATAAGTCTTAGCTCTACCAATTACATCATCAGACTTCACAGTTAAGATCTCACGCAGGGTAGCCGAAGCACCGTAGGCTTCAAGTGCCCAAACCTCCATCTCACCAAAACGCTGACCACCAAATTGTGCTTTACCTCCAAGAGGCTGCTGGGTGATGAGTGAGTATGGCCCGATAGAACGTGCGTGCATCTTATCATCGATCATATGACCAAGTTTAAGCATGTAGATCACACCAACAGTTGCAGGCTGGTCAAAACGGTCTCCTGTACCACCATCATAAAGATAGGTGTGTCCAAAACGCGGAATTCCGGCCTCGTCTGTCAATTCATTGATCTGGTCTATAGTCGCACCGTCAAAGATTGGAGTAGCATATTTCTTGCCTAACTTTTGACCTGCCCATCCAAGAACAGTTTCATAGATCTGCCCAATGTTCATACGCGATGGTACCCCAAGTGGGTTCAACACGATATCAACAGGGGTTCCATCTTCAAGGAACGGCATATCTTCCTGGCGAACGATCCTGGCAACAATACCTTTGTTCCCGTGACGTCCTGCCATCTTATCCCCAACTTTAAGCTTACGCTTCTTAGCGATATAGATCTTAGCCAGTTTCAAGATTCCTGATGGAAGTTCATCTCCTACAGAAATAGTGAATTTTTCTCTTCTCAAGTTACCCTGGATGTCGTTCTCCTTGATACGGTAGTTGTGAAGCAAATCTGCAACTAACGCGTTAAGGTGATCATCTGTAGTCCAGGTTCCCTGGGTAAGGTGCGTATAATCGTCAACAGCGTTCAACATCTTCTGGGTGTACTTCTTACCTTTTGGAAGGATCTCTTCCCCAAGGTCGTTCATTACTCCCTGTGCTGTCTTACCACCGATAATAGCAAAAAGCTTGTCTACAAGTTCAGACTTAAGAATAGCGAATTTAGCTTCGTATTTTTTCTCAAGTGCCGCAACATCTTCCTTATCCTGTGCTCTCTTACGTTTATCTTTGATCGCACGTGCAAACAATTTCTTGTCTATTACAACCCCGCTCAAAGATGGAGAAGCTTTTAAAGAAGCATCTTTTACATCTCCTGCTTTATCTCCAAAAATGGCTCTAAGCAGTTTTTCTTCAGGTGTTGGATCACTTTCTCCTTTTGGAGTGATCTTACCAATAAGGATATCACCAGGCTTCACCTCTGCACCCACACGAATCATTCCGTTCTCATCAAGGTCTTTAGTAGCCTCTTCAGAAACGTTTGGAATGTCGTTGGTCAATTCTTCATTACCCAGTTTGGTATCTCTTACCTCAAGTGAGTACTCATCAATGTGGATAGAAGTAAAGATATCATCTCTAACCACTTTTTCGGAGATCACGATCGCATCCTCAAAGTTATAACCTTTCCACGGCATGAAGGCAACCTTCATGTTACGACCTAAAGCAAGTTCCCCGGCTTCGGTAGCATATCCCTGGCAAAGTACCTGTCCTTTAGCTACCCTGTCTCCTACTCTTACGATAGGCTTCAGGTTGATAGAGGTACCCTGGTTGGTCTTTCTAAACTTCACAAGTTCGTAGGTCTTCGAATCTGAATCGAAGCTTACCATACGCTCTTCTTCTGTCCTGTCGTACTTGATAGTGATCTTTTGAGCATCAACATACTCTACAGTTCCATCTCCTTCAGCATTGATCAACACTCGTGAATCTGTAGCAACCTGTCTTTCCAGTCCTGTACCAACGATTGGAGAATCAACTCTCAACAACGGCACGGCCTGGCGCATCATGTTAGATCCCATCAAGGCACGGTTGGCATCATCATGCTCCAAAAATGGAATTAATGAAGCCGAAATAGAAGCCACCTGGTTTGGAGCAACGTCAATGTAGTGAACCGTTTTTGGATCAACTACAGGGAAGTCACCTTCTTCACGGGCAATAATTCTTTCAGGCTCGATCGTTCCGTCATCAGAAATAGGAATGTTCGCCTGGGCGATCATTTTCTCTTCTTCCTCTTCTGCACTCAGG
>CAVUAU010000018.1:0-140000 GCA_963739625.1 uncultured Flavobacteriaceae bacterium
TTTCATGACCCAGTAGATCAAAAATGGCGCAAGCAAAAGTCCGCTTACGATAATTGCGTTAAAAAGAGGCAGGGGCAGGTCGAGGCTGGTGATGAGGAAAAGAAGGCCTGCAATTCCGAAGAAATAGGTGGCGAACAGCTGGGCCATATTTCCCAGAAAGTTTAGAAAAATTATTTTTCTCCAGGCGGTTCTTGAGTAGTACAGGCATTTGGCGCCGTATTCTCCAATGCGGCTGGGCGTGAAAATAGCCGCGGTAAACGACGAAAGGCTTTCCCGGGTAGTCCTTTTTAGAGAATTTTCTCTCACAGTGCTACTTAAAGTTTGCCATTTCAGGATCTCAAAATACCAGTTGGCGATCGTGAAGAGCAACAAAATTATCACGTTGGCCACCGAAAAAACGCGATATTTAAAGAGGATCTCCAGGAAACGGTCCAGGCTCATCTGCTCGTCAGAGGTGATCTTATACCAGATAAAATAGACCGCCGCGGCTACCACCAGGATCTTAAGAACTAGTGAGAAGAATTGATTAGCTTTGTGCGAGGTGATCCGCATATATTTTTTTGAGGAAAGCCGTGGTGTTTTATCTGAAAAACCTTGTCAAATTAGGGTTTCTCCTGCAATAATACGAAGCTTTTGAATACCGAAAAAATCATTTTAGGCATAGATCCCGGTACCACCATCATGGGTTTTGGCCTCATTAAGGTGGTAAACAAGAAGATGTCTTTCCTGCAGCTCAATGAATTGTCGCTGCAAAAATATGATGATCCATATATTAAACTAAAGCTCATCTTTGAGCGCACCATTGAACTCATCGATACCTGGAACCCAGACGAGATCGCTATTGAAGCGCCTTTCTTCGGAAAAAACGTGCAATCGATGCTTAAGCTGGGCAGGGCACAGGGAGTGGCAATGGCAGCCGGCTTGAGCAGGGAAGTTCCTGTAACCGAATACTCCCCAAAAAAGATAAAAATGGCGATCACCGGAAGCGGAAATGCCAGTAAAGAGCAGGTAGCACGTATGCTGCAGAGCCTCCTGGGGCTTAAAGAACTTCCGAAGAACCTCGATGCGACAGACGGTTTGGCGGCTGCGGTTTGCCATTTCTATAACTCCGGAAAGGTGGAAGTAGGAAAGAGCTATACCGGCTGGGCAGCATTTGTAAAGCAAAATCCGAAAAAAGTTCAATGACCAATAATCAATTATCAATTATCACACATTCTTTTCAGGAAATGCGGTAAATTTTGAATTCAAAATTTTAAAATATGAGCTATGGAAAGAAAAGAGAATATCCTGGATGATAAATCCTTTGATTTTGCGGTGGGAACTGTAAAACTGTATAAGAAGATCATAAGAGAGGAAAAAGAATATGTTTTGCCAAAACAATTTTTAAGGTCTGGAACCTCTATTGGCGCAAACGTACCTTAGGCCAATGGAGCCATTTCTACTGCAGATTTTTCTTCAAAAATTTCAATAGCATATAAAGAAAGTCTTGAGACAAAGTTCTGGTTAAGACTATTTGAAGCTACAGACTATATTTCTTCTGAAGAATTCCACCTTATGTTTGACAAAGCCGATGAACTTTCCAGAATTATGTTTAGCATTCTGAAGAAAACCAGAATAGGTAAATAAAAATAAATATCGGTTATTAACTGTTAATGATAAACTGATAATTGTTCATTGCTAATTTTTAATTGATGTACATACATATTCCTTTTTGCAAACAAGCCTGTCACTACTGTGATTTCCATTTTTCCACTTCGGTAAAAAAGAAGCCGCAACTGGTGGAGGCGCTATGTCTTGAACTTGAGCTGCGGAAAAAAGAGAATGTGGGACAGGTGGAAACCATTTACTTTGGCGGTGGAACTCCTTCTTTGCTGACTGCTGAAGAGCTGCAACAGATCTTTGATGTCATTTTTCAAAACTTTGAGGTAGCCGGAGATGCTGAAATTACACTGGAAGCAAATCCCGATGACCTTTCCGAAGAAAAGCTGAAGGAACTTGCCGCTTCGCCTGTGAATCGTTTAAGCATCGGAGTACAATCTTTTTTTCAGGAGGACCTGGAATTGATGAACCGCGCCCACAACGAAAAAGAGGCTTTGGAAGCTATTCAATTGGCCAAAAAATATTTTGATAATATTTCGATCGATCTTATTTACGGCATTCCCGGAATGAGCCGGGAGCGCTGGCAGGAAAACTTGGGAATTGCACTCGACCTGGAGGTGCCGCATATCTCCAGCTATGCTCTTACCGTGGAGCCGCGAACGGCGCTTAAAAGTATGATCGAAAAAGGTAAAATCGCTCCTGTAGAGGAAGAAGCTGCCAAAGAACATTATGAGCTCATGATCGATGTACTGGAAAAAGCGGGATTTGAGAATTACGAATTTTCCAACTTCGGGAAGCCCGGTTATTTTTCGCGCAACAATACTGCCTACTGGTTTGGAAAACCTTACCTGGGCATTGGTCCTTCGGCACATTCCTTTGATGGTAACATCAGGAAATGGAACGTGAGCAACAACAGCCTTTACATCAAAGCCCTTCAAAAAGGGGAAATTCCGCAGGAAATTGAGGAGCTCAATACTATAGATCGATACAACGAATACGTGATGACCCGGCTGCGTACCAAGTGGGGCGTATCACTTCCAGAAGTGCAGCAAAAATTTGGCGATGATTTTTTGCAGTATCTTCAGCAGGAGGCAGAAGCGCTCTTTAAAAACGGCCTTTTGGAAAGAGAAGGAGAACATCTAAAGGTCTCAAAAAAGGGAAAATTCCTTTCTGATGGGATCGCGGCAGATCTTTTTAAGGTGGAGAAGTAGTTTTTATTATCGTCCCAGTTTAGTAATTCATTGTCCTTTCAGGAAGTTGAGAAGCTTCTTAGGATCTTTGCGGTTGTCCCAGAAGCCTGTGATGAAGATCTTTGGTAGTGATACTTTGTATAAAATGCTGTAATGCTTTAGGATCAATACACGGTTATGGCTAAAATTAGTAGCTTTTCCCAGCTCAGGGGAATCTTTGAGCAGATTTATTCTTTGCCTTATTTCGGAATTGAGTTTAATGGAATATCTATTACTGCCGTTTCTTTTGTTCCAGTAATTGAAGATTTGATCCCTTTGTTTCTTTGCGGTAAACGTCCAATAGATCTTTATTTCATCCACTGGTCATCCTGTTTAAGAAGATCGTCTTCAGAAATGATATTCTCCTGTTGAATATCAAGTTCGCTCATTTTGAGCATCTCAATTTGTTCTGAAGTTAGATTCACAACTTCACCGCTTTGAGTAGCTTCAAAAATTTCTTCTATGGCTCTTAAAAGCCCAGCGTTGTCACTAAGCATAATCCTGTCTATCAACCTGGTCCTGAGTTTTTGTAACTTCTCCATAGCAATTTAGTTATAAGGATAAAGATAAGAAATTAACAAGCAAAATTTCGTTCGCTTAGGTTGGAAACTCTTAAACTGCAGGTCTTTTCTATCGACAAAAACAAAAAACATTCTATTTTTACACAAGTCTTCCGCAGTAAAAAAGGAATGCAATGCAGGCAACAATTCATTACCGCGACCGCGATTACAAAATTGATCTCTCCAGGCCTCTTGATATTTCGTTGAGCTTGCGAGGCGATGAGAAAAATCCACTGGCGTGGTACCTGAAGCCGCCAAAAATAGAGCCTGTAAAAGAAGGAAGCTGGGTAGCGAAAGTGAGCAGCGGGGCATCGGTTAATTTCAACAATGTCTTTTTTAATCCGCATGGCCATACCACCCATACCGAATGTGTGGGTCATATTACTGCGGAGTTTCACGGGATTAATGACTGCCTCAAGAACTTCTTTTTTAAGGCTAAAGTAGTTTCGATAGAACCACGGAAGAAGAACGGCGATGAGGTGATCACCAGGGAGCAGCTGCAAAAACTGTTCAAACCCGGCGAAGCCGAGGCTGTGGTGATAAGAACCCTGCCTAATTCTATTGCAAAGCGCAGCAGGCATTATTCTCACACAAATTGGCCTTATCTTGAAGAAGATGCAGCAGTGTTTCTCAGAGAATGTGGGGTGGAGCACCTGCTCATTGATCTGCCTTCTGTAGACAGGGAAAAGGATGAAGGGAAACTGCTCGCGCACAAAGCCTTCTGGAATTATCCAAAGAAAACCCGTTTTGAAGCTACCATCACCGAGCTTGTGTATGTACCGGCAAAAGTTGCAGATGGCGCATATTTTCTCAATTTACAACCTGCTTCTTTTGAAAATGATGCGGCACCTTCAAAGCCTGTGCTCTACAAAATAGAATCTGTATGAAGACCACGCTAAAACTTGAAGAACTGGCAATGCTCCTTCTGGGGATCTATGTTTTTGGATTCCTGTATTTTTCCTATTGGTGGTTTTTAGCACTTTTCTTCGCACCCGATTTAGGAATGTTGGGCTACCTCTTCGGTAAAAAAGTCGGAGCTTTTATTTACAATCTGCTGCACCACAAAGGCCTGGCGATAATACTTTACCTCGCGGGCTTTTTCTTTCTCAACGAATACCTGCAAGCCGCCGGTGTCATTATCTTTTCTCACGCGGCCTTTGACCGGCTGCTGGGCTACGGCCTCAAGTATGAAAACGGCTTTAAATTCACCCATTTGGGGATAATAGGAAAGCCGCAGCCGGAGACCGGGGAAAAAGACCTGGTGTAAAACTTCTTCCTATCTTTGGAAAGAAGTCAAATCTCACAGAATGAACGTTGAATCATTTAGAGCCTATTGCCTTGCAAAAAAGGGAGTTTCAGAAGAATTTCCTTTTGATGAGGAGACGCTGGTGTTCAAGGTCATGGGAAAAATGTTCGCCCTCTGCGGATTAGAGCATATTCCATTTCAGATTGCCTTGAAATGTGATCCCGAACGGGCAATTATGTTGCGGGAGGAGTATGATGGGCGTATTACCGAAGCTTATCACATGAGTAAAAAGCACTGGAATTCTGTCCAGGCTGAAGCGTTGCCCGAAACCTTAGTAAAAGAATTGATCGACCATTCCTATGAGCTGGTAGTGGCCGGCCTTACCAAAAAACAGCAGCAGGAGCTGCAAAACCTTTAATTCTACATGAAAGATCCACGCGATTTTTACAAATCCCAGATAAACAAATATCAAATTCAGTTAAAGAAAGCCTCTCAAAAATTAGCTTTTTCGAGCCTCATAAGATTGCTTGTCTTTTTATTGATCGCTTTCCTGGTCTACTATTTCTTCGGAAACGGTCCCGCCATAGTAGCCGTTTTGTTCGTAGGAATTGCGGTTTTTGTATTCCTGGTGTCGAGGCACTCAGATCTCAAGTATGAGCGGGACAAATTTCAGGAGCTTATCCGTATTAATGAAACTGAGCTGCGAGTACTTAGCCGAAATTTTCATGACCTGCCTACGGGGGAAGAATTCGAAGATCATTCACATGCTTTTAGCCAGGATATTGATCTCTTCGGAAAAGCCGGATTTTTTCAATACCTCAATAGAACCGCACTTCTTGAAGGAAGACGAAAGCTGGCCTCCCTGCTGCTTTCCAATGATATTCAAAACCTTCAGCAGAAGCAGGAGGCTGTAAAAGAGCTTGCAGAAAAAGCCGACTGGCGGCAGAACTTTTCGGCGCTTGCGACTTTGGTGAAAGCAGAGACGCCTACTGCAACAATTCTCAATTGGCTCAACAATTACAGGTGTTTTGTTCCAAAAATGATGAAATGGCTGCCATTTGTTTTTTCAATTATTTCAGGAATAGTGATTGCTGCTTATTTTCTGAATTTCATTGGCGGGTTGGAGCTGTTGATATGGTTATTTGCCGGGCTGTTCACAACAGGAATTTTTCTGAAGCGTATCAATCTGCTTTCTTCCAGTGTGAGTAAGGTGCAGGATACTTTTCAACAGTACCACCAACTGCTCCATCTCATAGAGACCACAGATTTTTCCGCAGAAATTTTGCAGCAGCAAAAGCAGCAGATCTCTTCTGAATATATAAAAGCATCAAAAACGCTTCGCGAATTTTCTAAAGCTATAGATGCTCTCGATCAACGAAACAACATGATCTTTGGAATGCTGGGGAACGGCTTTTTGCTGTGGGACCTGCGGCAGTCTTACAGGCTTGAAAAGTGGATAAAAGATCACGGGCAGGATGTGGAAAAATGGTTTCGGGTAATAGAGTTTCTTGACGCCTATAATTCTCTGGGGAATTTTGCTTTTAATCATCCGGCTTATGCATTTCCGCAGATCAATACAGACAGGAATGTAACCAAAGCAAAGCAACTGGCGCATCCGCTGCTTGATCCGCAGAAGAGGGTGGCAAATGATTTCAGCATCGAAAAAGAGCAATTTTTCATCATCACGGGAGCCAATATGGCCGGAAAAAGCACATTTTTGAGAACCGTAAGTCTGCAGATCCTCATGGCGAATCTGGGGCTTCCGGTTTGTGCTGAGGCTTGTGAATATTCCCCAATCAAGTTGATCACCAGTATGCGCACTACCGATTCTCTTAGTGACGACGAATCTTATTTCTTTTCAGAATTAAAGCGGTTGAAATATATTGTGGAGAAGATCAAAACAGATAAATATTTTATTATTCTGGATGAGATCCTCAAGGGCACCAACAGTACAGATAAAGCCATTGGCTCCAGGAAATTTATTGAGAAACTGGTGAATTCCAATTCGACAGGGATCATTGCCACTCATGATCTCAGCCTGTGCGAGGTGACAGAGGAGCACCGGGAGGTGAAGAACTACTATTTTGACGCCGAGATCATCAATGACGAACTGAACTTTGACTATAAGTTCAAAAAGGGCGTTTGTCAAAATATGAATGCCTCATTCCTGCTGAAGAAAATGCAGATCGTGGACTGAGAATTGGAATTTAGTGCTTAAGAAATTGGATTTTGCAATAGCGTGGATAGTTTAACTCAAATAGTACTTGGAGCAGCCGTGGGTGAGGCGGTGCTGGGCCGAAAGCTGGGCAATAAAGCCATGCTCTACGGCGCCATTGCAGGTACTATTCCAGATCTTGACACCTTCGCGAGCTATTTTACCGATACCATTACCGCAATTGAGGTGCACCGCGGCTTTTCGCACTCCATCATCTTTTCAGTGCTGGGAGCTTTTATTTTTGGATGGCTGATCTCCAAAATTGAAAAGCGGTCGGTAGTCGGCTGGAAGGGTTGGGCTTGGCTCATGTTCTGGGGGCTGTTTACACATCCCATTCTTGACAGCTTTACCACCTGGGGCACGCAGCTGTTCTGGCCGCTTGATACAAGGTTGGCCTTCAAAAGTGTTTTTGTGATCGATCCGCTGTACACTGTACCATTCATTGTATTTGTTGTCCTGGCGATGCGACGAAAGAGAGATGATCCAAAAAGGGCAAAATACAACAAGCTTGGACTGTTGATCAGCAGCGGCTATCTCATCCTGGGCCTCATCTTCAAGAGCATTGCCTTCGGAAATTTTAAGCAAAGCCTGGAGAGGCAGGGCATCTTTTATGAAAGAATGGACGTACGGCCCACGCCTTTTAATACCATTCTCTGGACTGCCAATGTGGAAACCGAAGATGCTTACCTCATTGGATATTTCTCTCTGTTCGATAAACAACTGGTGCGATTTCAAGCCTATCCCAAGCATCACGAGTACCTCGGAAGCCTCAAAAATGACAAAAATGTGCGTCGTTTGATCGATATCTCCAAGGGCTGGTACATTATTACTGAAGAGGACGGCTCGCTGTACTTTAACGATTTGCGCTTCGGAAAACTGAACCCTTCGGAATATGATTCCAATTTTGTTTTTAGCTATAAATTGATTCCTGATAACGGCACAATTAGAGCCGAAGAAGTCTCGAAAAGACCCGATGAAGGGGCAAAGCTTGTAAGGGAGCTTTGGGAGCGGTTACAGGGGAATTAAAACAGAATATTCTACTTTTTAGGGGATGGCAGAAGCCTTGATGTAAATGACAATTATTCCTCCAGTAAATTAAAGACATCGGCTTCGGAAACCTCATCTTCCAAATTGTTTTGCTGCATGAGCAATAGAAGACCGAAATCCTCTTTTTCTTCATCAATCATCTGTTGAATTTTTTGGTTCCTTTCTCATGTAATTTACATAAAACGGGTGAAACAATTTCTCGTTCGACTTGATAAAAGGCCAAACTTGAATGAAGATTGTTAAAAGGTATTCCAATTGCAAATTTCTGAAGCAAACTTTCGAAATGTTTGTGGGGATAGCGTATTATTTTCTTCTTTTTGGTCTGCAATTTAGGCCGAGAGAACAATACTGAAGGCGCACCAATAACCTCCGCTATTAATATAATTTTATCTTTGCGGCCTTAATCCAATAGCATGAGCCTCGAACAAGATTTATTTCAAAGAAGCCAATCCCAATGTGAATTGTGTGGCGCAAAGGAAGACCTACAGGTATTTGAAGTGCCCGATTCCCCGGCAGAGGTTGAGAACAATATCCTCATCTGCGGTACCTGCAAGGAGCAGATCGAAGATCCCGAAAAAGTGGATGCGAATCACTGGCGCTGCCTTAACGACTCCATGTGGAGTACAGTGCCGGCCGTACAGGTGATGGCGTGGCGAATGCTTAACAGGCTGAAGAGTGAAGGCTGGCCGCAGGACCTGCTGGACATGATGTACCTGGACGATGAAACTTCAGCCTGGGCAAAAGCAGGCCAGGCTTCTTCAGAAGGTGCCGGAGGTGTTGTTCACAAGGACAGCAATGGCGCGGTGATCGAAGCAGGAGATACTGTAGTTTTAATAAAAGATCTCAATGTCAAAGGTTCGAGCCTCGTAGCAAAAAGGGGTACTGCCGTAAGAAGAGTTTCGCTGGTGCACGACAATCCTGAGCAGATTGAAGGTAAGGTCGAGGGACAGCAGATCGTCATCCTTACGAAATTCGTGAAGAAGGTATGATTAAAAACCTCACAGGTTTCCGAAACCTCGTATGTTTGGCCTGAATTAGAATAAGGCTAACTTACAATTTTTAATCAAGAATGGGGCTGGGAAGGAGTATGATGGAAACCTAGACAACATCAGTATGTCCGCTCACAGATTATCATCCTTCCCGGTAACTCCCTTTAAGTCTCTACAGTATCTATAGACCAATCTAAAGGATTGGATCTCGCATTAACTACGAGGATAGACAACAGGGTATCCCTTTTTAAAAATGAGGTTTATGAGTATTCTCGCACAATCAGTGGGTATTGACATTTCCAAAAACAAATTTGATGTCTGTTTTAAAGAAGCTAAAAACGGCAAAAATGTAATCAAAGGAACTAAGAGCTTAACTAATGACTCTAAAGGCTTTAAGGAGTTTTTTCATTGGTATACAAAGCGGAAAAAGAATAATTCCTCTTTGGTCTTTGTCATGGAAGCCACCGGAGTTTATTATGAAGATTTGGCTTACTACCTAAATTCTAAAGGAGAGGAACTATACGTTGAACTCCCGCAGAAAGTGAAATACTACGCCAAGAGTTTGAATATCAAAACCAAAACAGATAAAGTAGACGCCAAATTAATTGCTGATATTGGCTTAGAAAGATCCGGTATTTTGAAAGCCTGGAATCCACCCAGTGAACAATTTAAAGCTATTCGGGATATTAGTAGAGAACTTTCTCAGCTGAAAAAAGCTAAATCAGCAGCCTCTTCTCAACTTCACGCGTGGAGAACTGCTCATGGCACCGCAGAGGAAGTTTTGGCGATTAAAGAAGAGTATCTGGATACCTTAAACGAATTGATCAAAAAAATGGAAGAACATTTACTTGATTATGTAAAAAGAGATAAGGAGCTCTATCACAAGATCAACAGGATAGCGCAAGTAAAAGGCTTGGGAGTTTTGACAGTGACCCGAGTGATTGCTGAGACTAACGGGTTTCTATTATTCAACAATATCCGTCAGTTGGTGAGTTATGCAGGCTTAGATGTAGTCCAGGATCAGTCTGGACAACACAAAGGAAAATCAAGACTGTCTAAGAAAGGAAATGCACATTTGAGGGAGGCACTTTACATGCCAGCTGTTACTGCAATAACACATAATGAAAACCTGAAAACATTTTACTCCCGACTCAATGAAAAATTTAACTATAAAAAACAAAGCCTGGTAGCGGTTATGAGAAAACTACTGGTACTGATATATACTTTGTGGAAAAGCGGAGAGGATTACAATCCAAACTATCAATGGCAAGGAAAAAAGACGGGAGGTCTCCCTCCCGCCACTAGATAGTCACTATAAAAGTGACTTCTTTAAGAAATCAAATTTACTAAAATTTAAATTAGGATTTAAACACAGTATCTGTGAGGTTTTATAGTAGGTGATTACTTCTCATTGTCTCTGATTCGAACAACTTTTTCCGAATCATTTTCTCTAACCTGCACGTTAAGGTGCTTTCCGTCATTCTTTTGTACCCTTTTTAGAGCTTCCTCTCCCGAAACTTTTTTTCCGTTGTAGTAGAAGGTGGCGCCTTCTTCAATCCAGCCTTGAATAGCCTCTTCGGGTGAAGGTGGTGGCGGCGGAGCGGGTATAGCAACATCGGCAGGCATTGGAGTTGAATTCACGCCTCCCACAGCAGGAACCGGTGGTGCTGGTGGCGGCGGTGGTGGAGGATTGTCACCGGGAAGTACCCTTCTTTCTATCGCGATTTCTCTCTTTTCAGCACGCTGTATCTCACGTTCACGTCGCTGCATTTCTCTTTCCCGCCTCTCAAGATCTCTTTCGCGCTTTTCCATGCTTTTTTCTCGTTTCTCAGCTCTCTTATCTGAATTGTCAGTAACGGATATTATCTGAGCGGCGTGCAATGAAGGGAATTCTTCAGATTCTTTCTTCTGTGCAGGAGTCATGATGCTGTAGATGTACTTCATCCTATCCCAAACCTTTTTTTCTACCAGAGCATCATCATTTTCTTTGTAATGGTTTGCCCAATCATTGTATTCCGCAACCATTTCGGGCGTGGCTTTTTCCTGAATGACTTCTGCGGAAGTTGCTTTGCTAACAGGTTTTTCAATGATCCTAGTACTGCTGAAGCTGTAGAGCAGGCCCAGTACAAGCGGGGCGAGCAGGAATGTGCGCAGCAAAAAAGCTGTTTTTGAGGTGTGTTTTTTCATAACTGTAAATCTTTTTTTGATGGATAAATAACTTATCGGGTTAACCAGGTTACTGTGAAGGCTGTTGGAAGACCAGGCGAGCAGCGTTTGCTGGTAAGTTGACCTGTTAGTGCCATTTTCGAGCACTGCTTTGTCTGCCAAAAATTCATGGTTGAGTTTAATGGCGCGCTTCAGCAGATAGATCAATGGGAAAAACCAGAGCAAGACCTGCAGCAGCTCGATAAACAGCACATCCAGACTGTGTTTTTGCAGCGCGTGCGCCTGTTCATGTACATATACTTCCTGCGGAATTTTTTTTTGCTCGTGCTGTTGCTTATTCAGAAAAATAAAGCTCCAGAAGGTATGTGGCGGCAGTTTTTCATGCAGAAGAACATCTGTAGTTTGGCCGTTTTTCACCTTCGGATTTTTCCTGATCTTCCGGAGCAATTCTGAAAGATTCCTGACGAAAATAATTCCGAAGAAAATAACTCCCAGTCCGTAGATGCTCCACATGATAATCGAAAGCCAGGGCAGGGTTGCTTCCGAAGAAGTATTGCTGCTCAAAAATGTCATTTTTGAAGCTGCTTCTTCCGGAAGAATTTCAGTATATTTTTTAAAGGTCACAAGTGGGATCAATACCGAAATTAAGAGGCTTCCCGGCAGGTAAAAACGCTTGAAGACATGCATTTCTTCCTTTTCCAGCAGGAGTTTGTAGAAGAGGAAGAGCAGCGAACTGCAGGCGGCGAATTTTAGAAAGTAGAGCTCCATGGCTATTTGTTTTCTATTTCTTTTTCGATGAGGTTCTTCAGGTCTTCCAGCTCTTCTTTGGTTAGATCGGCTTCTTTGGTGAAGAAAGAGGCAAACTGGGATGCGGAATCATTGAAGAAGTTCTTAATGAGCCCGTTGACCTGCTTTGAGGAGTAATCCTTGCGCTTTACAAGCGAGAAATACCGGCGGGAGCGGCCAAATTGCTCATAATCGACAAAATTCTTGTCCTGCATGCGCTTCAAAAGCGTGGCAACGGTGGTGGAAGCCGGTTTAGGATCGGGGTAGGCTTCAATAAGATCTTTCATAAATGCAGGTTCTTCCTTCCAGAGGATTTGCATGAGTTCTTCTTCGGCTTTCGATAATTTCATCTTCTACAGTTTTAAAGTGTACTCTACAAATGTAGAATAAATATTTAATTCTACAAACATAGAAGTAAGAAAAAGACCTGCAAGATTTTCAAAACCTTGCAGGTCTCAAAAAATAATTAAACCTACAAGGTCAAAAAAGACCTTGCAGGTTAGTAGTAAAAAGGGAGTAGATTGGAACAAAAAAACCTCACAGGTCTCAAACTCCTGTGAGGTTTTGTAAAGCTACTGCTCACTGCTCACTGATCACCGACCACTGAACACTATTGCTCCGCTTGCTTCAGTTTTGTAAAATGCTTGTAGAATAACGGAATAGTCTCAATTCCTTTGAGATAATTCCAAATTCCGAAGTGCTCATTGGGCGAGTGAATAGCATCTGTATCCAACCCAAAGCCCATAAGTATGGTCTTGCTTTGCAGTTCCTTCTCAAAAAGGGCAACAATAGGGATACTTCCGCCGCTATGTTGCGGGATGGGCTCTTTTCCGAAGGCTTCCTTATAGGCATCGTTGGCCGCCTGATATTCCAAGGTATCTATTGGCGTTACATAAGCCTGCCCACCGTGGTGAGTGTTCACCTTCACTTTTACACTTTTTGGCGCGATCTTCTCAAAATGGTCTTTAAACAACGCGCTGATCTCTTTCCAATCCTGATCTGAAACCAGTCTCATGGAAATTTTCGCATAAGCTTTTGAAGGCAAAACTGTTTTGGCTCCTTCACCGGTGTAGCCGCCCCAGATCCCGTTTACATCAAGCGTAGGACGAATAGAGGCTCTTTCCAGAGTCGAATAGCCTTTCTCGCCATGCACATCCTCGATATTTAGCTTTTCCTTGTATTCTTTAAGATCAAAAGGAGCTTCGGCCATCTTTGCGCGCTCTTCTTCGGAATATTCCTTCACCTTATCATAAAACCCGGGAATAGTAATGTGATTGTTCTCATCCTGCAGGGAAGCGATCATTTTACAGAGGATGTTGACAGGATTTGCCACGGCGCCACCATATAATCCGCTGTGGAGATCGCGGTTGGGGCCGGTGACTTCCACTTCCATATAACTCAACCCGCGCAGGCCGGTAGTGATCGATGGCACATCTTTAGAGATCATGCCGGTATCACTGATGAGGATGACGTCGTTCTTCAGTTTTTCCTTATTGCGCTCTATGAACCAGCTCAAGTTCTCACTTCCTACCTCTTCTTCACCTTCGATCATGAACTTTACATTGCAGGGAAGGGTGTCATTTTTAGTCATATACTCCAGCGCCTTTACGTGCATGTACATTTGGCCTTTATCATCACAGGCACCGCGGGCAAAAATGGCCCCTTCGGGATGAATTTTAGTCTCTTTAATCACCGGCTCAAAAGGTGGAGAATCCCACAAGTTTACAGGATCTGGTGGTTGTACATCATAATGCCCATAGATTAAAACTGTAGGAAGGTTAGGGTCGATTATTTTTTCCCCATAAACGACCGGGTGTCCCGGAGTTTCGGTGATTTCTGCCTTGTCACAGCCGGCCTCGAGCAATCTGTTTTTGACTGCTTCGGCGGTTTTGAGCATGTCATTTTTATATTTGGAATCGGCGCTTATCGATGGAATTTTTAGCAAATCAACAAGCTCCTGGATGAACCTGTCTTTATTTTCTTCCACATATTGTTTGGTGTCTTTCATAAATGCTGGTTTTATTGTCGCATAAAGGTAAGAATTAGACTTGAGACATCAGATATTAGACTTGAGACTTGATATTTTGACCTTCTTTTTCACCCGGAAAAAAATTAACTATTGGATTTAAAATTTTTCTATTTCTGGTTTGCAGATTGAAACTTATGTTTATATTTGCATCCGCTTACAACAAGCAAACTTATTGAAATTACCAGGCGGGCGTGGTGGAATTGGTAGACACGCTAGACTTAGGATCTAGTGCCTCACGGTGTGAAGGTTCGAGTCCTTTCGCCCGCACAAAGAGCTCTTCAGAAATGAAGAGCTTTTTTATTTTTATGAAACAGGTGAAATTCTCCTTTTAAAAAGCAGTTTCACATACCAGCCTCTTAGTCTCAATTCTACCTGTAAGAATTTATTGCAGGTTAATATTACAAACCCTTTTGTTGTGAGATAATGCAGATTTCAGCTGAAACTTAAAATTCGGCGCAATCTGAAGATGGTTGGTAAGTACCTGCGCCCTGTTGATATACCAGGGTAGCGCCAAGGTGACCGGTATAACTTAGAAAACCTACTCCTGTTAGCAGTAGTATGACCAAAAGTATTCTTAGAAGTCTTTCCTTACGAAAGAATTTTTTAATGGTAGGAAGAAACAGGTCGAAGGCCAGTGCGGCGGTAAATATCCAGGCAGTGACGTAAGCAGCGTTTTGATGATCTTTTAAGACGGTGGGATCACAAATCTTTCTGGAGACAATACCGTCGGCCAGATTCCCTGTGTAAATCGAGATCCAAAGACCTGCCAGCCCGGTAGCAAGAAGAATGCTGCCACCTAATTTCCAGGTCTCTTTGTAAGACCAGATACCTATAGCTTTAAAGACAAAGGCTATAGTAAGCAGGGCGATTGGAAAATGAACGGACAGAGGGTGAAAGACCTCTGTCCGCCAAAAATCTGGTAATTCCGTCATCTCTATTCGAGAATTTTCACTGAGATGGGATCAAGTCGTTTTCCAACTTTTTCAACTTCCACCTCTACGTTTTGCCCTTCCTTAAGTTCGGAAAATTCTACCGGGCTTCCGTCTTTTGTCAATTGAGTTTCATCGGTGAAATAGAGTTCCAGAGTTTTGTCGTCTGGAGTTTGCACGTAGATTTCTGTTTTGGAAGCCTCGACCTCTTTAACAGTTCCCTGATAGGTGCCAGAATCTACCACTTCTGTGTTTTCGCCACAAGCTACGGCTACAAAAAACAATCCTAAAAAAGCAAGCGGTTTAAAAATTTTTGCGATCATTCTATTAGTATTTTCAGTTAGTCCTGCTAATATAAAGAATATTGATCTCCTGCCTTCGGGGGCGAAGCATAAGTTTTGTAAATTCCAGAAGAAAGAATTCCTGAAATTTCGGGCGATATGCTAATATCAGGTTCAAAAAACGGGTAAATCACAATGCCTTTAATCGATCATATTTGCATTTCATCGAATTGAAGATGAGGGGGTTCTAAAGCTATGTTAATGTTTTTCTGTACAGAAATGTATTTTTTACTTTTATTCCACAATAATAGCATACCATGAAATTTCGATTCAATAAGACAGTTGTTCTGGCTGTCCTCGCATTTGCTCTTGTAGCAGTGGTTTATCTCCAGTACCTTTTTTCTCTTGTGTAATTTTAAGATAGTATTTCAAAAGCGATTGGCTTGAAGCTTCCATTGTTGCTGTCCTCAGCAGAGCAAGCGGTAAGAGCCACAATAAGATCCATTTGCGCCTCAAATAACACGTAATCGCCGGCTTTGCTTAAAGGAGGATCAACACTTAATTTCCCATTTTTGTCAAACTGTACGTTCATAAAGATATTGAAAGCCGTGGGCACATCATCGGGCTCAATACCATACGGTTCTAAATTGGTGTAGAGATTTTCAAAACAACTGGGATGATAATCTGGATTATTATACATGATTTTGAAGGTCTCGGGGCTGCAGGGCGCAAGCAAAAAATCATTTCTCCCGTTGGTGTCCTCCAGGATCTTCATCATTTTGCGGCTGCGGTTGCTCCACAAAAAATTGCCTTTGCTAATAAGAATACTTTCTTCAAAATCTAAAGTCTTTCCGGAAGAGATCTTTTCCCTGGGATCATCGGCATTAAAAAGAACCATATCGCTCACCTGTTCTCCCTGTGGGTCAATCACCTTTAGTTTTTGCCCTTTTTGAAGCCTAAAGGCCTTTCCGGTTTGCTTCTCAATAATCTGTTCCATGTTCTTTCTTTATATTTCTGCTTAAGGCCGAAGACATTCCATCCTCCTGCTCCTCTAAATGTTTTGTCACTGAATTTATGTCTTCCTGATGAAATCCCTGGTGCAGTTTTGCGATGCCCTGAATTTTCACAGGCTCCATCCAAAAGCCGGTGATAAGTGGCAGATGTTCTGCCAGCATTTCCTGCGGAAGGTCTTTGAAAAAAATCGGATTTTTTTGCTGCTTTTCAAAGTTGCCCACCAGGTTATCGAGTGAAGCAACGAGTTCCTCCCTGGACTGAAGCTTCAGCTTCACATTTACATGTACTGCCGAATAGTCCCAGGTGCTGATGTTTTTCTCTTTGTACCAGGATGAGGAGACGTAGCCGTGCGGCCCCTGAAAGATCACGAGCGCCTCGAGTCCGTCCTTTAGAAAATTATACTGTTCATTGGCCTGTGCAATATGCCCGTAAAGAGTGAATTTCTCGGGAGTTCCTTTTACCAGCACAGGAATATGCGTAGCCAAAAGTTCGTTGCCGTTAAGCACGAAAGTGGCAAAAGGATGGGCTTTTATAAAATCAAATATGTATTGTTGATCTTTCTTTTTGTACTTGTCTGGCTGAAACATTTCTAGATTTTTCCGTTAAGAAAAGGACATTTCCAGTCTTCTCCAACTTTTCTTCCGCTGTACTGTCTGGCTTCAGAATTTTCCCCGAAATCCTCCAGCATCGGATTGATCTCCCCCTGTAACTCAATATCTCTTTCCCTTATTTTGTCTCTCACAGTTTGGTAAGAACCCATTTCGCGGAGTTTTTCAAACTGCCAGTGCAGGTTAAAAGCAATGGCGGGATAAGGCGCCTGCCGGGCTTTCCGGGAGCTGTTGGGATGTAAGCCCACGATGTAAAAGGCCCTGCCACCCAGGCTAAAGCTGAAGTTTTTGCTTTTGGGATCGGGATCTACATTCTTATCCCAATCGGCATCATCAAGTTCATGCAAATGCTGCAGCTGTTCCCATAGTTTTTGTTCAAATTCTTCCTCAGAATAATTTTGCCTGCCTCTAAAGGCTACGAGGAAGGTGAGAAAGTCATTAGAGTCAAAATCGTAGTTGGCGATATATTTTTTCAGGTCTTTTAAAATTTTCCGGGCGGTCTCTCTCGAGCCAAAGTTGTCATACTCGTGGAAATCTACTTTATCCATACTAAAAACCGTTTGTGCCATGAGGCAGGGATGGTTTTCATCTATTATAAAATGGTTAAAGTCGGCTTTTGCCGTCTTGGAATTTGTATCTTTTGAAACAGTGCGGGCCATAAGTGGGTTTTTACTAAAAATAATTCACGAAGGCACACACCGCAACGTCTTTAAGAGGAGTTTAAACAAACTTTAATCAAGATTAACAGGAATGGAATTTTGGAGGATCATTTGTGCAGCTGTAGTGGGAACCGGCTTTATGACTATTTTTAGTTACATCATGGCAAATGTGAAGCACAACCAGTTCAAGGAGCCAGAACTGCTAAACAAGCTGCTGGATTCTTCTACGACAGTTTCAGCAGATTTTGGCAGAAACAATATAGCAGGTTGGTTGATTCACTTTTCAATTGGCGTCACCTTTGTCATTGTTTTTTCGCTGCTATGGAATTTCACAATAATTGATCCTTCGTGGTTCACTGCGGCAGTTTTTGGTTTTGGCGCGGGAATTATAGGGATTCTGGGCTGGGAAATCATGTTCAAATTAAATGCAGCCCCTCCCGATGTTCATCTAAAAAAGTTTTTCGTGCAGCTGCTCTTTGCACACGTCATTTTTGCCCTTTCGGCTTTTTGGGTCTATCAGCTCTTTTAACGGCAGAGGTCAGGAGCTTGTAGGATTAATCTCTGTATTTGTAGAAAAGGAAAAGCATGACACTGTTTAGCAGGAATGCCAGCCCGTTTGTGACAATAATGGGAAGATCGCTTTTTATGATGCCGTAGATCACCCATAGCGCGAGCCCGGTAATGAGTACCACAAACATGCCCGGTGACACATCATCAACCTCTTTTGTTTTAATGGTTTTCCAAAGTTGCGGCACTACGGCGGCCGTGGTGCATGCGCCGGCCACCAAACCCAAAATTTGCGTCCATCCCATAATTAGGCGCCCACAATTTCACCTCCATTAACATGAATAACCTGTCCCGTAATATAGCTGCTGTCTTCGCAGGCAAGAAAAACATAGGCCGGCCCCACTTCGCTTGGTTGTCCCGCGCGTCCTAAAGGTTCTTTTTTTCCGAAGTCCTTGACATGTTCGGGAGGAAAAGAAGCGGGAATAAGCGGTGTCCAGATTGGACCCGGGGCCACCCCGTTCACCCTGATATTCTTCTTTGCCAGCATTCCCGAAAGTGACCGCGTATATGCCGTGATCGCTCCTTTTGTACTCGAATAATCAAGAAGATGTGAGCTGCCGCGGTAGGAGGTTACAGAGGTTGTGTTGATGATACAATCACCACTGCTCAAATGCTTCAAAGCCTCCGGCACAATAAAGAAGTAAGGGAAAATATTCGTTTCAAAGGTCTCATGAAGTTGTTTACTGGTGATCTCTTCGGGGCTGTTTTTCGGGAATTGCACAGCCGCGTTGTTTACCAGGATATTTAGAGTCCCAAACTTATCTACAGTATCCTTTACGATCTGTCTGCAAAAATCCTCGTTTTTAAGATCTCCTTCTATTATAAGACATTCCGAGCCGGCCTCTTCCACCATCTTTTTAGTGGTTGCTGCATCCTCATCTTCATTGAAATACACAATGGCCACCTTGGCGCCTTCTTTGGCGAAATGCACCACTACACTGCGGCCAATCCCGCTGTCGCCACCGGTGATAAGAGCAACCTTACCCTTGAGTTTATCGCTGCCCTTATAGTTTTCTCTAATGATCACGGGCTCCGGATGCATTTTATTTTCCTTGCCCGGCTGCTCCTGGTGTTGCTTGGGGAATTCGTCTGGCTTACTCATGTCTCTGGAATTTTTCTTTTAAAGTTATGAAGAGAATTGAGCTGTACCACTTGTTTAAGAAAGATTTAGCTTGTGGTTTAACATGTCTTTCAGCCAGAAAGGCGCAAAGCTATTTTCCTATCTTTGCGCTTCAAAATCTTTTCTTCGGAAGTTTTAAAAATGAGAAATTTCGACATTGTTATTGTAGGTGGTGGTGCCGCCGGATTCTTCACTGCTATTAATGCTGCGGAAATGCTTCCGAAGGCAAAGATCTGCATCCTCGAGCGAGGAAAAGAGCTGCTTAATAAGGTGCGTATTTCAGGGGGTGGGCGATGCAATGTCACTCATGCCGAATTCCTTCCGAAGGAGCTTACCCGCAATTATCCTCGTGGCGAAAAAGAGCTGCGCGGGCCATTTCATTCCTTCATGACGGGCGACACGATCGAATGGTTCGAGAAAAGAGGAGTCCCGCTGAAGATCGAGGAGGATGGCAGGATGTTTCCTGAATCAAATTCTTCAGAAACCATTGTCGATCTTTTTCTGGCTGAAGCCAGCCGGCTCAAGATCGAGGTGCTCACAAAACGAGCGGTACAGGACATCCAAAAAGGGGAAAATCAATGGACAGTCGAAACATCGAACGAAACCTTTTCATCAAAAAAGCTGCTTATCGCCACCGGAAGCAATCCAAAAATGTGGAAGCTGCTGGAAAAACTTGGACACTCAGTGGTTCCGGGAGTACCGTCACTTTTTACCTTCAACATAACCGACAAAAGGATCAAAGATCTTCCCGGAGTTGCGACCAATGCGACGGTAAAACTGAAGAAAAGCAAACTGGAAACCTCAGGCCCCTTGCTTATCACGCACTGGGGCATGAGCGGTCCTGCCATTCTAAAGCTTTCTGCCTGGGGCGCGAGGGAATTGAGCGAAAAGGAGAATTTTGAGATCGAGGTGAACTGGCTTGAAAATGTCACTTTTGAAGAGGTAGTGGAGCAATTAAAAGAAATGAAACAGCAAAGCCCAAGACAAAGTCCGGGAAAAAATTTCCCGTTCGACCTTCCAAAACGCTTATGGCAAAGCCTGCTTTCGGCAGCAGGAATTTCGGAAAAAGAGAACTGGGCCGACCTCAATAAGGGACAATTGGAGGAACTGGCCAAGCAGTTGACAAAAGGCATTTTTCAGGTGCATGGAAAAAGCACTTTCAAGGAAGAATTTGTTACTGCAGGAGGCGTGGAGCTAAAAGAAGTGAATTTCAAAACCTTTGAGAGTAAGGTCTGTAAAGATCTTTTTCTGGCGGGCGAGGTTTTAAACATTGATGCCATCACCGGAGGCTTCAACTTTCAGAATGCCTGGACCGGCGGATTTCTTGCCGCACAGGCCATGGCGGCTTCTTTTGAAGAAGAATCATAATAAAGTCTCAAAAAAGGCATTTTTGAAGCAGCTTTTTCAGGAAAAACTATCTTTGCTGAAAATGTTGCCATGACCGACCAAGATTTTATTCCGCAGAAATATTCCAAAGAAGTGCAGGAAGGGAAATTTTCGTGGCAAAGTCCCAGCAATATTGCGCTGGTGAAGTACTGGGGAAAGAAACCGGGACAAATTCCGGCGAATCCTTCTATAAGTTTTACCCTCAGCAATTGTCACACGACTACCAGCCTCAGTTTTCAGAAAAAAGAAAAACCTTCCGAAGAATTTGATTTTGAGCTGTTCTTTGAAGGTGAGAAAAAGGAATCTTTTCGGCCAAAAATTCAGCAGTTTCTGGAGAGAACGCAGCAATATTTGCCATTTTTGAAAGATTACAATTTCAAGATCGAAACTTCTAACAGCTTTCCTCACAGCAGCGGGATCGCTTCTTCGGCTAGTGGAATGAGTGCCCTGGCACTTTGTTTTATGAGTCTTGAACGCGAAATGGATCCCGGCATGACCGAAGAATATTTCCTTCATAAAAGCTCATTTTTAGCAAGACTTGGGTCTGGCAGTGCCTGCAGAAGCATAGAAGGTGAACTGGTTGTTTGGGGCGAACACAAGAATATTCCCCACAGCAGTGATTTGTATGGCGTGAGGTATGCGGGGGAAGTACATGAGAATTTCAGAAGTTACCGCGACACCATTCTTTTGGTCGACAAGGGGGAGAAGGAGGTGAGCAGTACGGTGGGTCATGATTTGATGAATGGCCATCCTTTTGCGGGCAGGCGTTTTCAACAGGCTCATGAGAACATTGACAGGCTAAGGCATATTTTAGAAGCCGGCGACCTGGATGGCTTTATTAAGGTGGTGGAAAGTGAAGCCCTTACGCTGCATGCGATGATGATGACCAGTGAAAATTACTTTTTACTAATGAAGCCAAACACGCTGGAGGTAATCAATAAGATTTTCAGCTTTAGAAAAGAAACAGGGCTGCATCTATGTTTTACCCTTGATGCAGGCGCTAACGTGCACCTTCTTTATCCCGAAAAGGAGGCGGAGCAGGTGCAGGAATTTATTGAGAATGAGTTGAAGCAATACTGCCAAAACGGGCAATATATTAATGATCGCACCGGCGCAGGAGCCGAAAAAATGGCCTGATAATTGACCTAGATCATGTGATCTAAAGATTTATGTTTCAGACAAATGTATATATTTGCAAGACAAGGAGAAGTTCAATGCCTACGGTACATCTTGAAAAAGGCTTCAGGTTCTTTTTTTATTCTAACGAACATTTGCCAAGACACATTCACGTCACAGGCAAGGGAGGTGAAGTAAAGATTGATCTGGAATCCTTAACTTTGTTGTACAATTACAACTTCAAAAAGCAAGATTTAGTTGCTGTTTTTGAGATTGTAAGACAAAAAAGGTTCTACTTCTTGAGAAGATGGGATGAGTTTCACGGAAATGAAAACAGTTAATACTGACATAAAAATTAAGAAAGTGTTCTTTAGGGATGAGAAAGTTTTCTTTTCTTTAGAGGATGGTCGTGAAATTGGTGCGCCTCTACAGTGGTTTCCGAAGCTTTATGAAGCCACAGAAGAAGCATTGCAGGATTTTTCGATCTCACCGGGAGGTTACGGGGTGCATTGGAACCAGGTAGATGAAGACCTTTCTGCTTACGGAATGCTGGCCCATAATCTTGACCAAAAGCCCAAATCGATATGAAAGGACCTTTATTTTACTCAAAAATTTTGCTCTTCGGAGAATACGGGATCATCAAAGATTCCAAGGGTTTATCTATTCCTTATAATTTCTACAATGGGGCGCTAAAGGTGGATGAAGATCCTTCAGAAGAGGCCAAAGAATCTAATAGACGGCTTAGGCTTTTTGCAGATTATTTGAATACTTTTCAAAAGGAGAAGCCTTCTTTGGTGAAGTTCGATATGCAGGAACTGTATGCCGATATTGACAAAGGCATGTATTTCGATTCCAGTATTCCGCAGGGTTATGGCGTAGGCAGTAGTGGGGCTTTGGTGGCCGCGATCTACGATGAATACGCGATGGACAAGATCACCGTACTTGAAAATCTTACCCGTGAGAAATTGCTGAAACTCAAGCAGATCTTCGGGGAAATGGAATCGTTCTTCCATGGGAAATCTTCGGGGCTGGATCCGTTGAATTCTTATTTGAGCATTCCTATCCTTATTAATTCTAAAGACAATATTGAGCCTGCGGGCATTCCGTCGCAAACCCAAAATGGCAAGGGAGCAGTTTTTCTCCTTGACAGTGGTTCTGTAGGTGAGACTGCGCCAATGGTGAACATTTTTATGGAGAACATGAAGCAGGAGCCTTTCAGGAAAATGCTGAAAGATCAATTCGTAAAACATACCGATGCCTGTGTAGATGATTTTCTAAAAGGGGATGTGAAATCTCTTTTTGGGAACATAAAAAAATTGTCGCACGTGGTGCTGGATAACTTTAAACCAATGATCCCTGCGCAGTTTCATAAGCTCTGGAAAAATGGAATAGAGACCAACGAGTACTATCTTAAATTTGCGGCTCGGGAGGAGGAGGCTACATTCTTGGTTTTACCGAAGATATTGAAAAGGCAAGAAAGTCATTGAAGGATTATCGCCTGGAAGTGGTCTACAACTTCTAAAATGATCTCCATTTCAAAAAAGCGACTTTTTCTTAAGGTATTAAGTCTTATTTCGGTCGTTCGCGGCTATAATATTCTGGTGCTCGTCATCGCGCAGTATCTTACGTCGATGTTCATTCTTGCACCCGAATATCCCCTTGGAAAGGTGCTTTTTGATCCTAATCTATTCTTCCTGGTGCTTTCAACCGCCTCTGCGGTGGCCTCGGGCTATATTATCAACAACTTTTACGACAGCGAGAAGGATTTGATCAACCGTCCGCAGAAGACAATGCTGGATCGGTTTGTTAGTCAGCGTACAAAACTTTCGGTCTACTTCATTCTCAACCTGGCCAGTATCTTCTTTGCCAGTTACGTCTCTTTTAGGGCCGTGGTTTTCTTTTCGGTTTACATTTTTGTGATCTGGTTCTATTCTCACCGCCTTAAAAAGATCCTTTTTGTCAATAATCTGACGGCTTCGGTGCTTACCATCACGCCCTTTTTTGCCGTTTTCGTGTACTACAAGAACTTTGAGCCTGTAATTTTTGTCCATGCCATTTTCCTTTATCTCATCATCGTGATGCGGGAGCTGGTGAAAGATCTGGAGAATATGCGCGGCGACGTAGTGCAGGGTTATAATACCATTCCCATTGTTTATGGCGAGCGACTGAGCAAGGCCCTGTTAAGTGGTTTGGCACTGCTCTCCTTCCTGCCGGTTTACCTGCTGGCTACTTATTTTGAGATAGGAAAAATGCACTACTTTTTTTACGGGGTTTTTGGTCTCCTGGCCGTCTTTCTGCTCATACTTTACTTTAGCAGGGCCAAATGGCAATACCTTTTGCTGCATAATTTACTGAAGTTTATCATCGTGGCCGGGGTTTTTAGCATCCTGCTCATTGATGTTGATGCGTTGTTAAGCCGTGTTTTTTAGGCTTTTTCTTCGGAAACTGCTTCTTCTTCAGAAATATTTCGGGATTTTTATTAAAAAACCAGATTGTAATCCAAACTCTTATCTTTGCACAAAATATTGAGTTATGAGTAGAAACGACAGGCCGGGTGGAAGCCGGGGCGATAGATCCACAGGAAGAACAAGTAGCGGGAGACAGGGCGGTAAAACCCGAACCAAGTCTCATGCCCGCGGAAATGCGCCGGTGAATAAAAATGAAAAGGAAGGAAAGGAATTGGCCCGCGGCAATGCACCTGTGAAGAAAAAGCAGGCGGGAGACGACCTTATGCGTTTAAATAAATATGTGGCCAACGCCGGAATTTGTTCCAGGCGTGACGCCGATATCTACATCGCTGCCGGAAGTGTGACGGTAAATGGAAAGGTCGTGACCGAGATGGGTTACAAAGTGCAGCTTAACGACGAAGTAAAATTCGACGGCCGCCGTATCAATCCCGAAAAACCGGAGTACATCCTATTGAATAAACCTAAAGGGTTTTTACGTTACCGGAAGCCTTGAAAAAAAGAACCGTACGGTGATGGATCTTGTGGCAAACGCTTCAAAATCTAAACTTGATCCTGTTGGAAAACTGGACACCCAGGCCACAGGACTGCTGTTGTTTACCAACGACGGGACTTTATCAAAGAAACTGGCAAACCCAAAGAACGGCATCAGGCAGATCTACCATTTAGAACTTGACAAAGACCTGGCTTACGACGATCTGCAAAAGATCAAAGAGGGCGTTACTCTTGAAGATGGTACTGTGAAAGTAACAGAAATAAGTTATGTGGAGAACAAGCCAAAACGCGAGGTTGGGCTGGAATTGAAGAGCACCAAAAACCATGTTGTGCAGCGAATTTTCAAGAGCCTTGGCTATGAGATCGTTAAGCTTGACAGCGTGGTTTTTGGCGGCCTCACAAAAAAAGACCTTCCGCGGGGACACTGGAGAGTGTTGTCAAAGCAGGAACTCATCAACTTGAATAACCTCTAAAAAGGCTTTTTTCGAGGGATATTCCGGAGAAAAATTCAGCCGGAAAATTGCAGCTATAGATTTGAAAAAAATCCTGCAACTTTCCGGCTTTTTAATACATTTGTTTTAGCTAAGCTATTAAAATGAAAAGCACACCGCAGGCACGACAAGCCCGGTTATTTTTATTAAATTCTGTGCCGTCGGTCCTTCCGAAGGCCTTAACAAACTTTTACCACCTATTTTTTTTAGCCCTGCTCAATAATTTCTACTTTTTAACTCCTAATTTTTATTTCCCTTAAATTGAATACGAAGTACAGCGATTTAATAGACCAGACGTACTATTTTCCACAAGAGGAATTTACAGTTGAAGGCAGTGAATTACAGTTCCACGGGATTGATCTCATGGAACTTGTCAAGGAATACGGAGCTCCATTGAAGTTTACCTACCTGCCAAAGATTTCAGAAAATATCAGAAAAGCAAAGAAGTGGTTTGCCGATGCGCTTGAAAAAAGCGATTACAAAGGCAGCTACAACTATTGCTACTGCACGAAAAGTTCACATTTTGAGCACGTTTTGAACGAAGCGCTCAAAAATGACATTCATATTGAAACTTCTTCCGCAGTAGATATTGATATTGTTGAAAACCTGAAAAAGAAAGGCAAGATCACAGATGATACTTATGTCATTTGTAATGGCTTCAAAAGAGACAAATATGTTTCCAACATAGCCAATCTTATCAATGAAGGCCACAAAAACTGCATCCCGATCATTGACAATTACGAGGAGATCGAGTTGTTGACCGATGCTATTGATGATAAGTTCAAGATCGGGATAAGGATTGCTTCGGAAGAGGAGCCAAAATTCGAGTTTTACACCTCCCGTCTTGGGATAGGTTATAAGAATATCGTTCCGTTCTATAATAAACAGATCAAGGACAATGATCAGGTGGAGCTAAAGATGCTGCATTTCTTCATCAATACCGGAATAAGAGATACTTCTTATTACTGGAATGAATTGCTGAAGTGTCTGAGGGTTTACATCAACCTCAAGCACATCTGTCCAACATTGGATAGTCTCAACATTGGCGGCGGATTTCCTGTGAAGAATTCCCTTGCTTTTGATTATGACTATCAATATATGGTCGAAGAGATCGTGAACCAGATCAAGATCGCCTGTGATGCTGCCGAGGTGGATGTGCCGAATATTTTTACCGAATTCGGTTCTTTTACCGTGGGAGAAAGCGGCGGTGCCATCTATGAGATCCTTTACCAAAAGCAGCAGAACGATCGTGAGAAGTGGAACATGATCAATTCATCTTTCATAACTACCCTTCCCGATACCTGGGCTATTAGCAAGAAATTCGTCATGTTGGCGGTGAACCGCTGGAATGATGAGTATGAACGTGTATTGCTGGGAGGATTGACGTGTGATTCTGACGACTACTATAATTCTGAACAAAATACCAACGCGATCTATCTTCCGAAGTATAAGAAAGAGAAGCCTTTGTACATCGGCTTTTTCAATACCGGCGCCTATCAGGACACCATTGGCGGCTTTGGCGGATTGCAGCACTGTCTCATTCCGCAGCCAAAGCAGTTATTGATCAACCGGGACGATGAAGGCAATTTGGAAGTTAAACTTTACAGCGAACAACAGGAGCCGGAGGATTTCCTAAAAATCCTTGGCTACAAAGAATAATTCAATATTTTTTTTATTTTTAATTACAACAATTTGAAGCAATTAGAAACAACAATCGCTAACCAATGAGTAAAAAGAATTATGCCGGCATCCCGGACAAGTATGCACGTTTAGATGACGCAAAAGTAGTGTTGATCCCGGTGCCTTATGATGGCACGAGCACCTGGCAAAAAGGGGCAGACAAAGGGCCTGATGCCTTTTTGGAAGCTTCCGAAAACATGGAGCTTTTCGATATTGAAACCCGCACAGAAGTCTACAAAAAGGGAGTTTATCTTGCTCCGCCGGTGACCGAAGATTCATCTCCCGAAAAAATGGTGGAGGCAGTTCACAAAACGGTCAAAAACTATATAAAACAGGAGAAATTCGTTACGATTTTTGGTGGGGAGCATTCTGTTTCTATTGGTACCATTCGTGCCTTCAATGAAAGCTTTGAAGATCTTACCGTGGTGCAGCTTGACGCCCATGCAGACTTGCGTCCCGAATATGAGGGCAGTACCTGCAACCACGCCTGCGCTGTTCACGAAGCCAGCAAAAAGACAAACCTTTTGCAGGTGGGAATTCGCTCTATGGATGTTTCTGAAATGGACCACATGGACGAAAATCAAACCTATTTTGCTCACGACCTGTACGAAGATTGGATGGACGACGCGATTGGCCAGATGACACCAAACGTGTTCATCACGATTGATCTTGATGTTTTTGATCCTTCAATTTTGCCTTCAACAGGAACTCCCGAACCGGGCGGAATGTTTTGGTATGAAACTCTTGAATTCATCAAATTGATGTTCAGGAAAAAGAACGTGGTGGGCTTTGATATCGTAGAGCTTAACCCGAATGAGGTAGATAAGTCCTCAGATTTTCTGGCGGCCAAGCTGTACTACAAGATGTTGAGCTACAAGTTCAAGTATTTAAATTATAACGAAGAAGACGAAGAAGATGAGTAAAGGACCAATTACCGAATTTATAGAGAGACATTATAAACATTTTAACGCGGCAGCCCTTGTGGATGCAGCGAAAGGCTATAGCGAGCAGCTGAATAAAGGGAACAAGATGATGGTCACCATGGCCGGGGCCATGAGTACAGCCGAGATCGGAAAGATCTTTGCTGAAATGATCCGTCAGGACAAGGTGCAGTTCGTTTCCTGTACCGGCGCCAACCTGGAGGAAGATGTCATGAACCTGGTTGCCCACACCCATTATGAACGCGTACCTCATTACCGGGATTTAACCCCTCAGGATGAGTGGGACCTGCTCGAGCGTGGGCTTAACCGCGTTACCGATACCTGTATTCCCGAAGAAGAGGCTTTCCGAAGAATTCAGAAGCATATCGTGAAGATCTGGAAAGATGCCGAAGCTGCCGGAGAGAGATATTTCCCACATGAATATCATGTACAAGCTGTTGCTTTCGGGGGTTATGGAAGAATACTACGAGATCGACCTGAAGGATTCCTGGATGTATGCCGCAGCCGAAAAGAACCTGCCAATCGTTGTTCCGGGATGGGAGGACAGTACCATGGGTAACATTTTCGCTTCTTACGTGATGAAAGGCGAATTGAAGGCCAGCACCATGAAATCGGGAATTGAATACATGGGTTACCTGGCCGACTGGTACACGAAAAATACAGATAAAGGAGTAGGCTTCTTCCAGATTGGTGGAGGAATTGCCGGAGATTTCCCAATCTGCGTGGTGCCGATGTTGTACCAGGATATGGAAATGCACGACATTCCTTTCTGGAGCTATTTTTGCCAGATCTCAGATTCTACTACAAGTTACGGAAGTTATTCAGGAGCAGTTCCCAATGAAAAGATCACCTGGGGAAAATTGGATAAAGACACCCCCAAGTTCATAATTGAAAGTGATGCTACGATCGTGGCGCCGCTTGTGTTTGCTCACATTCTCGGAATGTAAGACAGTCCAAAAACGACTTTTTTGAAACTCCGGAAGCTGATGGTTTTCGGAGTTTTTTGTTTTTAAAAACCGGCCACAGATGCACGAATGATTTTCTATATGTTCTGCGGAATCAGCGGGAAAAAGAGTTGCAGGTTACATGTTGCCAGGATTCACTGCCGCCGAATTTTTGACACAGATGCACTGATAATTTCATTTTTATCTGAGCATTACTGAATACTGAATACTGCCAACTGCTCACTAATCTGTCAGGCTGAACCGGCGCTAGCCGAAAAGTCGAAGCCGCTTTTTAAAGCAAAAAAGCCACTAATGCACGAATGATGTTTCTGCGGAAATCTGCGGAATTAGCGGGAGAAAAGAGTTGCAGGTTACATATTGTCAAAATTCACTGCCAACTAAAATACTGCCAACTGCGTACTATCTTTGTGTGCTTCTTTAAACTTTGTGCCCTTTGTGTGAAACCTTTCTGCGGAAGTCTACGGAATCAGCGGGAAATGTTTTCCCCTTCTGAAAGAAAACTTCGTAAACGAAGACTACTAAAACAATAAAATACTCCAGCGCAACCAGCCACAAATTTTCTTTGGATTCAGGACTGGAATAGGCAAAATAACTCAGCACCACCACAAAACTCCATACCTGCGCAAATTTATATTTCGTAAAGACCGAAAGCAGCAACGGAACTGCCAAATACCAGGGATGCACCGTTGTTGACATAAAATAGTAAAAGCTGATGGCCAGCAACATATTAACCAGTAATGCATCAATATTTTTATTGCTTCGGAAGTGGGACAGGTAAAGCACGACCAGGAAGACCAGCCCTCCAAGAACCGGCGCAGCAGTGCCGATGATGTTGTACCCGACCAGCTGAAATCCTAACCACCTAATCAGATAATAAAAACTCGCGTTGAATTCGAATTTTTGGAACCACAGACCTACCGTACTAAAGTAGTTTTCTATAAAGACTTCCGAAAGGAACGGCAGGAAGAACAGCAGCGTAACGAAACCGACAATTCCGTAGTAAAAAATGGCCTTTTTGGTACCTAATTTTCTAAAGAGCAGCGGCAGGAAAAGCAGTGGGATCAGTTTAACTGTAACGGAACAGGCAAAAAGTACTGCGCTCCAGATCCATTTCTTTTGATGCAACAGGTAAAGCGAAGTCAGGAGGAAAAAGAGCATCACTCCTTCAAAATGCAGATTTCCGCTGAGTTCGATGATGATAAAGGGATTCAACAGGAACCAGAAAATGCGGTTTTTGGGCAGGTTTAGTTTTTGGAGCAGTTTTCTTCCGAAGAAAAAGATCCCTACATCTGCGGAAATAATGAACAGCCGCATCACAATGACCGCACCCGAAATACTGCCGCCCAAAAGTGCTGCAAAGGCAAAAAACAGCTGGTTGAGCGGCGGATAATTGGTATGGTTTCCGGCGCTCAAGCTTCCCATCCCCTGGATCAACTCTTCGGCATTTGAAAAAGGGAAATTGCCGCTTTGCATCCACTCCTGCGGACTGCTGAGGTAGGGGTTCATCCCTTCCAGAAGCAATTTTCCATCCCAGATGAAGCGGTAAAAATCCTGTGACAGGTTGGGAATGGCCAAAAGAAAGATCAGCCTGAAAAGCATGGCTGCGCCAAAAAGAAATTTTGTGTTGTTTTTCTCAAGCTGAAATAGCTTCCAGCTCAGGAAAAACAGGCCGGCGTAAAGGCTGAAAAGTTTGAAGAAATCGGTCCTTTCAAGGTCGTAGGCAAAAGACGAGTAAAAAGCCGCGGCTGTGAGCAGCAGGAGCAGCGGGATCTTATGACGGGTTAAAAATTGTTTCATTCCCCTCCAGCTTTGGCAGGTTTTGAAAATATTTGAGGTTTCCAAAACGGGATATTTAATGATGTCAGCACGACGTAGGAAAACCCGAAGAAGAGCATGAGGTGGAACAGCAACAGGCTGTAATTTGCAAAACTTAGAGCATAGACCACGGCAGCACCAAAGCTCAACATCATTGCCATCTCCAGCAGCAGCTGAAAACTGATCTTTACGCCGGTATTTCTTTTCACCCTTTGACCTCCCGAAATATTGAATTTTGGAGTCCTGATGAACTCACTCTTTTTTCCGAAATGCCCTTCCAACACAGCAATGGAATTATGAATAGAAAGGCCCATGGCAATAGAGAAAAAGCCGAAAAAGGTGAAAATATATCTGAAAAAATTTTTGAACGAGCTGCCGTAGGTCCTGGAATAAGTAAGCCAATAAGAAGCAAAGAAGATCAAAGTGCTGATACTGAAAAATGCCAGAATCCCGGTAAACTTTTGCTGCATTTCAAAAGCCGGAAAGAACAGCAGCGGCAGGCTGAGCAAAGCGAGCAGAAAGACGATGAAAAATAGACTGCTGTTCAAAAGGTGGAAAAACCCCTGCAGCTTGGTCGAAACCTGGAGGCCGGAAGAAAACAGCATTTTTCGATAATTCTTCTGAAAGTTCTCGGCGGCTCCTTTGTTCCAGCGAAACTGTTGGGAACGGGCGGCTTCAATGGTTAGGGGCAGTTCGGCCGGAGTTTCCACATTTTCCAGGTACTTGAATTTCCAGCCCTTGAGCTGGGCGCGGTAGCTGAGGTCAAGGTCTTCGGTAAGCGTATCGGCCTGCCAGTTACCGGCTTCAAAAATGCATTTTTTGCGCCATATTCCGGCGGTGCCGTTGAAGTTGATGAAGTGTCCGCCACGGTTGCGACCGTTCTGCTCGAGTATAAAATGGAAATCAAGCAGGAAAGCCTGCAGCTTTGTGAGCAGCGAATAGTCGCGGTTGAGGTGTCCCCAGCGGGTTTGAACCACGCCAATCTTTTCGTCCTTAAAATATGGCAACGTTTGCCGCAACCAATCTTTCTTCGGAAGAAAATCTGAATCAAAAATGGCAATAAATTCTCCTTTTGCAGTCTTCAGTCCCTCTTTTAATGCGCCCGCCTTAAAGCCCTCACGGTTCTTCCGGCGTAGGTGAACAATGTCAATTCCGGCACTTCTTAATTTCTGAAATCAAGCTGTGAAGTAAGTTGCACAGAATCATCGGTAGAATCGTCCAGCACCTGTACCTGCAGTTTTTCTGAAGGATAGTCGAGTTTAGGCAATATTCCGAAGCAGGCGTTCTACCACCGGTTTTTCGTTGTAAATAGGCAATTGTACAGTCACAACAGGCAATTAGAAGGGTCTGAAAAATGCCATTTTTGGGCCTCCTTATTGTTGTCTTTTTTGAAATAGCTGATGATGAGGCCCAGCTGTGATAGGCTGTACAAAAAGATGATGAACAGGAGAAAGGTGAAGAGCGATAAAATGCCTGTTACGATCATTTGAAACTGTATTTAAAGATCCAGCCAAGGATCTTTACCCCGGCCATAAAAGCGCCTTTCACCGTGCCCGAAACTTTTGAAACGCCTATCCTGTTGCGGTAATGTACCGGCACTTCTTCATAGCTGAAATCTTTTTTTAGCGCCTTCAGTTGCATTTCCACTGTCCAGCCGTAAGTCTTGTCCTGCATTTGCAGCTCCAATAGCTTCTGGTACTTTATTGCTCTAAAGGGACCAAGATCTGTAAAGCGTGCATGGAAAAAAACTTTCATCAGGCTAGTCGCAAGCCAATTCCCAAAGATCTGCGGAAAGGTCATCGCGCCTTTTTCCCGCCAGCGCTTGACCCGTGCTCCTATCACCAGGTCGACATCCCGCTCTATAATGGGAGCAACGATCTTGTTCAATTCTTCGGGATAGTCGCTGTAGTCGCCATCTAAAAATACGATAATTTCAGGTTTTTGCGGCTGGGCGGCCACATAATCCATTCCCTTGAGGCAGGCGTATCCATATCCTTTGCGATCTTCGGTGAGAACCGTTGCTCCCGCGGCCTCTGCGTTCTCTATTGTTGCATCGGTAGAGTTGTTGCTCACCACGATCACCTCGTCAACAATCCAGGGTATTTCCTTAACTACCCGGCCTATGGAATTGGCTTCGTTGTGGGCGGGAATGATAACTTTTATTATCGGCATTTTGCAAAGAAAGCTATTCTGCGTTGATTTCGAATTCAAAATTCAGAGATTCGACAATGTTAAGCCACGGATGCCGGATATTGTTTCAAGTTGTACAGAATTGGAAATTCTGCTCTAAAAAATAGGCTGAAATATTTCATGAAGTTATAACAATGTTGTAACTTTATAGAAGCGAATAAAATTTCGGTATGGAAGCAAAAATTGTAAAGATCGGAAATTCAAAAGGAGTGATAATTCCTGCGAAACTTCTACATCTCACAGGATTGAAGGAAAGGGTAAGCCTGGAGGTGAAAAACGATCAAATTGTGATTAGCCCCGCAAAAAAAGGAACGCGTGAAGGTTGGGAAGAAATGATAAAAGAGGAGCTTGAGAAGCAGGGGCAACCTGAGGATCTTATGCCCAATGTTTTCGAGGATGAAGAAAATTCGGATTGGGAATGGTGAGGCAATATCAGGTGTTTTGGGTGAACCTCGATCCTACAGTTGGCAGAGAAATTAGCAAAACCAGACCTGCAGTGGTCATTAGCCCGGAAGTGTCGAACAAATTTTTAGGAACGGTTTTGATTGCACCTCTCACCTCCACCATAAGAAAATTTCCCATGAGGGTAAATGTGGAATTAAAAGGAAAAAAAGGCCAGGTGGCACTTGATCAAATAAGATGTGTCGACAAAAAGCGGCTGTTAGATTCCTTAGGTAAATTATCCTCTAGAGAAGTTCAAGACCTCAAGCAAATCTTGAAAGAGTACTTGATAGAGTAAGTTCCTTTAGAAACAGTGGGAAAATGTACCTATTGCAAGTTTTTTTCCTGAATACTGAATACTGACCACTGATCACTTCCGGGAAGTTCTCTTCTGCTCCTCAATAAGATCCAGCAAATCCACGTCATTCCCCAGCAGCACTGCGTCTCCTTCGATTCTTCCCTCTAAAGGTCCGTTCTCCAGTTTTAGCACTCCGCGCGGGCAAACCGCTGAACAAATTCCGCAGCCAACGCAGCTGGAGCGCACAATATTTTCCCCTTTTTGAGCATAGGCACGAACGTCTATTCCCATTTCACAATAAGTGGAGCAGTTTCCGCAGGAGATGCATTGGCCGCCGTTGGTGGTGATTCGGAATTTGGAGAACAGTCGCTGCTGCATCCCCAAAATGGCCGCCATAGGACAGCCGAAGCGACACCAAACACGGTTTCCGAAAATGGGGTAAAAACCAACGCCTACAACTCCCGAAAAAGCGGCTCCAATCAGGAATCCGTACCATTCCCGAAGTAAATATCCATACGAGATTCCTGTAGTGAGAATTACCAAAATAAAAGCCATGACCAACACAAAGGATATCAAAGCACCTCTTTTGGCATCTTTGGCCAAACGATCTTTCTTAAAGATCATGATAAGTGAAAACACCAGGCTGAGAAAAAATGCGGAGGCAACCAGGAACTGGTTTTTGCTCATCCAATATTGGCCGGGATTTTCGTTCAGGAAGGAGTAAACCACAGCAATGGTCATCACCACGACCAGCACCAACACCGTATGGATCATCCAACGCTCCAATTTCCAGGCCTTCCGGCTTTTGTCCGAGAGATGCCGATATGGATCGCCGGCAGTTTCTGCCAGTCCGCCGCAGCCGCAAACCCAGGAGCAGTACCAGCGTTTTCCGTAGAAATAGGTGAGGATAGGAGAAATAATAAAAATAGAAGCGATCCCAAATCCTAGCATGATCAATCCGGCATTTCCTGCGGAAAAGAATTCGTTCAATTTATAGCCGGCAAACAGATCGTAATTGAGCGGCCAGATCACCGCCGGATTGTAGTAGGGTTGATTGAGCCTCACTAGCAGCTCGGGGAGCAAAAAGGCGAAACCGAGTTGGAAGAACATTACCGAAAATGTGCGCAGCACCTCATATTTGTTGTGCCGGTATTTTAGCAGGAATTTATAGCCAAAGGCGAGAATGGCGAGGGTATACAACGTTCCATATACGAACCACTGACTTGCCGGCTCACCGCTGATCATCCTGCTTAGTGGATCAAAAAGGGCAATAATCCCCGTGTTTGCTTCCCCTGAGGGTGTGAGGCCCAAGATACTCAGGATACCAGTAAAGCACGATGTAGAACAGCGTAAGCAAAATTCCGGCACCCCAGGCCAATGCTCCTCTCGAAGAAATTGATTTAAACCAGACCCCGTCGTTTTTAATGCCTTTTGGTTTACCTAAATACTGATCACTGGCAAAAATGATCACTCCGGCTGCGATAAGTCCGAGGGAGATCCACAGAAAAACTTCGGAAAGCGCCACAGTTAAAAATGGAAAGCAGCCAGAATGAACAAGTCCTGTCCAGCCAATCCCTGTCGCGACTTTTTGAATCGTGCTTAAGTTTTTTGGCGGTTCTCCCGTAAGTGCCATTCTTTGTTGGGCTGTGGACATTGTTTTTCATTTAATTGCCAGACCTAACAGGTCTCTTTTCTTCTTCAGACCTACGAGGTTTTTGAAACCTCGCAGGTCTTTTCAAATTCTTTTAAAATTTCTTTCTCATGCCGCTTATAAAACTCAGGATCAAAATTGGCCTGTTTCAGGTTTTGCAGCACATATTCTACAGATCTTTCTTCCCGCAACCAGCGGTCAAAAAGCTCGTGCCGCAAGCGGATTCCGAAGCTGTTGATGCCCAGGAAAAGCGAACTTTCCAGGTCATAGGCAATAGTCATCGCCTGCTTTTTATTTTTGTGCTCCCAATGAAATTGCTGTTCGTTTTCGTTTGGATCAGCTGAAACCCTTCCGTAGGTCTGGTATTCGATCTCAAAGAATTTCGCGCTGTTGAACCATGGACCGGGCTGATATTCGAACCGGTTTCCGCAGATGGTCTGTGCAACAGTCTCGCCCATCATACGGGCGGTATACCAAACGGCTTCAATGGCGTTCCTGCCTTCTGGCGGTTTTCTGAACTGGGCGCAGTCGCCAATGGCATAAACATCTTCAACATTAGTTTGCAAGTACTCGTTGACCAGGATTCCCGCATCGGTTTCAATTTCTGAACCTTTCAAAAAAGCGATTTGCGGCTGTACTCCCGCGGTAAGACCAACTAGATCGCAGTCAATTTTTTCGTCTTTGTTGGTCTGCACGCCCTGCACCCGCTCCTGGCCAAGGATCTTCTCCAGTTGTGTCTTAAATTTCAGTTCAATGCCATGGCTTTGGATATGTCTGGCGATGAAGTCGGCGTCCTGTTGCGGCAGTACATTTCGCCAGAAGGAATTCTCCCGAATGAGCATGGTCACCGGAATGTTCCTCGTGTGCAGCATTTCTGCCAGTTCAACGCCTATTAATCCGCCGCCAACAATGACAGCTTTTTTGCAGTTGTTGCGGGTATTCTCCTCCAGCAGTTCAAGGTCCTGTTTTGATACCAGTCCCTGTACTCCCGGTAATTCCTGACCTTCCCAGCCCAATTTCCGCGGAACTGATCCTGTCGCTAAAATAAGCTGGTCGTACTTTAACTTTTCACTGCCTTTCAAAAACAGGGTTTTTGAAGCCGTTTCCAGCTTCTCGACAAAAGCCTGCTTCAGGTCAATTCGATTCTCCTCCCAAAACCAGTCTTCATAAGGCTCGAGATGTTCCCATTTCATGTGGCCCATGTAAACGTACATAAGTGCGGTTCGGGAAAAAAAATATTTACTTTCCGCAGAAATTACCGTGATCCTTTTATTTGAGATCCGCCGTATGTGGCGCGCAGCCGTTATGCCGGCAATGCCGTTCCCAATAATGACCACGTGTTCTGCGTTAGGCATCGGCAGGCGATTTCAGTTTAATTCTTTTGATAAGCTCTCTAAAAAGCAGGATCATGTTAGGTTCTGCTTCCGAAGCAGTTTTAATGATATCCTCAATATCCACCGGCTTGAGATCATCGGGATTACCTTCGTCTGTCAAGACCGAAACCGCAGCGATGGGAATTCCCAAGTGATTTGCAACAATCACTTCGGGCACGGTACTCATCCCAACCGCATCTGCACCAATGATCTTCAGGTAACGATATTCGGCACGGGTTTCCAGCTGGGGTCCCACGACAGAGGCGTAAACACCCTTACGAAGGGTGATGTTGTTCTCCTTCGCGATTTCCTCGAGCAGCCGAATGCTGTCCTGGTCGTAAGGTGCGCTCATGTCGGTAAACCTTGTTCCCAAATGTTCCACCCCTTTAAAAGCCAGCGGCGAACCACCTTGCAGGTTGATATGATCATCGATGACCATGATCTCCCCTTTCTTGAATTCGGGATTAATTGCACCTGCGGCATTCGAAATTAGCAACTTTTTGATGCCCAGCCGTTTCATCACCCTCACCGGGTAAGTCACATCCCAAAGGTTATAACCCTCGTAAATGTGGAAACGCCCCTGCATTACGATGACTTTTTTGCCATCCAGTTTTCCAAAAATGAGCTTTCCACGGTGAAATTCCACAGTAGCGGTGGGAAAAAACGGAATATGGTTATAGCTAACTTCAGCAATGATCTCCAGTTCGTCCACCAGTTTTCCCAGGCCCGTGCCCAGGATTATTCCAATCTCTGGCTTGTCAAAGCCTCTTTCCTTCAAATATTCTGTAGTCTCTTCTAATTCTCTTGTCATATTCGTATGATTTGCCGAAGCTCGGGATGCGCTTCCAGATCGTGCACAGTGTCAATATCATTCCTCACTTCCAGCATGGTTAGTCTTTCGTTTTTCAGGTCTTGCAGCGTCTCCTGCAGCACAATTTCGGTGCCCCATGGTTTGTTGCGAAACACCTGTGAATTTAAGGATTTCATCCCAAATAAATAGTAACCGCCGTCACTTGCCGGTCCCAGCACATAATCATGATCATCAAGTGCCGAAAATGCCTTTTTTAAATCATCTTCCTGCAGGTCATACAGGTCGCTGCCAATGATCACAACTCTTGAATATTCTTCCAAAAATGCCTTTCTGAATGCTTTTTCCATTCTCTCTCCCAGACCTTTGCCCTGCTGCAGTTTCTTCTGAAAAAGTCTGTTGTCCCAAAGATCTTCCTGCGGAATTTCTTCGGAATAATATACCCACTTCTCCACCGGCAGCTCTCTGGTCACCTCAAAAGTGTGCTGCAGCAGAAACTGGTAAAGTTTTAAAGCCGAAGCATCGCCAATATCGGCAGCCAATCTTTTTTTGACTTTTCCCAATTCGGGATTCCTGGTAAAAATGAGGAGCAGATTTTTCTTCGGCATCAAAAATGGCATTTTAAGTAAGGCTTCCCTGGCAGCTGCTGCCGGCGCCGGCGGTG
Organism: uncultured Flavobacteriaceae bacterium; assembly: GCA_963739625.1. Taxonomy (GTDB): domain Bacteria; phylum Bacteroidota; class Bacteroidia; order Flavobacteriales; family Flavobacteriaceae; genus Salinimicrobium. The sequence continues at coordinate 37,824 of CAVUAU010000018.1, forward strand.
CAGCCGTAGCAATGCTGGGAGATCTTTATCTCGCGATCTTCCAGCGCTTCTTTGTCAAATTCGCCGATGTGCTGCACCCGGGAATCCACCTTCATTTGCAGCATCTGGTTAAAATCACAATCGTACAACCAGCCGTCCCAACTTACCGAAAGCGTATTTGTGCACATCACGTTGATCACTGCGGAAGGATTAAAGGCCGCGACCAGGCTCTCCATGTAGTCCTCGTAATTTTCCGAAGCAATAAGGTATTCCAAAAACCTGCTTATGGGAAGATTGGTGATGCAAAACAGGGAATTGAAATCGATGTCAAAATCCTCTTTCAAGGACTTTTTAAAGTCCTGCTCCAAAGCGGCCTGTGCTGCAGGTAGAAAGGCTCCGGCAGGGTTGTAAACCAGGTCCAGCTTTCAGGTCTTCATCTCTTCCGTAGCCAACAGCATTCAACATCTTCAGGGCTTCGATAGACCTGTCAAAGACCCCGTTGCCGCGCTGCCTGTCTGTCTTTTCCCTTTTGTAGAAAGGCAGGGAAGAAACTACATGAACTTTGTGCTTTTTGAAAAATTCAGGCAGGTCGTGGTATTTTTTGTTGGCGTTGATGATGGTGAGATTGGAACGGACAATAATGTCTTCCACTCCCATTTTTGAAGCCTCTTCCACAAACCAACGAAAATTCGGGTTCATCTCGGGCGCGCCGCCGGTAAGGTCCAGCGTATGTACTCCCGAATTTCGAATCACCTCCAAACACTGCTGCATCGTCTCTTTGGTCATGATCTCCTTGCGGTCGGGTCCCGCATCAACGTGGCAATGTGCACAGGTTTGATTGCACATATAGCCCAGGTTGAGCTGCAGGATCTCCAGAACCTGCGGCTTCAGCGGAAAATCTCCTGTTTCAGAGATCTTCTCTTTGAAAAGCGGCAGTTTCCCCTCGCCAAAGATCCCGTTGCTCAGGAACTTCAGCTGGTTCTTAGGATCGGCAAGCTCATTTTTCCTTGCGGAAAGTGATTTAATTGGCATATTGTTTTCTCTTTCATTTCTTCCGCAGCAAGCGGAAATCTTTTCACCGGATATTTAGAAGCTTAACTTGTCATACTTGTTCATCATTTGTACGCCGTGAACAAGGGTAGCGCCGCCTTTTATCGCGGCTCCCACATGAACGGCTTCCATCATTTCCTTTTTTTCGATCCCGCGCTCGAGCCCGTCTTTGGTGTAAGCATCGATGCAGTAAGGACACTGCACCACGTGGGAAACGGCAAGGGCGATCAAAGATTTCTCCCGGGCAGAAAGGCTGCCTTCCTCGAATACTGAATTATAGTAATCAAAGAATTTCTTGCCCAGCTCTTCATTCCATTCGGTGATGTCGCCAAATTTCTTAAGGTCGGCAGGGTCATAATATGTTTTGGACATAGAATTTTTTTTGAGCACCTAATATAAGGTTTTCTCAAAATTTGTCTGCTTTTTTGGGCCCTCAAACGGGAAGATTAGAAAATTGTGATACTTAAAATTAAAAGGCATGGCAGCGCGTTTTTTTGTTTCTTTGAGTTCATAAACATCTTCAGCTCTTGAAAAAGCTCAGTATTATAAGCCTCCTCGTCGTTTTCTGCTTCAATATGGTAGGCTTTTACGTGCTTTTTGGAGTTCAGCTTTTTCAGGTTAAAAATGAAATGCTTGGCCGGCTTTCTTCAGGAGTGCAGCAGGAGGAGCTGCTACATCTCAAGATCTCTTCCGAAGAAAGGGAATTGCTAAGTTTTGATGACGGCAAGGAATTCTATTACAAGGGCGCGATGTATGACCTGGTGGAGAAAAAGCGGCTCGACGACGGGAGCCTCATACTTTCCTGCTATCGCGATGTGGAGGAAAGCGCGCTGTTAATGGCTTTTTCGAACCTGCTTAAGACCGGAAGGGAAAACCACAAAAATAAAAATTCAGCTTTCAAAGTCTTTTTCAAAACCTTTCCCAAAATAAACCGGGAACAGGAGGACCTGAAATTGGCATTTTTACGACCTCTCAAAAAAGGCTTTTTCACGACCTCTTCTGGCTATACCGCTCCACGTCTTGAAAAAGAAGGCCCACCGCCACGGCAGGTTTAAATTAATTCCTGATTCTTAAAGGCATCATTTTTCAAATGACTGCCTCAATTTCATTTGAAATAATTTTAAACCCGATATAATGGAAAGAATATTTAGTTTATGCTTTTACATGCTTTTTTCTGTCGGCATGTGTGCTCAAAGCGCTAACTTTAAAGGACAGATCATTGATGCTGAAACCGGACAACCTCTTGCGGGTGCTGTTATAAGAACTGAAGGAAAACTTATAGCGACCACTTCGGAAAACGGCATTTTTGAAACCGAATGTCTCTCGGGAAAACAGCTGCAAATCGGCCTTTTTGGATACCTTGACAAAAAGCTTATTGTCAGGTCCTGTGAGGAACTGCTGCAAATTTACCTTGTTCCCGAGGGGAACCGGTTGGCCGAGGTACAGCTTACCGGCCGCTACTCCCTCACACAGCTGGAAAAACCTGTTTCCGAAGTACATCTAAGCGCCACTGAACTGCATCGCGGCCCCGGAATTTTCCTCGACGACGCGATCAATGAAAACGTCCCCGGGGTGACTATGAATCGTCGTGCAGTTTCCTCTGGGCAGCAGTTCAACATTCGTGGCTACGGCAACGGCGTGGGATTTCGTGGTGCGAGCAACAATTTTGACGGCCAGGGCTATAAGGTTTACCTCAATAATATTCCCGTGACCGATGCCGAGGGCATTACTCAAATGGACGATATAGATTTTGCTTCGCTTGGAAATGTAGAGGTGGTAAAAGGTCCCGCGGGTTCACTTTACGGTTTTGCGATCGCCGGGGTAGTGAAACTGCATACGCTGCAGCCCGAGCCGGGGAAAACAAGCCTCGCCCAAAATGTCACTTTTGGAGAATATGGGCTGCTAAGGTTGACCAGCAGGTTTGCTACTGCAGGCGAAAATTACTCCCTGCTGGCCAATTACGGGCACCAAACCTCTGATGGTTTTATGGCGCACTCGGCTTCTGATAAAGATTTTGCCAACCTGCTGCTGAATTTTTCTCCGGCCGAAAAACATCACATTTCGGCTTACTTCGGATATGCTGACAGCTATGATCAGCGGGGCGGCGAGCTTAGCGTGGAGCAGTTCAAACAGGGAGATTACAGTGGAAATGCCCGCTACATTAAGAACAATGCACATTCTGAAGTGAACAGCTTTCGAGCTGGAATTAACCACGCTTATCAATTCAGCGACTGGCTGGCCAACAATACCAGCGTCTTCGGAAGTGGCGTGAGCAGCAATTCAAGTTCTGCGGGAGGCTGGACAGACAAGGATCCAATGAACTACGGCCTGCGTTCTGAATTCAATTTTGAGCTGGATCTTTCCGAAGCATTTGAACTAACCGGAATTGCCGGGCTCGAACTGCAGCAGCAGCGGGCGCGAATCATGGGCTACAGAATGACCGAAGATCCTGAAAATCCCGAAGGCTACAATATTATCGGTGCTCAAAAAGCCGATGAAGCCGCTGTTTCGGGCACCTCTTCCTATTTTACCGAATGGACGCTGCAAATGCCGTGGGAGCTTTCTTTTACGGCCGGTTTGGGCATAAGCAACATGCAAATTGAGCTGGAGAACAGGATGTACGATCCCGAAAGCAGCCGCGAACGAGAAGTCACAGCGAATTACAACAACCTGGTTTCGCCGCATTTCGCGCTGAACAAGATCATCAACGACAACCTTAGTGTGTACCTTTCCTACCGCAGCGCGTACAATGCGCCGGTAAGCGGCAATATTGTGTTATCAACTACGGGCGAGCTCAATACTGGTTTAGAACCTGAAAAAGGGGAGCAGTGGGAAATTGGTTCAAAAGGGAATTTCTTCGAAAGATTTGATTATCAGCTGGCCCTGTACAGGACGAGGTTTGAAAATAAATTCACCTCTGTAGCTGTGTCGCTGGATGAGAATACCACTGCCTACACATTCATCGCCAACGGTGGCAGTCAGCTGCACAAGGGTGTGGAATTCCTGATGCGCTACTCGGCGTATCGCTCTGGCAGGCGGCTTCTTTTCGGCCTTAACGCCTTATTTCAACTTCACGTATGCAGATCATGTCTACGAGGATTTCCAGTACGAATCTTTAGATTCCCAGGGAAATAAAGTCATCGCCGACTACAGTGGAAATGCCGTGGCGGGTGTCGCGCCATGGACGGTGAATGCCGGGATCGACTTTGCGACCAATATCGGCTTTTACGGAAATTTCGGTTATTCGTACCGCGATGCCATGCCGTTTACTTCAGATGGTGAAAATATGACCGATGCTTATCATCTCTTGAGAGGGAAACTGGGCTTCAGCAAAAACTTCGGAAGATTTGACCTTGATCTCTTCGCAGGAGCAGAAAATCTCACCGGTACGCGCTACTATTACATGGTATTCTTGAATCAGCTGCCCGATGCATATTTGCCGGCACCAAAAAATGCCAATTTTTACGGCGGAATCAATTTGAAGATGTACCTGTAATACCTTTTAAAAATGACATTTTTAAGGCTCCTTCGGGAGCCTTTTTTATAGATCCAGCCAGTCTTTAAATGCGGAAGCTTTGCTGCTGCTAATGATTTGGTCGTATTTTGATTTTGGCTCCACCGTAAGATGCAGCCGGCCTTTGAAATAAGGATTCACCTCCTTCACTGCATTGATGTTGACAATGATTTGCCGGTTGGCTCTAAAAAAGGTTTGTGCATCGAGTTGTTGGTCCAGTTGATCGAGCGTATAATTGATCACATAGCGGTGTCCTTCAAAAGTGACCAGTAAGACGACGCCTTCTTCGGCTAGAAAATAAGCCACTTCTTTAGAAGGGATCGTCTTGATCACCTGCCCGCTCTTCACCATAAAACGGGATTTCTTTTCACTTTTTCCGGAGATGAGGTTTTGTATGTTTTGCAGCTCTTCAGAAAGACTGCTTTGCTTCAGGTCTTCGTATTTCCTAATCGCATTTTCCAGTTCCTCTTTCTTTATGGGCTTCAGCAGGTAATCCACGCTGTTCACCTTGAAAGCCTCGATAGCGTACTCGTTAAAAGCTGTAGTAAAGATGACCGGACTTTTGATCTCCACCTGCTTAAAGATCTCGAAACTGCTGCCATCAGAAAGATGTATGTCGCAAAAAATAAGATCTGGTGCTTCATTTTCCTGAAACCACTCCACGCTCTCTTCTATAGATTCCAGCTTGGCCAGAATATCGGCCTGCGGGCGTAATTTCAGAAACATTGCCTCCAGCGCGTCGGCAGCGAAGGCTTCATCTTCAATAATGAGCGTTTTCATGGTTTTCAACTTTTAGAAGGGGCAGCCGGGCGATGAATTCGGTTTGAGTTTTGGTAAATTCCGGTTTTTCATCGGACAGAAAACTGTACCGGCTTTCGATGTTTTTGAGTCCGGTGCCGGTGGATTGTATCTCTTCCAGTCGCGGCTGCAGGTTATTGCTTACGGCTACTGCATTTTCTTCGGAAGTGATCCTGATGCGCAACGGCTTCTTCTTTGTGGAACCATTGTGTTTTATGGCATTTTCGAGCAGCACCTGAAGAGAACCCGGCGGAAGGAAAAGCTCTTTTACTTCGGGAGCAATTTGCATCTCGAAATTAACAGCCTCTCCAAAACGCGTTTTCAGCAGGTAAATGTAAGCTTCGGCTATTTCGAGTTCTTTTTTCAGCGGAATGAGCTGCCGGGAGTTGTTGTCCAGAAGGGAGCGATAAAGTTCAGAAAGTTTGCGGGTGAATTCCGAAGCGCGTTCGGCATCCTGCGGGATCAGGGAGACCAGCACATTTAGGCTGTTGAAAAGAAAATGAGGATTCACCTGATTTTTAAGCCCCTCCAGCTGGGCCTGGAAATTCTCCTTTTGCAGTTGCGCCGACCGTAGCATCTCGGCCTGCAGGCGCTTTTTACTTCTTTCACGTTCTACAAAATAGTAGAAGAAAAGGGAGAAAATTCCTGTGACCAAATAACCTGTTCGAAAGCGACCGGGAGAAGGGTCAATTTCGGGAACCAACAACAGCATTGGACCAAAGTTAAGCAGGGACAGTAAAATAGAGTTGGTGATGAGCACCAGCAGCAGCTCGATCAAACCTCTTAGAAGAGGATGGAATTTTTGCAGGTTGGTGTTTACAAATTCAGAGATTAGCGGGAATACCAGGAAAATAGACAGGATATAAAGGAAAGCCAAAAAAATCTCCAGCTGTAATAGAGGATCAAGAAAAAATTCCTCCGGTGTGAGCAGGCGTCCCAGGTTGAGAAAGAAAAAAATCTCGTACAGCAAAAAAGTTACTGCAGCAGCCTTTCCTGCTGTTGCGAAAAAAGAGGCCAGTCCTGAACGGAAGTCTTTTCCTTCGACCGAATCTTTTTCTAAAATTTGCTTTTTGATCTCTTTAAATTTGACACTCAGGTAAAAATAGAAAATTTTAAGGATCTGCCTGCTGCTCATGTTCCTTCAATTGATGGTTATTCTCTACTTCCGAAGATCTTTAAAAAGAGGAAAAAAGACTTCCGCTTCATTTGGCCAGAATCCCGGTTCAACCTGTTTTTATCCCGCTTCAGACTTTTAAGGTTTCAAAAAGGGCAGATCGACAGCATATTTGCTTCAGAAATCGATCGAAAAACAAGAATCAAAAAACAAAAAGTCATGAAGCCTTATCAAAAATTTTTATTAGGATTAGCCTTTTTAATAAGTCCGATGCTTTGGTCACAGGAAGGCAGCCTTAGCGGCAGCCTTCAGGACCAGCAACAGGAAACGATCCCTTTTGCCACCGTCGCGGTGATGAAACTGCCCGATTCTACCGTGGTCACCGGCACCACCACCGAAATGGATGGAAGATTTGAAATGGACCCGCCTCAAAAAGGGGAATATTTGCTTAGGTTTAGCGCCATAGGTTTTGAATCAACTTTTACCGAACCTTTTAATATTTCGGCTACCGACTACAGCAGGGATTTTGGAACCGTGGTGATGAAGACCGCGGTGACCTCGCTGGATGAGGTGATGGTGAGGGCCTGGAGGCCGAGAGTCAAAGTAGAGAACGGGAAAATGGTGCTACGGGTACAGGGAACTGCCGTGGCTGCGGGAAGTACCGCCTATGAAATGCTCTCGCGTGCCCCGGGAGTTTCTGTCGACCAGAACGGCGGATTTTCCATCAACGGGAAAAAAGGCGTGGCCGTAATGATTGACGGCAGGATGAGCTATCTCTCTCCCGCAGAACTGCAGACCATGCTCGACGGCATGCCTGCGGAAAATATCGAGGAGATAGAGGTGATCAACAATCCTTCAGCTAAATACGACGCCGAAGGTGCCGCGGGTATCCTGAACATCAAACTGAAGAAGAACAGCATGAGCGGCCTCAATGCCAGTCTTTACGGAGGAGTCAAAATGAGCCACCAAACCCTTTTCAACGGCGGATTCAATCTTGGCTATAACAGCGGAAGATGGAATTCTTTTGCAAACGTAGATCTTTCTGAACGCGGGGTTTACAGGGATCAACATACCATTAGAACATTTCCCGGAACACTGGAATACACGCAGTACGAGCAAAGAGGGCTGCAGGAAAGGAAAGATTTTGTTCCTTCGATTCAATTGGGGACAGATTTTGACATCAATGATAACAACAGTATTGGCGCGATGGCCAATATCATGTACCGCGACCGCAGAATGGACTGGAATACCGGCAGTGTGCTGGGAAATCCCGGAGAAGATTACCTGAACATTGATGCCGAAAACGGGCTGGATCAAACTTACCGCAATGTCCAGTTCAACCTGCACTATGTAGGCAAGCTCGATACCTTAGGAACTCAAATTTCTGCCGACCTGGATTTCGCCAGACTCAACACCGAAGACTTTTCAGACTTCACAAATACCTATAGCTACCTTCAAAGCCAGGAGCAAAATACAGAGCTGCTCAACAGCCAAAGTTTCTCAGACTTTGATATTTACGCGGCAAAAGTAGATTTTTCGAAACCGCTTTCAGAAAGCTCAAGCTTCGAAATTGGCGCAAAGGCAAGTAAAGTTATTTCCAAGAGCCGCCTTGACTTCTTTGAGATGCTCGACGGTCAAAACATATATTCTCCCGAAAGAAGCGACAGCTTTAAATATGAGGAGGAGATCTATGCCGCTTATTTGAGTTACAGCAACAGGTTCAATGACACCTGGAATCTGCAGGCAGGTCTTCGTGCTGAGCAAACCATTGGTGAAGGACAGTCGGCTACACTTGATGAGGTGGGCAGTAGAAAATACCTGGAGTTCTTTCCAAACGTGATGCTGGAGCAGAAGGTAAGCGATAACTATAAACTCAACTATTCCTACAGCAAAAGGATTAGCAGGCCAAATTACAGCTACTTTAATCCGGTAGCGTTCTATCTCGACCCTTACAGCTACGTGGTAGGTAATCCAGATCTCAGGGCGCAGATAACCAGCAGCTTATAAGCTGTCGCAAACCTTCTTTAAAAAGTACAATCTCACCTTGAGCTATGATCATGTGAAAGATTTTAGCGCCGAGGTGCCGAGCACCAATCCTGAAACAGGGGAGACCATTTTTACCACCAAAAATCTGGACAACTCCAGGAGCTATACGGCCACCATTGTGGCACCTGTGGAACTGGCCTCTTTCTGGAATACAAGCAATAATCTTGTGTTGAATCAACAGTATTTCGATATTACTATTGACGGGGAAAAAGTGAGCAATGACAACTTTTTTTATCTTTTTCAAACCAACCACCAGATCAGCCTGCCATGGGACATGAGCCTGGAGGTAAATGGAAGTCTGCAGGGACCTGTTGGATACGGAGTTTACACCATTGGCGAACAGTGGTGGGTAGATGCGGGGCTTAAAAAGTCATTTTTGGATGACCGCCTGGACGTGACCCTGAGTGCCACAGATATTTTTGAAGGCAAAAGAATGGATATCAACGCTGCCTTCCTTGGGAACTCGATTTATATCAATCAGTATTTTGATGAACAATCGGTTAGTTTGAACCTTAGGTACAACCTCTTCACTTCAAAAACAAAAACTAAGGCACGTAAAGCCAAACTTGAAGAGCTCAACCGGGCCGGCGGTTAATTTTCTTAAGTTCTGTTTTTCTGAAGATCCGAAGGCGCGAGCCTTCGGATCTTTTTATACCGCCTCTAGATCTTTTTTAAAAATGTTATCTTTAGAGGAAACCGACCAAAAATGACATTTTCCAGGCTCTTTAAGTACTTCATCATCTTCGTGGGAACACTGGTGATCCTGGCCAGCCTGCTATCTCTTGTATATGATCTGCCTTACTGGTATTCGAAAGTTTTAGATTTTCCGCGTTTGCAATACTGGATCCTGGCCATCCTTTGTTTTCTTCTTTTTGCCGGGCTAAACAAGAAATGGAAGCTGCCATCTTTGGTGTTCATGCTGGGGCTTCTGGTTTCTGTATATATTCATTCTGTAAGGATCTTCCCGTACTGGTTTGGCGATAAAACTGTTCCCGATGCAGTTTCTGCGGAAGATCTGCCGAACTCAGTTGGCATTATGCTCGCTAACGTACTTATCAAAAATGACAAATACGGGCAGTTTCTTGAGCTGGTCAAAAAACAGGATCCGGATGTGTTAATTGCTATGGAAGTAGACCGGAAATGGGTGGAGCAGCTTGCTCCACTTAAAGAAAAATATCCCCATGTGATCTCAAGACCCAATGATGAAGCCTACGGAATGATCCTGTTCTCAAAATTTCCGCTTAAGAATGAGGAGGTGAAATATCTGAAACACGATTTTGTACCTTCCTTTCATGCTGATGTGGTCCTGCCTTCGGGGAAAAGTTTCAGGTTGCATGCAGTTCATCCTGTGGCGCCTGTCCCCAGTAGCAAGTACCCGGACAATAAAGGGGAGCAGGAAATTGAGCTGTTAAAAGTTGGCGAGTTGGTTGCTGAAGATAACCGGCCTTCAATAGTAGCCGGGGATTTTAATGATGTCTCCTGGTCGCATACTTCAAGGATGTTTGGGCATGACGGAAACCTGAAAAATGTGAGAATAGGGCGGGGTTTATACAACAGTTTCAATGCAAAATCAAAAGTGATGCGCTGGCCGCTGGATCATTATTTTGTTACTGAAGAATTTGAACTGGCAGAGCTAAAAAGGCTCGGGGATTTTGGATCTGACCACTTTCCAATGCATGCGAAGTTTGTACTGAAATCAAAGTAGCCTGTACTGCTACGTCTAAAAATTTTCCAAAGCAACAGGTTAAAAAAGTTAAATCCTCTGTATATCCAGTTTACCAAAGTTACATTAAGGCAAAACCGGTTCATTAACTTCTAAATATTTTAAAAATGGACAGTGCACTAAATGTTCTTATAAAAGGCTATCCTAATTTTCAGGAACAATTTGAAAAAGAAAATACAGATATTCTCAACAAGCATCTATTGCTAAAGAAGACCATCATCCTAAGGGGAGAGGAAGCCGCGGCTGTCTTCTATGATCAGGATAAATTTCAAAGAAAAGGCGCCACTCCAAAGCGGTTTCAAAAAACACTTTTTGGCCAGGGCGGAGTGCAGGGGCTGGATGGTGAAGCTCACATTAAGAGAAAAGCATTGTTTATGCAGTGCATGACTAAGGATTCCATAGCTTCTTTAAATGAAAAGTTCCTGGAATTTTTGAAGGACTACAGCAAAAAATGGGAGCGGCAGGAAGAAGTAGTGCTGTTCAAAGAAATGGAGAAGATCCTTATGCAGGCAGCCTGTTCCTGGGTGGGAGTCATGCTTTATCCGCATGAAGTGAAGAACAAAACCGCCCTCATGAGTATGATGATAGATGCTTCGGGAGGAGTAGGTCTTCGCCACTATAAAGGTCGACTGGCACGAAAGAAGGCAGAAGCCTGGCTCATGTCAATGGTTGAGGAGGTCAGGAAGAAAGAACCTTCCGCAGAAAAAACTATTCTTGAAGAATTTTGTTTTTATGAAGACCCCGGTGGAGAGCTGCTAGACGAAAGGACCGTGGCTGTTGAGGTGCTCAATCTCCTTAGGCCTATTGTCGCAATTGCACGCTACATCACCTTTGCGGCACTGGCGCTGCATCAATATCCTCAATACGTAGAGAGGCTGCAAAAAGACAGGGGAAATCTTTCGCACCTGTTTGTACAGGAGGTAAGGAGGTTTTATCCGTTCTTTCCCTTTGTGGCTGCCAAAGTGAAGCAGAAGTTTAATTGGAGGGGCGAAACTTTTCCAAAAGGCAGGCGCGTGTTGCTGGATCTTTACGCTACCAACCATGACAGCAAAATCTGGTCAAATTCTTCTACTTTCTATGCCGAAAGGTTTATGGACTGGGATGAAAGTCCGTTTAATTTTATTCCGCAAGGAGGAGGCGAGCATTACCACAACCACCGCTGTGCGGGCGAATGGATCACTATTGGGATCACTACCGCCGCAGTAAATTTTCTGGTGAATGAAATAAAATATGAGGTGCCGGAACAGGACCTGGAGATCAAGCTTAACAGGATCCCCGCTATTCCCGGGAGCAGGTTTATCATACGTGATGTAAAAGGATTGAAGCAGTAAATTAGTTTCAGGTTCCTTTTCTTCGGAAAAATCAATCTTGAGGATCCTGCTGCTGAAGATTTACGGCTACAGCAAGGGTAGGACCGCGAATAAGAACGTGGAAAGTTAGGAAAGATTTGGCAGGAAAAATCTACATAGGCACCAGCGGCTATCAGTACAAACACTGGAAGGGGGATTTTTATCCCAAAGAAATGCCGGTGAGCGAATGGTTTGATCATTACGTAAAATTTTTCGACACCGTCGAGATCAACAATACCTTCTACAAAATGGCCGAAGCTGAAACTTTCGCCGAATGGAGGAAAGCCGCGCCTAAAGATTTTTGCTATGCCATCAAGTACAGTAAATTTGGCACTCATCGCAAAAAACTGAAGGATCCCGAAAGTCACGTAAATTATTTTCTGGATCGCGTGGTACAGCTCGGGGAGAAGCTGGGAGTAGTGTTGGTGCAGCTGCCGCCAAACTGGAAGCCAAATCTTGAGCGGCTGGAGGCATTTTTGAAGATCCTTCCGAAGGAGATTCGCTGGGCAATAGAGATAAGAGATGAAAGATGGCTTATAGATGAACTCTATGAGCTGCTGAAAAGATACGAAGCGGCCCTGGTGATTCATGATATGATCCCGTACCATCCGCGGGTGGTCACCACCAACTGGACCTATCTGCGATTTCACGGGCAAAATTATTCCGGAAGTTATTCCGAAGAAGAATTGAAGGCAATTGCCGATGATATTAAAGATCATACTGCCCATGACCGTGATGTTTATGTGTACTTCAACAACGATCTTGGAGGGCACGCCATTAGAAATGCACTAAGCCTGAAGAAGAAGCTGGGTATAAAATGACTTTTTTGACAGGGATTCTTTAAAAAACAATAACAAAAATTTACTAGTCGCTTAACGCCAAAAGCCTGTTTTGAATAGTATCTTAAAAAGAAAAACTATGGACAATTTAAGAGAACTATTCGTACACGAGATCAAAGATTTGTATAGCGCAGAAGATCAACTTTTAAATGTATTTCCCGAACTTCAAAAGAATGCCTCAGACCAGGAGCTTCGGGGAGCGCTGGATTCCCACATGAAGGAGACCGTCACTCATAAAAAGAGACTGGAAGAGATCTGCAAAGACCTCAATACAGATCCTGCCGGGGAACATTGCAGCGCAATGGAAGGAATTATCAAGGAGTTGCATGGATTTCTTCGGAAGGATCACGCGAAAGAAGTTAAAGATGCGGGCCTTATTGCCGAAGCGCAGCGCATGGAGCACTATGAGATCGCCGGCTACGGTACTGCCGCCCGTTATGCAAAAGAGCTTGGGTTCAAAGACATGGCCGAGAAGCTCCACAAGACCTTGGAGGAAGAACGTGCCGCCGATGAAAAACTGACCAAGCTGGCCGAGAGAAGACTCAACCGCGAGGCTAAAGCTTAAGAGGTCTCAAAAATGACATTTTTAGAACCCTTCCCCTGTGGAAGGGTTTTCTTTTGAGAGATGAAAAATTGATTAACTTGAGCAGAAAAGAAGATGTGTTACCGCACAAAACTGAATTCTAAAATTCGGGAAATAGAAAAGACCTTTGAAGCTGCCTTTTTAGAACCTGAAGTTTACGAGCCAAAAGCGGAGATCAACGGGTTTGATTTCTGTAAAACACCGGTAATTACCGATGCCGGTAGGGGAGAGATCGTCATGTACAACTGGGGACTGGTCCCGTTTTGGGCCAGGGATGATAAGATCAAAAAATCTACTTTGAATGCCAAGATTGAGACGGTGTCAGAAAAACCTGCTTTCCGGGATGCTGTTAAGAATCGCTGCCTCATCATTGCCGATGGTTACTACGAGTGGCAGTGGCGGGACAGTAAAGGAAAACAGAAGCAAAAATATCTCATCACCCCAAAAGATCAGGAGATTTTTGCTTTTGCCGGAATTTACGCTGCCTGGCAGGACCCGCAAACAAAGGAGCAGCTTAATTCCTATTCCATTCTCACCACCGTGGCCAACGAGCTCATGAGTGAGATCCATAACCAAAAGAAACGTATGCCGGTAGTGCTTAACCCGGGAGATCATTCATCATGGCTTGCGGGAGCCGAAGTTGCCAGATTTGCTTTTCCCTATGAAGTAGCATTGAAGGCGGTTGAAGTGTGAGTTCAGCCTTTCTTGTGAGTGTTTAGAGCTGGTGAATAAGCGTAAAGAAATTTGAATTTTGTTTAGGAGAAGGTTCACTAAAGAGATTTATCAAAAAAGGGGAATTATTGATAATCTCAAAAAAAGCCATTTTTGATGCTCATTATCTCTCAAAAAGATTCCATTTCTTCCAAGGAATCTTCTGTAGTTCGGCTGCTGCTGCAGCGGCTTCCCCGCAAATCTTTTCTGCTTTAAGGACCACTAATATCTTTGAATAATTTTTGCTATAAGCACTGGAATTGGGGCAGTCACCTGCCGTTCAGGGTTTTTATTTTTGAATTTATTGTTATAAGTTAGTGTCTTCTGCTCCTTTTGAGCCATTTCTATAAACCATTCTATTGCACTGTTTTCTATGAAAAAGTCCCTCTTTTTACTACTGCTGGTCAGCCTTTTATCCTGTAATTCTCAAAAAGAAGTTTTAGTTGCACCTTCTCCTTCAGAAGAAAGAGGGTTGGTGGTTTCTGAAGCAATGGTAGTTTCTGCCAGGGAAGAAGCTTCGAAAGTTGGGCTGGAGATCTTAAGGCAGGGCGGTAATGCTTTTGACGCTATGGTGGCAACTGAAATGTCCCTGGCCGTGGTTTATCCTTATGCCGGGAATCTGGGAGGAGGAGGATTCATGGTTTACCGTCTAAAAGATGGAGAAACAGGTGCGCTTGACTACCGGGAAAAAGCTCCTAAGGCTGCGACGAGAACAATGTACCAGGATAGTTTAGGAAATGTGGACCCAGACAAGAGCCGGTTTGGTTCTCTCGCCGTCGGGGTACCCGGGACAGTGGCAGGGATCTTTGCAGTGCACAAGAAATTTGGATCTATGCCAATGAGTGAAATCCTGAAACCGGTGATCTCTCTTGCAAAAAATGGTTATGTAGTTACAGAACATCAACAAAAGGCGCTTGAACGTTATCATGATGACTTTATGAAGGCCAACAACGACACCATTCTTTTTGCCCGGAAATTTGAAAAAGGCGATACAATAAGGAACCTTGCACTTGCAACCACCCTGGAACGTCTTGCCCGTAACGGGAAAGATGACTTCTATAAAGGAGAGACGGCCGAAAAACTGGTTTCTTTTCTTCAGGAACAGGGAGGATTGATAAACATGGAAGATCTTGGTGAATACGAGGCAAAATGGAGAGATCCTATCAATTTTAAATACGATAACTTAAAAATAATTTCCATGTCGCCACCCTCAAGTGGGGGTATAGTGATGGGACAGATCATGAAAATGATCGAGGACTATCCTTTAGATGAGTACGGACATAATTCAGAAAAAGCCATCCAGGTGATCACCGAGGCAGAAAGAAGAGCCTACGCAGATCGCAGTTTTTATCTGGGTGATCCAGATTACGTAGAAATACCCGTTGAAACCCTTTTAAGCGATGCTTACCTGGAAGGCCGAATGGATAGTTTTAGCTTTGAAAAGGCAACTCCTTCTTCTTCCATAGATCACGGCGAGCTGCCCGGCTATGAGAGTAATGAAACCACTCATTACTCCATTGTAGATGAGGAAGGAAATGCAGTTTCGGTGACCACAACGCTTAATGGTGCTTATGGTTCCAAACTTTATGTAGAGGAATTAGGCTTCTTCCTTAACAATGAAATGGATGACTTTAGTGCTAAACCGGGAGTGCCCAATATGTTCGGACTTATTGGTGCCGAAGCCAATGCCATACAACCGGGAAAACGAATGTTGAGTTCCATGACACCAACAATTGTAGAAAAAGAAGGCAGGTTGTGGATGGTCCTGGGTTCTCCCGGAGGATCTACCATAATAACTTCTGTAATGCAGACCATACTTAACGTTGCTGAATATAACATGAGCATGCAGGCTGCCGTGAACGCCCCCCGTTTCCACCACCAATGGCTGCCCGATGAGATCCTTTTTGAACCAGATTCTTTTGATCAGTCTGTATTGCAAAGTCTGAGGCAAAAAGGCTACAATGTCAACGAAGGCGAATCAAGAATTCTTGGAAAAGTTGACGCCATTCTGGTGCTGCCCAATGGGAAGCTGGAAGGTGGTGCCGATCGCAGGGGTGATGATTCTGCGGTGGGATACTAATTTATTCTATTCAGGGTGTGACGAAAAAACTCACATCCTCATTAATCTTATTGTCTAACTAATAACAGAAAATTATGAAGAAGTATTACTTAATTCTATTTTTTCTTTGCAGTGCCCTGGTTGCCCAGGCTCAAAACAAAACAATAACGGGAACCGTGAAGGATGACCAGGGTCAGCCACTGCCGGGAGTCTCAGTAGTTGTGAAGGGAACAGATCGTGGAGTCACCACAGATTTTGACGGGAAATATGCTATTGAAGCCTCCTTTGGAGAAACTCTTGTTTTTACTTTTGTAGGTTTTGACCGCAGGGAAGTGCGAATAAGCAAGGAGGTACACGATGTTACTATGGTGGCCGGTATGGCTCTTGATGAAGTGGTCCTTGTGGGATCGCGAAGACCCAGCCGAACCGTTACAGAATCGACGGTTCCAATAGATGTGCTGGATATTCAGGAATTGTCTACTGCAGTCCCACAGGTCAATCTTAACCAGATGCTCAATTATGTGGCGCCTTCCTTCTCTTCCAACACCCAAACCATTGCTGACGGAACAGACCATATCGACCCCGCTTCCTTAAGAGGCCTGGGACCAGACCAGGTGCTTGTTCTCGTGAATGGCAAAAGAAGGCATACTACCTCGCTTATTAACGTGAACGGAACTTTTGGACGCGGTAGCGTGGGTACAGACCTTAACGCGATTCCAGCAGCGGCTATTGAACGTATTGAGGTGTTAAGAGATGGTGCTGCGGCTCAATATGGCTCAGATGCTATTGCCGGTGTCATAAATATCATTTTGAACAAGGATACAGATGAATTAAAAATTGATGTAACTTCCGGTGCCAACTTCTCTAAAAACGCAAATGCACAAACCGGTGGAGTTGATGGAGAAACCATCAATGTAGCTGGAAGCTACGGCGTTTCGTTGGGAGAGGATGGAGGTTATCTAACCTTTGCCGGAGATTTTGACTACCGGGATTCCTATAATAGAATGAAAGAATATGATGCTAAAATCTTTAATGCCTACAACGCCATTGAGAGAGTGGCTTTCAATTCTGGTGCCGACATTAGTTATTTAAGCAATGAACAAATTCAGCAGTTTGCACAGGATGTTTCTTATTTCGACCAAAGTTATGTAGATGCCATTACTTCTGCTGAAGACAGAGCTACATTACAGGACCTTTTAGATATGAATGTTACCGATGATGAACTGGCTGCACGAAATCAGGACAGGAGCGACTACAACATGAGAATTGGTCAGTCTGCCTTGCGCGGCGGAAGGCTCTTTGCAAATTTCGCCCTTCCTCTTGACGATAAGGGTACAGAGATTTACTCTTTTGCAGGCGTAAGTTCTAGAAAAGGTAATTCTGCAGGATTTTACAGGCTGCCTTACCAGAGCAGAACCTATACTCCTTTTTACATCAATGGTTTTCTTCCGGAGATCAACTCGAAGATTAACGACATCTCCTTTGCTGCCGGAATTCGGGGTATGGTGGGGGACTGGAATGTAGATTTTAGTAACACCTACGGCCGAAACCAATTTATGTACCTAATTTCTAACACCTCGAATGCCTCACTTGAGAATGCCAGTCCAACCACTTTTGATGCAGGTGGCTTCTCTTTTGCCCAGAATACAACAAATCTTGATATCTCCCGATTGTTTGAAGATTGGTTTGAAGCCTTTAATGTTGCCTTTGGAGCAGAGCATCGCATTGAACAATATGAAATCGTGGCAGGGGAAAGGGCTTCCTACGAGCAATATACGGCAGAAGGTGATGTAATTACCCGGGCCGATCAACAACCGGCTCAGGATTTCTTTGGAGATCCCAGAGCGGGTGGCTCACAGGTATTCCCCGGCTTTAGTCCTGCTAATGAATTGTCGAGACAAAGAAGCAGTATAGGTGGATATGTTGATTTGGAGGCTGATCTTACTAAACAGTTCCTGCTAACTTTTGCTACCAGATTTGAAGATTATTCAGATTTTGGTTCAACTTTAAATTTTAAAGTTTCTACACGATATAAACTTACAGACAACATCAACATCAGGGCGGCCGCGAATACTGGTTTTAGAGCTCCTTCGCTACATCAATTATACTTCAATTCTACGTCAACGGTTTTTGGGGCTAACGGTATTCCGCAGGAGGTTGGTACCTTTACCAACGACAGTAGAGCTGCCCAATTATTGGGAATTCCAAAATTAAAAGAAGAGACTTCCCGTGCTGCCAGTTTAGGATTTACAGCTAAGATCCCTGATGCGAATCTCTCTTTCACTGTAGATGGATATTTTGTAGCGATTGATGACAGGATCATCTATACAGGACAATTCAGGGGCCCGGGAACAGGGACTGAATTGGACAATTTGCTATCCCTGGCCAATGCAGAGGCAGCTTCCTTCTTTGTTAATGCCATTGATACAGAGTCAAGAGGTATAGATGTAGTAGTCACGCAAAACGCCTACTTTGGTGACAATATGCAGCTTAATTCTACCCTTTCAGGGACTTTCTCAAAAACGGTAAAAGTTGGGGACACAAAGGCATCGCCACAGTTGGAGCGGGCCGGACTTGTAGACACCTATTTCTCTGAGAACAGTAGGCTTTTACTTGAAAAGTCTGTTCCTCATACCAAGATCAATCTCACCAACAATTTGTCAAGTGGAAGGTTTAACGTCTTTTTGAGAAATGTGTACTTCGGAAAAACCACCGAAGCTTCCTCAGATCCCGCCGGCCGGCAGGTCTTTGATCCAAAGATCGTGACAGATCTTTCTCTTGGTTTTAAAGCCACCGATGAACTTACCCTCACTGTGGGAGCAAACAATCTCTTTGATCTTTATCCAGATAGGGCAGAAGAAAAGTATGGAAATCGTAGTTCCGGAAGATATGACTGGTCAAGACAGGCCCTTCAATACGGTCTAAGCGGAAGATTTCTTTTTGCAAAAGTCAGTTTGAATCTTCAATAGGAATAACGTCATTTATAATTTTTAAACCCTGAACTACAGTTCAGGGTTTTTTTGTTTCGGAATGAGCTATAAAGATTTGCTGTTTTTCGATCATAGTTCCTGCCGGCCAAACTGAAAAGGATGTATGGAAGCTTCGGGGGAACCAGGGCATCTTCTTTGCTGTTCAGCTCTAAATCAAACAACTTTCCAATCATCTGCCGTTTTTGTAAAACCTTTTTGGTACTTGTGGTCAATGTGATCTTGAAGTCCATGTTTCAAATCTGCTGTTTCTGGATCAATCTCAAAAGTTGGGGAGGATTTGAAGTAAAGGGCGATATTTGCAGAAAGAATATCGATTTTGAACAAAAATTATCTGGACCTTATTAAGCTTATTTTACCACAGTTCCTTGTGGAGAATTTTGATCTAACAGAAAGCAAAAAAGCAAAAGAAGTACTTCATCTTTATTTTGAAGAACGTAATACACCGCCGCAAGAACATTCCTCCAGACTATTAGTCTCTAAAGGGTTCCACAAAGAAGTTACTATTCAAGACTTTCCGCTTCGAGAGAAACACGGTTTACCTCCATGTTAACGCAGATTGGACAGATAAATGCTTATACCGACAATAGTACAAAGAGACTAATTAATGAGTAGCACAGGGAACTGCGTATGAAACCATCTTAGAAGTTCAGTGCTTTTTTAAAAATTAGTCGATACTAAGGCTTCTGACTGCCATACCATAGGCTTTAATCCCCTTGATTTCTTCGAACTTGAATTTAACTTCGTATGGAAAAGAAATGCAGCGCCAATACAAAGACACCTGAGTGACTTATAAAGAATGGAAGGAAAATTATTTTGGAAGCACTTGCCAGGTGTTTTCTGATCTTCCCTAGTTGTGAAAACATTGGTCCTATTATCTTTCTTTGGGATGAGACTGCATTATCCCAGGGAGAGCTTAACTATTGGAATTACATAATAAAAAAGCTAAGGGAAAGAAAGGTGAATCTGCTTGTTGCTCATTATAGAGTCGCTTGGTAAAACAGAGCCAATCGGGTCAAAGCAGCTGCTTAAAATACCTTCATCCCTACGCAATAGAGTCAAAGAAATAACTTTGGATATGGCATTTTCAATGAAGCATATCGCCTCTAAGTGCTTCCCAAAAGCTATACAGGTCACTGACAGGTTCCACGTTCAGAAATTAGCTATAGAGGCGCTTCAGAACCTAAGGATCAAACACCGGTGGGAAGCCCTGGAGTTGGAGAACCAACAGCTTCAAACTGCTAAGCAAAAAGGTGTAACGTATATGACAGAGATCCTTTCAAATGGTGATTTTCACAAGCAGATACTGGCCTTAGCCGTTATCTATATGCCAGAGATCCTTTCAAATGGTGATTCTCACAAGCAGCTACTGGCCAGAAGCCGTTATCTACTCTACAAAGCCACCTCTAAATGGACCGATAAACAATCACAACGGGCAAAGATCCTCTTCAAAGAATATCCGGATATCTACCAGGCTTACTCCCTGGTCAACAACTTAAGAACCATATTCAATCAAACAACTGATAAAGGTATAGCCCTAACAAAATTAGCTCACTGGTATAAAGAAGTTGAAGAAGTCGGGTTCAGATCTTTCAATACCGTAGCTAACAGTATAAAACTTAATTACAATACGATTCTAAATTACTTCCATAACAGAAGCACAAATGCTTCAGCAGAATCTTTCAATGCCAAAATTAAAGCATTCAGAAGTCAGTTCAGAGGAGTTTCAAAAACATAGAACATCTTCTTCCTGTTCAGATTAAACCAGAACAACTTTCCATCGTCTGCCACTTTTGTAAAACCTTTTTGGTACTTGTGGTCAATGTGATCTTGAAGTCCATGTTTCAAATCTGCTGTTTCTCCATAGGCATGATCCAATAGGATGTACAGAAAATGCATTTTTTAAAAGTATATAAATAAAAAAAGCCCCCAAATTTTCATTTGAGGGCTTCTGCTTTTGATGGTGGTGCCTCCAGGAATCGAACCAGGGACACAAGGATTTTCAGTCCTTTGCTCTACCAACTGAGCTAAGGCACCAGTGCTTCAAGCATGCCTACCTTGTTGTAGTAAGCGGGTGCAAATATAGATTCAAATTTCATATCTCCCAAAGGATTTTTGAAAAAAATGCTTTTGTACTTTTGCTTTTCTAGATCTCCCGTATGAACCTCATTATCGACCTTGGAAATTCTTTCGCAAAACTCGCTGTTTTTCAGAAGGATCAATTATTGCACTCACGAAGAATCGAAGTAGAGGCACTGGAAAAAAATATTTCGGAACTCTCATCAAATTTTCCCGCGATAGTGGCGGTGATCTCCTCAAATGTTTCTAAATGGG
Source organism: uncultured Flavobacteriaceae bacterium (assembly GCA_963739625.1). Lineage (GTDB taxonomy): Bacteria > Bacteroidota > Bacteroidia > Flavobacteriales > Flavobacteriaceae > Salinimicrobium. The sequence continues at coordinate 58,910 of CAVUAU010000018.1, forward strand.
GTTTTTCCCTGCCTGCTAACCTTTCAAAAAGGGCAAAATTCATCAGCCTTTCTAGCGGGACCAAATTGCCGTTCAGGAACCTCTATGCGACTCCGGCTACTTTGGGAAATGACCGCAAGGCATTGGCGGCAGCGGCGGCCAAGAAATTTCCGAAGGAAAATGTATTGGTGATAGATGCCGGCACCTGCATCACCTACGACTTTAAGAACGACAAAAATGAATATTTGGGCGGTGCGATTTCTCCCGGCTTAAAAATGCGGTTTCGGGCCCTGAATACGTTTACGGCAAATTTGCCGTTAATAGAGCAGCAGGAGCGGCTGCAGCTGAAAGGTGACAGTACGGTTAGTTCAATAAATTCGGGTGTTGTTTACGGTTTTCTAAAAGAAGTGGACGGAATTATTGAGGAATACAAGGCCCGTGAAAGCAAATTAATAGTAATAATTACGGGCGGGGATGCCGAATTCTTGTCTGTAAACTTAAAAAATAGCATATTTGCCAACTCCAACTTCTTGTTGGAAGGTTTGAACTATATTCTCGAATTTAATATAAGTCAATGACAAAACGATTAATTTTAATCGTATTCATTTTGTTTTCAGTGATTACGACCGCTCAGGAGCGCACTTCCTCCCCATATTCTTTCTACGGCATCGGGATGAATAAATTTAGAGGAACCGTGGAGAACAGGTCAATGGGAGGTCTAAGTATCTTTGCAGACAGTATTCATGTGAACCTGCGAAATCCCGCAGCTTACGGCAGGCTTAAACTCACCACCTACACGCTTGGAGCGAGCAATAACTCCCTAAAAATGAAGTCAGATCTTGAGTCTGGCAGCAATAATACCACCTCGCTTGATTACCTGGCTATTGGAATTCCCGCAGGGAAGTTTGGTTTTGGTTTTGGAGTTTTGCCTTACTCGGCAGTGGGTTACAATATTTTAGATGTTGACGAAGATGCCGGTACAGCCGGGCGCTTTTCGGGAAAAGGAGGACTCAATAGAGTCTTTCTTTCTGGAGGTTTTGCAATAAATGATAACATTTCTGTTGGGGTGGACCTCAATTACAACTTCGGAAATATTCAGAATAAGAACATTTTTGTCCGCGACGGACTTCAATTTGGGAGCCGTGAGATCAACCGGTCAGATCTTAGCGGTTTTTCCTATAAACTTGGGCTGGATTACCAGCGCATGCTAAAGGAAAACCTGAATTTCCATTTTGGAGCCTACTATTCACCTGAAGTTAACCTGTCTTCAGAAAATAAAAGAGAGCTGGCAACTATTCTTTATGCACCCACGGGACAGGATATCACCGTCGAGGCAAGAGATATTGAGATTGCAAACACAGATTTAAGTCTGCCTTCCAGTTTCACTGTTGGTGCAGGCCTGGGAGAACCGCGCAAGTGGCTCGTTGGGGTGGAATACACTTCTACCGCTGCAGCCGATTTTAGTAACCGTTCTTTTGCTGCTGAAGGTGCTACGTACGACAGTGCTGCAAAATACAGGCTTGGTGGGTACTTTATCCCAGATTATAATTCGCTTACCAGCTATTTCAATAGGATCGTTTACCGTGGAGGTTTGCGAATGGAAGAAACCGGGCTCAGCATTGATGGAGAGGCTATAAACGAGTTTGGCATATCTTTTGGATTAGGATTACCAGCAGGAGGAATGTTATCCAATATCAATCTTGGCTTTGAGTATGGACAGCGCGGTACAACAAATGCGGGTTTGATCCAGGAAAACTTTTTCACCGGCATGATAAGCCTCTCTCTTAACGACAAGTGGTTTATCAAGAGAAAATTCGAATAATTAACAAACAGGAATAAAACTTAAACTATGAAAACCAGAGTAATATTATTTCTTTCCGGATTACTTTTAGGGACGGGGGCACTGCAGGCGCAGGCCAACCAGGAGTGTGCCACAACAGCTTCTCTTGCTTATAGCGACGCTAAAGCAAAGAACTACGATGCCGCTTACCCAAGGATCCAGACCCTCAGGAAAGATTGCCCTACATATAGCATTGTTACCTACCAATACGGGGAGCGTGTTTTAAAGGACAAGCTTGAAAAAGCACCCGAAGGTGAGAAAAAGGCAATTGCCGAAGATCTTATCAACCTTTACAAGGAGCGTCTCCAGTATTTTCCTGCGAAGACCAAAGAAGGTGAAGTGCTTGTGGATATTGCGCAGGTGAGATATGACAATAAACTTGGTTCTACACAGGAACAGTATGATGCTTTTGACAAGGCTTTCCAGAAAGATAAAGAAGGTTTCAACGCCAAATCTCTTTACACTTATTTCTACCTACTGGTAGAGCTTCAGGACGCCGGTAAGAAAGACCTTCAGGATGTTTTCGAAAAGTATGATGTTGTAATTGCTGAAGTAGAAAACGACGAGAACGAAATGGCGCAGGGACTTCAAAAACTTCTTGAAAAGCAGGATGCTGGTGAAGAGCTAACTGCTAAGGAAAAGAAAATGTTGAACGCTTACGAGGTTAACCTTAAAGCATATAGCTCTGTAAAAGGTAGTATTGATGCTAAGCTTGGACAAAGAGCAGATTGTAATAACCTTATCCCATTGTACAGCAAAGATTTTGAAGCTAATAAAACAAATGTTGACTGGCTAAAAAGAGCTGCGGGAAGAATGTCTTCAAAAGATTGTACAGATGATCCTTTGTTCTTCCAGTTAGTTGAGGCTTTACACAAAGCCGAGCCTTCTGCGAAGTCTGCACTTTACCTTGGGCAACTTGCAGATGCTAAAGGACAATCTGGAAAAGCTTTGGAATACTACAACCAGTCTGCCGAGTTGGAGACAAATGCTTCAGACAAAGCAACTGTTTACAACAAGATCGCTCATAACTATAAAGAAAAAGGTCAGTTTGGCCAGGCTAGAAACTACTATAGAAAAGCTATCAACGCCAAGCCTTCTTTTGGTAGAGCATATTTGCAAATCGCTAACATGATCGCGCAAAGTGCAAACAACTGTGGTAACACTGCATTTGAAAAAAGAGCTGTTTACTGGTTGGCTGCAGATTATGCTGCGAAAGCAGGAAGAGTAGATCCTTCAATTGCGAGCACTGCTAATGAAACTGCAGCAGCTTACCGCGGAAGAGCTCCTCAACGTGCTGATATTTTCCAGCAGGATATGCAGGGAAAAACTATCAACATTGGATGTTGGATAGGAGAAAGCGTACGCGTACCTAACTTGTAATATGAAATTTACATACCGGAATATTTATCTAAGCATTGTCACAATACTTTTTGTGACAATGCTTTTTTCTTGTGAAGGCAACCTGAAGGATGTGCAGGCAATGGAGATGCCCGAAGATGCACCACAGGCTATAGGCACGGGAATTAACCTGAAGTATACAGATTCCGGGGAAGTTGTCGCTACTCTAAAAAGCGAAAAAATGAGGGACTTCTCCAACAAGGAATTTCCCTATCGCGAGTTTCCTGAAGGCCTGGAAGTTCAATTTTTTGATAAGGACAAAAAGAACACAGTCACTGCCGATTATGGCGTGATCTATGGGGAAACCGGTCTTATTGACCTGCAAGGAAATGTGGTGGTCGTGACCAGCGACAGTACCATCCTCAATGCAACTCAGCTGTACTGGGACCAGGGCAATAACTGGGTGTTTACAGACAAGCCTAACACTATCAAGTTCAAGAATGGAGCCCTCAACGAAGGCCAGGGCTTTGATAGTAATCAGGAATTCAGTAATTTCCGATCTCGCTCAAATATTGGGGTGCAGATCATTGATGAAGAAAAGAAATGATAAAATTTTCGAAGTTTTTTGAGATCGCTTATTTAGCGGCGGCCGCCTTCTTCCTTTTTGAAGGCATAAGGATGTGGAATGTTGATCGTTCTCAATCCTACCTGTTTCTTTTCTTTACGGCTGTAGGGATCTTCATGTTCTTCTTTAGAAGGCATTTTAGGCGCAAGTATCAAAACCGCGAGAAGTAAGCATGGCCTACGAACTCATAATCATTTTCTGTTGCCTGCTGCTTTCGGCATTTTTTTCGGGAATGGAGATCGCTTATGTTTCGGCCAACAAGATCCATGTCGAGATCGAGAAAAAGCAGAACGATTTTCTCGCCAAGATCCTCACCCGCTTAACCCGGAAACCCTCCAAATTCATTGCGACCATGCTCGTGGGCAACAATATAGCCCTGGTGGTCTATGGTTTTTTCATGGGAGATCTACTGGTAGAATGGATCGCTTCAATGCAGCTCGAAAATCCCATTTTACAGTACCTATTCGTAGACCTTAGTCTGCTCACTCAAACCGTCATCTCCACGTTGATCATTCTGGTTACTGCGGAATTTTTACCTAAAGTTTTCTTTCAGATCTACGCCAATACGCTGCTGAAGTTTTTTGCGCTGCCGGCTTATTTGTTCTATGTGTTGTTCAGTTTTATCTCTTCTTTTGTCATCTGGATCTCAGATTTTGTGCTGAAGCGTTTCTTTAAAACCGAAGGTGACGAGGTGCAGCTGGCCTTTACCAAGGTGGAACTGGGAAACTACATCAATGAGCAGATGGAGAAGGTGGAAGAAGATCAGGAAGTGGATACAGAGATTCAGATATTTCAAAATGCCCTTGAATTTTCCGAAGTAAAATCCCGCGAGGTGATGATCCCGCGTACAGAGATTGTTGCGGTTGATCTTAATACAGATCCCCGGGAGCTGGTGCAGACCTTTACGGCAACCGGCCTTTCAAAAGTGCTGGTCTATAAAGAGAATATAGATGACATTATTGGATATATCCACTCTTTTGAATTGTTCAGGAAGCCCGCAAATCTTAAATCAATACTGCTGCCGGTGGTTTTCGTACCTGAGACCATGCTGGTAAAGGATGTGCTCAACATTCTCATCAAAAAACGCAAAAGTATTGCCGTTGTCATTGATGAATATGGCGGCACCAGCGGGATGATGACAGTCGAAGACATCGTGGAAGAGCTTTTTGGAGAGATAGAAGATGAACATGATCCTGTAGTGCTTATCGAGGAAAAACTGGATGACAACAGGTATCTTTTTTCGGCCAGGCTGGAGGTAGATTACATCAATGAGGCCTTCAAGCTCAATATTCCAATTGGGGAGAATTACGAGACTCTTGGCGGCTATATTCTTGATCATACCGAGGAAATTCCGCCTAAAGACGGCATCGTTCAAATTGAAGACTTTTCATTCCACATCAAGGAAGTTTCAAATACCAAGATCGAACTGGTGGAACTACGAATAAAACCTCAGGAATAATTTTAAGACTTTCCTCACATTTTGCGGATTTATAGTTTTTTAATATCTCCAAAAACGTTATTTTCGCCCCCTGTATTTTAGAATTAACAACATTAAAAATGGCAGTATTAAATAAAATTAGGCAACGTTCAGTTTTCCTGATCGCAATTATCGCCCTCGCGCTTTTCTCTTTTGTTTTGGCCGACGTGATAAGGAACAAAAGCAGGTTTTCAACAAAATCTGCAAACACCATAGCCACCATCAACGGCCAGGATATTGAGCGGGAAGATTTCGCGCGCCAGGTAGAGGCTTACCAGCAAAACATGGGGCCGAATGCATCATCAGGTCAGGCGATGAACATGGTTTGGAACCTTAGGCTGCGTCAGGCGTTATTGGAGGAGCAGTTTGATGAACTGGGAATTCGCGTTGAAGAAGCCCAGGTGAAGAACATGGTTGCCCAACAAATGGCGAACAACCCTAACTTCCTTAATGAAGCCGGGATGTTTGACGAGAACAAGCTTAAAGAATATGTTGCCACTATAAAAGCAACTTCACCGCAGGCTTACCAGCAGTGGTTGGATTTTGAGAACAATGTCGCAAAGTCTGCCAGGGAGCAGATCTATTTTAACCTTGTGAGAGCAGGGGTTACTGCTACTCTTCTTGAAGGAGAGCAGGTATATCGTTTTGCCAACGATAATGTTGATCTTGAATTTGTGAACGTTCCTTTTACTTCCATTCCCGATGCTGAAGTTGAAGTTTCAAAATCTGAAATTAAAGATTATATCGATGAACATTCAGAGCAGTTTCAAACTGAAGCTACCCGTGACATTCAATATGTGAAGTACACCGAGTCTGCTTCTATCGAAGATGAGGCCGAAGTTAAAGCTGAAGTCAACGGTTTGCTTGAGAATAAGACCGAATACAACGCCGTGACTAAAGCTAATGATACTGTTGCCGGCTTCGGAAGCACTTCAGATTATGAGTCTTTCGTAAATGAAAATTCAGACGAAAAATATTCTGACAAATTCGTTTTCAAGAGCGACTTGCCAAAAGAACACGCCGATGCACTTTTCAACCTTTCCGAAGGAGAAACTTATGGTCCGTATAAAGACAACGGTTCTTACAAGATCTCAAGATTGGTAGCTACAAAGCAGATCCCAGATTCTTCTAAGGCTAGACATATTCTTATCGCATTCCAGGGTTCTCCAATTGGGCAGAACATCACCCGTTCAAAAGAAGAGGCTAAAGCACTTGCAGACAGTCTTGCTTCTGTAGTGAAAAGCAGTAAAGATAAATTCGCAAGCCTTGCTTCTGAATATTCTGCAGATACTTCCAACAAAGAAGAAGCAGGAGAGTTAGGATGGTTTACACCAGGTATAATGGTACCGGCTTTCAACGACTTCGTTTTTCAGAACAATAAAGGTAGCATTGGAGTTGTGGAAACTCAGTTCGGTTACCACGTGATCGAGATCGAGGACCAAACAGAGAAGCAAAAAGCTGTAAAATTTGCGACTGTTAGCCGTGAGATCCAGCCTTCAGAAAAGTCACTCAACGACCTTTTTGCCGATGTGACGAAGTTTGAACTTGGAGCAAGAGAAAAGGACTTTACAGAGCTTGCCCAGGAAAATAATCTGGAGGTGCGTCCTGTAAAAGAGATAGGTGAGTTGGAGGAGAACATTCCCGGTGTTGGTGCTCAAAGAAGGATCGTTCAATGGGCTTTCAACGAGGATACCGAGAATGGAGACATTAAAAGATTTGACGTTTCTGATGGGTATATTGTTGCCCAGGTAACAGGAATTAACGAAAAAGGACTGAAATCTGTTGAGGCTGCATCTTCAACTGTGATCCCAATCCTTCAAAAAGAGAAAAAAGCCGAAATCATCAAAGAGAAGATCTCAGGAAGTTCTCTTGAAGAGATCGCTAAGAACAACAGCACGTCTGTAAACACTGCAAATGCGGTGAACAGAAACAGCCCAATTCTTCCGGGAGTTGGAAGTGAGCCGTTCGTGGTTGGGGCTGCCTTTGGTTTACCCGAAGGAAAAGTCAGCACGCCGCTTACCGGTCAAAAAGGTGTTTTTGTGATCAAAGTTCTTAAGAAGACTGAGGCGCCGGAGATGGAATCTTACCGTCCTTACGCCACCCGTGAGACTTCTGCAAGAAGAGCAACAGTGAACAACGAAGTATTTGAAGCTCTTAAAGAGTCAGCAGATATTGAAGATAACCGTGCCAGGTTCTACTAGTAGAATTTGCCGACAGGATACAAAAAAGCCCTTCATTTGAAGGGCTTTCTTTTTTGCCATTTTTGAGGCTTTATAAGATCATGTCTTTGTAGTCAATGATCGTACTATAGCCTTTCTTCCTAAAATACTGTTTTTGTTCTTCGTTCCCGGTGGCAAGTACAAAATCGCCGCCCCAGCCGCCAAGGCTTTTTACGGTGCCGTTGAAATTTGGGAAGAGTTCATTTTTCACCTTTTTGAGACCTGTGACCTGTGAGATCACGTTCTCGTGTATCTCCAGCAAAAGCTTGAATTCTGAAAACTCTGTGCAGGTGATGATCCTATGGGTGAGCGAGGAGATCTTCTCCACCTGAGTTTGCAGGTCTTCCTGATGCTTTTCCCTGTATTGTTTGATCGACTCGCGGCTATTCTGCTTTTGGTTGAGATGCACAAAGAACAGCTGGTCCTTAAATGGTGGGGCAAAAGAGGTGGAAAGGATGCTGCGGTTCTCCCCGTGTAGCTCATAGGTCACAGGATGGCCTTCCAGCGCGACTGCGACGTCATAACCGCTTCCGCCGAAGGTCTTGTTCAAGAGTTTAAAAGCATCGATCTTCAGCCATTTTGAGAGGTTCGCAACGAGGGTAGACGAAGTTCCGAGGCCCCAATCAAGTGGGAAGTCGGTTTTGGTGGTGATTCTGTATCCTTTTTCTTCGGAAAAAAGTCCCGGATGCATTCGTGCTGCGGAATGAAGTGCCAAAAACAGCATTTTTGACACTTTTTCTTTTTCGGGCTTTGGCTTAAAATCTTCAGGTTTGGTATTCAAAATATCTTTCAGCTGAAATTCCTCTTCATACCAAACCTTATCTTCGTGATCAAGACTCTTCCAATAGATCTTTCGCTCTTTAATTTCTTCCACTTCCAGGCTTTGCCCGAATTTGGTGGGCAGTGCAAGTGCTGTTGCGCCGTCAAGCACTATATATTCGCCGGTGATCAATAACTTTCCGTGGCTGTAGAACTTTTGCATTAGCTTCTTATCAGGTTCAACTGTTCTTCGACCGCGCTGTGGGAAACGTTGTGCTTTTTGAAATGATTCACCAAAACCTCTTTTTCGGCAGGTGTGGCCTTGAGTTGGTTAAGAATGTTCATCAAGTGCATTTTCATGTGCCCCTGCTGAATTCCCGTCGTGATTAGCGATTTTACGGCTGCGAAATTCTGTGCGAGCCCGGCAACAGCAACGATCTTCATTAGCTCTTCGGCTGAAGGTTTTTGCAGGATCTCCAGCGCGATCTTCGATAATGGATGAAGTCCTGTCAGTCCGCCTACCGTTCCCAAAGCCAACGGGATCTCCATCCAAAACCTGAATTCCCCGTCTCTCACATCGGCATGGGTAAGGCTGGTGTAGCTGCCGTCTTTGGAGGCGTAAGCATGAATACCTGCCTCGACCGCTCTAAAATCATTTCCGGTGGCTAAAACAACGGCGTCAATCCCGTTCATGATGCCTTTGTTGTGAGTCACAGCCCTAAAAGGTTCGCCTTCGGCTATTTTTAGCGCCCTCACGAATTTTCCGGCAAAGGCTTCGCCGCTCATTCCGTGATCTTCCAGTTCTTCAACAGGGCAGGAGACTTCGGCTCTTACGATGCAGTCGGGAACATAGTTCGATAGAATACTCATGACGATCTCGATCTCCTTTTCCGAAGTATCAAAAGCCTCATGCTTTTCGGCTGCGTCTTTAAAGGTTTCAGCAAAACGCTCCAGGCAGGAATTGATGAAGTTCGCGCCCATAGAGTCTTTGGTCTCAAAAGTGCAGTGCAGCTGGTAGTAATCGTTAAGAACATCGGTTTTGTCCCTGAGTTCAATATTTTTGACTCCGCCGCCGCGCTTCTCCATGTTGTGGGTGAGCGGCGCCACGGCCTCAAGCAATTCGGGTTTTATCTTGCTGAAGAAATTGCTGAGTTTTTCTTTGCTTCCGGAGTATATAAAATGCACCTGACCTATTTTTTGAGTGCCTAACACTTCAGCCTTAAAACCGCCGCGCTTGCCCCAGAATTTAGCTGCCTTACTGGCTGCCGCGATCACAGAACTTTCTTCAATGGCCATGGGAATGGCATATCTAAAGCCGTTAATAAGGAAGTTTGGCGCCAGGCCAAACGGCAAATAGTAGTTGGAAAGCGTATTTTCGGTAAACTCTTCGTGCAGCTGCTGCAAGTTGGCATCGGCATTCCAGTACTGCCTGAGTACGCCTGGCCGCATCTTTAGAATCTTTGAGGTAAGTGGAGCTAAGCCACTCGATCTTTTCTTCTTTTTTGAGTTTTGAAAAGCCTGAAACAGGTTCGATCATCATTAGCATTTTGGACTGTCAAAGATACAACTGTTCACAATTCTGGCACAGGAATGGCCGTTTTCTATGCTACTGGTTTTCAAGCAGCTAAATTTTTGTCATTTTTGAAGCCTTGATTGGAGTCTTTTCATTTTAACATCTTCTTAGTATTTAACAGGCAAAAACCTGTTTTTTAGCCGAATTTTTATTAAACTTGGCAATCACTTTTTAAGCACAAAGAATGAAATTACCCTATAGGCTTCTTGCCTTCTTTTTGACGGCAAGTACGTTACTCTCTGCGCAACAAAAAGAAATCACACTCGAAAAAATCTGGAATGGAACTTTCCGTCAGGAGTATATGCAGTCGCTGCAGTCGCTCAACAACGGAAAAGAGTATGTGGTTCTTAACTTTGACCGCGACAGCAAAACTTCAAGTATAGACGTTTATTCCTATGAGACCGGCGAGAAAAGCCGAACCATGTTGAGCAGCAATGAGCTTGACGGGATCGACTACTTCGGCGACTTCGAGTTTAGCGACAATGAAAGCAAGCTTATCCTGGGGACAGACATTGAGCCTATTTACAGGCATTCCACCCGTGGCATCTTCTACGTTTATGATCTTGGAAATAAAAAGCTTCAGAAGATCATCGATGAGCCCATTCAGGAGCCAACGCTTTCGCCAAATGGTGAAAAAGTGGCTTTTGTGAAGGATAATAACCTGTACGTGAAAGATCTTTCTTCCGAAGAGATCACGCAGATCACTACAGACGGGGAAAAGAACAAGATCATCAACGGGATCACAGATTGGGTCTACGAAGAGGAATTCTCATTTGTGCAGGCTTACGAGTGGAACAAAACAGGAGAAAAGATCGCATTTTTGAGGTTCGATGAATCTGAAGTGCCTGAATTTACAATGGATATCTTCGGAAAAGATCTTTATCCCACCACTACAACGTTCAAGTACCCTAAGGCAGGTGAGAAAAATTCTAAAGTATCGCTGCACGTGTATGACCTCTCAAAAAAAGCAATTTCAGATGTTGATCTCGGAGACTATTCAGATTTCTACATTCCGCGGATAAAATGGACCAATGAGGCCGATGTGCTGAGTGCCCAGGTTTTGAACCGCCACCAGAACGCGCTTGACCTTATTTTTGTTAACACTAAAGATAATTCGGCTAAAGTGGTGCTCAACGAAACCGATGACGCCTATGTTGATGTGACCGATAATTTGACATTTTTGAAGGACAACTCCTTCATATGGACTAGTGAAAAGGATGGCTGGAACCATATTTACCACTACAGCAAAACCGGGAAACTGCTCAACCAGGTGACCGAAGGGCTGTGGGACGTGACCAGCTACTATGGTTTCGATCCCAAGACCGACAGGATCTTTTACCAAAGCACAGAGAATGGTAGCATCAACCGAGATGTGTATTCCATTAAAGCCAACGGAAAAGGCAAGAAAAGACTTACTGAAAAAGTCGGTCAGAACAGCGCCGATTTTAGCGCAGATTACACCTATTTCATCAACAGCTTTACAAGTGCAACCACACCTTACGAGTTCACTTTGCACCTGGCTAAAAATGGCAAGAAGGTCCGCGATATCAAGGATAACAAGAAACTGTTGGAGCAAATCGCTGAGTACAGTTTTTCACCAAAAGAATTTTCAACAATTCCGGTGAATGGGAACGATCTCAACATGTGGATGATCAAACCTCCAAAATTTGATCCTTCATTGGAGTATCCACTGTTCATTGTTCAATATTCAGGTCCGGGTTCACAAACTGTTTCTAACAGCTTTTACAGCAGCAACGACTACTGGTTCGAGATGTTAGCTAATAAAGGCTATATCGTGGCTGCTATCGATCCAAGAGGAACAGGTTTCAAGGGCGCTGATTTTAAGAAAGTAACCCAGAACGAACTTGGAAAATATGAGGTGGAAGACCTAATCCAGGCTGCTAAACAGCTTGGGGAGCGCGATTACATTGACAGTGAAAACATCGGGATTTGGGGTTGGAGCTACGGCGGATTCATGGCTTCAAATGCCATTTTGAAAGGGAATGATGTTTTCTCTATGGCGATTGCCGTTGCGCCGGTGACCAGCTGGAGGTTTTATGATTCGGTATATACCGAGCGTTACATGACCACTCCGCAGGAGAATCCTTCAGGATATGATGAGAATTCCCCGCTAAACCATGTTGAAAAATTAAAAGGAGATTTTCTTATTGTACATGGAACGGGAGACGACAATGTGCATGTCCAAAATTCCATGAGAATGATAGAAGCATTGATCCAGGCCAACAAGCAGTTCGACTGGGCGATCTATCCTGACAGGAATCATGGTATTTATGGTGGAAACACTCGTTTGCACCTGTTCACTCTCATGACAAACTTTATTGAAGATCATTTACAAGTTAAACCTAACACTAAATCATCCCTATAATGGCAACATCTGCTACAGCCCCTACTAAAAAAGAGCTTTTTGGGCATCCGGTAGGACTTTACATTCTATTTTTTACTGAAATGTGGGAGCGCTTCTCCTACTACGGAATGCGTGCCATCCTGGTGCTTTATCTTGTTAGTGCCACCACCGGCGGCAATGCCGGCCTTGGCTGGTCTGGTGCCGAAGCCATAGCACTTTATGGCTGGTATACCATGCTCGTTTATGTTGCTTCAATACCCGGAGGTATTATAGCTGATAAACTTCTGGGCCAAAAGAAGACCGTCTTGATTGGGGGAATTGTTCTTGTTGCGGGTCACGGAATTCTTGCCGTTGAAGAAATGTGGGCCTTCTATTCAGGTCTCGCCCTTATTATCGCAGGGGTAGGAATGTTGAAGCCTAATATTTCCACCATGGTAGGTGGTCTCTACAAGGAAGGAGATATTCGCCGCGATAAAGGCTTTACTATTTTCTACATAGGGATCAACCTTGGTGCTTTCCTTTCAAGTTTGATCGTAGGATATGTTGGAGAAAAAATTGGCTGGCACTGGGGCTTCGGGCTTGCAGGTATCGCCATGGCTCTAGGTTTGATCGTGTACCTGTGGGGACAAAAATATCTTGCTAACGTTGGAAACCTGCTTTCTAAAGAAGAACAGGACGAAGGTGCTTCTTTTGTGGATCTTTTCAAGGACCTCTTCAAATCACCTCTGCAGCTTGTTATTTCGGGTGCCTTTATGGTCTTTTCGATTTACTGGCTTATTTTTCAATCCCTGCCTTACGGACTACTGTTCATCTTCCTTACGCTTGTGACCGCGATGATGTTGATGGTCTATAAAGACCTTACCTCACAAATCATGAAAGACAGGTATGTGGTGATGCTCTTGTCCTTTATTCTCACGATCGTGTTCTGGGGAGCCTTTGAACAGGCAGGAGGATTGATGAACATTTATGCTTTAGAAAAGACAGACAGGACGCTTGGCTTCACGCTACCGCTTATCGGGAACGAAGTGCCGGCAACCTGGTTCCAGTCGCTTAACGCAATGTTTATCATCCTCTTTGGGGTAGCCGTAGCAAACTTCTGGGCAAGAAGAAAACTGCATAACAAAGAAGCCTCCTCTTTGTTTAAAATGGCGACAGGGGTGATCATCATGGGACTTGGATTTATTTTCATGGCTATGGCCGCGAAAGAATATCAGCCGGGAATGGAAAAATCTGCTATGTACTGGCTCGTGTTAGCTTACCTGCTGCATACCATCGGGGAACTTTGTTCTTCGCCTGTGGCTTTATCTTTCATTACAAAACTTGCTCCTGTAAAATACGCTTCGCTCATGATGGGAGTTTATTTTGCCGCTACGGGTCTTGGAAACAAGGTGGCCGGGATCATTGGAGAAGTTTCTCAAAGTGAGCCCATCAATATTGAGCTTTCTGCATCACCGCAGGCCATACAACCTTTCTTAAAGGAAAATGACAGCGCTTTCATCAAGAATGAAGATTTCAGGATCAATGCGCTCATTTATCCCGAAGGTGGCGAATTCGAGGCTGTCGGGGTCAGTAATAAGCAGTCGGTTCTTGACGTAATTGCCTTTGAAAATCCGGAGAAAACACAGGAAATTTACGACATTCTAAATGAGGAAGCCGTTTCCCGGGAGAATCCTTATCACGTGACCTTCGAATTCAAAATGGATGAGGATACGAAGGATTACAATGGGGTTTTCATCATCGACGAAGTACAAACCGACAGGGAATTCTGGACCTTCCTTTCAATTACCATCTTCACTGCGGTATTTGGATTCATTGTGATCCTCATGCTTAAACCTCTTAAACGACTTACTCACGGTGTGGAAGACCAGGAAAAAGAGCTTCCGCAGCAAGAGAAATTCGAATTGGGGGATGAGGATATTGTTGATAGAGAAGAACGTAAACACAAAAAATAATGGCAACTGTAGCTACCACAGAAAATCCTGATTTTTTTAAGACAAAAGTCCTTGGCCATCCGGCGGGACTTTTTGTTCTTTTCTTCACCGAAATGTGGGAGCGCTTCTCATTCTACGGAATGAGGGTGCTGCTGGTAAACTTCCTCACGATGGCTATTGTGGGAGTTGACAACCCCGGCTGGGGCTGGTCAATGGAGAACGCAGGTGCCCTTTTTGGAACCTACGCAGGATTGCTTTACCTAACGCCTATTGCGGGTGGGATCATCGCCGATAAACTGATTGGATACCGATGGGCAGTGGTTGTTGGTGCAGGTATTATGACCCTGGGCCACATCTCGATGGCTGTTGAAACTGAATTCTCCCTCTATTTTGGACTGGGCTTACTGGTCATTGGTACAGGTTTTTTCAAACCGAATATTACCTCGATCATTTCTGAAATGTACGACGGCAAACCCGACAAAAAAGACGGTGCCTACACTATCTTTTACATGGGTGTAAATGCCGGGGCTTTCTTTGGAATGATGCTTTGCGGGTATTTAGCCGAAAGAATTGGCTGGAGCTGGGGCTTTGGTCTTGCAGGGGTCTTCATGTTTCTTGGAACGCTCCAATTCTGGCTGGCAAAGCCACTCTTTGGGAATGTAGGAGGCGTGCCGGATAAGGAACTGCAGGCGAAGGAAGTTCAGGAAGAGGAAAGAACAGGAGTTAAGAACCACAAACATAATCCTTTCACCTTGCTGGATAAGATCCTCATCCTTGCCACTGCAGTAATTGGATTTCTATACCTTATTAATGACCCGGTCTCGAAGATCGCAGATCTTAATCTGTTGCCGGTAGTCCTTCCATTTGACCTTGGAGGGGAAGCTGTTTCAGGACCTATTGGTTTCGCCTTGATCGCGCTCGTGCTGTTCCTGGTACTGGTGATCTCGAGAATTTCGAGGTATGCACCTATTGTTAGGGACCGAATGATTGCGGTGATCATCTTCGCCTTCTTTACGGTCTTCTTCTTTATGGCCTTTGAACAGGGCGCGAGTTCGCTCATCGTTTTTGCCCGTGACTCGGTTGACAGGGAGCTGGTAGGAACGGCGGCAACCGTTTTCAATACGGTTAATGCCTTGCTAACGGTAATACCCTTAATGGTGATCACTTATGTGTTGTTCCTGTTGTGGAAACAAACCTACAGCAAAGTATTGGGTTCTAACATCGTGCTTGCCATCTGTTTCGCATTGATCTGGGGAATTGTCATCTGGATGCTGGCGCGGGAATTTTCAGGAGAGATCACAGAGATCACGGTGTCCTGGTTCAGTATTTTGAACTCCTTTTTTATCATCGTTTTTGCTTCTTTCTTCTCCAAATGGTGGGAGAGCAAATACAATCCTTCCGCAGCCTGGAAATACAGCTTTGGTTTGATTCTTTTGGGACTCGGTTTTGGATTGCTGGCATTTGGTTCCAGCGGAATTGCCGAAGGTGCCAAAGTGAGTATGATCTGGTTGATCCTGGCTTACCTTTTCCACACGCTTGGAGAACTTTGCCTCTCGCCACTGGGACTGTCTTACGTAAGTAAACTGGTGCCGGCGCGTATGATCGCCTTCATGTTTGGAATGTGGTACCTCGCAATCGCTATTGGCAATAAACTTGCCGGGTCTCTAGGAGGGATCATTGAGAAGGTGACGCAGCAATACGATCTTTCTACCTTTTTCCTTATCTTTACGGTTATCCCTATTGGAGCGGGAATTTTAGTAGGCTTGCTTAATCCTTTGCTGAAAAAGCTCATGCACGGGATCAAATAAACCTGCTAAAAAAGATATTTTTGAACGCCCTCTTTTAAAGTGGGCGTTTTTTATATCTTCGGAATGATTATTGAAAAAGAGCGAAAAAACCTTTTATGAAAAAGCTATTACTAACCTTCTTTTTAGTAGCCTTGACCGGCCTTTCCCTGAATGCGCAGGAGATCAAGTGGATGAGCATGAATGAGGCCCTTGAGGCGCAGCAAAAGAAGCCGAAAAAGATCTTCATGGACGCCTATACAGAATGGTGTGGTCCCTGTAAAATGTTGGATAAGAATACTTTTTCAAACAAAGACCTCGCAAAATATGTCAATAAACACTATTATCCGGTAAAGTTTAATGCAGAGGGTACAGATACGATCAATTACAAACAGCGCATCTTCAGCAATCAAAATTATATTCCCAACAAGCGGGGACGTAATAACACCCATGACTTTACCCGGGCATTAGGAGTGCAGGCATATCCAAGCCTGGTGTTCTTTGATGAGCAGGGCAATCTTATTGGCCCTATTCCCGGTTATCGTACCCCGCAGGAGCTCGAAGTTTTCCTGAAGCTGTTCTCGGGCGAGGATTACAAAGACATCACAACTCAGGAAGCTTATCAGGAATATGCACGTAATTTCGAGCATAAGTTTGAGACTTCAGAATAGTAATTGAGCATTTTTAGCAACAGCTAAAAATTCGTAAATTGTCTAAAACTCTGAATATGGGAAGTTTAACTATTTCTGTCGAAATCTTAAATCGGTACTTTCGTTATCTAGAGGACCTGGATAAACTTTCCAAGAGGAGTTTAATATTAAAACTACGGGAATCGATGAAAGTTGAAAAACCAAATAGAAGTGATCTAAAGGATATTTTTGGAGCCTGGGAAGATGATGCTAGTTCAGATGAAATAATTCGCAGGATTCGGGATTCAAGAGTGGAAAAACCAAACTTTGAGGACCTCGACTAATGATTTTCCTACTGGATACTAATATCTGTATTCACTTCTTTCGTGGGAACTTTGATTTACTGAAGAAGTTTGAGGAAGTTGGTCTACAAAATTGTGCAATATCTGAAATTACCCTGGCCGAGCTCACCTTTGGTGCTGAATCTAGCACAAATCCGAAGAAAAACTTTCAGGTAATTAAAAATTTTACTGAAAGAATAATAATACTTCCCATTTTCAATGCCGTTGGTGTTTATGCAAAAGAAAAGGTCCGCTTGAGAGGTTTGGGTGAAATGATCAGTGATTTCGATTTACTCATTGGTTCGACGGCTGTAGCAAACGATTTGATTATGGTAACGGAGAATATGAAGGAGTTTAAGAGGATCCAAAATCTATCGCTCGAAAATTGGGTTGTACGCTAATCTTTTTATTCCAGCACAAAAGCCCCTTTTTCATAGGTGCTAAAAAAGGAAATTTCATATAGCTGTCCGGTGTTTTGCCAGCGCTGCACATAGCTGCGGTAATTACTGCCGTCGGCAATGATCTGCCGGGGCTGTAGCTCTTTTATCACCCGCTCGAGGTTGACCTTTGGTGAGCCTGATAGCAGTACGTACGGTGCCTGCGGAAGGTTTTTTGGATAAATGCCGGTGCTGTCAATAACAAGCAACAGCTTTCCGTTCTGAAAATAAGCGTTTTTAGGTGGTTTTCTTCTGATGTGTTGCAGGTCTTCCCCAATCCTGAAATTCTTTAGCCATCCCGGTTCTTCGGAAAAATTAGATTTTTGAAAGAGCAGTAAATTTTCCCCTTTTTGGGACCCAATGAAAGTGTTCTTCGAGCTGTGGAATATCAGTAGTTGTTCTTTTGTTTCTGAAGCCTTAAAAATATAGGACAGCTGCAGCAGGACCACCGCCGAAAATGCGAGCATAAGCCTGCGATAGCTGAAGGAGTAGAGCAGGAAGGTCAGCGCGATGATCAACAGGTAAAAAGCCAAAACTTCGGTGCCGCTAAAGGAGATATCTTTAAACAGGAATTGTTCCTGCCGGGCCGCCCATTCTATAAAGGAGTTCAGTAAGTTGATACATTCACCAAAGGCGCGCGCCAGGAAGCCGGGAAGCAGCTGCAACAGCGACAGAATTATAACGAGAATTCCGAAGCCGAGGAGAAAGCCAACCGTAGGAAGGATAACCAGGTTCGTAAGAAAGAACAGCCCCGGGAATTGGTGGAAATAGTAGAGAGTGAGGGGGAAAACCGCTACTTGTGCCGCGAAAGTACCGGTAATAATTCCCCAAAAAAGTCTTGAGACCTTGTACTTTGGTCGCCAGAGCCGGTAAAGTTTTGGTTGCAGCAAAATAATGCCCAGCACGGCAAGGTAACTTAACTGGAACCCCACTTCAAAGATCCACTGCGGATTGATGAGTAGCAGGAAGAGCAGCGAAACGAAAACCGGGATAAGATTGCTGCTGCGTCTTTTGAGCTGCATGCCAACCGCCAAAAAGCTGAACATGCTCACCGCACGCACCACAGAGGGAGAAAGGCCTGTAAGCACGGCAAAACCCCAAAGCAGCAGGATGAGTAAAATCCCTTTTAAGATCCTGCCTTTCCTAAAACGATCCAATGGCAGGAGGAGCCAATTGAGCAGGAGCAGAATAAGCCCAACATGCAAACCTGAAACAGCCAGAATATGGACGACGCCGGCTGCAGCAAAATTGTTATACACCTCGGCAGAGATGTCCTGTTTTTGTCCCAGTAGCAATGCCTGCACCGTTCCTAATTGACTTGTGGAAAAACCGTTTTTCTGAAGGCTTTGAACGATGGTTCTTCTGCTGTCGGCTGCCAGGATCTCAAAACCTTGTTTTCTTTCGCTCAAGTAATGTATAAGTACCCGGATAAAGCAGGACCTGTCTTGGCACCTTTCTTTTGTCCATAAAATCACGGTAATTGAACTGGTGCGGATTCTTTGGTGCCGGGATTTCCTGAAACTGGGCCGGGAAAAGGAGTTGCTGCCCTTCCAAAAATGACATTTTTGAACCCTCTTTGGGTAGAAGAAGCAGCAGTTTGCCTTCGGCCGGTTTTTGGTCAATACGCCTGACTTCGGCTATTGCTTTTTGAGAAAAAAGGTCGGGCTTTAGTACGTGACTCACTTCGGCAAGAACTAAGGGAGTGGTAGCTTCAGTTTTTTCGGAAGAGATCTTGTTGAGATAATGCTGTGGCTGGTTGCGAGGCTGGTGAATGCTCCAAATGAATATTCCGAAGCCCACAAAAAGTAAGGAGGAGAAAATTCCGAAGAAGAAACCTTCAGAAAAGAGTTTTTTGGACAGCTGCCAGCTAAGCAGGAAAGGGATGAGTAAAAATAACAGGAGGAAAAAACCGGTTTTTGGCGGTAGTTCGAGAAAATTTCCCAGTACAAGCCCGCACAGCAGGAGCAGTGTAAGTCGAATAACGGGTGTGCGCAGGAGTTTCATTCTCAGGTTATTAACCTAAGATATGAATTTAGAGAATACGCCGCGCCATTACAAAGTGTTGCTGCCAGTAATTTTCGTCAAGGCTCGAGATGATCACACCGCGGGAGGTGGTGGAGTGGATGAAAAAGATCCTGTCGTCCTGCAGTTCAACGATCATTCCTACATGGCTAATGACATTTTTATTTCTTCCGGTCTCGAAGAACAGCAAGTCACCGGGGGTAACATTTGAAAGTGGCAGTTTCTCTCCCAGCTGGGCCATTGCACGCGAGGAGCGGGGCAGGGCAATGTCTTTAAGCAGGAAAACCGAATAGACGAGGCCGGAGCAGTCCATACCGGCGGTGCTGGTGCCGCCATACTTGTAGGCGGTGCCTATAAAATCTTTGGCAGTGGCAATAAGATCAAATGGAAGGCTTTCTTCTTCTGAAAGAGCTGAAGGAGCCTCAATATCTGAAACTTCCGGTTCTTCGGAAATTTCATTGTGATGAGTTTTCATTTACTTCGGGGGCGGCTGAAACACTCTTTTTTTGAACCCCGCAGGAGGCCAGGAGGAGCGGCAGCAAAAGGAAAATTAATTTTTTCATAAGCTATTCCGCAGAAATGGATTCATAAATGAGCCTCGCAGTTTTTTCACTGGCACCGGTGCCGCCAAGTTTTTTCTCCAGTTCATAGTAGTCTGAAAAAAGCTTTTTTCGATGATCTTCAGAAAGGATCTTTTGAAGCTCTTTTTTGAGGTTCTTCTTGTTAAAATCCCGCTGAATAAGCTCTTTCACAACTTCGCGGTCCATGATGAGGTTGACAAGTGAAATGTAGTCGAGCTTGATTATGCGTTTGGCGATCTCGTAAGAGATGAAGCTGCCTTTGTAGCAAACCACCTCGGGTACCTTAAAAAGAGCGGTTTCAAGCGTGGCTGTTCCGGAAGTTACGAGTGCAGCATTGGCGAGACTAAGCACATCATAGGTCCTGTTCATCACCAGGTGTACGTTCTTCTTTTTGATGAACTGAGCGTAGAATTCGGGTTCCTGGCTGGGAGCACCGGCGATGACGAACTGGTAATCTTTAAAATCGTCGGTAATGCTCAACATGATCTCGAGCATTTTTGAGATCTCCTGTTTTCGGCTTCCGGGAAGCAGCGCGATGACCGGGCGCTGATCAAGCTGAAATTCGGCTTTAAAAGCTTTGGCATCTACGGGAGGCCTGTTGGCAATGGCATCGATCAAAGGATGGCCCACAAAATGCACTTTGTAGCCGTGTTTGTCTTCGTAAAATTCTTTTTCAAAAGGCAGGATGACGTACATCTGGTCTATATCCCGCTGGATATCTTTGATGCGGTTCTCTTTCCAGGCCCATATTTGAGGAGAGATATAGAAATGGGTCTTGAATCCTTCTTTTCGCGCCCATTTTGCAATGCGAAGATTGAAGCCGGGATAATCGACAAAAATAATCACATCGGGATCATAATTTTTAATATCCTGTTTGCAGAAGGAAATGTTGCCAAGTATGGTTTTAAGGTTCATGATGACTTCGGAAAACCCCATAAAAGCGAGGTCGCGGTAATGTTTAACCGGCGTTCCCCCGTGCTGCGCCATGAGATCACCACCCCAGAACCTGAAATTTGCTGAAGTATCTACCTTTTTCAAAGCCTTCATCAGGTTTGCTGCATGCAAATCTCCAGACGCTTCTCCTGCAATGAGATAGTACTTCATTATATGACTACGAATTTTAGAACAGCAATAATAAGAGCGGCAAAAATGGAGGCTAAAAGAACGCCCCGGGCCTTATAGATCTGCTTTTTGTTTAGGAAATAGAAGAAAGGCACGAAGTTCAAAATAGCGCCTGCCGTAATTAAAATGCCCAAAAACTCGTTGATCAGGGCTTCTTCCAGGGTATCATAGAGAGAGATATCTGAAAAGAGGAGCACGTATAGTGTGATTCCCACAAGTGTGGAAAAAATTCCCGTAAAAAACCCGATGAGGATCTCTTTTTTAATCATTCAGCTCCCATGAATTTAGATCGCCCAAAAATTGATGGGCGGTAAGGTCAAATTGTATAGGTACCACCGAGACATAACCTTGTGAAAGAGCAAATTCGTCGCTGTCTTCACCTTCGTCTTCATTGACAAACCTTCCGGAAAGCCAGTAATAATCGCGACCCTGCGGATTTGTTCTTTTGTCGAACTCCTCTTCCCAGCGTGCATTGGCCTGGCGGCAAATTTTTATGCCTTTAATTTCTTCTTCAGGAAGCTTTGGAAGATTCACGTTGAGCACCACTCCTTTAGGTAAGCCGTGTTTAAGGACCTGCCGAGTAATCTTTCTTACAAACTTCTTGGATGGTTCAAAATCTGCATTGAGGGAGTAGTCGAGCAGGGAAAAACCAATAGCAGGGATGCCTTCTATACCTGCTTCTACTGCCGCGCTCATAGTACCGCTGTAGATCACGTTGATGGAAGAATTGGAACCGTGGTTGATCCCGCTCACGCAAAGGTCCGGCTTGCGATGCAGGATCTCCTGGGTGGCAATCTTGACACAATCGGCAGGAGTACCCGAGCAACTGAATTCTTTATGTTTGTAGGTTTCTTTTACCGTTACCTGGTCGCAGAAGAGGGTGTCGCTAATGGTAATGGCGTGTCCCATCCCGCTCTGTGGGCTGTCTGGCGCTACCACTACCACGTCTCCCAGCTGTTTCATCACTTCAATAAGAGCTCTTATCCCGGGAGCGGTGATGCCATCATCATTGGTCACCAGAATTAGCGGTTTGTTTTGAGGCATTTGTGAAAATTTTATGGATGCTAAATTAAATTAATTTCCTGAGGAAAACATTATATTCGTAGTTTAACAATTGACCCACAACAACGCAAGTGTGGCACAGTTTTTAATGTATTTAGGCAGAATAACAATGATGAAAATACGTAGCATAATGAGAAGGAATTATAAATTACTGGTACTGCTGTTGCTCTTTGCCGCAGCTTCCTGCAGCTTTACGACCAAAACATTCAATGATCCCAATAAAGACAAGACTTTAATTGAATTGATCGCTTATGTTCTAAAGAATGGTCATTACGATGCTAAAGAGATTGATGATTCTTTTTCTGAACAGGTTTTCAAAGACTACCTCGAAGGTGTAGATCCTTTAAAACGTTATTTCTACGCCAGTGATATGGAGGAATTTGGGGCATATAAAGATCTTATTGATGACCAGATAAAGAACAGCGAGATCAATTTCTTCGATCTTACTCATGAACGCCTCATGAAGAGAATGGCCGAAGCTGAAGATATGTACAAGGATATCCTTTCCCAGCCCTTTGACTTCAGTAAAAAAGAGATCCTCGATACAGATTATGACAAACAAGACTATGCTACGTCTAAAAAAGAAATGAGGGAACGCTGGAGAAAACAACTTAAGTTTTCTACCATTTCCAATTTCTATGATAAGAAAAAAGAACAGGAACTCGAACTGAAGAATAATCCCGACTATGAAGCGAAAACTGATGCCGAACTTGAGAAGGAGGCAAGGGAACTGACCGAAAGTTCACTGGACGAATATTTCGATTTTACCAATGATCTGGAACGCAAAGACTGGTTCTCAGTCTATGTGAATTCTATCGTGGAAGAATTTGATCCTCACACCTTCTATTTTGCACCTCAGGACAAAGATCGTTTTGATATGGCTATGAGTGGGAAACTCGAAGGTATTGGTGCACGTCTTCAAAAGAAGAATGACAATGTGAAGATCGTTGAGATTATTTCCGGTGGACCTGCATGGAGAGGTGAACAAGTGGAAGTCGGGGACGAGATCATCAAGGTAAAGCAGGAAGATGAGAAAGAAGCGGTGAGCGTTGTGGGGATGAGACTGGACGATGCAGTTGGCCTTATCAAAGGACCAAAAGGAACAAAAGTGACCCTAACTCTGAGAAAAGTTGACGGAACAATAAAAGATGTTGTTATTACCCGTGATGTGGTTGAGATCGAAGAAACCTATGCAAAGGCTGCGACTGTTAAGAAAGACGATCGTCTGTATGGAGTGATCAATCTTCCGAAGTTCTATTTTGACATGGAAGACTATTCAGAAAGAAATGCGGCATCAGATGTGAAAAAAGAGATCATCCGTCTTAAAAAAGAAGGCATGGATGGACTTGTAATCGACCTTAGAAACAATGGCGGCGGTTCTTTAAAGACCGTAGTCGATATTGCAGGACTTTTCATTAAAGAAGGACCAATTGTGCAGGTGAAATCAAAACTGGAAGGCCAGGAAGTTCTTAAAGATAAAGATTCTTCTATTTTATGGGATGGTCCGCTGGTAATTCTTGTGAACGAACTATCGGCTTCGGCTTCAGAAATTCTTGCCGCAGCAATGCAGGATTATAAAAGGGCAGTGATCATTGGTAGCAAGCAAACTTATGGAAAAGGTACCGTTCAAAATGTACTGGACCTTAACCGTTGGGTGCGAAACAGCGATTTTGGCGATCTTGGAGCCTTGAAGATAACTACCCAGAAATTCTACAGGGTCAACGGCGGATCTACTCAGCTTGAGGGCGTGAAGAGTGATGTGGTGGTGCCAGACAGGTATTCGTATATCGATATTGGTGAAAAAGATCAGGAAAATCCTTTACCATGGGACCAAATCGCTCCTGCAAACTACAAGGTTTGGGACGGGTATATAGATTTTGATGAAACCCTGGAGCACAGTAAGCAAAGAATGGCAGCTAATGAACATATTAAACTTATCCAGGAGAATGCAGAGTGGATAAGAGACCAGAGAAATAATTATATCTTCCCATTAAACTACGCAGAGTATAGCAAAGAAATGGAGGAGAACGAGAAGCAGGCAGAGAAGTTTGACAAGATCTCTGAATACAAATCAAACCTCACCTATGAATCTTTGCCTTACGAACGGGACCTGTTTACTGCGGATACTATCCTAGCCGAAAAGAGACAAAGATGGCACGAGAACCTCACCAGCGATCTCTATATGGAAGAAGCGGTGAATGTGCTCGAGGATATGAAAACGAATAATATCAAGAAATCTGAAGTGGCTCAAGTCAAGAACTAACTTTAGAATAAAGAAAGATAAAAACCTTCTGCGTGAGCAGGAGGTTTTTTTATGCCTAAAGGATTTGAGATTTTGGATTCAAAATTTAAAATTATGGAGTGTCAAAAATCCCTTTTTTGGGACCTCTTATGACGGTTTCTTTAGCCACGAATGCACTAATTTTCTTCTGTTCTCTGCGGGAAAAGAGTCCAAATAAGGAGTAGTAAAAATGCCTTTTTGAAACCTCTTATAGGGATTGTTTATAGCCACAAATGCACTAATGTTCTTTTATCCTCTGCGCTCTCTTCGGAAAAATTATGCGGCCTTTGCGCGGAGGATTTGGAATTCAATATTCAGGATTCAAGATCAAAGAGTGTCAAAAACGTCTTTTTTGGAACCTGTCTCGATGTAGTTCTGCGATCTCTGTGGATGACTTTGCAGCCTTTAGAGAGTCTTTCCGGTTTTACAATACAGGATTCAAGATTGATAGCTCTCGTTAAATCTCTTCGTGATCTTCTGTACAACTTCGTGACCTTTGTGTGAAATAATAATAGCTTGAAAATGCCTTTTTGGTAACCCTCTTTTGCCACGAATGCACGAATGTTTTTGGGTAAATCGGGAAATCTCTTCGGCCTTTTCGCACAGGATTCAGGATTCAAGATCAGAGTGTCAAAAATGTCTTTTTTGGAACCTGTCACGATGTAGTTCTGCGTTCTCTGCGGATGACTTTGCGGCCTTTGCGAGGGATGATTTCGAATTCCCAATCAAGACCCTTTTAAATCACCTGTTTATTGATAATTGTTAATTGTTCACTGAGTTTACCAGAACGACATTCTTTCGGCATCAAGTTTTATAAAGACGAATAGCAGGATAGTGAAACCCCAGAGTCCGGAGCCGCCGTAGCTAAAGAAAGGTAACGGGATTCCCACAGTAGGTAATACGCCAATTACCATTCCTATGTTGACAAAGAAGTGAATGAACAATATGCCGGCGAGACTGTAACCATAGACGCGGTTAAACTGCGATTTTTGCCGCTCTGCGAGGTGCAGGATACGCAGCATGAGAAAAATAAATAAAAACACTACCACGGCACTGCCCACGAAACCCCATTCTTCGCCTACGGTACTAAAAATGTAATCTGTGTGCTGCTCCGGTACGAAGTTTCCTTTGGTTTGTGTGCCCTCGGTCCAACCTTTGCCAAACCAGCTGCCGCTGCCAATGGCTATTTCACTTTGGTTGGTATTGTAGCCAATTCCGCGGTTGTCAACTTCCTTTCCAAGCACGATGTTAAATCGATCCCGGTGTCGCTGCTCGAAGACGTTCTGGAAGATGTAATCTACAGAAAAACTCAAGGCCACCACCATAATTAGAATACTCAGATAGGCTATGGCTCCCGGTCTTTTTTTCTTCCGGAAGAAATACAACAGGATAATGACGAGAGTAGCTCCACCCGCAACCCACCAGGGGCTAAAGATTAGTGTAAGAACGAAAACCAGGATCCCGGTAGCTCCAGCGATCAAATACACCCCCGAAAATCCCTCCCTGTAAAGCGGAAAGAAGAATGCGGCATAGACCATGGCACTTCCTGCATCTGGCTGCGGAAGAATAATGAGGGCCGGCAGGGCTATGATAATAAAAGCTTTGAACTGGTCCCCCAGGTTCTTAATGTTGGTCTGTATATCTCCAATATATTTGGAGAGTGCCAGGGCTGTCGCGACTTTGGCAAATTCGGCAGGTTGAAGCGTAAAGCCGCCAATCGCGTACCATGAAGTTGCACCGTTTATGGTTTTTCCGAAGAAAAACAGGCCTAAAATGGAGATGAGAGATACGATATAGATCAAACTCGCAAAACGCTCATAAAATTTGGCTTCCAGTGAGAGCAGGATCACGATAAGAAAAATACTCAATATGATCCAAAGCATTTGCTTACCGTAGATCTGGTCGAGGTCAAAAAAAGAAGTTGCTGTGTCGTCCAGTGAAGCCGAGTAGATGTTCACCCAACCAATGGCGACCAGTAAAAAGTAAATTAAAATGCTGACCCAATCGAATTGGGATATGGTTTTGGACATTCCTACTGGTTAATTTTAAAGGGTTCGCCGCTGTAGGGTTTTGCATATTCTTCTTCCAGGCTGTGAGTCATGATCCAGTCTTCCATGTCTTTTCTGGTGATCTCGCCTTTGAGGTAATCCTCGATCATAAGACCCGCGATCCTTCCTGCATAACGACCTCCCCAATAGCCGTTCTCCACAAATACTGCCAGGGCAATTTTGGGATTATCAACAGGCGCAAAAGCGATGAAAATGGAATGGTCTGTAAGCTGAACTCTTTTTCCGCCGATCTTGGTAAAGTTCTCGGCAGTTCCTGTCTTTCCGGCAATTTCGATGCCCGGGATCTGCAGGGCAGAAGCGGTCCCAACTTTATAAACCTGATGCATTCCTTCAATCACCGGCTCAAAATTTCTGGGATCTATGGTGGTGTGTTTTTTTACGGTGAACTCCTCATTTTTGATAGGACTGCCTTCTATCTCTTTAAGGATGTGAGGTGTATAGAACCAGCCGCGGTTAGCAATGGCAGCCGTCATGTTAGCCAGCTGAATAGGCGTCATGAGGACTTCTCCCTGCCCAATTGCATTCGAAATGGTAGCAGTGGCAAACCATTTATAGGTAGGGTAATTGTAGATGTTATTGTAATATTCTGAAGTAGGGATCTTACCGGGTCTTCCGGTTGAAAGGTCAGAGCCCAGGTAATCACCAAGCCCAAAGCTGCGCAAATGGGCTGCCCAGGCATCAACTCCTTCCTGCGGAGTTGGATATTTTTCAATGATCCTGCGGTACACGTTTGCGAAGTAGGCGTTGCAGGATTGTGCGATCCCGGGGATCATGCTCAAAGGGCTGGGATGAGAGTGACAACCAAGTTTGCGGCCTCTTCCGTAGTAATATCCCTGCTGGCATACAAAACGATCATCGGTAGTTACCACCCCTTCCTGAAGGCCTATAAGCGCATTGATCGTCTTAAAGGGCGAACCGGGAGGGTATTCTGCCTGCAGTCCGCGGTCAAATAAGGGTTTGCTGATGGAATCAAGCCAGAGTTTTGTAAAATTTTCTGATCGTTTCCTGCCTACCAGGTCTGCCGGGTCATAATTGGGTGCAGTTACCATGGCCAAGATCTCTCCTGAAGAGGGTTCAATAGCGATGATTCCGCCGCGCTTGTTCTCCATCAGTTTTTCGCCGTACGCCTGCAGTTGGGCATCAATGGTAATGGTAAGATCTTTTCCCTTTTTTGGAAGGGTGTCATAAATGCCATTTTTGTACGGCCCTATGTCGCGGTTGAACCGGTCCTTCTGAATGTACTTTACACCCTTTACTCCTCTTAACAGCTCTTCATAATAACCTTCCACTCCTTGCCGACCAATGAGGTCACCCGAGAGGTAATATGGATTTTCGTTTACAACACGTTGATTCACTTCAGTAATATAGCCCAGAACATTTGCCGCATGTTCGGTATAGTAATCTCTTAAGGAACGCTTCTGAATATAAAAGCCGTCATATTTTCTCATTTTCTCCTGCAGATAAGCGTACTCGCTCTTGGTGAGCTGTGGCACTACTACAGACGGTAACCTGGGAGAATAGATCTTGGCCTTATCGAGGCGGCTGGCAAGTTGTTCGGGAGTAATGCTAAGAATACGGCAGAATTCTGTTGTGTCAAAAGCCTTCAGGTTACGAGGGATCACCATTACATCATAGGAGGGCTGGTTGGAAACCAGAAGTTCCCCGTTTCTATCGAAAATAAATCCGCGTTGGGGATAATCATACACCACTTTGATGGCATTATTTTCTGAAAGTCCGGCAAAGGAGGTGTCCAGGATCTGTAAGTAAAAAAGCCTGGCCAGAAAGATCAGGCCCGAAGTAATTATAATGATGTAAAGCAGAATTCTCCTCATCTGGTTCTCCTGTTAAATAATGATAGCGATAGAAAGACCAGGATTATTGTAAATAATCCTGAAAAAAGCGTTTTCTTCAGAAGTAACAAGAAGTGTGCAAAATTGAAGAATTCCAGCAAAAACAGCACAAAATGGTGCACAAACACTATTAACGCTACATAACTTATACGCGAACCCGGTTGAGTACTGGAAAAGCGCACGGTTTGATAATCATAGCTCACCCCAAAGGAAAATCTAAGGATCACCGGCCTTATGTAAGCCACTACCAAACAGGCTGCGGCATTGATCCCGCCACTGTCTTCAAAAATGTCAATTCCAAGGCCAAGCAGAAAAGCAAGAAATAGAAACAGCGTTTGGTTGGCGTTAAAAGGGTACAGGATGAGGAACAACACGTAAAGGTACGGGTTGATGTAACCAAGAAAATTGATGTTGTTGAGCAACAGAACCTGTAACAACAGCAAAACGATGAACCGGAGTGTATTTGAAATGATCACGTTATTCATCCCTGGTCAGGTTTTGCAGTTCTTCAACAGCCTCTTTTTCGTTGTTTCCAATTATATAAACGTAACCAATATTGGTCATGTCATTAAAGAGACTAATGTTAATTGTGTAGTAGCTTTCACTCTGGTCAAGACTGTAGTCGCTCACGGTCCCAATAGGCAAACCCTTGGGAAAAATAAGCGAGCGTCCTCCGGTGATTATTGTATCTCCTTTTTCCACGGGCGCGATGGCAGGCACATCAATTAACTGCACCAGGTTAGGGTCGTCGCCGTTCCAGATAAGTGTTCCAAAGTGATTGGACTTCTTTAGCTGGGCATTGATCTTTGAATTGGAATTGAGAATAGAGATCACTGTGGAATATTTTGGCGACACATTCTCCACAATCCCTACAATTCCCCTGCTTGTAACAACGCCCATATCGCGCTCTATACCCGAATTTGCCCCTCTTTTAAGGGTAAGGTAGTTGTTGCGGTTGGCGTAGTTGTTATTGATCACCTCGGCTGCCTGGAAAGTGTAATGTCCCCCATAATTTATGGTGTCTTTAAAATCCCTAAGCTTGCTGGTGTCTTCAATGGCTGCGAGCCTGGTGCGTAAACGCTCATTCTCCTCCAGCAGGCGTTTATTATATTTTTCAAGATTGAAGTAGGCATTGATATCACTAGTGTAGCTGTAAATACCGCCGCTGAGGAAATTCGCAGAACTAATGAACTTGCTTCTTTGGTAAGAGTGGTACTGAATGGTCAAAAACAGTGAAAAGCCAAGCAGCAATAAGAATAGAATATTGTTCTTATTGCGAATAAGAAAATTTATTATTTGCTGCATAAGCTACTCCTACTTTATCAAGATGCCCTTGTAACGGTTAAGCGTTTTAAGGGTAATTCCTGTTCCGCGTACAACAGCCCGTAGCGGATCTTCTGCAATGTATACGGGAAGGTCAGTCTTTTGTGATAATCTCTTGTCCAAACCTCTTAACATAGAACCACCACCGGCAAGATAGATCCCCGTGTTATAGATGTCGGCAGCAAGTTCCGGCGGGGTTTGTGAAAGCGTCTCCATCACCGCGTCTTCGATCCTCAAAATAGATTTGTCAAGAGCCTTGGCGATCTCGCGGTAAGAGATGTTCACCTGCTTCGGTTTACCTGTAAGCAGGTCACGTCCCTGAACGTTCATTTCATCTGGCGGTACCTCAAGATCTTCGGTAGCGGCACCAATCTGAATTTTTATTTTTTCCGCAGTACGTTCCCCAACATAAAGGTTGTGTTGCGTACGCATGTAATAAACGATATCATTGGTGAAAACGTCCCCCGCGATCTTTACAGATTTGTCGCAGACGATACCTCCAAGTGCGATCACGGCAATTTCGGTTGTTCCACCCCCTATGTCGACGATCATGTTACCTTTTGGTTGCATAATATCAACTCCAATCCCAATGGCAGCAGCCATAGGTTCGTGGATGAGGTAAACCTCTTTCCCGTTCACCCTTTCGGCACTTTCCTTAACGGCGCGCATCTCCACTTCGGTAATTCCTGACGGAATACAGATCACCATTCTTAGGGCCGGTGTAAACATTTTCTTCTTAAGCGCGGGGATTTCCTTGATGAACATCGTGAGCATTTTCTCACTCGCATCAAAGTCGGCAATAACCCCGTCTTTCAAAGGCCTGATGGTCTTGATGTTCTCATGGGTTTTCCCCTGCATCATCGCCGCTTCTTTTCCAACCGCGATAATTTTTCCCGTGGTTCTGTGACGGGCCACGATAGACGGACTGTCAACCACAACCTTGTCGTTATGGATGATAAGGGTATTTGCAGTTCCCAGGTCTATGGCTATTTCTTCAGTGAGAAAATCGAAAAATCCCATGCTAAGTCAGTTATGATTGAGGTTTGGTAAATGTAATAAAATTAATGTTTAAAATGTCTTGTGCCGGTCGTTACCATGGCAAGATTATTTTCGTTGCAGTAGTCAATGCTCAGCTGGTCTTTTATAGAACCTCCGGGCTGGATCACGCTGGTTATTCCGGCTTTATCGGCAATCTCCACACAATCCGGGAAAGGGAAGAAAGCATCGCTGGCCATAGCGGCTCCTTTAAGGTCAAAATCAAACGATCTTGCCTTGTCAATACTTTGCCTAAGAGCATCTACCCTTGAGGTTTGTCCCGTACCGCTCGCTAAAAGTTGGTGATCTTTTACCAGAACTATGGTATTTGATTTGGTGTGCTTGCAAATTTTGGATGCAAACAACAAATCAGATAACTCTTCCTCGTTTGGTTTATTGTTGGTAGCAAAAGTTAAATCCTCTTTTGCATCGGTTTTTAAATCTTTGTCCTGAACAAGAATTCCGTTGAGACAGGTCCTTACCTGCTGCTGTGGTAATTCGTTTTGCTTCTGAACCAGTAACACGCGGTTCTTTTTGCCTTTCAGGATCTCAAGGGCTTCTTCGGAATAAGAAGGCGCAATCACAACTTCACAGAAAAGCTGATGTATCTCCCCGGCAGTTGCTTTGTCGATCTCGCTGTTGCTGATGAGGATTCCGCCAAAAGCCGAAACAGGATCTCCCGCCAATGCGTCTTTATAGGCCTCTAAAATGCTATTTCTTTGAGCCATTCCGCAGGCATTGTTATGCTTTAAAATGGCAAAAGTGGGCGCTTCTCCCTGGAACTCGTTCATCAGGTTCACTGCGGCATCAACATCCAAAAGATTGTTGTAAGATAGCTCTTTGCCGTGAAGTTTGTCAAACATCGCGTCAAAGTCCCCGTAAAAATGCCCTTTTTGATGAGGATTCTCCCCGTACCTTAACTCCATTCCGCCGGTGTAGCTTTCCTTGAAGGCAGCCTCTTCTTCATTAAAATAATTGAAGATGGCCGTGTCATAATGCGAAGAGACATTAAAAGCTTTGGCAGCAAATCTCTTTCGGTCTTTTAAGGAAGTCGCTCCTTTTCCTTCGGAAATCAATTCGAGAAATTCAGAATAATCCTGCATCGAAGAAACACAAAGCACATCTTTAAAGTTCTTCGCGGCGGCACGAATCAATGAGATGCCTCCAATATCTATTTTTTCAATAATGTCTTCTTCCGAAGCTCCTGAAGCAACAGTTTTTTCGAAAGGGTAAAGATCAACGATCACAATGTCGAGCTGCGGAATTTCATACTGCTTTAGTTCAGCCTCGTCCTGTTCATTTCCGCTGCGGTTAAGGATGCCACCAAAGACTTTTGGGTGAAGGGTTTTGACTCTTCCGCCAAGGATCGAAGGGTAAGAAGTTACATCTTCAACCGGTACCACGTTGATGCCAAGATCCTTGATGAATTTTTCTGTTCCTCCCGTCGAATAGATCGTGACCCCCAGCTCATCCAGCTTTCTCACCACCGGCTCAAGGCCATCTTTGTGAAACACTGAAATTAAAGCTGTTTTAGCCGATTTTAAGTCGCTCATTGTGTTGGTTTTGTTGAGGTTGCAAAAGTAGTTATTTCAGCACAAAATATAAATCTGTAGCGGGTTATTTGTAATTTTATTTTGTAACGAAAGAGCCGCCGCAACGTCTTATGTGGAAACGGTTGTAAAACTTGGCCTTAGAGAGCTATGTTGATATATTTAAGGGTACTAAAAGAGAGCTTTAATTTCGCGATTAACGCTTTAAAGAATAACAAGCTAAGAACGATGCTTTCCCTGCTGGGGGTGACCATTGGTATCTTTTCTATTATTGCCGTGCTTGCGGCAGTAGATTCCCTGGAGAAGGAGATTAAGGGCAGCCTGAGCTCTCTTGACAACAGCACCATTATTGTTACCCGTTTTTCCTTTGGACCTACAGAGATCCCGCAGTGGAAAAGAGAGCAGTTCCCTGATGTTACTTATGAAGAATACGATTACCTCAACCGCAACTTGCCCGAGGCCGAGGCTGTTTCTTATGTGCTTAATGTCCAGTCGGAATCTGTGAAATACAATGAGAATACTGCCACTAATGTGGGTATTGGTGCAGTTTCTTCGGAATATTACGATATAGAAGCCCTTCAACTTTCAGAAGGACGTTTTTTTACAAAAGCCGAATCTGTGCGGGCCGCACCCGTAATTGTTTTGGGCCATGATGTGGCCGAAACCCTTTTTGAAGGTTTTGATCCCATGGGTAAAGAGGTGAGGCTTTATGGTCGAAAATTCACAGTGATTGGAGTGCTGGAAAAAATGGGTTCTAATCTCTTCGGAAACAGTCATGACACCAACGTATTTCTTCCCGTAAATGCGGTGCGAAGGATCTATGGCGCCAATAACCGTGGGACCTTTCCGCAGATCGTGATCAAACCCGGCGATGATGTTGACGACAACGCTGAATTTGTAGCCATGGTTTCCCAACAGCTCAGGAACATGAGAGGACTAAAGACCGAGGAGATCAACAATTTTTTCGTGAATCAGCTGCAGGGCTTTACCGATTTTATAGACAACATAACCGGCCAAATGAACTTTATTGGCCTTATCATCAGCGGTTTTTCCCTGCTTGTAGGAGGTTTCGGGATTGCCAATATTATGTTTGTAAGCGTGAAGGAAAGAACCAGCCTTATTGGAATTCAAAAATCATTGGGAGCGAAAAACCGCTTCATCCTGTTCCAGTTCCTTTTTGAAGCCGTGATCCTTGCGGTCATAGGAGGTTTAATTGGTCTTTTCCTGGTGTGGCTCGTCTCCATCATAGTTTCACAATTCACGGGAGATTTTCAATTTGTGCTTTCCCCCTGGAACATGTTCATTGGTACCGCAGTCTCGGCAGTGATTGGGCTTGTTTCAGGGATAATACCTGCAATTTCGGCTTCCCGTCTTGACCCTGTGGAAGCAATAAGAACCGGGATGTAATCTTTAAAAACATTGATATGAAAGAAATTCTTAACCTCTTTTTCATCTTCTTTTGTGTGGCAACCCTTACCGCACAAAAGTTTGATGTTCAAAAAATGGACAGCCTTTTTGCCGCTGTCGAAGAGAACAACAAAGGCATGGGTAGTCTTTCCCTTTTTGAAAATGGGGAAGAGGTGTACCAAAGAGCTATTGGTTTTGCGGATGTTCAAAAGGACATCAAGGCAGATGCCGACACGAAATATCGAATTGGATCCATTTCCAAAACCTTCACCGCCTCAATGATCATGCAGTTGGTAGAAGAGGGGAAGCTACAGTTGGATGCGAAACTTTCAGAATTCTATCCGGCAATTCCAAATGCCGAAAAAATAAGTATTGAAGACATGCTGCGGCATCAAAGCGGCCTTTTCAATTTTACGAATGCCGAAGATTATAAGTCATACATGGAGCAGCCAAAGACGAAACAGGAGCTGCTGGAGATTTTTCATTCTCAGGAGCCGGCCTTTGAACCGGGTGCTAAAAACGAGTATTCCAACACTAATTATGTGCTGTTGAGTTTCATCGCCGAAGATATTACCGGGAAAGATTATGCGCAGCTTCTAGAGGAGAGGATAACCAAGCCGCTGGGGCTTGAAAACACCTATTATGGTCGCAAGATCAACACGGCAAATCACGAAGCCCAGTCGTACAAAAAAGAAAAAGATTGGGTTATGAGTACAGAGACCGATATGAGCATTCCAAAAGGAGCCGGGGCAGTGGTCTCTACCCCCACAGATCTCAACAAGTTTTTCACCGCCCTTTTTGAGGGGAAAGTCGTGAAACCCGAAAGCCTGGAGAAAATGAAAACCATGAAAAATGGCTATGGAATGGGTTTATTTTCTTACCCGTTCTTTGAGAAAAAGCTCTATGGCCACACCGGCGGTATTGACGGGTTCAATTCTATGGCAGCCTATAATCCTGAAGACGGACTCGCGATTGCCTATATTTCTAACGGTACAGATCTTCCTACTAATG
This sequence comes from uncultured Flavobacteriaceae bacterium, assembly GCA_963739625.1. GTDB lineage: Bacteria > Bacteroidota > Bacteroidia > Flavobacteriales > Flavobacteriaceae > Salinimicrobium. The sequence goes on from CAVUAU010000018.1 coordinate 93,520, forward strand.
ATATTCTTATTGGCGCCCTAAGTATTTTCTACGGAAGGGATTATGCCATCCCCTCTTTTGAAAAGGCTCTTGACATTCCTGCGGAAGAACTTGAGAAATTTACCGGCACCTATGGCAGTGAAACTTTCCCGCTTAAGGTTGAGGTCTTTGTAGAGAATGGCGTTTTGAAAGGCCAGGCGACGGGACAGCAGACTTTTCCTTTGGAGGCTTATGAGCCAAACAAGTTTCAGTTCACCCGCGCCGGACTCAAGCTGGAATTCACTCCCGAAGAAGATAAAATGATGCTCTTGCAAAATGGTGGCAGCTACGAGCTGCACAGGGAATAAACATTTTAAATAAAAACAGAAGAGGTTCCAAAAATGACATTTTTGGAACCTCTTCTGTTTTGGACTAATCTGGTTTAGATGATCTCGGCCACTTTTTCGTTTACGAACTCAAGAAAACGTTCGTCTTCTTCGGTGAAAGGATCGGGAATGTTGGAATCTATATCGATCTGGCCAATGTTTTCCCCGTTTTTGAACAAAGGCACCACGATTTCAGCTTTTACGTGTATGCTACAGGCAATATAATTGTCCTGCGCGTTCACATCGGGCACCACGAAATTTTGGTTTGAAACGGCAACCTGTCCGCAGATGCCTTTTCCGAAGGGAATGATAGTATGATCTGTAGGTTCTCCCGCGAAAGGGCCTAATTTAAGTTCGTTTTTGTCGCCGTTCTTAAAGTAGAACCCAACCCAGGTGTAATAATCCACCTCGGCCTTTAGCAGCTCACAAACTTCTTGCAGACGAAGATCTACAGAAGCGTCTTCTGCCTTCAATATATTTTCAACTTTTGATTTTAACTTCTGAAGAGACATAGTTTCAAAATTTTGAACAAAAGTATTCAAAAATAAACCGATGCTATGCTTTTTAAATTCAATACTTTTGAAAAAACCTCCTGCACAAAGTGTTTCAACTGGTTCAGAAATATGCAGCGGTAATCCGCTTTATTTTTACCTTTTTGGGAACCTATCTCTTATTGGCCTTTTTGTACAACCTGTACCTGCAGCGCTTTACTTCAGGAGATTTTTACCCCGATTATCTTACGCATCTCGTAGCGCTGCAAAGTGAGGCGGTAGTGAATGCTTTTGGCTACAATGCCAGTATAGAACCCGGTTTTCCCGAGGCTACCATGCATCTCACGGTGAACGGCAAATTCGTGGCGCGCATCATTGAGGGCTGCAATGCCGCGAGTATTATTATTTTGTTCGTCTCTTTTATGCTCGCCTTCTTCGGAAGGGTGAGGGCAACGCTGCTTTACATTCTCGCAGGGGCGGTCATTATTTACGCGATCAATGTGGCGAGGATTGCTCTCATGGCGATAGGCATCTATGAATATCCTATGAAGGCTTATTTTCTACATTCTGTAGCCTTTCCCCTGGTGATCTATGGCACGGTGTTCCTGCTCTGGCTGCTGTGGATAAGGATATATTCATATCAAATTAAAACATGAAGCCCTGGATAAAAATATCGGTCATTCTTTTGCTGGTATGCCTGCTGGCATTGGTGAGGTTGTATGAGTACTCCTTCTTCTATGATCCTTTTATGTATTTTTTTGAAGAAGATTTTCAAAATGAATTACATATCCCAACTTGGATGTTTTTCAATGTTTTTCTGCGATTCCTTGTGAATACAGTCATTTCTCTGGTCATTCTGTACGTAGCTTTTCAAAGCAGGAGCATTATTAAATTTTCGGGGATTATTTATGCGGGTTTTTTCCTGGTGCTGTTCCCGCTGTTCATCTATTTAATGAGCCATATACACACAGATAATTACCTGCCGGCTTTTTATGTGCGAAGGTTTTTGGCGCATCCCGTTTTGGTGTTGATCCTGCTGCCGGCATTCTATTATTACCGGCTTCAGAAAAAGATCACAGAAACCAGCTATTAGAATTTCATTTTTCTTCGGAAGTCTTTAGAAATGGGAAAATGGCCCCTATAAAAACTGATCTGTATCACAGAAAAGGCAGATCCATTTTAGGATTTCTTCTGCTTTTCAAAAAAATACGTATTTTTGTAGTTGATGAAAAAGGTTTTTCAGAAATCGGCATCTTCTTTAATGGCACTTTTAGTGCTGTTTTCCACTATGTCTTTTACCGTAGATAAACATTTCTGCGGAACGATGCTGGTGGACCAGGCCGTGTTTTCTGAAGCTCAATCCTGTGGCATGGAGCATTCTTCCGCAGCTATGTCGGGAGAAGACGGGTGTAAAGACCAAAAGGTTTCCATAGAAGGACAAAAGGATCTAAAAATGTCATTTTTCGATCTTGATCTGCATCAGCAGGTCTTCCTAGCCTCCTTTACCTATTCTTATGTTGAGCTTTTTGAAGAGCTGCCACAGCAGGTTGTTCCTTTTTCAGATTATTCCCCGCCTTTACTCGTCTACGACATCCATTTGCTGGACGAGACCTTCCTTATTTGATTTAAGTTTTTAGAATGATCGCACCTGACCAAAAATATGGTCCAGGCGCCGGGTTCTTATACCCGGGCTTTTTCTAATTACTTAAATTCTTTCTAATGCTAAACAAAGGCATAAAGTTTCTTATAGAAAACAAACTGGTCGCTGTCCTGCTATTGATCCTTTTTGTGGGATGGGGAATAGTTACCGCTCCTTTCAACTGGGAAACGGGCATTCTTCCTACAGATCCCGTTGCTGTTGATGCTATTCCGGATATTGGTGAAAATCAACAGATCGTTTTTACCAAATGGCCCGGTAGGTCACCACAGGACATCGAAGACCAGATCACTTACCCGCTAACCACTTCTTTGCTTGGAATACCGGGGGTTAAAACAATACGGAGTTCTTCCATGTTCGGATTTTCGAGCATTTATATCATTTTTGAAGAGGATGTCGAATTTTACTGGAGCCGTAGCCGGATCCTCGAAAAACTAAATTCCTTACCGGCCAATTTATTGCCCGAAGGTGTAAATCCTACTCTAGGACCTGATGCTACCGGGCTTGGCCAGATCTTCTGGTACACGCTTGAAGGCCGCGACAAAGACGGAAATGTTACCGGTGGTTGGGATCTTCATGAATTGCGAAGCATTCAGGATTATTACGTCAAATATGCCCTTTCCGGAGCCAGCGGGGTTTCTGAAGTTGCCTCCATTGGTGGCTACGTGCAGGAGTACCAGATCGATGTGAATCCCGAACTGATGCGTCAGTACAACATCGGTTTGAAAGAAGTGGTCATGGCTGTAAAAGAGAGTAACAGGGACATTGGAGCGCAGACCCTGGAGATCAATCAGGCAGAATACCTGGTTCGCGGCCTGGGATACGTCAAGTCTATCGAAGATATTGAGAATGCGGTGGTCACTTCCGAAGATTTTACCTCCATTCGAATAAAAGATATAGCGAATGTTTCCTTAGGTCCTGCGCAGAGAAGAGGGATACTTGATAAAGAAGGAGCCGAGGTTGTTGGGGGAGTTGTGGTAGCAAGATATGGTGCCAATCCACTGGAGGTGATCAATAATGTGAAGGACGAGATCGCGGCGATAAGTGGTGGACTTCCTTCAAAAGAATTAAGCGACGGGCGCACTTCACAGGTCACTATTGTGCCATTCTATGACAGGACAGAATTGATCCATGAAACTCTGGGGACATTAAATGAGGCCCTAAGCTTTGAGATCCTTATTACTATCCTTGTCATAATCGTAATGGTTTATAACCTTAGGGCCTCAGTGCTTATCTCTGGCCTTTTACCTGTTGCGGTGCTCATGGTGTTCATTTCAATGAAGCTGTTTGGTGTTCCTGCGAATATTGTGGCGCTATCAGGGATCGCTATTGCTATTGGTACCATGGTAGATGTTGGGGTGATATTGTCAGAAAATATACTTCGGCATCTCGACGAACACGGGCAGGATGAAAATGGAAATAAGTTGCCGATAAATACCATAGTTTACAATGCTACTTCCGAAGTTTCAGGAGCTATTTTGACCGCGGTGCTTACCACCATTATCAGCTTTATTCCGGTGTTTACTATGGTAGGAGCCGAAGGAAAACTGTTCAGGCCTCTTGCGTTTACAAAGACCATGGCACTTACCGCTTCTCTCGTAGTTGCACTGTTTTTAATTCCGCCGTTTGCCGCTACCTTCTTTAAAAAGCGAACTGCAAGAACCAGCGTAGGCCTTGGAGTAAATATATTCCTCATAGTAGCCGGAATAACTTCTTTGGTTTTTGGATATTTTATTGGAATTATAGCTGTGGCTTACGGGACTACAGGTATTCTGCTTCTTAGAAAAAGGATCACTCCAAAAAGATCTAACCTTATAAACATCTTTATCTCAGCCTTTGCCATTGTTTATTTGCTGGCAGAGTACTGGAGACCGCTTGGTTTTGACAGGAGCGTATTTATGAACTTCCTGTTCGTGGGATTGATCTCATTTGGACTGCTGGGGATTTTTACCCTTTTTAGAAGGTATTACACCCGTATTCTTGGCTGGGCTTTAGATAACAAAATGCTGTTCCTTTCTATTCCCACCGTTATTGTCATTATTGGCTTTTTGATCATGCGGAATACCGGCAAAGAATTTATGCCTTCACTTAACGAAGGGTCTTTTTTGCTGATGCCTACGTCGCTGCCTCATGCCGGGGTCGAAGAGAACAAAAGAGTTGTCCAGCAACTGGACATGGCCGTTGCGAGTATCCCTGAAGTGCAAACTGTGGTAGGAAAAGCAGGCCGTACAGAATCTGCCCTGGATCCCGCGCCTATTTCCATGTATGAAAATATTATTCAGTACAAATCTGAATACATGCTGAATGAAGAAAGGGAGCAACAACGTTACCGCGTCAATGAAGACGGATTCTTTGAACTGAAAAATGGGAAACTGGCATTAAATCCCAATAACGAGGTAGAGCATGTAGAAAAATACGAAGGCTCACTTGTCAAAGATCCTTTGAAGGTTAATCGGGAGCAGTTGATCCCTGATGAAGATGGAGAATACTTCAGGAACTGGAGACCAACTTTTGATTCTCCCGATGATATCTGGAATGAAATTGTAAAAGTCACAAAATTGCCCGGAGTGACTTCAGCGCCAAAATTACAGCCCATAGAAACCCGCCTGGTCATGCTGCAAACCGGAATGCGTGCGCCTATGGGAATTAAGGTCAAAGGACCGAACCTAAAGACCATAGAAACTTTTGGGCTGAAGCTGGAAGATATTCTAAAAGAAGCTGAAGGCGTAAAAGACGAAGCTGTTTTTGCCGACAGGATCGTGGGTAAACCATATCTCCTCATCGACATTAAAAGAGAGCGACTTGCCCGCTACGGGATTGCTGTTGAAGATGTGCAACAGGTCCTGGAAGTGGCTGTTGGGGGAATGGTGATCTCCCAGACAGTCGAAGGACGGGAACGCTACGGCATGAGGGTACGATATCCCAGAGAACTTCGTTCCAGTCCTGAAGATATCAAGGATATATACGTACCTGTTGAGGGTGGAAGTCCGGTCCCGCTGGGAGAGCTTGTGGATGTTAGGTATGAGCAGGGTCCGCAGGTGATCAAGAGTGAAGATACTTTCCTGGTGGGATACGTGCTCTTTGATAAAATAGATGGTTATGCAGAAGTAGATGTGGTTGAAAATGCACAGGCTCTTATTAAGGAAAAGATTGAGTCGGGGGAATTAAGCGTGCCCGATGGAGTTACCTATAGATTTACCGGGACCTATGAAAATCAGCTGAGGGCGGAAAAGACACTATCAGTCGTTGTGCCGTTGTCTTTATTAATCATCTTTTTGATCCTTTACTTCCAGTTCAAGTCGGTCTCTACTTCCCTAATGGTTTTTTCAGGAATAGCCGTTGCTTTCGCGGGTGGATTTTTACTCATCTGGCTGTACGGGCAGGACTGGTTTATGAACTTCAATTTCTTTGGAGAAAACCTCCGGGATCTTTTCCAGATGCATACTATAAATCTAAGTGTGGCAGTCTGGGTTGGATTCATCGCTTTGTTTGGGATTGCCACAGACGATGGGGTGGTTATGGCCACCTATCTCACACAATCCTTTGGTCGCAATGTGACGGAAACTAAAGATCAAATAAGGGCTTCTGTGATCGAAGCTGGGGAGAAAAGGATACGACCCTGTTTGATGACCACTGCAACTACAATTTTGGCTTTACTGCCTGTACTTACCTCCACCGGCCGGGGAAGCGACATCATGATCCCCATGGCGATCCCGGGTTTTGGCGGAATGTTGATTGCATTAATGACCCTGTTCGTGGTTCCGGTGCTGTTTAGCTGGCGGAAAGAATCGCAGTTAAAGAATAGAAAAACACAATAAGAATGGAAATGATAACAACAGCCGGAAGGCAAAAGTTTCTGCCGAAAAGAATTTGGCCGCTATTTTTCCTTTTTTTGATCTCGGTTACTCCCGAAGTATTCGGGCAGCAACTCGAAACCTACATCCGGGAAGCAGAGCAGAACAACCCTGAAGTTCACGCTTACGAACTGCGTTACGATTATGCTACAGAGAAAATCAACGAGGTAAATACGCTGCCCGATACAGAATTCAGTGCCGGTTATTTTGTAAGTGAACCCGAGACAAGAACGGGGGCTCAACGAGCACGTTTTTCGGTGAAGCAAATGATCCCGTGGTTTGGGACTATTACTGCCAGGGAAAATTATGCTACTTCCATGGCCGACGCCGAATACGTAGAAGTGGCGATGGCTAAACGAAAACTGGCCCTCTCTGTAGCTCAATCCTATTACCGCCTGTATTCTTTGCAGGCCAGACAGGAGGTGATTGGAGAGAACATTGAACTGCTTGATGCCTATCACGAACTGGCCCTTAATTCTCTTGAAGTGGGCAGTGCTTCGGCAGTAGATGTGCTTCGGCTTCAAATGAGGCAAAATGAGTTGGCGCAGCAAAAGCAAACCCTGGCGCAGGAATTTGATGCTGAAAAAGTGAATTTCAACAACCTGTTGAACCGTCGGGAAGAGATGGATGTAATGTTAGTTGATTCCATGGCAATTCCGCAGGAAGAAATCATAGAAGATATGGAAGTAGCAGAAGTACATCCGGAATTGTTGAAGTTCGACCGCTTGTATGAATCTGTTTCTGAAGCTGAATTGCTCAACCGGAAAGAAGCCCTTCCGAAGCTGGGATTCGGACTGGATTATATTCCTGTGGCAGAGCGAACAGACATGGTTGTTGACGAAAATGGAAAGGATATTCTTATGCCTATGGTATCGGTCTCTATTCCAATCTTTAACAATAAATTCAGGTCGGTTACCCGGCAGAATGAGATAAGACAAAAGGAAATTCAGGCGCAACGGGATGAACGGCTCAATAAGCTCGAAACCCTTCTTGCCGCCGCGCTCAACAGCCGGACATCAGCAAAGATCACCGCCGAAACTTTTCTACGGAATATTGAACAGGCAAAAGATGCGGAGGAGATCCTCGTGCGAAGTTATGAAACAGGAACTATTGACTTTGATGATGTGCTTGACGTACAGGAGTTACAGCTTAAGTTCCAGACAGGATTGATCGAAGCCGTGAAAAATTATTACCAGCAAACGGCTCTGGTAAATTATTTGACGAATTAACAGGACTTGATCTCAATACAAAATAAGATGAAAAAAATACTCATATACATAGGAATCCTTGCTGCCGGCCTTCTTTTAGGTTACTGGCTGTTCAATTCTTCTGAAGGAAAAAGTGAAGTTGAACAGGAACATTCCGAAGAAACCACTCAAATGTGGACCTGCTCTATGCATCCGCAGATCATGCAATCCGAACCGGGAGACTGTCCCATCTGCGGAATGGAACTCATTCCTGCAGAAGCGGGAGCAGACGGTTTGAATGTAGATCAGTTCAAAATGACAGAAAATGCTCTGGCTTTGGCCAACATACAAACCACTAGCGTAGGAGGAGGAGAGGCAACCGGAAATAACCTGAAGCTCTCGGGTAAGATACAGGTGAACGAGGAAGCTAATGCCGTACAGGTGGCCTACTTTGCCGGCAGGATCGAAAAACTTAATGTGAATTTCACGGGTGAAAATGTGAACCGTGGCGAGTTGCTGGCAACCATTTATTCCCCCGAACTGGTAGCAGCCCAGCAGGAGTTGCTTACGGCCTCAAAAATGAAAGAAAAACAACCTGCTTTGTACAAGGCGGTAAGAAATAAACTGAAGCTGTGGAAACTTTCAGATAAGCAAATAGACGCTATTGAGGCTTCAGGCGGAGTACGGGAGAATTTTCCCGGTCTACGCTACACTGAACGGTACGGTGACTGAAAAACTTGTGCAGGAAGGAGATTATGTGAAGCAGGGACAGCCACTTTACAAAATTGCCAATTTGAACAGCGTATGGGCGGTCTTTGACGCTTATGAGAACCAGATTAGGAATATTGAAGAGGGGCAGGAGATCAATATTACCACTAATGCCTATCCTGACAGGGAGTTCAAAGCAACTGTTTCCTTTATTGATCCCGTTTTAAATTCTGAAAGAAGAACGGTCATGGTGCGGGCAGAACTGGAGAACAAGAGCGATATCTTCAAACCAGGAATGTTTGTGCAGGGAGAGATAGCAACAACAGGAGTGACTCAGGGTGAACAATCATTGATCATCCCAAAATCTGCAGTGCTCTGGACAGGAGAGAGATCTCTTGTTTATGTGAAACCAGCGCCCAACGAGCCCGTTTTTGAAATGCGGGAAGTGAAACTGGGAAGAGCTTTGGGGGAATCTTACGAGGTGCTTGAAGGCCTGGAGAACGGGGACGAAATAGTGGTGAATGGAACATTTACCGTTGACGCCGCCGCGCAGTTGCAGGGAAAAAAATCAATGATGAATGCCAGCGAAGGAATGCCCCGGGATCCCGGACAGATGAAGATGCAGCTACCCGAAACTTTTCAGAAAGATTTTACAACCGTGCTCAGCGCATATTTCGAGCTGAAAGATGCCTTCGTAAATTCAGATGTAGAAGCTGTAAAGGCGGCAGCTTATAAGATGCGGCAGGAGGTGAAAAGCTTGAAAACAGCTAATCTGGGGACCATGGAGGTCTCTCATGTGAAGGAGCTCAACAAAATGCTCCAGGCAATATTTGAAAACGATGTTTTGGAGAATCAGCGGGACCATTTCATCATCCTATCCCAGGATATGGTCGCTTTTGCGTCAAATCTGGATGAAATAGACACGCCGGTCTTTGTGCATCGTTGTCCTATGGCCAATAGCAACAGGGGTGCAGACTGGCTTAGCCTTTCAAAGGAAGTGAGAAATCCGTACTATGGAGAAGCTATGATGACCTGTGGAGAAGTTACTTCGGTATTGAGGTAAAACGGCTTTTTTGGAGGCTCATAATTAAATAGGATAAGGAGGTTCAAGTTAATTTTGTGTTATACAGGCCATTAAAGTTTAAGTGTAATCATATCTTTTTGGCTAAGCCTCAATGACTTCTCAAAAATGGTAAAAATGGAACGGCTTTAACCTGTCCCACGGGATGCTGGTTAAGTAAGATATTTAAGTAATTTATTCAGGAATAGAAAAGATGAAGTAACATGAGTAGAAAGATAATGAGATCAGTATTTATTGCAGTTCTTTTATTCACTGGTTTAAGCAGTTTTGGCCAGAAAAGGGCCTCTGTTGAAGGAAACGTCGACAACCTGCCGGTGCATGAGTATAATCTTGTCATCGATGAGGAGACGGTCAATTTTACCGGAAAAGACGTTAAGGCAATGACCATTAACGGGCAGATTCCCGGGCCCACACTTGAATTTACCGAAGGAGAATATGTGAAGATCCACGTCACCAATAAAATGGATGAGGAAACTTCGGTGCACTGGCATGGCCTTCTGCTTCCCAACTTCTACGATGGAGTACCTTATCTTTCTACGCCACCCATAAGGCCGGGTGAAACTTTTACTTATGAATTCGCCTTAAAACAATCGGGAACCTATTGGTATCATTCACATACCGGCCTGCAGGAGCAAAGGGGGGTATACGGTTCAATTCAGATCAACCCCAAAGAACAAACTTTAGATTACGACAAGGACCTGGTGCTGGTTCTTTCTGACTGGATGGACGAAAACCCTATTCAGCAGCTTAGGAACCTGAAGATGGGAAATGAATGGTATCTCATTAAAAAAGGGCAGGTACAAAGCCTCAATAAGGTGCTAAAAAAGAACGCGCTGGGAGCAAAACTTAAGATGTCCTGGCAGCGCATGCCCGATATGGCTATTTCTGATAACCTTTTTGACCTCTTCCTGGTCAACGGGAAACCACAACAGGAGTATCCGAATTTTGAACCCGGAGAAAAGGTGCGGCTGCGTTTTGTGAATGCATCTGCCGCTACCTATTACTGGTTAACCTTTGGAGGGGAAGATCCAATGCTGGTAGCAGCCGACGGAATGGACGTGGTGCCGGTAAAAAAGAACAAGACCCTTATTGCCGTAGCCGAAACCTATGATTTCATTGTGACCGTTCCTGAAGATAGCCGGCTGCAGGTGCGTGCAACCGCCCAGGACGGTTCGGGAGAGGCTTCAGCATTTATTGGGAAAGGAGCAACTCTTGAAGCGCCTAAAATTCCCAAACCCGACCTTATTGAAATGATGAAGCGCATGATGTCTATGGACATGAAAATGGGTGCGCCGGCTTCTAAATTTCGTCCCGGAAAGAACGATTCCATAGCAACCATGAAAAAGTACAGCATGGACATGGGAGGAATGAAGATGGATAAGGAAATGGCCGGCATGAATTCTGAAAAAATGGACATGCATAAACATCAGGATTCCACAGGTCACAAAATGAAAATGGACGGAGATGATAAGATGAAAATGGATGATGACATGGACATGGATATGGAATTGGGTTATGTGCTGCCCGATTCCGTAGTCATTGGTGGGAATATGAAAACCGGCGGGAATCCACAGTTCAATTACGATTATTTGAGATCTCCCAAAAAGACCACTTTTGAAGGGGATAAGCCAATGAAGGAACTGCTGTTTAACCTCACCGGGAACATGAACAGGTACATTTGGAGCATCAATGGAGTTCCACTTTCAGAGACCGATAAGATCAAGATAAAACAGGGTCAAAAGGTGAGGATCACTTTGAACAACCTTACCATGATGCACCACCCAATGCACCTGCACGGGCACTTCTTTAGGGTACTGAACAAAAATGGCGAATATTCGCCGCTTAAGCATACTGTAGATGTGGCGCCAATGCAAAAGACGGTTATTGAATTTGATGCCAATGAATATGGTGACTGGTTCTTCCACTGTCACATACTTTATCACCTTAACAGCGGCATGGCCAGGGTCTTTAGCTATGGCGGAGCAAGAGATGAAAGGCTGAAGGAGTTTCCACTGTCTACACTTACTACCGAAGCCAATCATATGTTCGTTTGGGGAGAAGCTACAGGAGCCAGTCATATGACCGAAGCATACGCGACGGCCACCAACATAAGGAATCAATTCACGGCGAAGGCCGAGTATGGCTGGAATGAAAATATAGAAGCAGAATTCAGCTATGAGCGCTATCTCAATGATTATTTTCGTCTTTTTGGAGGGGTGAGCGTAGAAAATGAAATGGAAGATAGCCTTGACGAATTAGAGACCACAGCCGTGGCAGGGATAAGATACCTGTTGCCGCTTTTGATCAATTCTGAACTGCGCATCGATAATAAACTGCGGCCCCAGGTGGCTTTTGATGCTGAGGTAATGGTCTTTCCAAGAATCGCCGTCTTTGGAGAAGTCGAGTATCAGGCAGATTTTGGCTGGAACAATGACTTGCCTACGGGTAAAGATTATTTGGACGAGACTACCTGGCAGGCCGGTCTTGAATATGTGCTGAGTAAAAACTACAAATTGATGGGAAGTTATGACAGCCGCTTTGGTGCCGGGGGAGGCCTTTCGGTCCTATTTTAAAAATGACATTTTTGGAAAGTTCTTTAGCAGAAACCAAAGGTTCAATCAAAGAAGTTGGCTCGATAGCGGAATCTTAAGGGAATCTTTAGAATATTAGTAGGAAACTCTAAAGACGAATGTGCTTTAGAAATGTTAAATTGCAGTACCAATTAAAAATCAATCCATAAATGAAAGCTCTAAAAATTTTTTTGATCGTCCTGGTAATTGGACTTATTGTTGTGCAGTTTTTTCCGGTAGAGAAAAACCATAATCCCGGCGTCGAGGCGGGTGCAGCATTTGAGGCGCGTTATAATGTTCCGCCATCTCTTCAGGCAACCTTACGAACCTCCTGCTATGACTGTCATAGTAACAACACGACTTATCTATGGTATGATAATATTCAGCCGGTGCTTTGGTATATTCAGGATCACGTCGAAGAAGGTAAGGAGGAACTCAATTTTGATGAATTTGATCAATACTCGGCAAAAAAGAAGCAGCATAAGCTGGAAGAGGTAGCCGAACAGGTGGAGGAAGGAGAAATGCCATTAAAATCTTATACCCTTACTCATTGGAACGCCAGGCTTTCTGAAGATCAAAAAAAGGAACTGGTTGATTTCTTTGAAGAGTTAGCTAAAAATAAAAAACAAGATCTTACGCTTTAAAATAAAGAATAATCAAAAACATAAAAAATGAAAAAAGTACTTAGAAATGCCTTTATGTTCAGCCTTTTTGCGGGAATGTTAAGCTTTGCTTCCTGTGGTGATGAGAACAAGGAAAAAGATGTAGATAATGACGTGAGTATGCCGGTGCAAAATGAGATGCACATGCAGGACGGGGAGGAGCATGACATGGGCGATATGGAAGATATGAGCGGCGACATGGCTATGAACCTCGAATTCAAAGACCAAAAAATGTCACCTGTTTATGGGCACTACAACCACGTGCGAATGGCACTCGTAAATTCTGATGCTGCTGAAGCTCAAAACGGCGGAAAAATGCTCGTGGAAGCTCTGCAGAACGCGAACGGAAGCACCGAAGCTCTCGAGGCTGCCCAAAAAATAGCCCAGGCAGACGACTTAAATGTGCAAAGGACTGCTTTTTCAGATCTTTCTGATGCTATGGAAGGAATGATGCGTGGAGCCCTTTCATCGGGAGAAGTTTATAAGCAGTTTTGCCCTATGGCCTTTGAAGGTAAAGGTGGTTACTGGTTAGCTTCTTCAAAAGAGATAAGGAATCCGTATTATGGCGATAAAATGCTCAACTGCGGAAGCGTTAAGGATACCATTAAATAACCTTTTTAGAAGGTGAAGCTCTACATTAAAAATATGGTCTGTGACCGCTGTATTATGATGCTGAAGTCTGTGCTGGAACAGCGCGGACTTCAGTACCTTACAGTCACTTTGGGAGAAGTAGAGCTGGTCTCTGAGCTTTCTTCTTCGGAAAAAGCAGTACTTGACGAGGAGCTTCAGAAAATTGGGTTTGAGATCATTGACGACAGGAAGACCCGGCTCATAGAAAGCATCAAAAAAGCGGTTTTGGAGGTGATCAGAATCCGGAAGCTGCTCCAAAAATGACATTTTCAGAATACCTTTCAGAAAGGTTTCACCAGGATTATTCGGCTTTAAGCAAACTCTTTTCCGAAGTACAGGGCGTGACCATCGAGCAGTATGTAATTCTGCAAAAAATAGAAAAGGTCAAAGAATTGATGGTTTACGATGAGCTGTCGCTAAGCCAGATCGCATTGCAGCTCAACTACTCGAGCGTTTCCCACCTGAGTAAGCAGTTCAAAAAAGTTACCGGCTTTAACGCCTACGCATTACAAACAGGTTAAAGAGAAGAAGCGTATTCCGCTCGATAAGCTGTAAATTTTTTCTCAGGCTTCAGGAGAATGCATTTTCCGCCAGCCGCAGCTTTGATTTTTCCCCGGCTTCCATACCTCCAGAACTACCTTCATTCTTGTTTTCTGAAATTAGTAAAAGATCCCATTCCTTCCGCAGAAGAAATTTGAGAGCTGGCAAAACTAAAATAGTTCTAAACCTCAGAAGGATTACCATAATAAGAACAATAACAGAACTTTACAAAAGAATTAACCGTGGTTAAGTAAGAAAGGTGATAAATTAAATATTCAAAATTTTATTTATTAACCGCTAATTTATTTACTATGTTTTACCACGTTAAAGAATTACAATTTAATGCCAGGGTTTCTCAACCCGATCCTGCTTTTGCCACTTTGCTACTGGAGCAGTTTGGAGGCGCCAACGGAGAATTAAAGGCTGCTCTGCAGTATTTTACGCAGGCTTTTGCAGCAAAACAGGTACATCCAGATAAGTATGATCTTTTAATGGATATTGCTACGGAAGAATTCAGTCATCTTGAAATAGTTGGTGCAACTATCCAGATGCTTCTTAAAGGTATCCACGGAGATCTTAAAAATGCCGCAGAGGAATCAGAAATTATGGCTTTGTTAAAAGGAAAAGCGTCCAAAGAAGATTTTATCCACAACGCAATGGTGAATCCTCAATTCTTCAACCTTTCCGGAGGCGGGCCTACACTTTCAGACAGTAATGGAAATCCATGGACTTCAGCTTATGTGACTGCCAATGGTGATCTTTCAGTAGATCTAAGATCAAACATTGCTGCCGAATCCAGAGCAAAAATCGTTTATGAATATCTCATGCAGCACACAGATGATCCTCATGTGAAAGATACATTGAGATTCCTGATGACGCGCGAGGTAGCACATTTCCAGATGTTCCAGGCTGCATTGGAAACAATTGAACCAAACTTCCCACCAGGAGTGCTGCAAAGTGACCCTAACTTCAGTAATAAATATTTCAACCTTTCCAATGGAGAAGACGTAAGAGGACCCTGGAATGAAGGTAAAAGCCCTGAGATGGGGGAAACCTGGGAATATATTTCAGATCCTATTGAGCATATAAGGAAAACCAAAGGCATGACCAAGGGAAATAGCAAACCTGAAAGAGATCCAAAAGAGGTGGACAAGAAGAATAAGGAACTGAGTAAAAAGAAATTCGAAGAAATAAAAAAAGCCATGCCCAAAGGTGAGGCGCAATGGAGTAAATACTAAAGAATCTCTTTTATGGAAATAATTAGAGTAGATTATTTTACCGATCCTCTTTGCTGCTGGAGTTGGGCTTTTGAACCTCAACTGCGAAAACTAAGATTTCTTTTGAAAGACCGCCTGCACATAAACTATGTGATGGGCGGTCTTTTAAGAGACTGGAAAAACTACAATGACCAAATGAATGATGTGGCCCGTCCTGCGCAACTGGGACCTCTCTGGATGCAGGCCCGGAACATGTCTGGCCAGCCTATTAAAGAAGACCTCTGGATTTCTAATCCCGTTGATACTTCTTATTTGGCCTGTATGGCTGTCAAGGCAGCTGCTTTACAATCAAAAACAGCAGAAGAAGCTATGCTGCGGAAATTAAGGGAGGCCGTAATGATGCATCAAAGGAATATTGGCGAAGTAGATGTTATCCTGGAAATCGCCCGGGAACTCGAGCAGAAACTTATTCTGAAAAAAGAAAAATTCGAAAAAGATCTATTTTCAGATGAGGTAAGCAACAATTTCAAAGCAGACCTGGACCAGACAAAGGCCGGGGGAATAACACGGTTTCCTACTCTGTTGATCACCTACAGAGAAAAAACTTACCAAATTACCGGTTACAGACCATTCAGCGAATTAAAAAAAACCTTTTTATTAATAGATCCAGACCTTAAGTTGGACCAGGACATAGATAAAGAGGAATACCTCAATAGCTGGGAAAATCTCACTGATAGAGAACTGGAGGAAGTAAGTTCACCTAAGGAGGAGCAATGCTGTAGCTAAGAACTGTTTTAGCTAACAGAATTAAGTCCCCTCAGGTGTTATTTACAACACATTCTATTTGTTCCCTCTCCAGAATTTTGCCACATTATTCTACAATTGTATAAGAGTAACTGCCCTTATTCTGCGAACTTTGTAGAATAAATTCAAAGAAAATGATACACATCTATAAAATTACAGGCATGACCTGCAACGGCTGCCGTTCACATGTTGAGAAGACACTGCAGGAGGTGGAAGGCGTGCAAAAAGCCAATGTAAATCTTGAAAAAGCTGAAGCCGTCATTTCGATGGACAAACACATTCCGATTGAGGTTTTTGAGGCTGCGCTTCAGAAGGAAGGCGGGAAATATCACATTGCTGCGAGTAACTCTGGCAAAGTTCCAAACTTTGCCAGAGTTGAAGAATCTGAAGGGAATTTCTCACATGATGATCAAAACTTTGGAAAAGTTGATCCCGGAAAATCCTCTTCTCCGGAAGCGGCTATGACTCACACTTATACAGTTACCGGCATGACCTGCAACGGCTGCCGTTCACATGTTGAGAAGACACTGCAGGAGGTTGAAGGCGTTCAAAAAGCCGATGTAAATCTTGAAAAAGCTGAAGCTGTCATTTCGATGGACAAGCACATTCCGGTTGAGGTTTTTGAGGCTGCGCTTCAGAAGGAAGGCGGGAAATATCACATTGCTGCGAGTAACTCTGGCAAAGTTCCAAACTTTGCCAGAGTTGAAGAATCTTCTCCTTCCGAAGATGAAAAAAAGACACCCTCCAAAAATGCCATTTTTGAGACCTCTTCTTCGGAAGCCAAAGGAGGAATGAAGCATACTTATTTAATCACCGGAATGACCTGTAACGGCTGCCGCTTTCACGTTGAGGAAACCCTGAACAAAGTCGACGGCGTGATTCGTGCCTCGGTAGATCTTGAAAAAGCAGAAGCTGAGGTCGAAATGCAGCAGCACATAAAAACAGGAGTTTTTGAAGATGCCCTGCAAAAAAACGGCGGCAATTATCACATTTTAGACAAGAACGCTGGCAGAGTCATCCAGCAACAGTTTGAGATCGTGGGAATGACCTGTAGCGGTTGCCGCGAACATGTGCAGGATGTGCTGCAGAAAGTAGAAGGAGTTGAAAAGGTCGAAGTGGACCTTGAAAAGGCAAAGGCTGTTGTGACGATGAAGAAACCGGTGCCGGTCACTGCTTTCCAGGAAGCGCTGCTGGAGGAAGCCGGTTCTTACAATATTTTTCTGCCGGGGCAGGATGCTTCGGCGCCACCCAAACCTAAGAAGCCTGCAGGCAAAGGCACGGGAACTTATTATTGCCCCATGCATTGTGAGGGCGACAAGACCTATGACAAACCCGGCGATTGTCCTGTTTGCGGAATGGATCTCGTGGAAGAGGTGAGTTTGGCGCCTGCAAAAGCGCAATACACCTGCCCAATGCATCCCGAGATCGTAGAAGACGAACCGGGAAGCTGTCCCATCTGCGGAATGGACCTGGTGCGAATAGAACCCGATGTTTCCGGAGAAAAGAAGACCTACAACAAACTGGTCAAAAAGTTCAAGATAGCGGTGGCTTTTACGCTGCCAATCTTCCTGATCGCCATGTCTGAAATGATCTCTAAAAATCCGCTGTTTGAGCTGATGGAGCTTAAGGCATGGAATTGGGTGCAGTTCGCCCTGTCGCTACCGGTGGTGTTCTACGCCACCTGGATGTTCTTTGAACGTGCCTGGCGATCCATTAAATCCTGGAACCTGAACATGTTTACCCTCATCGGGATTGGTGCCGGGGTGGCCTGGCTGTTCAGCGTGTTCGGAATGGTATTTCCTGATTTCTTTCCGGCGCAATTCAAAACCCCGGCAGGAACGGTACATGTATATTTTGAAGCTGCTACTGTTATTTTAACCCTCGTGCTGATGGGGCAGGTACTGGAAGCGAGGGCCCACAGCCGCACCAATTCCGCTATCAAAGAGTTGCTAAAACTGGCTCCCAACAAAGCTACTATTGTAGTAGACGGCGAAGAAAAAGTTATAGATACCGACAAAATTGAAGTGGGCGACATACTACGGGTGAAACCGGGAGAAAAGATTCCGGTAGACGGAAGTATTCAGAAGGGGGAAACCAACATCGACGAGTCGATGATCACAGGAGAACCCATTCCGGTGGAAAAAGTGGAAGGCGATAAGGTGACTTCGGGAACCATTAACGGCAACCGCAGCTTTACCATGGTTGCTGAAAAAGTTGGAAACGAGACGCTGTTGGCGCAGATCATCAAGATGGTCAACGATGCCAGCCGTTCGCAGGCGCCCATTCAAAAATTGGCCGACCGGATCTCAGGTTATTTTGTGCCGGTGGTGGTATTTATTTCAGTTATTACATTCATCATCTGGGCGATCTACGGTCCCGAACCACAATATGTATATGCATTGATCAATGCCATTGCAGTGCTTATTATCGCCTGTCCCTGTGCGCTTGGATTGGCTACGCCAATGTCGGTTATGGTAGGTGTAGGGAAAGGAGCACAAAATGGAGTTTTGATCAAGAACGCGCAGTCTCTGGAACAAATGAACCAGATCGATGTGCTTATAATCGACAAGACAGGAACTATTACTGAAGGAAAACCTTCAGTAGAAAAAGTGGTGGCTAATTCAGATTTTTCCGAAGAAGAAGTGATCAAATACCTGGCTTCGGTGAATTCACAAAGTGAACACCCGCTGGCCAGTGCTACAGTGAATTATGCAAAGGAGCGTAAAATTGCCCTTTTTGAAGCTTCAGATTTTAATGCTGTCACAGGGAAAGGAGTGACAGGAGAAACTTCAGGAAAAGAAGTAGCTATCGGGAATGAAAAACTGATGCAGCAGCTCAACCTGGAGGTTTCCGAAGAGCTTCAGCAAAGGGTAAGGCAGGAGCAGGAGCAGGGAAAAACGGTATCCTATATTGCTATTGATCATAAAATGGCCGGATATGTTACAATCACCGATCCCATTAAAAAAACAAGTAAACAGGCCATCAAAGAACTGATCGACGACGGCGTGGAGGTCATTATGCTTACGGGAGACAACCAAAATACAGCAGCAGCTGTGGCTTCAGAACTGCATCTTTCAGGGTTTAAGGCGGGAATGCTTCCGCAGAACAAGCTGGAGGAGGTTGAGAAATTGCAGAAGCAAGGCAAAAAAGTGGCCATGGCCGGTGACGGAATTAACGATGCGCCCGC
The DNA here is from genome assembly GCA_963739625.1 of uncultured Flavobacteriaceae bacterium. Taxonomy (GTDB): domain Bacteria; phylum Bacteroidota; class Bacteroidia; order Flavobacteriales; family Flavobacteriaceae; genus Salinimicrobium. The sequence continues at coordinate 112,452 of CAVUAU010000018.1, forward strand.
TCTTGCGAAAGCGGATATTGGGATTGCCATGGGAACAGGAACCGATGTTGCCATTGAAAGTGCTGAGATTACTCTTGTAAAAGGCGACCTGCACGGAGTGGTAAAGGCGCGAAACCTGAGCAAAAAGGTGATGAGCAACATCAAACAGAACCTGTTCTTCGCCCTTATCTATAACACACTGGGAGTGCCAATCGCAGCCGGAGTCCTTTACCCGTTCTTCGGACTGTTACTGTCGCCAATGATCGCAGCGCTGGCAATGAGCTTTAGTTCTGTTTCGGTAATTGCGAATGCGCTGAGGTTGAGAACAGCTAAAATTGACTAGTCAAAAATGACATTTTTGAAGCCTCATAAAAAGAGCCGGAAATTTTCCGGCTCTTTTTCTTTACACATTAATTGTTGACAGGTCCTGCCAAATTGTATTGTCATCCTCGAAACCAAAAATCTCGGGAACATCTGTGTTAGGATCTGTTCCAAAAGTGAAATCTTCATCACCCTGATCTTCCACATGCAGTCTTGCAAATAATGGATCTCCGGCAGTGTAGTCATCGTTTAGAGTAACAACCACATTATCCTGGCTTCCGGATACCATTTCATATCCAACAATTTCAGATTCTGCGTTGTTAGGGTCTCCATTGTAGACGACGATCCAGCCACTGTCAGACACGGTAACATTGTCAAAGGTAATTGTGTTATCAGTGACTGTAGCATCAGAAATTGTGAAGTTAGGAGTGTTTACAGTAACGGTTTTTGTTGCACCGGTAATTGGTTTGTCTGTTCCTTCCTCAAATTTGCCGTCACCTGCACCAAACCCGTTATCTACGTAAAGCATGAGAAATACTGTGTCACCATCTTCGAGGCTTGATTCATTCAGGTTTAATTCTACATCTGTATTACTGTCTTGCCGTCAGCAGTTTTTGAGCCAAAACTGTTCCCGAAGCTGTAGAGTCCCTGGCTACCAGCCATACATCGGTATTTGCTGTTACCGTGTCTACTACAAGGGTGTTCTGCGAAATTACCTGTGCATCATTGGTAACTGTAATTTGTCCCGTAGGATCGGGATTTACCATCCCATCTCCATCGTCATCATCGCTGCAGGAGGTAAAGCCAAGGCCTAAGGCCAACATCCCCAGGAATAGGGGAATCATTTTTAGATTCAATTTTGCGGTTTTCATAAAAAGCTATTTTTTTTGTTTGACAGCCGTAAACTGCAATATTCTATCCTGTTATGAAAATCTTTTTGTAGGAACTTAACTCAGTTTAAAAAGAGTTTAACTATTTGTATTACAGTGTTTTGCATATCTGTAGGAAAATTATATAAAAGCAAAAGGCCGGTTGTTCAACAACCGGCCTTTTTGAAACTGAAACTGAAACTTTTTAGCTGTTTGGATCAAGAATAAGATTTACTCTTTCCAGGGCATCCTGCAGGTGGTACCTGCTCATGGTATCACGGCTTCTGCCAAGCGAGTTTCTAAGATCTCTTTGAAGCCTCTTCAGCTCACCACGAACAACAGGACGAATATCACTCTGGGCCACGTCAACGTTAGACCTGGTGATCCAGGAGCGGTAACGGGCAGGAATGTTTGGCTGCTCTTCGGTCATCAGGTATTCCATGCGGTCAATATAAGCACGCTGCAGGTTTCTTCTATAAGTATCCACAGATCTTCCGCTGCGAAGTTCGCTCCAAATGCCACTTCTAAGATCGTCCATCATGTCGAGAAGCCCGTAAGCCTTGCTGCCATTTACCTCTTCATTTTCAATCAATCTTGCCATTCTTCCGAAGTCAAGCAGGTTGTTCAAAGTGCGCTCTTGAGTACTTCTTACGCGCTCCACGTTTCCGTCGAACTCAATCTTGTTGAAGATGTCCTGGTCGATCAACCATTCTGGAGTGTCAAAAAGTTGATTTTGAAGGAACTCCATTGCTCTTTTCTGCTTTTCTGCAGGAACGTGAACAAAAACAGGACCTTCCTGGTCATAGGTTTTTGTAGTTTTCACAACTCCACCAATGTTGGCAGTCACATGGCCCATGTAGCGATTGTACTGCGCCAGCACCTGCTCATACATTGTTTCCAGGTCTTCGTAATCTTTACCTTCTTCAGCGGTCCACTCAATAAGATTAGGAACGATGCGTTTCAGGTTTTTGATTCCGTAGGTGCTCGCAAGCATGGCGTCATCTCCAAGATCTTCGGTTTGAGAAGAAGGATCGATCACGCCGCTTTGCTGTGCTCCGAATCGATAAATAGGATCTCCGGCATGCTTCAGGATCCAGGAGTCGAGGGTTTTCTTTTCATCTTCGGCAGACTTGTCTAAAATTGGACGATAACCCCATTCGATAGCATATTTGTCATAAGGCCCGATATTTGGCATCAAAGCCACATCACCGTCCTCGGGCTGCGCAACATAATTGAAACGCGCGTAATCCATAATAGAAGGAGCAGTGCTGTATTTTGCAGTGAACTCAGGATCTCTCAAAGATTCAACAGGATAGGCAACAGAGCTTCCCATGTTGTGCGGCAGACCAAGCGTGTGGCCAACCTCGTGAGAAGAAACGAACCTGATCAAACGGCCCATGATCTCATCCTTAAATTCCACTCCACGCGCATCTTCATTGATGGCGGCAGTTTGCACGAAGAACCAGTTTCTCAACAGGCTCATCACGTTGTGGTACCAGTTGATATCAGATTCCAGAATTTCTCCGGAACGTGGGTCACTTACGTGAGGCCCGTTGGCGTTCGGAATTGGGGAGGCCAGGTAACGGACTACAGAATAACGCACATCTTCTGGGCTCCAGTCAGGATCTTCCTCAACAGTTGGGGCTTCCTTAGCAATAATGGCATTTTTGAAACCTGCTGCTTCAAAGGCTTTTTGCCAGTCTTCGATCCCCTGCTTGATGTATGGGATCCATTTTTTTGGAGTGGCACGGTCTATATAATACACTATAGGTTCTTTTGGCTCAACCAGCTCCCCATTTTTGAACTTCTCCATGTCCTCATCCTTCACCTCAAGCCTCCAACGGTCAAGGTAGGTTACGGTTTCACTTTTTTGAGCATCCCGTCCATAGTCGGTTTGGCCTCTTGAGAACCAGCCTACGCGCTCATCTGCGTAGCGTCTCTTCATTGGTACCTTCGGAAGCAGGATCATCGAGTTGCTCATTTTTACTGAAATAGAGGCGGTACTTGAATTTGATGGTGGTTCGCCGGCATTGTATGTCTTTACGTGGCGCACCTCGATATTCTCAGGATAACTCCTGATGGTGTCGATATAAGAACGACTGGCATCCAGCCGGGTGATCTTGTATTCTTTCCTGTTTCTTTCGGGGAAACCAAGTGCCTGCACATCTTTTTGAAAGAGATCGGTCACCTTGATGACAGTGGCGTTGTTCACAGAATCTTTGTGAAAAGCCTGAATGTCGAAAGAATAAGAGGATGGGCTCAAAATTGGAATTTACAACTGCTTCGTGAATAGGAAGAGAATCTGCAGCATAGATGTCGTGGGAAACTACGCGTAAAAGTACATCATTGTTCTTTTTCTCCCAGCGAAGCACCTGGGTATTCTGCTTTCCGCCGCCAAAGCCAATTCCCGAGGCTGTTTGCGCGATCCTGGTCACCATGAGCATCTCACGGTTGAAGAGGCTGTCCGGGATCTCGTAGTAGTAATCCTCGTCGATTTGGTGAACGGTAAAAAGACCTTTATCTGTCTTTGCTTTTTTGGTGATGACATTGTCGTAAGGTTTAATGCCGTTCTTATCCTTTTCTGAAGGTTTGGCGGCAGTTACGGCAGCTTTTTTGTTCTTCTCTGGCTGAAAGACAGCGCAACTCGTCAACGAGAAAGAAAAACAAACAATAGCCAGCCGATACAGTAATCGGTTGTTCATGTAATGTGAAATTTTGGTTAAAAGAAGCCCAATGTAAAAAAACAATATTTGGTTACCTAACACAAAGTTGTTTAATAACAAGGGGTTGCAGTCTGCAAAACTTGGACAGCAACAGCGGCAAAAGGTTTAAAAATTTTAACATTTTTGAAGCTGAAGCAAAAAAAGCCACGGCTGCCTGAGCTGCCGTGGCTTTTTATACCTGTCAAAAATGACTTTTTAGAACCACTTTTCTACCTCATCGAGCTGCAGGGCTGCGATTGGTAGTTTGTTCTTTTTTCTAAGTCCGTTCAGCTTCTGGTGCACCTGAGTTGGTTTTTGCTCCTTCAGTTTGGGAACAGACCAGTACTCGTGCATCACCGTATCTACCCATTCCTGCGGAACTCCCAGCTTTAGGAAATCTTCGGGCTGTGGGGTCGGCGCTTTTTTCTCCGGCTTCATTTGCGGGAAAAAAAGTACCTCCTGGATGGATTGTTTATTGGTAAGGAACATGATCAACCTGTCCATTCCAATTCCCAGCCCCGAAGTTGGAGGCATTCCGTATTCCAAAGATCTTAAGAAGTCATTATCGATGAACATCGCTTCGTCATCCCCTTTTTCAGACAGTTCGAGTTGCTCTTCAAAACGGGCTCTCTGGTCGATAGGATCGTTCAATTCAGAATAAGCGTTGGCGATCTCTTTTCCGCAGACCATCAACTCAAAACGCTCTGTCAACTCCGGATTTTCACGGTGCTCCTTACAAAGCGGGCTCATTTCTTTAGGATAATCGGTAATGTAAGTTGGCTGAATGAAATTGCCCTCACATTTTTCTCCAAAGATCTCGTCGATCAATTTTCCTTTCCCCATGGTCTCGTCTACGTCGATGCCCATGCCTTTGGCAGCCTCAAAAAGTTCTTTTTCAGACTTGCCTGTAATGTCAAAGCCGGTGAATTTCTTGATCGCATCGGTCATGGTGACGCGGGCATAAGGTGCCTTAAAGTCTACTTCGTGTTTCCCATAGGTTGCTTTCGTGGTGCCGTTGACGGCGATTGCGCAATATTCCAACAGCTGCTCCACAAATTCCATCATCCAGTTGTAATCCTTGTAAGCTACATAGATCTCCATGGCGGTGAACTCGGGGTTGTGCGTACGATCCATTCCCTCATTTCTGAAGTTTTTGGAAAATTCATACACCCCGTCAAATCCACCCACAATAAGCCTTTTAAGGTATAGCTCATTCGCGATCCTTAAATAAAGCGGAATATCCAGCGCATTGTGGTGCGTAATGAAAGGCCTTGCTGCAGCTCCACCGGGAATGGATTGCAGGATAGGAGTTTCAACTTCAAAGTAGCCTCTCTCGTTGAAGAAAGTTCGCATCGCGTTGAACAATTTTGTTCTCTTCACGAAGATCTCCTTCACTTTTGGATTCACCACCAAATCGGCATATCGCTGACGATATCTCAATTCGGGATCATTGAATTCATCGAAGATATTCCCTTCCTTATCTGTCTTTGGCAGTGGAAGCGGCTTCAGCGATTTGCTCAACAGCTTGTAATCTTCCACTTTTACGGTCATTTCACCTACCTGTGTCTTGAAAAGTTCTCCTTCAATGCCAATGAAGTCACCTATATCGAGCAGTTTTTTATAGACGTCATTATATTTGCTTTTATCTTCCCCGGGACAAATCTCATCACGGTTGAAATACACCTGGATCTTTCCGGTGGAATCCTGAATTTCGGCAAAAGAAGCTTTTCCCTGTATCCTTCTCGACATGAGCCGGCCGGCGATCACCACCTTCTTGTTCTCCTCAAAGTTCTTCTTTATTTCAGCTGCGGTATGGTCAACCGGAAAAAGTGCTGCCGGATAAGGGTCTATATTCAGTTTCCGCAGAGATTCAAGTTTCTCGCGGCGAATCATTTCCTGTTCAGATAAATGCATGTTTTTTATTTCAAATTTCGACTTGCAAAGATACAGACTATAGCATCACCAATCAATTGTTTTTTAGCGATCCTAAAGGGCTTTTTCTCTGGCTGAGAAATTGGTATCTTTGTAAACATTATGAGCATCTGGAGAGTTTTACTGTCGATATTATTTCCGCCCCTGGCAGTGCTGGACAAGGGTTGCGGCTCTGTCTTGATTGTCTTGATCCTTACACTTTTGGGGTGGATCCCCGGCGTTATCGCTGCCCTGATCATATTGAATAGGAGGTAGTTGTTTTTTGGGTAATTACTTTATCTTTAGTGGTATGGAAAATTTATTGGAGAGAATAACAATTGATCCCGACCTATGTGGAGGCAAGCCGACTGTAAGAGGTACCAGGATTACGGTGCAAACGATTTTGGAGTATTTGGGAGCGGGGGACGCCAAAGAAGAAATTCTGGAACAATATCCATTTCTTGAGCCTGAAGACATTAATGCCTGCCTTAAGTTCGCTTCCTCGGTGATGGACAACAATTTTGAAGTCAAAGAATTGAATGGCTAAATTTCTTGTTGATGCCAATCTTCCAGTGAAGTTCAGATTTTGGTCTGGAGTAGATTTTTTACATGTAGCAGCAATTGGTCCCACCTGGTCTGACTCTCAAGTATGGAAGTATTCAGAATAAAATGATCTTACTATTATTACAAAAGATGCTGATTTCTCTGACCGGATCATTGCAGTTTCACCGCCACCAAGAGTGATTCATTTCAAAACCGGTAACTTGAGACTAAAGGATTTTCAGGATTTTATTGCGAAGCATTGGAATGAAATCAGGCGGTATAGTGAGACGCATAAACTTGTAAATGTTTACGCGGATAAAATAACAGGAATAAAATAAGATTTGAATAAAAAGATACAATTTCAGGAACTGGGATTAAAGGATTACAAAGAGACCTGGGATTACCAGGAGGAACTCTTCAAACAGATCCTTGATACCAAAATAAAGAACAGGCGGGAAGATACTTCCGAAGACACTTCTAATTACCTGCTTTTTGTAGAGCATCCTCATGTTTACACCCTCGGAAAGAGCGGCGATATTGAACATCTTTTGATTAATGAACAGCAGCTGAAGCAAAAAGGCGCGACTTTCTATAAGATCAACCGCGGCGGTGATATCACTTACCACGGTCCGGGGCAGATCGTAGGTTATCCAATCCTTGACCTGGAAAATTTCTTTTCAGATATTCATAAATACCTGCGCCTGCTGGAAGAGACGATAATTCTCACGCTAAAAGACTACGGAATTTCTGCGGAAAGAAGCAAGGGCGAGACCGGAGTCTGGCTGGATGTAGGAACTCCCTTTGCCAGGAAGATCTGCGCCATGGGCGTGCGCGCCAGCCGCTGGGTTACCATGCACGGTTTTGCTTTCAATGTCAATGCCGATCTTGGTTACTTCGACAACATCGTCCCCTGCGGAATAGAAGGCAAGGCGGTCACTTCCCTCAATGTGGAATTGGGAATGAAAGAAGTTAACGAGGAAGAAGTGAAACAAAAACTAAAGCAACATTTTTCTGACCTTTTTGAGGCGGAGCTGGTACCCCCAACCCCCTAAAGGGGGCTATATTTATACCATTTGAAGGATGAGTAAGTCCCCTTCAGGGGATTTAGGGGTAAACGGAAACTGTTCCAACTACCATATACCACAAAGGTGGCTAAAGCTAAATTTTCTTCAGTTGGGCTATTTCTTTTTTGATGAAGTTAATAACGGCTTCAGAATTTTCCAGTATTTCCGAATTGGTAAATCTCATCACTGTGAGCCCAAGGTCCTGTAAGTGCTTATCACGCATTTCATCGTAGACAATATTTTCTTTTTCCTGATGTATCTCCCCATCGGCCTCAATTACCAGTCTTAATTCATGACAGTAAAAATCTACAATGAATTGGCTGATGGGGTGCTGTCTTCGAAATTTCACTTCCAGTTTATGGTTTGACAGAAAATTCCACAAAACCTTTTCAGTCTTTGTTTCTCTTTTTCGCAACTCCCTGGCCTGCTTATGAATAATAGGAGGAGCTCCATAAAACATATTATTAACCTTATTTTCCACTGAAGATTTTTTTCTTTCTAAGTTATTGAAAATAAAGAAGTCCCCTTCAGGGGATTTAGGGGTAGAAATGGAATTCTGTATACACCCCCAACCCCCAAAAGGGGGCTATACAAATTTCAGGATTTTTTTTGGCAAAAGCTTTTCAGTTAAGTCCTGTAAAAGTCCCCTTTAGGGGATTTAGGGGTAAAATGAAAAACTATTTCACTTCATAAACAAGGATCGAATCCTCATCTCCCTGCACCACAATTTCAGGAGCTGAGTCGCCATCGGCGTTGGCCATGTCTATGGCAGAATTCCCGTAGACGGGGAAGCCGGGCATTAGCTGTGCATTGCTGTCAAAAAGGTAAACCTTGTGAGTCTGCAGGTCGGTAACGGATACGTAGATCTTGTTGTTGAGGTAGAATATCTGCGGTTCGGTATATAGTCCGAAATTGAGGGTCGCGGTATTTCCTTTTATTTGCAGCTCATTTTCAGAAAGGCTAACAAAGGTCTTTTCTGTTGCGGTGATCTTATGGTTTTCTGCCAGCCCGAAATCTTTACGGCTGATCTTGCCGGCTTCAGAAATTGTCACCAGCTGCCCGTTCTCATTGGTAGAGACAAAATCGCCGTTGTATTCGTACCATTCATTATCTGAAAATGCTACATCCTCCTTCACCTTAACACGAATGTTTCCCTGCCTGCTTAAAATGTCAATTTTACCACCTTCTTCGGCAACAACAATATAGTCCTTGCGGCCTATCCTAATGTGTTTGGGCGGGTGCAGGATTCTGTCATCGGCTTTATCAAAGCCAAAGCCTTTCACCCTGCGGGCTTTGTTGTCATACATGTACACCTGCCGGTTCTGCACGATCACAAACCGGTAGTCCCGCTTATTCTCATAGTCAAAAACCGCTAGTGGCTGAGTGATCTCATCTCTAAATTTCAGCGGGAAAGGTTTTACGCTATTGCCATCGCGGTCTATCACGTGCAGCTCGTTTTGAGTTGCAAAAGCGAGTTGATACCTACCGTTCTTAAGAATATCAATAGATTGTATCTCGCCTAAAATGCGACTTTGCAGTTGCTTTTTCCAGTAGATCTTTCCTTTGGGAGAGATGAGGTAAAGCGTATTGTTTTCGTCTTGCACAGCCACATCCATCCCTTTACTGCGGTGGTTTTTAAAGAAAACCGGGTGACCGGCAACGGGAGCAGCAAGGCTCACCGCCGTTTCCTGCGAGGTGTCGCTTTGAGATTGTACTTTAGTGTTCTTAGTGAGCACAGCATGAACGTGTGCAAAATTAGATTGATAGACAAATTGCAGCGCCGCCAGTGGATAACCTTTTAAATCTATCTTTTCTGAAAGCCCTTCGGAAAGTACATTTTTGAAACCGCTGTTGTTGCTTACGAGTAGCAGCGAAGCTTCTGAACTCAGGTTTTCTGAAGTGGAATCATAGGCCGGAGAAGCCGAAAGGACCTGCTCATTCTGAAATGCCGAAATGATCTCCTGTATTGCTTCTAAAGATTCTGAAAAGACAAAAAACTGGTCAAACTGCGCGTAAAATTTTAGATCTTCAGGCTTGAGCAAGGGCTGCAGCAGCTGTTCAAAATTGTTGCCACCGGAATATTCAAAAATGTCAATTCCGCGGAAGGTTTCGGCGAGTTCTTCAGAAAAAGAGGCTATTTCAGGATCAAGAGAACGCACCGCAAAAACCTCATTTTTGGAAAGATAAATAGTTCCGGCTTCCACAGCCGATTGCAAGAGTTGCTCTTCCGTAGAAATTGCATGGGAAGATTCCTTTTTCCTGAACTTGAGCAGGTTTCTTTTCAAAGCCGGGAAGTCTGAAAAAGTCATGGATAAAAATCCGTTGCTGCTCTGCGGGCAAATCTTTGCCAGTTGATTTTCGGCGGGAGGGACGTCTTTAAAAAGGTTGATTTGGGCGGGAATACTGTCTGATGCCGTACTAACCCCGTTAAGTTTTATGCCATTCTGGGAAATGTCGGCATCCAAAACCGTCCACCTGGAGAAATTTTGTAGCTCAAGGTTTTTGAACCACTTCTGCAGCAGCGGGGAAAATTTCTTGTGGTTAATAAAGATCGAAGGTTTTTTTAAGTCAGCAGCTTTCAACACCAGTTGAAAATCTTCAGAAGCAACCAATTTTTTGTCACTTTTAAGGCTGCTTTCGAGGAAATTTTGAGAATTACTTAGAATGAAGATGCTGTCGCGAGCCGCGGTGAAAAAATTCCGGCCTTGAAAATCCTTTTTTTGAATGTCTTTAGTAGCATTGAGAATAACTTCAGCTTTTTTCAGCTGGAGAGAATCTGCAATATTTACTTTTTGAGAAGTGATAAAGCTGAAAAGCAAAGAATCCTTAAGGCTCGAAAAAGCAAGAAATGCGGGCTGTTTATGTGGGATATTTTGAAGTAGCTCCAGCTGCTTGGACAGCTGCTCAAAAGCAGGAAAATCCTTGTTCTGCTTAATGAACTCGTTGTTCTTAAGATTGCTAAAGAAAAGATCTGGATTTTGCAGTCTTAGAACAACAGTAGAATTATCCGGTATAAAATCTGTCATTTCCCCGGCTCCCGATCTGTCTTTTGCGCATCCCAAAAGAAGGAGGGCGATCAGGGCCAATAGAAGGTTTCTCATGATGCCCGTTTTTTGACAAAAGTAGTATTTACAGGGAAAGTTCCAACTGCCCGGGCAGCAGTTTAAAGCTTTTTCTATGGTAGATGGTGCTGCCGAACTCTTTTATGGCTTCACGATGTTCCACTGTGGGATAGCCCTTGTTCTGTTTCCAATTGTACATAGGATACTCCTCGTGGATTTTGGTCATGAAGTCGTCGCGGTAGGTTTTAGCCAAAATTGAAGCTGCCGCAATATTAAGATACTTCCCGTCACCTTGAATGATACATTCGTGAGGGATCTCCCGGTAATTTTTGAAGCGATTCCCGTCGACCACGATAAATTCAGGAACGGTTTTCATTTCATCAATACAGCGATGCATAGCCAAAATAGAAGCATTTAAGATGTTGATCTCATCAATTTCCTCCATATACACGTGTTGCACAGAAAAACACACAGCTTGCTTCTCGATAAGCTCACGCAGCTCCAACCTGGTTTCGGAATTGAGCTGCTTAGAATCGTTGATCAGGCCTCTCCTGAAGTACTTAGGAAGAATCACTGCGGCGGCCGTAACAGGGCCTGCCAGACAACCTCTTCCTGCTTCGTCTGTGCCGCACTCGTAAATGACTTTGGTATGTTGCTTCTTTAACAAGATTTTCGGAAAGTTGTGGTTTCTTGAGGCTGTAAAATTAGGTAACAGGTTTCTTTTGAGGAGCCTAAAGAAGAAAAAGTTATCAAGAAATTTGGGAAGAGGCAGTTTTAGTGCGGAGGCAGCCTCAAGCGGATGAACTCTCCTTGAGAAGAGTAAGTTAAAAGGGTAATTTTATGTAAACCCGAAGATTAAGTCATAAATTCCAAAAGAATCATTGATACTGAACATTCCGAATTACAAAACCGCATTTTTGATGTTTTTTACACTTTTTACAAAATTGTTCAATTTTGGGTAAAAAATGTAGAATAACTTCTTTTTTTGGCTATTCCCTGAGAAAATGATCTGCTGCTGGCGCTCAGGAAGTTGATTATGTTCCCGAAATGTTAAGGTATTAACACAGAACATGAAAATTAGGTTTGGTTTCTTAAGTTTTTATTAGCACTTTTGACATTGGCTAATTCAATAATACATAAAAAATGAAAAGAAGATTAAGTGGAATTCTAACACTGTTAATGGTGTTAGTGGTGCAGCTAACCTTTGCACAGCAAAAAGAGGTTATGGGTAGAGTTACCGATGCCCAGGGAATGCCTCTGCCCGGGGTAAACGTTATCGTGGCAAATACTACACGGGGTACCCAAACCGGGTTTGAAGGTAACTATTCAATTATGGCAGAACCCGGGCAGGAGCTTGTTTTTTCCTACGTAGGTTTTGCAACCCAAAGACGTATGGTTGGTGCAGAGAGTACTATTGATGTAACTCTTGAAGTCGATGCTGCAGCCCTTGAAGAGGTTGTGGTTGTTGGATACGGTTCTAAATCAACTGTAAAAGAGACAAGTTCTTCATCTTTGGTTACCTCAGAGAGTCTTGAAGACAGGCCAATTGTGTCTGTAAATGACCTTCTAAAAGGTAACGCAACAGGGATATTTGTGGCAGGTGGAAGTGGACAACCTGGTGCCAATACTACTGTAAGAATACGTGGTATCAGCTCCCTTAACGCGGGAACTGCGCCTCTATATGTTGTAGATGGGGTTCCTGTTATTTCTGGAGACTATACAAGACTTAACACTACTGCAGATGTTTTGGCTAACATGAACAGTAATGACATTGAATCTGTTACTATTCTTAAAGATGCCTCTGCAACCGCTCAATATGGAGCACGTGCTGCAAACGGGGTTATTCTTATTACTACAAAATCTGGTAAAGCAGGGGAGCCTAAATACAGCCTCTCAGTAGAAACCGGATTTAACAAAAAAGCAGTTGAAGGACAGCAAAACCTTAGCGCTGCTGAATGGGGTGAATTAGTAAACGAAGGTTTGGTAAACGCCTACGGCGAAGATTTCGCTACTTACTATGAAGAGAATGTTAACCCTGATGGAGTTGATTCCAACTGGGGAGATGCAATCGAAAGAGGTTCTGCGCTACAGCAGCAAGTGAACTTTTCTGTAACCGGAGGTGGTGAAAACCTTAGGTACTATACTTCTATTGGTTATTTCGATCAGGAGAGTATTGTGAAAAACTCCAGCTTCAACAGAACTGCAGGTAGATTTAAGGTTGATTATGACCTCAATGACAAAATGAGATTGACTCAAAACATTAATGCGAGTTTTTCAAATCTCAAAACTCTTTCCTCTGGTGGTGGATTTGCTAACCCAATTTTGGCTAAGTATTTTGCAAGACCTTCAGATCCTATCTATAATGAAGATGGTTCCTTTTTTATTGGAAACAATCCTAACAACCCACGTTTATCTAATGGTCTTTTCAACGTTCCAATGTTATTGGAGAACGATTTCAACAAGGCTAAGACGCTTAAGTTGACTGGAATTACTACTTTCTCTTATGATATCTTTGAAAACCTTAACTTCACAACAAGGTTGTCTTTGGATAATACCGTTATTGAGGAGGATTCTTATAACAACCCCCGGCATGGAGATGGATTTAGTGTAACAGGTAGGGCTTATGCTTACGACACAAGAGTCTTTGACTACGTATGGCAAAACATGTTGACCTATGACTTCACTCTAGGAGAATCCAACAACTTTACCCTTTTGTTAGTTCAGGAAGCTCAGAAGAATCAATATAGAGATGTTTCATCTGCTGCAGAAGGATATGGAAAAGAAGGTTATACTACTGTATCTGTAGGGTCTAATGATCTTACTGCTGATGGAACAAAGTCTCAGTATACAAATGCTGCCTACCTGGCTAGCGTTAACTATGATTTTGGAGGGAAATATTTCCTTGATGCCGCGTATAGACGTGAAGGGAACTCAAACTTTGCCGAAAACAACAAGTGGGGTGATTTCTGGTCGTTTGGTGGTGCATGGGATGTCGCTCAAGAAGATTTTCTTGCCGGTAGCACTCTAAGCCAGTTAAAACTTCGTGCAAGTTATGGGCAGGTAGGTAACGCATCTATTGGTTCTACTTCAAGTTTAGCTTACTTTTCTTTTGGAGGAGAGTATAATGGAAGAATTCCTCTTTATGTTGGAGGTGTTGCAAACCCTGATCTTTCATGGGAGATCAACAAACCTTTTAACGTAGGTCTTGATTTCGGTTTATTCCAAAACAGAATTACCGGTAGCTTTGACTACTTTATCAAGAAAACCGAGGACTTGCTTTACGCAATTCCACTATCTTTAGCTACCGGGGAATCCAGCAAATGGGTTAACGTAGGTTCTCTTGAAAACAGAGGTTATGAAATTTCTCTTGGAGCTGATATTTTTAGAGGAGATTTCAACTGGAACTCAAGAATTAACTTCTCACATGTTGAGAATGAGTTGACAGATCTTTTGGAGAATGACGTTGTTGATGGAACAAAAATCCTTAGAGAAGGTGAGAGTATCAACACTTACTATATGAGAAAATGGGCCGGTGTTGATCCTGCTAATGGAGACCCACTTTGGTACGTAAATGGTGTAGATGGAGAAACTACAAACGTTTATAACAATGCTGAAAGAGCAATACAAGGGAATTCTTTGCCTAACTATACAGGAGGTTTCAGTAACAATTTTAGCTACAAAGGATTTACTTTAGAGACTTTATTAACCTTTGCTTTAGATTATAAAGTTTATGACAGCTGGGCATTTTATCTTGCCAGTGGTGGAACTTATACTTTGAATTACCCGGGTTATAGAAGTAACCTTGATAGATGGCAACAAGCGGGTGATGTAGCTTTAAACCCAAAGAACGTTTACGGTAACGGAAACCAGAACAGTGCGACTTCAACAAGATTCCTTTATGACGGTGACCATATCAGGTTGAGTAACGTACAATTGGGATACGACTTCTCGAGAGTAATGGGCAAAGATATGTTTGACAACTTCCTTGTATATGTACGTGGAACAAACATCTACACTAAAGCCTTTGATGACGATCTTAAATGGGATCCTGAAACAAGAACTTCTGGTGTGACAGACCTTGATCTTCCTCCATTGCAGAGTTATACTATGGGAGTTAAATTATCATTCTAAAAAAATTAAAAATGAAGAATATATTTAAATTATTTATTGCAGGGTTCCTGGTGCTGTCAGTGACATCTTGTAGCGATGATTTTCTTGAGAATAAGCAGTATTCTACTACTCCTCAAGAGGTCACAAGTGTAGACGATTTGTATGCACTCATGTATGGGGCCTATATAGAATCCAGAAGTGTAAACTACTACGGTCGTGATATGATCATTTACGGTACGTTGAGAGGAGATGTCGCCTTTAACGATGCAGGCTCTGGAAGGTTTAGAGGAACATCTTACTACAACATGACAAGTAGTGATGGTTATGCAGCGGACACTTATGCGCAGATCTATGAGGTGATTGCTCAACTTAACGTGATCATCAATTCAGATTTTACTAATGAGACAAGAGCTGATGAAATTCAGAATGTAAAAGGTCAGGCGTTGGTGTTTAGAGCACTTGCTTTTTACGATCTTCTGAAACTTTATGGACAGGAACACACTGGAGGAGACCTTGGTATATCTCTTATGTTAGAATATGATACTGAGGCAAAACCTGCCCGTGCGACAGTAAGTGAAAGCCACGCCCAAATCATGCAGGATTTTGAAGCCGGTATTGCTCTTCTTGAAGAGAGTGGAATGGGTAATCCTAATGTAAAGGATATCATTAATATCTATTCTGCTAAAGGATTGGCAGCGAGGTACTACCTTTATGAAGGTTCAGACAGTAGTCTTCAAAAAGCCTATGATTATGCTTCAGACGTGATTGAGTCTGGCGTTTACCGTGTAATGGGTGAAGATCTTTATGTGAATTCTTTTGAGCAGGATCTTTCTGCTGCAAATTCAATTTTCGAAATTGCTGTTGGAGATCAGGCGAAACTTGGAACTACATCTATCGCTTATATGTATTCAGATCTTGGATACGGTGATATCAATGCAAGACCGGAATTTATTGCTGACTTTAATGCAGATGATATTCGCCTGAACCTGTTCGATGGAGTAGACGTGCCTTACAAATATCCAGACATCCAGGGATCAAACAGTATCAAGATGCTTAGATACGAAGAAGTATTGCTAACCCGTGCAGAGGCAAACCTGAGATTAGGTATTGATGCCGATGAGGCAACTGCAGATGTTAACGCCATTGTCGTTGAACGCGGATTGGAGCCATACGACACTGTGACCATTGATGATGTTCTCGAGCAAAGAAGAAAAGAACTTTTCTTTGAAGGATTTAGATACTGGGATATGCTTCGTCTTGGAATGGACATTCCTGTATTTGATTCCACTGGAGCACTGGTAGAAACATTAACTTATGATTCAGATCCAAGATTGGCCTTCCCAATCCCACAGAGAGAATTAGATGTTAACCCTAACATTGAACCAAACCCTGGCTTCTAGAGGTCAGATATTCAGTTAAATTAGAAAAACCGCCTTTCAAAAGGGCGGTTTTTTTATTGGCTCAAATCATAAAATTTTGGAATTCTTCGGTTTATAACCTTCTGAAATAAAAGTTATTAACCTAACACTGTTAACGGTGCTTATTCTCAAGGAGTGCCTGCAGCTTGCTTTGTAAGGTTTTTATTGTCACTTTTGGTATTGGCTAATTCAAATAATTTCTAAAAAATGAAAAGAAGATTAAGTGGAATTCTAACACTTCTTATGGTGTTAGTAGTGCAAATTACTTTTGCACAAGAAGCTCAAACTGTGGATGGGACGGTGACCGATGAGGATGGAATGCCTCTTCCGGGAGTCAACATCGTAGTGAAGGGCACAAGTAAAGGTACACAAACAGATTTTGACGGGAAATATAATATTCTGGCGAAGAGTAACGATATTCTTGTCTTTTCTTATGTTGGATTTGTTACCCAGGAATATAGGGTAGGAAATGCCACGACTATTGATGCCGTGATGGCAACAGATGCTGCCGAACTCGAGGAAGTTGTAGTTATGGGTAAGTTACAAAGGCAGGAATGAAGTAACGGGTTCTGCCGTCCAGGTGAGAGGGGAAGAACTTGCCGAAGTGCCTATGGTGTCAGCAGATCAGGCTCTCCAGGGTAAAGTTGCAGGTTTAACAATATCTGCGTCTTCAGGTACTCCGGGATCAACCCAGGATATCCGAATTCGTGGGGTTGGATCGATCACTGCGGGAAATGAGCCTCTTTATGTGATAGATGGTGTTCCGGTGATTAATAACAACCTTTCTGGATCTACAGCCAATAGTTCTTTGAGCCCATTGGCCTCTATAAATGCACAGGACATAGAAAGTATGACCGTTCTAAAAGACGCTTCGGCTACTGCTGCCTATGGTGCAAGAGGTTCTAATGGTGTAATCGTAATCACTACAAAAAGTGGTAAATCTGGCGAAACGGTGTTCAGCCTCAACTCAACTGTAGGTTTTCAAAACAAGGCTGTTGATGGAAGACAGGTGTTAACCGGTGCCCAGGCCTTTGAATTATTCCTTGATGGTGTTTACAATTCTTTTGGAGAGGATTATAATTTTACAAGAGAAGAAGCACAGCAGTTTGCTTTTGACAACGATCTTGACGGAGGAGCTTATCAGGATTGGATCGATGCAGGTCGCCCCGAGGCTCACTGGGATGAGGTGATCAAAAACGAAGATGCTCTTGTTCAAAGCTATGATATCTCTGCCCAGGGTGGGGGTGAAAAATCTACTTTTTACGCTTCCTTAGGATATAACGAGACAGAGGGTATTGCAATAGGTACTAACTTTGAAAGGATCTCAGGGAAATTGAACTACTCAAGAGAGTTTTCAGATTCTGTTGACTGGGATATTAGTTTAACAGCTTCAAACTCGCTTCAGGATGGTATTTCTGAACAGAGCGCTTATTTTTCCAATCCAATCTCCAGTCCTTACTTTACTGCACCAATAGTGCAGCCATATTTGGAAGATGGATCATACAACCTAAATATTCCGGGAGGCTACAATCCACTTTACCTGGTTGAACATGATATCATTGAGAACGAACTAACCAGAGCACTTTTTAATTATTTTTGACATGGAAATTATAGACAATCTGAATTCGAAACCAATGGCCTTGTACTACAATTTTAATGTAATAGAGAATACCAGAACAGGGTACATGGAAATGGTGAGGGCGAAACCAAAGGTTACGCGCAATCTTCAGTTGAAAGAAACTTTAACTATGTGACCCAAAACTCACTTGGTTATAGTACCATGTTTGACAAACATTCGTTGGATGCCAAAGTTTTGATCGAGTATCAGGAAAACAAAAACAATTATCTGTATGGATATGGTCAAAACTTCCCTGCAGAAGGTCTTACTTACATTGCAAGTGCTCCCGGTTCGCAAGAGGCGTACTCTTCGTTTGCAGACTGGAAGAACATTTCTTACCTGGGACTGTTGAACTATAACTTTGATGGAAGATACGTTGCTGACTTTACTTACAGAAGAGAAGGTTCTTCAAGGTTTGCTTCAGGAAACAGATTTGGAGATTTCTGGTCTGTTGGTGCAGCATGGAACCTTCATTCAGAAGAGTTCCTAATGGACAGTGAGGTATTCAATCAATTGCGAATTAGAGGATCTTACGGTCTAAGCGGGAACTCGGCAATTGAATTAAATACTTATCAGGCGATGTTGTCCTATGATGAAGATTATGCCGGGCAGGGTGCAGTTTATCCAAGCCAGTTTGGAAATAAAAATTTAACATGGGAGAAAAACAGAACTCTTGATGTAGGGGTAGATTTCGGATTATGGAATAACAGGCTTTCTGGATCTTTTGCATACTATAAAAAGGAAACATTTGATCTTCTTCAGGATGTGCCGCTTTCAAAAACAACCGGTCACAACTCTCAAAACCAGAACGTAGGAACTATGGTGAACAAAGGTTTTGAAGCCGAATTGAATTTCAATGTTATCAATACTGAAGATTTCAGCTGGACTGTTGGAGGTAACTTTGCCACTGTTGACAATGAGATTACCGAACTGGCACGTGATCCAGAAGGGAACGTGATTTCTATAGATAGAGGTCTTACGAGAACAGCAGTTGGTCATCCTGTATGGGAATGGTATATGAGAAAATATGCAGGAGTTGATCCTCAAACAGGAAGCCCATTGTGGTATGTGGATGGTCAGTCTGGTGAAACGACTTCAGTTTACTCTGATGCTGATGAGGCTTTCCAGGAAAAAAGCGCACTTCCTACTTACTCAGGAGGATTCAATACCCATTTGAATTTCAAAGGATTTTTTGTTGATGCCAATCTTTACTTCGCTGGAGGACATGCTATTTATGAAGATTGGGCGTTCTATACCCAGCACGCCGGTCTTTACACCACTCTTTACTATGCCGGTACCCAAAATTTGATGGATAGATGGCAGGAGCCGGGAGACATCACAGATGTTCCTAAAATGACCTACACCAATACAGGTGAAAGAGCTTCCAGCTCTTCAACAAGGTTCTTGTATGACGGTGACTACATTAGACTTAAAAATATTGCGGTGGGATATAGCCTGCCAATGGAAATTTTGGACGGTACAGGTTTTGATGCCGTGAGATTAGCTGTAAGAGGAACTAATCTTCTTACCTGGGTAAAAGATGATGGTTTGAAATACGATCCTGAAGTACGTGCCAATGGATATACAACCTTGACAACCCCACCTGTAAAGACAGTATCGTTGAATTTGAATTTAAAATTTTAGAGAAAAATGAAAAAGAAGTTAATTTATTTAATGTTTGCTCTTGCAGGTGTCGGCAGTATTTCTTCGTGTAGTGAGGAAATGCTGGATCCAACGCTGGCGCAAGACAAATCTGTTGAAGGAAGTATAACTTCCGTTGAAGACGTGCAAGGGATAATCTATGGAGCTTACAATAGAATGTCTGCTTCCCCTTATTACGGTCGTGACTATATTATTTTTGGAGAAGTAAGAGGCGATAACACCTTTGCTAATGCCAGTTCAGGGCGATTTCTTGACCCTGCAGCTATGGACCTCACAGAAAGTAGTGGTTATGCCGATGACACCTGGACTCAAATTTACAGGGTTATTGCGAGTGCAAATATTGTAATTGCTCTGGATCCTGCAACTTTGGAAGGTGACCTCGAGGAGATTCAACATCTTCAAGGGCAGGCATATGCCATTAGAGCGCTGGCTCATTTCGACCTTCTGAAACTTTATGGGGAGCAACATGTAAATGGTGGTGGTGAAAGTGCTGCCGGTATTCCATACGTAAAACAGTACAAGGGAGATAATTTACTTCCAGCCAGAAACACTGTGGGAGAAGTGAAAAATTTCATCTACGACGATCTTAATACTGCAAAAGACCTTATGTCTGAGTCTTACAATTCTACCTGTGAAGTAATATCAACTTATGCTGTTGATGCTATCACGTCCAGGGTTGGTATCTATTTTGGAGACTGGCAAGTTGCTGCCGATGCAGCTAAAGAAGTCATTGACTCAGGAGAATTTATTGTAGCACCAGCTGCCGATTGGGCTAACACGTGGTCTATGGATTGCCCTCCAAACGTGATCTTTGAAATGGCCAATAGCTCTACAGACAGTCCTGGTATAAACGGGTTGGCCTATATCTACAGAGGTTCAAATTATGGAGATATAGAAGTCTTGCCTACAGTACTTGACCTCTTTGATGAAGGGGATATTCGCGGATCTGAAGATGCTATTGGATATTTCGTTGAAGACGGTGAGGTGGTTGATAAGCTTTCTAATCTTGTTAAATACCATAACATGGAAGGCTTTGATAATACACCTGTCATTCGTTACGAAGAAGTAATTCTTAATTATGCCGAGGCTCTTTATGAATTAGGTGAAACCGGGGATGCTCTAACTTACCTGAACATGATTCTTCAGAATAGAGGTTTGGGAGCTAATTATTTCACAGAAGCTACTAAACAAAACATCTTGGAGGAAAGAAGAAGAGAACTTCTTTTTGAAGGATTTAGGTTTGATGATCTTGCAAGAAATGGACTGGATATTCCTCTTGTTGATGAATTCCTGCAAACTCACGGAGGTCCCGCCTATGGCAGCTATAACTATGCCTTCCCAATTCCATTATCAGAATTGAATGCAAATGCTAATATTGACCAGAACGAGGGTTACTAGTAATAGAACACTTAACTGAAAATTTGGGAGACTGCTATAAAAGGCAGTCTCCTTTTATTGGCCTCTTTTGTAAATTTTTTCTATATCTTGTGGTAATCAAGAATGTACTCTATGAGAACCAATTTTCTGATTCTTCTTTTTTTTCTATCCTTTTATACAGGCTTTGGGCAATTTGTGCAGCCATTTGACGGAGTAGACTATGGTTTTACACTCGTGCCTATAATTAAAAAGGATCTTTCCAGGGTTATAGGTTCTCCTTTCCTGAATGAAAATTTTCAAGCGGGTGTCATTAAAATGAAAGGCAAGGAACCGCTTGACGCAAAGATGCGGTATAATGTTTTGGAGGAGAGAATTGAAATAAGGCTGGACCAGACAGGAAGTGATGAGATCTTTATGTTGCCAAAAAGGGAAACTACTGTTTATCAATTTGGAGGTGACCAATTTCATATAAAGGAAATCAAAACAGAAGGAGGTCCTGTGTTTGGCTATTTTAGTCCTCTTTTTTCAGGTGCGAAGGTTGAACTTCTTAAGAAGTACACCTTAACTGTGTCAGAGGCTCAGGCTGCAAAGACAGGCTACGATGAAGACAAGCCTGCGAAGATGAGCATTGAGGAGAAATATTATGTGCGGTTACCAAACAAAGAATTTCAGGAAGTGGAGATTTCGAACAGGAAGCTGAGAAAAGATTTCGGGGATGTTCTTGGAAGTAAATATTTCAAAAACAATAAAATAAAAACAGAGGAAGACCTGGTTGCCCTTGTGAAGGAGCTTGACAGGCTTAAAAGTTAGTAATATTATTCCTTTTATCATTTCGGCTTTTACGCTATTTAGAACCTCCGGAGTATTTTCCGGAGGTTTTTTTGCACCTGGTCAGAAATGCGGTTTTTCATATAAAATCTGCTTCTTTTCTGCATTTATTCTACTTTTGTTTCCAGTGGAAAAATTTATGAAGCAAAATCTTATCATTTTATTTCTGCTGTGCTTTTCTTTCGTTGCTATGGCTCAGGATAGACCGCAGCCCCGGCAGAATGGCGCAGGCGAACAGAGAACGAGAGGTCAGGAAAAGAGATCCCAAAAAGAGAATCCGAAACCCGCCCCGGTTTCACTCTACAAAATAATTTCAGCTCAAAATGATACCACTGCGGTAGACACTACCCTCAATATAAATAAAGACTACAGGTTCAATTATCTCAGGCAGGATAACTTCGGACTACTTCCATTCACCAACGTGGGGCAGACTTACAATAAACTGAAGTATGATTTTTCAGAAGATGATGCCTTGCTTCCGCAGTTTGGCGCCCGGGCGAGACACTATGGTTTTATGGAGGCAGATGAAATTTCCTATTTTAGAGTGCCCACTCCTTTTACCGAACTCTATTTTAAAACCGTGTTTCAACAGGGGCAAACGCTTGATGCACTGTTCACACTGAATATATCGCCAAATTTCAATTTTTCCATTGCGTATAAAGGTTTGCGATCACTGGGATTTTACCAGCATATGCTGGTAAGCTCGGGAAATTTCAGGACAACGATCAACTACAATTCTCCAAATACAAGATACCATTTAAAAACGCACTTTGCATCCCAGGATCTTTCGAGTGAAGAAAACGGGGGATTGACTGAAGGAGCGTTGGAGCAGTACCTGGCCAAAAATCCTGAATTTGAGGACCGTTCCAGGTTGGATGTAAAGTTTGAGGATGCTCAAAGCACCCTTTTTGGAAAGAGGTTCTTTCTTCAGCATGCGTATGACCTGGTAAAAACCGGTGATTCTATTGCTCAAAATCGGGTTTCAGTGGGGCATGTTCTCAACTTTAGCGATAAGAAATACGAATATAAGCAGGGTACGGCAAACGATCTTTTTGGAACTTCCTTTGAACAGGTTGGGATCAATGACAAAACTTACCTGGAGGATATTTACAATGAAGCCTTTGTTGAATTTGTGAATCCCGTAGTGGGAAAGCTCAGGATCAAAGGAGGTTTTGATCATTTTGATTATGGGTATAATTCTGTTCTTGTGCTCGAGGAGGGGGAGATTCCTAACCGCCTTAATGGAGAAATAATTTCTGTTGGAGGAAGCTACACCAATAAAGTCGGCAGGTTTGGCTTGCACGCCGAAGGAATGTTGAATCTAACCGGACCTTTTGACGGCTACAGGTTGAACGGGGAACTCACCGGACGCATAGCCAATGATCTTTTGGCCTCTGTAGCACTCGACCTTCATGACCGGGCGCCGAATTATAATTTTTTGCTGTATCAAAGTGATTATGTGCACTACAACTGGCGAAACAATTTTTCTAACCTCAATACTCAAAGTCTCAGCTTTAAAATTCTTTCAGATCGCTGGTTCAATCTCCAGGCCGAATACAGTAGGCTGGGCAATTATACCTTCTTTGGCCTGGATCAGGATGGACTCGTCCAGCCAATGCAATACGGCGGTGATGTGAATTATGTGAAGATCATGGGTCAAAAAGAACTTTCTTTTGGCCTGTTTGCGCTCAATAATACTGTGCTGGTTCAAAGAGTGCTGGATGGGCAAAGCTTTCTGCATGTTCCCGAACTGGTGACCCGAAACTCTCTCTATTACCGGGATTACTGGTTCAAACGTGCTTTGTACTTACAAACCGGGTTTACCTTTAATTACTTTTCTGACTATTATATGGATGGTTATGATCCCGTGTTATCTGAATTTTATGTGCAAAATGAGGAAGAGATCGCCGGTATACCGGGTGTAGACTTTTTCTTCAATGGTAAAATAAGGCAGGCGAGGATCTTTTTTAAACTGGAGCGGCTGGATGCGCTGCTCAATGGTAACAACAGTCTTGCCGCGCCAATGTACCCCGCACGGGACTTCGCAATCAGGTTTGGCCTGGTCTGGAATTTCTTTATGTAAAATTTTGGGCGTTCCTTCTCTCGCAAGGGCTCGAGAAGGCGCGTGTTCCGCTATATTTTTAAAGCGCCTTAAATGTAAGCGCTTTAAAAGATGCCGCTTCACCCGCTAACGCAGGGAGCGTTGCCAACCTCTTCCAAAGTTCTAAACTTTGGAAAAGGTCAAAAGAAAAACACCTCTCAAAAATGCCATTTTTGGAACCCTTCGAAGCCCCTGCCTTCAGGCGGGGGGTGGAAAAGGAAAAAACCGAAATTAGGATTTGAATTTAATACCTCCGCCTCTAGGCGGGGAAAAAGGAGATCCAAAACATGAGAAAAAAAAGAGAATAGTCTCCGCCTTCAGGCGGGGGAGGGAGGATGAAGAACAAAACATTGAGTTGAATAGCCTCCGCCTTCAGGCGGAGGACAAGAAGAAGAACAAAATAATGGACATATTAAATAGCCTCGCCTTTAGACGGGGAAAGAGGAGATCCAAAACATGAGAAAAAAATAAAAGAGAATAGTCTCCGCCTTCAGGCGGGGAGGGAGGATGAAGAACAAAACATTCAGTATGGTTGAATAGCCTCTTTTTTCAAGCGGAAGACAAGATGAAGAACATATTGAATAGACTCCGCCTTCAGGCGGAGGACGAATAAATGGTTACGACAGGGCTTTAGCCCAAAAGCCCCGGGTTCCATAACCAAACTCCTTCAAACTCTTCCAAAGTTCTAAACTTTGAAAGAGTTCCAAGAAAAAAAACTTCCCCTCTCAAAAATGTCATTTTCAACACCTTACTGCAAAGGCTTAAAAAAACCTTAAAAAAGTTGAGATGTAAACTTGCGGGATTGGAAAACGGGCGTATATTTGCACCCGCTTTGAGAAACAAAAAACGGATAAAGAGTGGGGCGTAAGCTCAGTATTTATACGGTCTTAGAGCAAAAAGTTCTCTGAAAATATTTTGAAATTTTGTTTGGAAACGATTAGAAAAAGGTTGTAGGTTTGCACCCGCTAAGAAGTTCTCACTTATCTAAGATAGGCCAGGCTTCGAAGCAAAAAAGCCCACCGGAAACGGTCGGCAGGTTCTCTGAAAAAAAGATCAAAATTTAGTTTGTTTTGTGAAGGAAAAAGGTTGTAAGTTTGCATCCGCTTTCGTGACTAAACAAGTTCGAGGGGCGAAGAAAAAAATAAAATTTTTTCTTGCGAGTTTTAAAAAAGGTTGTACATTTGCAGCCGCTTAGAACACGAGCGCAGCCCGCCTGAAACGGCCGGCAAGTTCACCAAAACATACTGAAAACAAGATCCCGGGACGGGTAATAAAAGAAAGGTTCGAGTCCTTTAATCTTAACAAAGAATGCTTCTTCCGGAGACGGAATGATCCTCACCCTTTAGGGGGAGGTGCCGAAGGCGGAGGGGGTAAGTTCATTGACATATTGAATTGACAGCGCGTATGTTGTTTTTATAA
Source organism: uncultured Flavobacteriaceae bacterium (assembly GCA_963739625.1). GTDB lineage: Bacteria > Bacteroidota > Bacteroidia > Flavobacteriales > Flavobacteriaceae > Salinimicrobium. The sequence continues at coordinate 137,436 of CAVUAU010000018.1, forward strand.
ACAACAAATGCAAATAAGAATTAAGACTAGAAGAACGTTTTGAGCTTTTAATCCTGAACTTGTTTCAGGATAGAGAGGAATTCCTTAGTAATTGTTACATTATTTAAGATTTAACGATGAAGAGTTTGATCCTGGCTCAGGATGAACGCTAGCGGCAGGCTTAACACATGCAAGTCGAGGGGTAACAGGGTGCTTGCACCGCTGACGACCGGCGCACGGGTGCGTAACGCGTATACAATCTACCTTTTACAGGGGCATAGCCCGGGGAAACCCGGATTAATATCCCATGGTATCATTTAGTGGCATCACTTGAATGATTAAAGCTTCGGCGGTGAAAGATGAGTATGCGTCCTATTAGTTAGATGGTAAGGTAACGGCTTACCATGACTTTGATAGGTAGGGGTCCTGAGAGGGAGATCCCCCACACTGGTACTGAGACACGGACCAGACTCCTACGGGAGGCAGCAGTGAGGAATATTGGACAATGGGCGAGAGCCTGATCCAGCCATGCCGCGTGCAGGAAGACTGCCCTATGGGTTGTAAACTGCTTTTATACGGGAAGAAACACTCCCTCGTGAGGGAGCTTGACGGTACCGTACGAATAAGGATCGGCTAACTCCGTGCCAGCAGCCGCGGTAATACGGAGGATCCAAGCGTTATCCGGAATCATTGGGTTTAAAGGGTCCGCAGGCGGGTTAATAAGTCAGTGGTGAAAGTCTGCAGCTCAACTGTAGAATTGCCATTGAAACTGTTAACCTTGAGTAATTATGAAGTGGTTAGAATATGTAGTGTAGCGGTGAAATGCATAGATATTACATAGAATACCGATTGCGAAGGCAGATCACTAATAATTTACTGACGCTGATGGACGAAAGCGTAGGTAGCGAACAGGATTAGATACCCTGGTAGTCTACGCCGTAAACGATGGTTACTAGCTGTTCGGATCAATTGAGATCTGAGTGGCTAAGCGAAAGTGATAAGTAACCCACCTGGGGAGTACGTTCGCAAGAATGAAACTCAAAGGAATTGACGGGGGCCCGCACAAGCGGTGGAGCATGTGGTTTAATTCGATGATACGCGAGGAACCTTACCAGGGCTTAAATGTAGTCTGACAGGGGTGGAAACACCCCCTCCTTCGGGCAGATTACAAGGTGCTGCATGGTTGTCGTCAGCTCGTGCCGTGAGGTGTCAGGTTAAGTCCTATAACGAGCGCAACCCCTGTTGTTAGTTGCCAGCGAGTCAAGTCGGGAACTCTAACAAGACTGCCGGTGCAAACCGTGAGGAAGGTGGGGATGACGTCAAATCATCACGGCCCTTACGTCCTGGGCCACACACGTGCTACAATGGTAGGGACAGAGAGCAGCCACTGCGCGAGCAGGAGCGAATCTATAAACCCTATCACAGTTCGGATCGGAGTCTGCAACTCGACTCCGTGAAGCTGGAATCGCTAGTAATCGCATATCAGCCATGATGCGGTGAATACGTTCCCGGGCCTTGTACACACCGCCCGTCAAGCCATGGAAGCTGGGGGTACCTGAAGTCGGTCACCGCAAGGAGCCGCCTAGGGTAAAACTGGTAACTGGGGCTAAGTCGTAACAAGGTAGCCGTACCGGAAGGTGCGGCTGGAACACCTCCTTTCTAGAGATTTTGCCTCTTAATAGGCAAAACGCAATTACGATATAAGGAGCCTTGAAAAAGAAGTTTAAAGCTTCTTTTGGTCTTAATTCCTGTCAATTTAATTAATAATAGATATGAGATATTAGATTTGAGATATGAGATGAGAGAGATTGTAAATCTCACGTCTAAAATCTAAAGTCTAAGATCTAAATGCAGTCTCATAGCTCAGCTGGTTAGAGCGCTACACTGATAATGTAGAGGTCGGCAGTTCGAGTCTGCCTGAGACTACTGATAAGGAGTCGAAGACAGACGAGAAGTTTATCCCGAGCGTTAGACGAGGGGAGTCTGCCTGAGACTACGAATACAATTAACAATGATCAATTAACAATGATCAGGGTTAAGAAGTTCATTGAGTATATATTGAAAGGAAATTTTAAAAGTTGGGCAACCAGTTTACAGTACGCAGTTAAGCAGTACGCAGTACAGTTAATACTGATTACTGAATACTGATCACTGCCAACTAAAAAACGGGGGATTAGCTCAGCTGGCTAGAGCGCCTGCCTTGCACGCAGGAGGTCATCGGTTCGACTCCGATATTCTCCACCACACAATGATCAATAAACAATGATCAATAATCAGTTTTTAAACTGGTAATTGTTAATTCGCTAATTGATAATTGTAGAAAGTTCATTGACATATTGGAAAATAAGAATACGAGAAACATAAAAATTTCTATAATGTAAATTATAGATAGAGCAATTATATTTTTAAGTTTTGAGGGAGGAATAGGAGTTATTTATAACTCTGAACTCTGAACTCATAACTTGCAAGAGCATATTAGGTAAAAGCACATAAGCTAAATAAGGGCGTATGGGGAATGCCTAGGCTCTCAGAGGCGATGAAGGACGTGATAAGCTGCGAAAAGCTGCGGGGACTGGCACATACAGG
>CAVUAU010000018.1:142500-258311 GCA_963739625.1 uncultured Flavobacteriaceae bacterium
TGGATCTGACTCTAGTACGAGAGGACCGAGTTGGACGAACCTCTGGTGTACCAGTTGTTCCGCCAGGAGCACTGCTGGGTAGCTACGTTCGGAAGGGATAAGCGCTGAAAGCATATAAGCGCGAAACCCACCACAAGATGAGATTTCTTTAAAGGATCGTGGGAGACCACCACGTTGATAGGTCACAGGTGTAAAGGCAGCAATGTCATAGCCGAGTGATACTAATAATCCGTATAGCTTAGTGCGGCCCCCCTCCGGCTCCCCCCTAAAGGGTGGAGAGTTGGAGGGGGCGCAGAACCTAAAGCTTAAAATACTTGCTTAAACATGTCTTCTTATATTTTTACTTTCCAATTATGTCAACTTATTAGGTATGACATTTAGTAAGGATCAAAAGGCTACTGCCAACTGATCACTGAACACTGCATACTAAAGACCTAAGGTGGTTATAGCAACGGGGCTCACCTCTTCCCATTCCGAACAGAGAAGTTAAGCCCGTTAGCGCAGATGGTACTGCATCCCGTGGGAGAGTATGTCGCCGCCTTTCTTTAGAAGCCTCTACAATTTATTTTGTAGAGGCTTTTTTTATTTATTAATGTTTTGTGGAAGTAGAGGTCCCGAGTCGCTAAAGCTCTCGGGATCAATTCCCACTTCTTTAAAGCCCGCGCCCTATAGGCTTCGCTTTAAAGGTGGTCATTGATATGTCGCCGCCTTTCTTTTGAAGCCTCTACAGCAATGTAGAGGCTTTTTTTATGCCCTAATTTTAAATCTGGAAATGAATCTCAGCTCCCTCCTTTTTAAAGGGAAGGTGTCCGTAGGACGGGAGGGTGGAGTAATGCATCCCGTGGGAGAGCCGGGCCTGTCCTGAGCGAAGTCGAAGGATCGCCGCCCTGCCTGCCGGCAGGCGCAGGCTTTCTTTTGAACCCTTCATCATGAATTTGATGAAGGGTTTTTATGGAATAAAGTCAAATCTGGAAACGAATCTCAGCTCCCTCCCTTCTAAAGGGAGGGAAAGTCCCCAGGACAGGGAGGGTCTACTCTCCTGAATTGGTCTTCAGGAATTCTGCTGGCACGGATTTTCAATCCTTGCCGGTAAAAAGACAAATCCTGCTTCAAAGCACCACCCCATCCTGTAGATACCCCTGCCTACCTGCAGGCAGGCCTCCTGATAGGAGAGGACCTGGAACGGGGAATTTATCGAAAACGACTCTCAGCTCCCCTCCCTTGCAGGGAGGGGAAATGCGCCGCAGGGGGATGGGGAAGGTCTTCTTTCCTTCACTTACTTTTCAGGAAAGGCGTCGCGGGTTGCCTCCCAAACATCTTTGGGAAAGGAATTTAATTGTATTAAAAATTCAGTTCGCTATTTAAAGAAGATTTAACTAGATGAACTTCGACTGCTTCAGAAAATATTTTCCAAAAAATATCTTAATAGAAATAGGGGTTTTTCTGATTTGGCGATCGATCAACTGTGGTACTGTAGGAAAAAGTTTAACGCTTTGATTGGACTTAATTATAGGTTTTAAATCACTGACATATAAATAATTAGATTATTTTAGAGAGAGTATTACTACATGATCCCAGGGCCGTAACAATTAGACGGTATGATTACCTCCCCCATGATATTTTTGGCTTCCCCTGAGACGGATTAATATCCGTCTTCTGACCTACTCCTTTTTCCACTCCTCCGCCGGAAAAAGTTTCCCCTTTCATAATTACCTGCTGTGGCAGGAAGACCGCCCCGGTCACATGAAGTTGAGCTGCCCTTGTTCTGGTTATTATTTATTAACCAAAACATTAATTATTATGAGAAGTTATACTATTAAGAACCTGACACATGAGACGATGACCAAGGGAGTCATTTTTTTGATTTTCTTCTTTTCTGTCTTGCCTGTTTTAATGTCTCAAACCGTTGAGGTCTTTGATTTACCTACAAATTGTAAAGCTAAGGATCTTGAACCGGTCAGTGCAACATTAACGGACTTACCCGCATGTATTGACTGTGATGAACAAAGTTCCTGGCCTGCGACTTTGACGGTTAAAATTAATAATACAACTGGTTCCACGCGAACCTCATTTGCTTTCTGGGCTGTTCTGGAAACTACTACTGCTGAAGGAACTGCTGAAGTCTATATTTATGGCTGTAAAGGACCCGTTGAACCGGGTCTTAACAATTTAGATTTTGGTGAAAATGATGATAATTTAAAGTTTTATGATCAAAACGGAGTTATTATCCCTGGTAAGGAGTTAATATATGAATGCGGTAGCACTCTAAAATTAACGGATATAGTCATGGGATGGACTCCTGCCTCTGAAGGAGGTAATGAATGTCCCTTAAGTGGTAGTGATATCGAGTCCAAGTGTGACTACCTGGATGTAATCCAGATCAATACCCCTGTGACTGGGATTGTCGATGATGTTGTATATGTATCTTGTTTTGAAGGTGCTGATGGAAGCATTTTTATTACTCCTTCAGGAGGAATTCCTCCTTATTCTTATGAATGGTCAATGGAGGAAGATCCTGCTTTTTCATCAGATAGCCAGGACCTTCAAAATATTGGCGCAGGAACTTATTCAGTAACTATAACAGATTCTACAACTCCTGATAATTGCAGTTTTACAATTGAGGATATTGTGGTACTGGAATCAGACGAACTTATTGCGGTCCTGGATAATTCGGACGATCCCAGCTGCTTTGATGGTAGTAACGGAGCTATTGATATTACTGTGACAGGTGGAACCCCGTCCTATACTTATCTGTGGAGCAATGGTGCCACCACCCAGGATGTATCTGGTCTTGAGGCTGGAACTTATTCAGTAACTGTAACAGATGCTAACGGTTGTACAGATACTCTTTCTGGAATAGAAATAGATGAACCCTCAGAACTTGTAGCAATTTTGGATGATTCAGACGATGTGAGCTGCTTTGATGATAGTGACGGATCTATTGAAATTTCTGTATCTGGAGGAACGGGAGCCTATACTTATTTATGGAGCAACGGCGCAACCACCCAGGACATCTCTGGTCTTGAAGCTGGGACTTATTCAGTAACTGTAACAGATGCTAACGGATGTACAGATACTCTTTCTGGAATAGAAATAGATGAGCCCACAGAGCTTGTAGTAACTGTCCTCTTAATTACAGATGCTAGTTGTGCAGGTAGTCAGACTGGTGCTATAGATATTGGTGTTACGGGCGGAACCGCTTCTTACACTTATCTTTGGAGTAATGGTGCAACTACACAGGATCTTTCTTCAATAGGAGCAGGAAATTACTCTGTAACAGTCACTGATGGCAATGGATGTGAAGAAGTCCTCAGCGGTATTATGGTTGACGATCCTTCTTCCCTTGAAGTTGTTGCTACTTTGGTGACTGATACCAGTTGCTTTGATGGTAATAACGGAGCTATTGATATTACTGTGACAGGAGGAACTCCGTCCTATACTTATCTGTGGAGCAATGGTGCAACTACCCAGGACGTATCTGGTCTTGAGGCTGGGACTTATTCAGTAACTGTAACAGATGCTAACGGATGTACAGATACTCTTTCTGGAATAGAAATAGATGAACCCTCAGAGCTTATAGCAATTTTGGATAATCCAGACAATGTCAGTTGCTTTGATGGTAGTGACGGAGCTATTGATATTACTGTGACAGGTGGAACCCCGTCCTATACTTATCTGTGGAGCAATGGTGCCACCACCCAGGATGTATCTGGTCTTGAGGCTGGAACTTATTCAGTAACTGTAACAGATGCTAACGGTTGTACAGATACTCTTTCTGGAATAGAAATAGATGAACCCTCAGAACTTGTAGCAATTTTGGATGATTCAGACGATGTGAGCTGCTTTGATGGTAGTGACGGATCTATTGAAATTTCTGTATCTGGAGGAACGGGAGCCTATACTTATTTATGGAGCAACGGCGCAACCACCCAGGACATCTCTGGTCTTGAAGCTGGGACTTATTCAGTAACTGTAACAGATGCTAACGGATGTACAGATACTCTTTCTGGAATAGAAATAGATGAGCCCACAGAGCTTGTAGTAACTGTCCTCTTAATTACAGATGCTAGTTGTGCAGGTAGTCAGACTGGTGCTATAGATATTGGTGTTACGGGCGGAACCGCTTCTTACACTTATCTTTGGAGTAATGGTGCAACTACACAGGATCTTTCTTCAATAGGAGCAGGAAATTACTCTGTAACAGTCACTGATGGCAATGGATGTGAAGAAGTCCTCAGCGGTATTATGGTTGACGATCCTTCTTCCCTTGAAGTTGTTGCTACTTTGGTGACTGATACCAGTTGCTTTGATGGTAATAACGGAGCTATTGATATTACTGTGACAGGAGGAACTCCGTCCTATACTTATCTGTGGAGCAATGGTGCAACTACCCAGGACGTATCTGGTCTTGAGGCTGGGACTTATTCAGTAACGGTAACAGATGCTAACGGATGTACAGATACTCTTTCTGGAATAGAAATAGATGAACCCTCAGGGCTTATAGCAATTTTGGATAATCCAGACAATGTCAGTTGCTTTGATGGTAGTGACGGATCCATTGAAATTTCCGTATCTGGAGGAACGGGAGCCTATACTTATCTGTGGAGCAATGGTGCAACTACCCAGGATGTATCTGGTCTTGAGGCTGGGACTTATTCAGTAACGGTAACAGATGCTAACGGATGTACAGATACTCTTTCTGGAATAGAAATAGATGAACCCTCAGAACTTGTAGCAATTTTGGATGATTCAGACGATGTGAGCTGCTTTGATGGTAGTGACGGATCTATTGAAATTTCTGTATCTGGAGGAACGGGAGCCTATACTTATTTATGGAGCAACGGCGCAACCACCCAGGACATCTCTGGTCTTGAAGCTGGGACTTATTCAGTAACTGTAACAGATGCTAACGGATGTACAGATACTCTTTCTGGAATAGAAATAGATGAGCCCACAGAGCTTGTAGTAACTGTCCTCTTAATTACAGATGCTAGTTGTGCAGGTAGTCAGACTGGTGCTATAGATATTGGTGTTACGGGCGGAACCGCTTCTTACACTTATCTTTGGAGTAATGGTGCAACTACACAGGATCTTTCTTCAATAGGAGCAGGAAATTACTCTGTAACAGTCACTGATGGCAATGGATGTGAAGAAGTCCTCAGCGGTATTATGGTTGACGATCCTTCTTCCCTTGAAGTTGTTGCTACTTTGGTGACTGATACCAGTTGCTTTGATGGTAATAACGGAGCTATTGATATTACTGTGACAGGTGGAACTCCATCCTATACTTATCTGTGGAGCAATGGTGCAACTACCCAGGACGTATCTGGTCTTGAGGCTGGGACTTATTCAGTAACTGTAACAGATGCTAACGGATGTACAGATACTCTTTCTGGAATAGAAATAGATGAACCGGTTCAGGTGGCTACTCCTGTTGTACAGGTTGCACCGGCAGATTGTTTTGCGGCTTCCGGTTCCTTCTCTATTTTAAATTCACCTGCAGGCTTCGAGTATAGTCTTGATGGTGGAGACTGGTTCTCTTACACCGGCACATTAACTGGTGTGGATCCAGGACCACATTCATTGGTGGTTAGAGACGCAAATGAATGTGAGTCTGCTCCATTGAATTTCGATGTGCCTCAGCCATTTGAAACTCCGGTGGCACCAACTATTTCGGCGATCCAACCTGATTGTGATACCTTAACAGGTACCATTATTGTGACTTCTGGAACCACTGGATTTATGTTCAGTATTAATGGTGGAGATTTTGTGTCCTACCCTCAAGGTGGTTTTACTGGCCTTGCACCAGATACTTATGAGGTTAGAGCAAGAAGTAATGACCTATGTATCTCCGACATCAGTACCATTATTCTCGAAGAACCAATCTGTGAAGAATTCGATGGCTGTACGCTCGGTTACTGGAAAAACCATACTAATAGATGGTGTGGTGATTACCAAACATGTACTTCTTATGTAGAAGCTTTCTTTAACTACGAAGGAGGCTACAACGATGCTCCAAAGGAGCTTAGAGATCTAACTTTACAGGAAGTGCTAAATCTTGGTGGTGGTGGCGTTTACAATTTTGGTCGCCAATCAGTTGCTGCCTTGTTAAATGCGTGTAGTGAAGAAGTCGATTATGAACTTCCCGAAACCACAGATGTTATTGATTATGTGAGGAACAATGTTGGCACCCCTGGTGCTGCAGGTTCGTATCTTGATATGCTCAATAATGCAGGTTGTACAATGGGAGGTTCCAGAGCTACTACAGCTCCTTCTGACGATTGTGAATCTTTTGAAAAACCTAAAGGTAAAGGCACTGGCAAAAACAAAAATGCCAAAGCTACTTCAGATGTAAGCACCTTCCCGGTTCCGTTCAAAGAAACTGTCAATGTGACCTATGATTTCGATTATACATCAGATGTTACCATTCAGGTGTTCGATATGAGAGGTCAACACTTGAGAACCTATAAGGACAAAAAAGTCACTAAAGGTTCAGTGACCAGGATGAACGTTGATTTTGCGCTAAAAGCCAATCAAATGTATATCCTGAAGGTGACCACAGATAGAGAAACTTTTGTCAAACAAATCGTTTCTTCTAAAAAGTAAATTCTAATTAACCTCAAAAAGAGAAAGCAGCCGGAAACGGCTGCTTTTTTATTTATCCTGAACCTTGGGCTGAATTTATTTCAGTCTTGTTTCAGCTTATTGCTTGTGGCTTATTAATTATCATACCGAACCTTGGGCTGGATTCATTTTAGGCTTGTTTCAGGGTCAGCTTCAGCCAGTCATCCTGAATTCATTTCAGCCAGTCATCCTGAATTCATTTCAGGATCAGGCTAATCCCTCAGGATACTCCTTGAAATAACGATCTTCTGTATCTCTGAAGTTCCCTCGTAGATCTGTGTGATCTTCGCATCCCTCATCAAGCGCTCCACGTGATATTCCTTTACATATCCGTTACCGCCATGAACCTGAACAGCCTCAACTGTAACATCCATTGCAGTTTGTGAAGCGAAAAGTTTAGCCATAGCACCTGAAAGGTCATAGTTTTCACCATTGTCCTTGTCGCAGGCGGCTTTCATTACCAGGTGGCGCGAAGCTTCGATGTTAGTGTACATATCTGCGAGTTTGAAAGCGATCGCCTGGTGATTCATGATCTCGGTACCAAACGCCTTTCTTACTTTTGAATAATCTCTTGCCAGTTCATAAGCTCCGGCTGCGATTCCCAAAGCCTGGGCAGCGATCCCGATACGTCCTCCGGAAAGTGTCTTCATCGCGAACTTAAATCCGAACCCGTCTTCTCCAATGCGATTCTCTTTTGGAACCTTCACATCGTTGAAGATCAAAGAATGTGTATCGCTTCCGCGGATTCCCAGCTTTTGCTCTTTCGGGCCTATCTCAAATCCCTTCCATCCTTTTTCAACGATAAAGGCATTGATACCTTTGTGTTTTTTCTCAGGATGCGTCTGTGCGATCACAAGATAAAAATCTGCAGTGCTTCCGTTGGTGATCCAGTTTTTGGTTCCGTTCAGCACATAGTGATCGTCTTTTTCGATCGCCGTGGTCTTTTGAGAAGTCGCGTCACTTCCTGCTTCAGGTTCCGAAAGGCAGAAAGCCCCGATAGATTCTCCCGTAGCAAGTTTGGTGAGATATTTCTGTTTTTGCTCTTCATTTCCGAATTTTTCAAGCCCCCAGCACACGAGTGAGTTGTTAACGGACATCACCACAGAAGCCGATGCATCGATCTTTGAGATCTCTTCCATCGCCAGCACGTAAGACACGGTATCCATGCCGCCGCCGCCATACTCCGGGGAGACCATCATTCCAAGGAAACCCAGTTCCCCCATTTTCTTGATCTGCTCCTTCGGAAATTCCTGTTTTTCGTCTCTTTCTATTACGCCGGGCAGCAATTCGCTCTTTGCAAAATCACGGGCCGCGTCGCGTATCATTAAGTGCTCTTCAGTTAGCTTGAAATCCATTCAGTATTGCTTTAAAAATTTTGAATTTTCGTGCCCAAAGATACCTTTTTACAGGCATTTTTTCAATTAAGATGGCTATTTTTACGGCTGTGAAGCAAAATAACTATAACGTTGTAGGTGTTATGTCGGGGACATCTCTTGATGGCATCGATCTGGCACAAATCAATTTCACAAAAAAGGACGGCTGGAGCTACAAAATTCTTGCCGCCGAAACAATTCCTTATTCTGCAGAATGGGAGGAAAGACTCTCAAAATCCGCATTTTTGGAACCTCAGGAATTGCAGTCTTTAAATGAAGAGTATACTAATCTCTTAGCTGAAGTCATCCTTTCTTTTCTTCGGAAGCATCAGTTGAAAGAACTCCACGCGGTATGTAGCCACGGGCATACGGTCAAACACGAACCCGAAAACCGCTATACCTTACAAATTGGCAACCTTCCGAAGTTAGCCAAAAAAATAGGGCAGCAGGTGGTATGCGATTTTAGAGTGCAGGACGTGGAAATGGGCGGCCAGGGTGCACCTTTGGTGCCAATTGGTGATGAGCTGCTTTTCTCAGAATACGATTACTGCCTTAACCTGGGCGGCTTCGCTAATATTTCCACTCAAAAAGATGGTCATCGCATCGCCTATGATATTTGCGCGGTGAATACGGTCCTTAATTTCCTGGCCAACAAGCTGGGGAAACCTTTTGATCGCAACGGGGAGATCGCTGCTTCAGGAAAACTAAATTCTGAACTTCTGGAAAAGCTGAATTATTTGCCATTTTACAGCCTGCAGCCACCAAAGTCTTTGGGAATAGAGTGGGTAAACAAGCAAATTTTTCCCCTTTTTGACACCTCAGTTCCTGTTGAAGATCTTTTGCACACTTATATCGGTCCATGTCGCAATTCAAATTGCTTCGGAATTAAAAGGAACTTCCGAAGCAAAGGCGCTGCTTACCGGCGGCGGGACTTTCAATAGCTTTTTGATCGACGGAGATCAGGAAAAGAACGGCTGTTGAGCTTGTTATTCCTTCCGCAGAAGTGATAAATTATAAAGAAGCCCTCATTTTTGGATTTTTGGGAGTGCTAAAATTGCGCGGAGAGATCAACGTCTTGAGTTCGGTAACCGGTGCCGAAAAAGATCATTCTTCGGGAGTTATTTTTAAACCTGATTGAAATCAAGTTTTTAGGATTATTAGTTTTTTATATTTGCATCAATTTTAAATAATATTATGAAAGATTTATTGAATAAATACCAAAATAAAGCCCCTGAAATTGTTTTTAACTGGAAAGATCCTGAAACCGAAGCCGAAGGCTGGACAGTGATCAATTCCTTGCGAGGTGGTGCTGCCGGTGGTGGTACCCGCATGAGAAAAGGCCTTGATATGAATGAGGTGCTTTCTTTGGCAAAGACAATGGAGGTAAAATTTACCGTTTCGGGCCCTGCCATTGGCGGTGCAAAATCGGGGATCAACTTTGATCCTAACGATCCTCGCAAAAAGGGCGTTTTGGAGCGTTGGTATAAAGCCGTTTCTCCGCTTTTGAAAAGTTACTACGGAACGGGTGGTGACCTTAACGTTGATGAGATCCACGAGGTAATTCCAATTACTGAAGATTCAGGAGTATGGCATCCGCAGGAAGGGGTTTTCAACGGGCACTTCAAACCTACCGAAGCTGATAAGATCAACCGCATTGGCCAGCTGCGCCAGGGAGTGATCAAGGTGCTTGAAAACAGCAAATTTTCACCCGATGTTAGCCGCAAGTATACCGTTGCCGACATGATCACCGGATACGGGGTGGCCGAGGCAGTAAGACATTACTATGAAATTTACGGCGGGGACGTGAAAGGAAAACGTGCGATTGTTCAGGGCTTTGGAAATGTTGGTTCTGCAGCCGCTTATTATCTGGCTCAAATGGGAGCTAAAGTTGTTGGTATTATTGACCGCGACGGCGGACTTATCAATGAGAACGGATTCTCTTTTGAAGAGATCAAAGACCTTTTCCTTAACAAGAAAGGCAATACCCTCGTAAGCGATAAAATGATTCCTTTTGCTGAAATGAATGAGAAGATCTGGGGCCTCGAAGCCGAAATTTTTGCGCCTTGTGCCGCTTCCCGTTTGATTACAAAAGAGCAGATCAGCAAAATGATCGATACCAAACTGGAGGTAATTTCCTGTGGTGCCAACGTTCCTTTCGCCGATAAAGAGATCTTCTTCGGTCCAATTATGGAATACACCGATGAACGTGTAAGCCTCATTCCCGACTTTATCTCTAACTGCGGAATGGCGCGTGTTTTTGCATATTTCATGGAAAGAAGGGTTCAAATGACCGATGAAGCTATATTCAACGATACTTCTATGGTCATCAAAAAGGCAATTGAGGATACTCATCAACATAACAGCAGTAAAACTAACATCAGCCGCACAGCTTTTGAGATTGCTCTTAAGAAGCTGGTTTAATGTCAACCCATGATCACCATTATATTAGCCACCTTTGTTATAGGATACCTGGCGATCACCCTCGAACATCCTTTGCAGCTTGATAAAGCTGTTTCAGCTCTTTTGATGGCCACACTTATGTGGGCACTTATTTCTTTCGGTTTTAACGAAGGTTGGCTTTCTATAGTCAATTATCATGGAGAGGTTTTTAATATAAATGAAGGCAATGCGGCCGAAGCAGCCCTTGGTTTTAAGAACAACCTCATGCACCACTTTAGTTCGGTAAGTGAGATCCTTTTCTTTCTTATTGGTGCCATGACAATTGTGGAGATCATTGACCTTCACCACGGTTTTTCTATTATCAAGAAATCCATTACTACCACGAATAAGGTAAAACTGCTATGGACGCTGGGGATCGTGGGATTCATACTTTCGGCTATTATTGATAACCTTACGGCCACGATCATCCTGGTTACCCTCCTGCGAAAGCTGGTTCCAAAAAGGGATTACAGGGTGTGGTTTGCGGCACTTATTGTCATTGCCGCCAATGCCGGCGGGGCCTGGTCCCCAATTGGTGACGTGACCACTACCATGTTGTGGATCAACAATAAGGTGACTGCCGCAGGTCTTGCTGAACATGTTATTCTTCCGGCCATCTTGTGTTTCGTAGTTCCGTTCTTTATTGCCTCCAGGATGAAAGCCTTTAAAGGGGAAACTGTGCTTAAAAGAACCAATCTTGTTGATGCCGAATCACAGCGCCTGCTAAGCAGCAAAAAAATGCTTTACACAGGACTGGGAGCTATTCTTTTCGTCCCGATTTTTAAGGCTGTGACCGGGCTTCCTCCTTATGTAGGAATGCTCTTTAGCCTTGGGATAGTATGGCTGGTTTCAGAATATGTAAAGCCTGTGAAGAACTTGAGTCACAATGAGAAATATCTTTATTCTACTCATAAAGCACTCTCAAATATTGAATTTTCGAGTATCCTTTTCTTTTTAGGGATATTACTCGCCGTTGCAGGGCTTGAAACACTTGTTTTTGGTGCTATAGACGGGGAGAGAGTTGGAACTTTGTTCTACGCTGCAAATTCTCTTTCTAATTCTATTCCCAGCATGAATACAGTGGTATTGATCCTGGGAGGATTGTCATCTGTCATTGATAACGTACCACTCGTAGCCGCTTCTATGGCGATGTTCGACTTCCCTATGGATGACAAAATCTGGCATTTTATAGCCTATAGCGCCGGGACAGGAGGAAGCTTGCTTATCATTGGTTCGGCGGCAGGTGTGGCTGCAATGGGAATGGAAAAGATCGACTTTATGTGGTATCTTAAAAACATTGCTCCGCTCGCGCTCTTCGGATTTTTGGCAGGTGCTTTAAGCTTTATTCTAACCAAGCTTTTGTTCTATTAAAAATCCCGGCAGTTTATATTATTCCTGAAAATTTAGGTTGCAGGACTCCAAAGCCTGACTATCTTTACAATTAAATTTACATTCTCACGTTACATAACAAACTAAATTCTACACATGCTATACTTTTTTCAGGAAGATGGTCTTGCCCAGGCAGCGCAGCAGGCAGAACCCGTAGTTGAAGAAAAAACCCTGTCTTTAATGGATCTTTTTTTAAGCGGTGGCATAGGTGGCCAGATCATTATTGCCATTCTTTTTGTCCTCCTTTTTGCTGCGGTGTATATTTATTTTGAACGCCTTTTCGCGATTAAAGCTGCTTCAGAAACTGATAGCAACTTTATGCATCAGATCAAGGACAGCGTCGTTACCGGTAACATTGAATCTGCAAGGATGAGATGTGCGCAGGCAAATTCGCCGGTGGCACGACTCACTGCAAAAGGTCTTGACAGGATTGGTAGCCCGCTCGAGGACATCAATACGGCTATTGAGAACGCCGGTCGCCTGGAAGTCTATAAGCTTGAGAAGAATGTAAGTATTTTAGCGACTATCGCAGGTGCCGCACCTATGATCGGGTTCCTTGGGACTGTAATAGGGATGGTGATTGCCTTTCATGAACTGGCAACCAGCAGTGGCCAGGCCGAAATGGGGGCCCTTGCCGAAGGTATTTACACTGCCATGACTACCACAGTAGCCGGTCTAATTGTTGGTATTATCGCCTACATCGGGTATAACCATCTTGTGGTAAAGACAGATAAAGTGGTGCATCAAATGGAGGCCACAGCGGTCGATTTCCTTGACCTTCTAAACGAACCTGCATAATATGAACTTAAGAGGCAGAAATAAAATCAGTCCCGAGTTCAGCATGAGTTCCATGACCGATGTTGTATTTCTTTTGTTGATCTTTTTTATGCTAACTTCTCCGGCAATTACTCCGGAAGCGCTTGATCTCATCCTTCCGAAGGCGAAGGGGAAGACCACGACAAAACAGAACATTTCTGTGAGTATAACCAAAGACCTGCAAATCTATATCAACAAGGAAAGGGTAAGCAATACTGCCCTGGAACAAAGGCTGAAAGAAGAGCTTTCTGGAGTTGAAGATCCCACTATCATTCTTCGTGCAGAAGAGGGTGTACCTATTGAAAAAGCGGTTGATGTCATGGACATCGCCAACCGGAACCGCTACAAGATCGTCCTGGCTGTAAAGCCTGAGTAATTTTTTCCACTTTTAAGAAGTGGAACCATATTTGATCAAGAAATCCTATAAAACATTACGGTGAAATACCTGGAAACAAAATACGAAAAGAGATCATTTGCAATAACAACCGTGCTTCACGTGTTGTTGATCCTTTTGTTGCTGTTCTTTGGGTTCACCTATTTAGATCCGCCGCCCGAGAACGGGATCGCGATCAACTTCGGAACTTCAGAAGTGGGTTCGGGAGCCGAGCAACCTGTTGAGAAGGTAAAATCTGCACCTCAAACTTCCCGTCCTGAAGTTACTCCTGTTGAGACCCAGGTCAAAGAGGAGGTGGTGACCCAGGAAATCGAGGAAGCGCCGGTGATCGAGAAAAAGAAAAAAGAAGAACCGGTTGTCCAAAAGGTGGAAAAACCAGTAAAAAAGGTGGAGGAGCCGGTAAAGAAACCCGATCCAAAACCCGATAAGTCTACCACCGATGCTCTTAGCAGTATTTTGAACGGTCCCGAAAGAGATGGCAAGGCCACGGGAGGAGAAGGTAATGACAATGTTGCCGGTGACAAGGGAAGCCCCGATGGTGATCCTAACGCCAAAGCATACTACGGAAGCGGAACAGGCCTGGACGGGGATGGTAACTACCGTCTTGCCGGAAGAAAAGCTCTTAACAAGGAAAAATTCGTGCAGGATTGCAACGAAGCCGGCGTGGTGGTTGTGCAAATCGAGGTAAACCGCAATGGCGATGTTATCAGGGCGGTACCGGGAATAAAAGGAACCACCAACAACGCGCCATGTCTTACAGATCCTGCGAAGCGGGCTGCTTTAGCCACGCGATTCAACAGCGATTCCGATGCTCCTGCCAAACAGGTAGGAACCATCATTTATAATTTTAAACTCTCAGAATAATTTTGATGACTTATCAGGAAACTGTTGACTGGATGTTTCAGCAGTTGCCCATGTACCAGCAAATTGGGGGCAAGGCCTATAAAGTAGATCTCACCAATATTCTAAAACTTTCCCGGCACCTGCAGGAGCCGCACAGGAAATTTAAGACCATTCATGTTGCGGGAACCAATGGAAAAGGCTCGGTCTCTCATATGATGGCTTCGGTGCTGCAGGAAAGCGGCTATAAAGTTGGGCTCTACACCTCGCCACATTTAAAGGACTTTAGAGAAAGGATAAAAATTGATGGCCGCGAAATAGGAGAGCATGCAGTTATTGACTTTATCGAGCAGAATAAAGCCTTCCTGCAGCAGGAACAGCTTTCTTTCTTCGAGATGACTGTGGGAATGGCATTTGAATATTTTGCCGCGGAAGCAGTCGATATCGCGGTGATCGAGGTAGGGCTTGGAGGAAGATTAGATTCCACTAACATTATTTCCCCCGAACTTTCTGTGATTACCAATATAGGCTTAGACCATACCTCCATTTTGGGAAACACGCTACCGGCGATTGCTGCTGAAAAAGCAGGGATCATAAAACCTGACATCCCTGTGGTAATAGGGGAGCGGCAGGAGGAAACTTTGCCGGTTTTTACCAGGATCGCTTCGGAAAATAATGCTGAACTTTTTCTCGCTGAAGCTTACTCCGGAAAGATTTTTGAGAGTGATCTTAAAGGCTACTATCAAAAGAAAAATATTCGTACGCTGTTGCAGGCGGTGGAGGTGCTGCGAAAGCTGGATTGGAATCTTCCTGAAGCCGCCGTGCAGAAGGGGCTCGAAAATGTCAAAAACAACACCGGTTTAAGAGGTCGTTGGGAGATCCTTCGTGAGCAGCCACGGGTGATCTGTGATACCGCACATAATAAGGATGGGCTGCAATATGCGATGCAACAGTTGCAGGAGGAAGAATATTCAAACCTGAACCTGGTTTTTGGAGTTGTAAATGACAAAGATCTTGAAGCAGTGTTGCCGTTACTGCCAAAAAATGCAAAATATTTCTTTTGCCGTCCAAATATTCCACGTGGGATGGAAGCTGAAGTATTGCAAAAAGAGGCGGCCAAAAAAGGCCTTTTTGGAGAGGTATTCAATTCAGTGCCTGAAGCTTATGAAGCCGCATTATTACAGGCTTCGGCAGATGATGTGATCTATGTAGGGGGCAGTACTTTTACGGTGGCAGAAATAATTTGATTTTTTTGATTTTATTCTTTGCATAATTGAAAATGTAGTCTATATTTGCATCCGCATTGACAGAGAAACAAACTCTAAAAAATGCTGAAGTTCATAAGAAATATTGAGGGCAATTAGCTCAGTTGGTTCAGAGCACCTCGTTTACACCGAGGGGGTCGGGGGTTCGAATCCCTCATTGCCCACAAAAGAAGGCTTCCTTATTGGAGGCCTTTTTTGGTTACAAGAGGGTGATTAGCTCAGCTGGTTCAGAGCACTACCTCGACAAGGTAGGGGTCACTGGTTCGAACCCAGTATCACCCACAAAAATTAAAGGCTTCCATTTGGAAGCCTTTTTTCGTTTCAATCGATTTGAGCCGGTTCAATGGTTTTTCGGATCATGCCTAAATGTTGGGGACTAGGCAAATATTCTCGTTAATCTGAACAGGAAGAATTCTATATTTTTGACTCCTCTAAACTGACTTCTGAATGCTTTAATTTTGGCATTGAAAGATTCTGCTGAAGCATTTGTGCTTCTGTTATGGAAGTAATTTAGAATCGTATTGTAGTTAAGTTTTATGCTGTTAGCTACGGTATTGAAAGATCTGAACCCGACTTCTTCAACTTCTTTATACCAGTGAGCCAATTTTGTTAGGGCTATACCTTTATCAGTTGTTTGATTGAATATGGTTCTTAGGTTGTTGACCAGGGAGTAAGCCTGGTAGATATCCGGATATTCTTTGAAGAGGATCTTTGCCCGTTGTGATTGTTTATCGGTCCATTTAGAGGTGGCTTTGTAGAGTAGATAACGGCTTCTGGCCAGTAGCTGCTTGTGAGAATCACCGTTCGAAAGGATCTCAGGCATATACGTTACACCTTTTTGCTTAGCAGTTTGAAGCTGTTGGTTCTCCAACTCCAGGGCTTCCCACCGGTGTTTGATCCTTAGGTTCTGAAGCGCCTCTATAGCTAATTTCTGAACATGGAATCTGTCAGTGACCTGTATAGCTTTTGGGAAGCACTTAGAGGCGATATGCTTCATTGAAATTGCCATATCCAAAGTTATTTCTTTGACTCTATTGCGTAGGGATGAAGGTATTTTAAGCAGCTGCTTTACGATTGGCTCTGCCTTTGTACCCGCTATAATAGCAACAAGAGCACCTTTCTTTCCCTTAGCTTTTTTATTAGTAATAATGGTGTAGAGCTCTCCCTGGGATAATGCAGTCTCATCCAAAGAAAGATAAGGACCAATGTTTTCAGGGAAGATCAGAAACTGCCTGGCGTGCTTCTTTTCCTTCCATTCTTTAAAGTCACTCAAGCAATCTTTATACTGGCGCTGCAGTTTCTTTCCGTTAACATCGAAGAAGGAGCCTATGGTATGGCAGTCAGAAGCCTTAGTATCGACTAATTTCTTTTAAAAAAGCAGCGAACTCTGTCGTCATACGAGTTCCCTGTGCTACTAAATTCCAGTCCCTTTGTACTATTTGTCCGGTATCTTTATCTGTCCATCTGCGGCGCTTAACATGGAGGTAAACCGTGTTTCCTCGAAGCGGAAAGTCTTGAATAGTAACTTCTTTGTGGAACCCTTTAGAGACTAATAGTCTGGAGGAATGTTCTTGCGGCGGTGTATTACGTTCTTCAAAATAAAGATGAAGTACTTCTTTTGCTTTTTTGCTTTCTGTTAGATCAAAATTCTCCACAAGGAACTGTGGTAAAATAAGCTTAATAAGGTCCAGATAATTTTTGTCCAAAATCGATATTCTTTCTGCAAATATCGCCCTTTACTTCAAATCCTCCCCAACTTTTGAGATTGATCCGGTTTTTCTATAAGATTGCGGGTTTCTGAAGCTCCTTTTATTCCTGTTTGTTGAGCTTTTTCTTCTTAAATTCAAATCATGGAATTTTTTCTTTACATCCTTTATTCCGGAGAACTTGATAAATATTATACCGGAGTTACTAAAAATATTTCGGTTAGACTAAAGAAACACTTGAGCAATCATAAAGGTTATACTGCCAAGGCTAAGGATTGGAAGTTGGTATATCACGAAAGTTTCAAGAGCAAAGTAGAGGCTCTACAAAGGGAGAATCAATTAAAAAACTGGAAAAGTCGAAAAATAATTGAAAAATTGATTTCCGGCGAAAATTGATCATGCTCAGTTGGTTCAGAGCATCCCGATTTCACATCGGGAGGGTCGGGGGTTCGAATCCCTCATTGCCCACAAAAGAAGGCTTCCTTATTGGAGGCCTTTTTTGATTACAAGAGGGTGATTAGCTCAGCTGGTTCAGAGCACTACCTCGACAAGGTAGGGGTCACTGGTTCGAACCCAGTATCACCCACAAAAATTAAAGGCTTCCATTTGGAAGCCTTTTTTTGTTTCAGAAGATTTCATTTCTCTTCATAACTTTCAAACCTCACAGGTTTTCAAAACCTGTGAGGTTTAGTCTTTCCTTTCTACAGCAACTCCAGCACCCGCTCCAAAGCCATGCCTCTTGAGCCTTTTATGAGTAGGAGGGAGCCGTTCACCTCTGCAGGATTAAACCGGTTCCTGAAGTCATCAAAACTTTGAAATTTCTCAATATTTTCAGGAGTGGTAGTTTTGAAGAAGTTTTCTCCCACGAGGTAGATCTTATCCAGGGAAGTCTGCTCGAGTTTATGCACCAGCTGCTGATGCTCCTCTGCGGCAAGCGGTCCCAATTCAAACATATCTCCTAAAATGACACTTTTGGAAGTGCTCTCCATGCTTTCGAAATTCTCTATTGCCGCGGCCATACTTGTAGGGTTGGCGTTATAGGCGTCCAAAATGATCTTTTGACCGTTCTTTTCTGTGACTTGGGAGCGGTTATTAGAAGGCGTGTAAGCTTCCAGAGCCGTTTTAATATCCTCTTCGGGAACTTCAAAGTATCTCGCGATGGCAAAGGCTGCCGCCAGGTTCTTTGCATTGTAGAGGCCAATCAAATTACTGTGTACCTCCACCGATTTTGAAGCAATTCCTGCGTAATTGCCGTTGTGAAGATACTTCAGCTTTAGATCTGCTTCGGGATCCTCTCCAAAACTAAAACAGCGTATGTAGTTCATTTCCTCTTTTTGCCGGGGATCATCGAGATTCAAAAAGAGCATTTTTTGATGCTCTTTTAAAAAGGTGTACAGCTCCTTTTTGCCTTTAACAACCCCTTCTACGCTTCCGAAGCCTTCGAGATGAGCTTTTCCGAAGTTGGTGATGTAGCCGTAATCCGGCTGTGCAATGCTGCAAAGGAATTCTATTTCTTTTTGATGGTTAGCCCCCATTTCAACTATTCCGACTTCTGTTTGCTCATTCATTGAAAGCAAGGTGAGCGGCACCCCAATGTGGTTGTTGAGGTTTCCTGAAGTCGCAACTGCCTGGAATTTTTGGGAAATTGCGGCATTGATAAGTTCTTTTGTGGTGGTCTTACCGTTGCTGCCCGTAAGTGCGATTATAGGAATCTTTAAAAAATTCCTGTGATAACGGGCGAGATCCTGTAAGGTCTCAAGAACGCCGTCTACAAGAATGAGTTTCTTGTTGTCATTCCTGGGTTGCTCATCAATTACAGCAAAAGTGGCTCCTTTTTCAAGAGCTTCAATAGCAAAATCATTGGCATTAAAATTCTCCCCTTTTAAGGCGAAAAATATGCTGCCTTCCTTAATTTTTCTAGTGTCTGTGCTTACTCCTGTACTCTCCAGGAAAAGCTTGTGCAACTTTTTTATTTCCATGAATTAAAGCTATAAAAAAAGCCCTAACTAATGCCAGGGCTTCTTTTAAATTTGTTGACCAATATTTTAGTTGGTCGCGGTCTTGTTCTTTTTGAGAGATTTTGAACCTACTCTTGACATCGCATTTCTAAACCCGATGTAATCTGTAGCCATATCCTGCGGGAAGAACCTTCTTTGAGCAGGGTCTAACCAGTAGGCGCGGTCTCTCCATGATCCACCTTTGTAAACTCTCACGTTGTTGTCAATAAGAGTTGTTCTACCGGTAGAGGTGTCGTACTGCAGGCTTTCCCCGCCTGTACTGTCTATAGTCGCGGTATGAACAGGAGAATTGTACATTCTCTTGTTGGGATCACTTACTTCGTCAAAATTCTGGTAATACCTGGTTGAACTTCTGTCGCCGTCACGAAAATCCCTGTTGTCGCTTTCAGAAAAATTAGTTCTAAGGTAAGTATCTTCTTTTGTGATAGGAACAGTTTTGATCTCTCCCGGAAGGTTCCTGGCGACGATCTTACCGTTGCTCAAGGTGTCGTATTCTATCTCGTCAACACCCAAAACTTTTACAGTTCCATCTTCGGTGATCGCATGTTTGGTGTAAACATTTCCTCTATAGTAGTTAAAGTCATTGAATTCGTCATCTACTATTGGGCGGTAAACATCGGCTACCCATTCGGCTACGTTTCCGGCCATGTCGTAAAGACCAAAATCGTTTGGCTCGTAAGACTTAACTTCAGCAGTAATATCTGCTCCGTCATCGCTCCATCCGGCAATTCCGCCGTAGTCACCATCGCCTTGTTTAAAGTTGGCCATTTGATCCCCGCGTTTTTTGGCGTCACCAGATCGTGTATACTGGCTGTCCCATGGGTATTTCTTTCTTCCGCGGTAAACATTATAATTTCTTATTCCTACGAGAGCAAGGGCTGCATATTCCCATTCTGCTTCGGTTGGAAGTCTGTATTCGGGAAGCAGAACTCCATGTTTACGTTGTACATATAGATTAGTACTGTCTTTTGTCATGAAGCGGTCTGACTTTTTACCACCTCTTACAATACTGTCGTTCCCGCCATAGGTTTTTGTAGGAGCGTTCAAATAAGTTTCTGTGCTAAAACTTTCTCCAGGCTCGGCAGCGAATCTTGCGCCTTCAAGGGTAAAGCCTTCTTTTTCCAGTCTTAGTTCGTTCACACGATCTGTTCTCCATTTGCTGAATTCTACAGCCTGGATCCAACTCACTCCCACCACAGGATAATTTGCATATGCCGGGTGGCGCAGGTAGTTGTTGGTCATGGTTTCATTATATCCAAGACGGTTTCTCCACACAAGAGTATCTGGGAGTGCCCCGTTATAGATGTTGCGGTACCTTTCCTCGCTTGGAGGGTAAACCCGCTTAAGGTAATCCAGATATTCAAGATACATGAGGTTAGTTACCTCTGTCTCGTCCATGTAGAAGGACTGCACGTGTTGCTGGTTTGGGGTATTGTTCCAGTCATGCATCACATCGTCTTCCACACGCCCCATTGTAAAAGTTCCTCCTTCAACAAAGACCAATCCCGGTCCTGCATCCTGTTCGTCATAATCTGCATTGTAAGTGAATCCGCCCTCTTTTGAGTTGATGTCCCAACCGGTGGCACGGGAATTATTTTTGTAATCCCTGGACTTATTACAGCTAAAGAGACCAGCGCTCAAAGCGATGGCAATAAATGCTTTTGCAGCAAACTTATTTCTCATATTTACAATATCTTTTGTAGCAATTTTGGCTTTGCAATATAGTAATTAACGTAAAACTTTCAAGATTATTTCAGTAGATTGGCCATCTGCTAGTCTCCTGAAAATCTTAATGATAACGACAGTACACTGCCTTTATTATCCTGTCTTACATTTCTTTCAGGTTAAAATCCTGAAATACAATATACTTCTAAAAGGGCAAAAATAAAGGTTTTTTCTTTTCTGATGCTATTTTTCACGGGAACATTGCTCCTGAAAACACCTGAAGAACCTTAGGTTTCTTCAGCACGCAAATGGACAAATTCCGTAGGGAAAATAAGGGGTGAGAGCGTGGAATTAAAAGCTATGAGCGCAAAACGGGAAAGATTTATGAAAATCTTTATAAGCTTCTGTTAAATTATACGTTATGTTATGAAAAAAGGAGAAATTCGGTGATCCTGTATGTTTATTGCCGATTTCGGGTATATTTGTTAATTATTAATCAGGCGTATGAAAAATTTATCACTTTTAGTATTAAGTGCAATCCTGCTTCTTAATGCTAAAGCCTTTGCTCAGGAAGAACAGGATCGTGTAATTACCACAGCCGTACCGTTTTTACTTATTGCTGCCGATGCCCGTGCAGCGGGGATGGGAGATCAGGGAGTTGCCACTTCTGTAGATGCTTTTTCACAACAGTGGAACCCGGCTAAATATGTTTTTGCCGAAAGTCAACAGGGTTTTGGGGTAACTTATACACCTTATCTAAGTGAATTGGTGAGTGATATTTTCCTGGGAAACATTACCTATTATAACAGGTTAAGTGATAGAAGTGCTTTTGGAGCAAGTTTCAAATACTTCAGCCTGGGGAATATTGAAGCGAGAGATACACCAGAGGATCTTCCTTTGATCCTGAGTCCTAATGAATTTACCCTCGACCTTTCTTACGCCCTGAAATTAAGCGATCATTTTTCTATGGCGGTAGCGGGAAGATATCTTCGATCTGACCTTAAACTGGCGCCTGTAGACCCCGATGCTACTGCAGCCAGTACCTTTGGAGTTGATGTGGCAGCCTATTTTCGAAGTGCGGCTATAGATTACACAAAATTTGACGGCCGCTGGAAAGCCGGGATCAACTTTTCAAATATCGGGCCCAAGATTAAGTATGACCAGGGAGGACAGGAGAACTTCATTCCAACCAACCTTAAGATTGGCGGTGGTTTCGATTTTATCCTTGACCAGTCCAATACTATAGGAACTTATCTTGAATTCAACAAGCTTATGGTTCCCACCCCAAAAGATTTTGACGGCGACGGCGATATAGATGCCGAAGATAACCAGCAGTATAATTCTATTGGAGCCATAGAAGGAATCTTTAAATCTTTTGGAGATGCGCCCGGCGGATTTAGTGAGGAGTTGAAGGAAGTGACCTGGGCCATTGGAGGGGAATATGTTTACGAAGATACTTTTGCCTTAAGAACCGGGTATTTCCATGAGAGTCCAGAAAAAGGTTCGAGGGAATTTATTTCTTTTGGAGCAGGATTCAAGTACACTGTCGTTAACATTGATATGTCTTACCTGTTCTCTACTTCAGACGTGGTGAGTCCTCTGGAAGGCACTTTGCGTTTCGGGCTTACTTTCAATTTTGGAAGGCAATACACGGAAGTTTATTAGAGAAAAAAAACAGCTGTATAAATCATTCATTATTAATTATCTTTGCACCTGAAATTAAAGGGCAAACATACTCCCGGACTTCCAAAAGTTGCGGGAGCTTTTGTCTCTAGAAACCACATAAATGAAAAAAATAACCATTAGCGCAGATCTTGACGTTTTTGACAATCTTGAAGAAGTGTCGCAGGACGTACAGGATCTAATGCAGAAAGCTGTAGTGGCAAGAGAAAATTCCTATTCGCCATATTCACAGTTTAGGGTAGGAGCGGCTTTGTTATTGGAAAACGGAGAGGTGATCACCGGGAGTAACCAGGAAAACGCTTCGTATCCTGCCGGTCTTTGTGCCGAAAGAACAGCGATCTTTTATGCCGGTGCGAAATATCCGGGAATGAAGATCCTGAAAATGGCAATTTCGGCGCGGTCTCAAAATCACCCCGTGGAGGTGCCAACGCCGCCGTGTGGATCATGCAGGCAGGCTATTGCAGAGTATGAAGTGAAGCAGGAGCAGCCTATCGAGATCTATTTTATGGGAGAAAAAGGGAAAGTGGTAAAGGCTAATTCAATTTCAGATCTTTTGCCGCTTATCTTTGACAATTCCTACCTATAACGTTTTCGAGCTTTTTAAAAGAGAAACTGTTTTCTGTTCCTATTGAAAATAGTATTTTTGTTGTTCGCTTGGCGCAAGCATTGCTTAGCATTAAAAACTAGTCATTAATGAAGAAAATTACAAAAGCCACTTACCTGAAGTGGTATGAGGACATGCTGTTCTGGCGGAAGTTTGAAGATAAACTTGCGCAGGTTTATATTCAGCAGAAAGTAAGAGGTTTTTTACACCTATATAACGGGCAGGAAGCTATCCTTGCAGGTGCTTTGCATGCAATGGATCTTTCTAAAGACCGTATGATCACTGCTTACCGTAACCACGTGCAGCCAATAGGTATGGGTGTTGATCCACGCCGTGTAATGGCCGAGCTTTATGGTAAAAAGACAGGAACTTCTCACGGGATGGGTGGTTCTATGCACATTTTCTCCAAGGAACACAGGTTCTATGGAGGTCATGGTATCGTTGGAGGACAAATTCCTCTTGGTGCAGGGCTTGCCTTTGCAGATAAGTATTTCAAAAGAGATGCAGTCACTTTAACCTTTTTGGGAGATGGTGCCGCACGCCAGGGTTCACTTCACGAGACCTTTACCATGGCTGTAAAATGGAATTTACCTGTAGTTTTCTGTGTTGAGAACAACGGTTATGCTATGGGAACTTCTGTGGCGCGTACCTCAAAGAGTACCGAAATCTGGAAACTTGGTTTAGGTTATGACATGCCTTGTGGCCCTGTTGACGCGATGAATCCCGAAAAAGTGGCCGAGGCCCTTGATGAAGCTATTGCGCGTGCCCGTAAGGGAGAAGGACCGACTTTCCTTGAGTTGAAAACATACCGTTACCGTGGACATTCCATGAGTGACGCTCAAAAATATCGTACCAAAGAAGAGGTGGCAGAATATCAAAAGATAGATCCTATCTCCCAGGTAAAAGATATTATTGAAGAGAAAAAATATGCTTCAGAAAAGGAGATCAAGGCAATTGATAAGCGCGTAAAAGATTTGGTTGCCGAATGTGAGAAATTTGCTGAAGAATCTGAATGGCCAGACAAGAGCCAGTTGTACGATGTAGTGTATGAACAAAAAGACTATCCGTTTTTATCCCATAAATTAGACTAAGTTATGGCAGAAATCATAAAAATGCCACGCTTGAGTGACACCATGGAAGAAGGAGTGGTGGCAAAGTGGCTAAAACATAAAGGAGACAAAGTAGAAGAAGGAGATATCCTGGCCGAGATCGAGACCGATAAAGCTACTATGGAATTTGAGTCTTTCTACGAAGGAACCCTGCTGCATATTGGAATTGAAGAAGGCGAAACTGCCCCTGTAGATACTCTTTTGGCCATTATTGGTGATGAAGGGGAAGATATTTCGGGCTTGTTGAAAGAAGGCGGCGCTGCTGCTGAAAAATCTTCGGAAGAAAAAACTGAAGAGCAGGAGAGCTCTGCGGAAGAAGGATCTTCGGAAGAATCTTCTGAAGGTGGTGAAGTACCTGAAGGTGTTGAGGTGGTAAAAATGCCACGTCTTAGCGACACTATGGAAGAGGGAACTGTAGCCAGCTGGATCAAGCACGAAGGAGATAAAGTTGAAGAAGGAGACATTCTTGCCGAGATCGAGACAGATAAGGCTACCATGGAATTTGAATCTTTCTACTCCGGTACCCTGCTTCATATTGGGGTGCAGGAAGGAGAGACCGCGCCTGTAGATAGTATTCTTGCAATCATTGGTCCTGAAGGCACAGATGTTTCTGCAGTGCTTAAAGGCGGCGGAAAAACCAAACCTGCAGCCGACAAAAAAGCTGGAGAGAAAAAAGAGGAAGCGCCTGCGGCAGAGGAAAAAACTTCAGCAGCAACAGCGACTACTTCAGATGGAGGACGAATCTTTGCTTCACCTTTAGCCAAGAAAATGGCCGAAGAGCTTGGTATCAACCTTGCCGATGTGAAAGGTTCCGGAGAAAATAACAGGATCGTTAAAAAGGATATTGAAGCTTACAAACCTTCAGAAAAACCTGCTGCAACTAAACAGGCAGAAGCGACCGAATCCAAAGAACCTGCTACTGCTACACCTGTTCAAACCTACACTCCTGTTGGGGAAGAAAGCTTTGAGGAGATCAAGAATTCTCAAATGCGCAAGACCATCGCGAGGAGACTTGCCGAGTCTAAATTTAACGCGCCGCATTATTACCTCATGATCGAGGTGAATATGGAGAATGCCATGCAAAACCGCAAGCAGATCAATGCGATGCCAGATACCAAAGTGTCTTTCAACGACCTTGTGATCAAAGCTTCTGCAATGGCGCTTAGAAAGCATCCAAAGGTAAACTCCCAGTGGACAGGCGAAACAACTAAAATTGCTAAGCACATTCACATGGGCGTAGCTGTGGCTGTTGAAGAAGGACTTTTGGTACCGGTACTTAAATTTGCCGACCAAATGAGCATGACTCAAATTGGTGCTAACGTGAAAGAACTTGCAGGAAAGGCCAAGAACAAAAAGCTACAACCGCAAGAGATGGAAGGCAGTACTTTTACCGTTTCCAACCTTGGAATGTATGGTATTACAGAGTTTACAAGTATCATTAATCAGCCAAACTCGGCTATTCTTTCTGTAGGAACTATCGTAGAAAAACCGGTGGTGAAAAATGGAGAGATCGTTGTGGGGCACACCATGAAGTTGACCCTGGCCTGTGATCACAGAACAGTTGATGGTGCGACCGGCGCTGCATTTTTGGAAACTCTCAAAACTTATCTTGAGAATCCTGTGACCATGCTGGCGTAAAATTGCCTTTTTTGATAACATTACTAAATCCCACTAATCGTGGGATTTTTTTATCTTTAGCCCTATGAGAAAAATTAACGTTTTAAGCACGCTTGCTCTGTCTTCCCTGCTGTTGACCTCCTGTGGAGAAACAAAAGAAATTGAAAATGATGTTCCCGTAGAAGTAGTTTCTGAAGAAATACCTTCTGAAAATGTCATTTCTGAAGAGGATCTTGCCCAAACTGTGAAGTTTCTCTCCTCAGACGAGCTGGAAGGTCGTAAAACCGGAACTCCCGGGATAGAAAAAGCTGCGGCTTATATTGAGAACGTTTTTGAGAAGGAGGGCATAAAACCCTTTTTTGATACCTATAGAAGTTCCTTTGAAGTAGAAGGGGCGACAGGATATAACATTGTGGGTTTTAAAGAAGGTACAGATCCTGAACTAAAAGATGACTTGATCATCATTGGCGCACATTACGACCACATAGGAACGGGAAAACCAGTGAGTGGTGACAATCTTGCCAATGGAGCCAATGATAATGCCTCGGGTACTGCTGCAGTACTTGAGCTGGCGAAATACTTTGCGCAAATCGACACCAAAAGGAGCATTCTTTTCACACTTTATTCTGCTGAAGAACTGGGGCTGTTGGGTTCTAAGGCCCTCGCCTCAAAATTAAAAAATGAAGGGCTGCAGCCTTACGTGATGTTCAATATTGAGATGATAGGTGTGCCAATGGTCGATAAGGATTACCTGGCCTATCTTACGGGTTATAATAAGTCGAACATGGCCGACGTGTTCAATGAATATTCAGATTACGAAGTCCTGGGATATTTACCCGAGGCAGAAGAATACAACCTTTTTAAAAGAAGCGACAATTATTCCTTTTTTGAAGAGTTTGGAATTCCGGCGCAAACCGTTTCTACCTTTGACTTCACTAATTACGACTATTATCACCATGTAGATGATGAGTTTGCACAGCTGGATGTGCAGCACATGGACCAACTTGTGGAAGCTCTGGTGCCGGGATTGCGAAAAATGGCAAATTCCGAAGAAAATCAAATTACAGTAAATCGATGAAGAAGATCATAGTTACGGGCACGAGCAGGGGAATAGGTTTGGAACTGGTGAAGTTGCTTGCAGCAGAAGGACATCAGGTGCTGGCGCTATCCAGGAATGAAACCCCTGTGAAAGACCTGCAGCTGGAAAACGTGCAGAGTTTTGCATTTGATATTACAGAAGAAAGTGATTTGCAAAAAGCTTCAGACTTTGTAAAAGAAAAGTGGGGAGAGATTGACATTTTAATAAATAACGCCGGTGCCATTGTAAATAAACCTTTTGAGGAGATTTCTTCCGAAGAATTTGAAAGAGTTTATAAGATCAATGTCTTTGGAGTCGCTGCGCTTACGCGGAAGATGATTCCTTTCATGAACAATAGGTCGCATGTGGTTACGGTAAGCAGCATGGGCGGCGTACAGGGCAGTGTGAAATTCCCCGGCCTCTCGGCTTACAGTTCAAGTAAGGGCGCGGTAATAACGCTCACCGAATTGCTTGCCGAAGAATATAAAGAAACCGGCCCTTCTTTCAATGTTTTGGCTTTGGGTGCAGTGCAAACCGAAATGCTCGAAGAGGCGTTTCCCGGCTACAAAGCACCTTTGCAGCCCAAAGAAATGGCAGAATATATCGCCGATTTTGCTCTTACCGGCAACAAATTCTACAATGGGAAACTGTTGCAGGTTTCTAACAGCACTCCCTAGCCAATGAAGCATATTCTTCCCAAATACCTTCCGGAGCAGGCTGTAGAACCCGTTTTTGCACTCATTGAAGCTAGCGGGATCCATTTAAAGATCGTGAATGAACGCAAGACCCGTCACGGCGATTACAGGAGGACCGTCCATGGGGTACACCAGATAACCGTAAATGCCAACCTGAATAAATACCGGTTCCTGATCACTCTCATTCATGAAATTGCACATTTGGTGGCTTTTGAAAATTTTGGAAGGAATATTAAGCCACACGGCCATGAATGGAAGCGCACCTTTCAAAAGCTGATGCTACCCTTCATAAGACCGGAAATTTTCCCTGCGGAAATTTTGCCGTACATGGCAAGACATTTTAAAAATCCTAAGGCCAGCAGCGATACAGATGCACATCTTTCAGTTGCACTGAAACGCTACGATGCGGAAAGCAACGATAAAAATTACATTTTTGAAGTCCCTCACGGCAGCATCTTCCGAATTTATAATGGGAAGGTTTTCAAAAAAGGGGAAAGGCGCATCAAGAGGTATGAATGTATAGAGGTGAAGACGGGGCGGGTCTACCTTTTTCAGCCCAATGCCGAAGTTGAACTATTAAGAGCAGCTAATTGATCCGGAAATGATGAACAGAAAGAACTATGCAGTTTTAATGGCCGGGGGAGTGGGTTCCAGGTTCTGGCCGGTGAGTACGGCAGAACGTCCTAAACAGTTCAGAGATCTCCTGGGTACAGGAGAAACTTTGATCCAAACCACCTTCAAACGACTGTGCAAGTTGGTACCCGAAGAAAATATTCTTGTTCTTACCAATCAGGGCTACAACAGCCTGGTGCGGGAGCAGCTTCCGCAGCTAAAGCAACACCAGATAGTGCTCGAGCCGGTGATGCGGAATACAGCGCCGGCAGTTTTGCTCGCCGCCCTGAAAATTAAAAAAATGGATGCTGCCGCAAATATGATCATGGCGCCCAGCGATCACTGGATAGAAGATGAGGACGCCTTTACGGCTGATATAAAAGCGGCTTTTGAAGCAGTTGAAAAGCAGGATAAGATCATTACCCTGGGAATCGAGCCGGGATTCCCAAATACCGGCTATGGCTATATTCAATACACAGGTGCCAAAAATGAGAAAATAAAGAAGGTTCAAAAATTTACCGAAAAGCCTTCATACGAAAGGGCTAAAAATTTCATTAAGCAGGGAAACTACTTATGGAATGCCGGTATCTTTATCTGGAACGCAGACTTCATTTGCCGGTCATTTCAAAGAAATCTTCCCGAGATGTTTGAACTTTTCGAAACTGCTGTTCCTTTACTCAATACTTCCGAAGAAAATAGTTTTATAGAAAAAAACTATGCACGGGCACAGGACATTTCTATAGATTATGGTATTCTTGAAAAAGAAGAAGCTAACATTTTTGTCATAGGTGCCAGTTTTGACTGGAATGACCTGGGCACCTGGGGATCGCTTTACAACGAAAGCAAAAAGGACCCTGCTGAAAATGTGGTTTTGAACGCCCGGGTTTTAAATGAAGATGCCACGGGAAATATCATTAGTTCTTCTTCAAACAAGGTCGTCGTGGTTGACGGCTTAAAAGATTATATCATAGTTGATGAAGACGAAGTTTTGTTGCTGGTTCCACGGGAAAAAGAGCAGGAGATCAAAACGATCAGGAGCCGCGTGCAGCAAAAATTTGGCGAAAATTTAGGCTGATCAATGGAAAATACCCCTGGAAATGCACCGTCTTTTGAGACCGGGGCAAAGGCAAATCATAAGACTGTTCTAAGAGAAACAGGCGCTTTTTTGCGGGAACTGCTCGACATTCACGAAGATACCGACCGCGACACCACAATGGAGATCGTTAAACGCGATATCTCGTTCAAAGGGCATAATGCCTGGATCCTCGTCTTTTCAATTTTTGTCGCTTCTATTGGGCTCAACGTGAGCAGCACAGCAGTGGTAATAGGTGCGATGTTGATCTCGCCTCTTATGGGACCAATTGTAGGAGTTGGTTTTTCTGTAGCTATTAATGATGTTGATACGCTCAAGAGGTCATTGGTCAACCTGGGGGTTATGGTTTTCCTGAGTGTGCTGACTGCATTCTTATATTTCCTTATTTCACCCATTAAAGAAGAAACCCCGGAGCTTATCGCCCGTACTTATCCCACGATCCTTGATGTGCTTGTGGCGATCTTCGGTGGAACAGCGCTTATAATAGCAAAGACAAAAAAAGGGGCCATCGCCAGCGTGATTATGGGAGTAGCTATTGCAACAGCTTTGATGCCGCCACTTTGTACTGTGGGCTATGGCCTTGCGATTGCCAACTGGGAATATGCAGGCGGGGCGCTTTATCTTTTTTCCATTAATTCAGTTTTTATCGCACTGTCCACTTTTGTGGTTTCCAAACTGCTGGGTTTTCCCTTGGTGAAGTATGCCAACAGCAAGAAACGTAAGAATATCGCGCGCCTGGCATCTTTGATCGCCATCCTGGTGATGATCCCCAGTATCATCCTTTTTGTGAACCTGTTGAGTGAACAGGTCTTTGTAAGCAAGACGAAAGAATTTGTGAACCAGGTGATCAAGTATCCCGGCGCCGAGGTGGTGAAGTTTGGGCAGGACTATAAAACGAAGGTGATAGATGTATATTTAATAGGAAAGCCCGTGCCACAAAGTGCTATCAATGAGTGGAAGCAGGAGATCAAGAGTGAAGAGGAGTTTCAAAATGTGGTTTTACAGATACATCAGGGAGAGGATCAAAGTTCTGAAATGGCTGCACGTCTTTCAAGTGAGGTAAAGGCCGGGATCCTGGAAGACCTTTACGTAAAGAACCGGCAGGTAGTGGAGGATAAGGATGCCCGAATCCGGTTGTTGGAACAGGAACTGCTGCGCTACCGCAGTTCAGGAATTCCTTTTGAAACTGTAAGCAGGGAGGCAAAGATCAACTACAGGAACATTGAAGAGTTTAGTTATGCCAATACTCTGGTCACCAACTTTGCAAAAGTAGACACCATTCCCACTTTTAATGTGCGATGGGATAAAAAACTTTCGAATGCTTCAAAAAAGGCAGAAATGGATAAGCTCCAACAGTGGCTGGAAGTAAGGCTGTCGCTGGATACGCTGGCGGTAAGAAGTGTGAATTAAAGCCCTTGTAGCTGGGCTTTTCTTACTTTTCTAAAGAGGTCTGAAGAGTATACGAATTCTATCACCGCTTCATTATCTGTCTTGAAAATGATCTCTTTGTCACCTTCCCAGGCAAGGTTTCCGTCCTGTAGGAAAACGATCTTTTCACCAATCTCAAGTACCGAGTTCATATCGTGCGTGTTGATGACCGTGGTGATATCATTCTCACGGGTGATCTCCTGGATGAGGTTGTCAATGACTGTAGCTGTTTGTGGATCAAGACCCGAGTTTGGTTCATCACAAAACAGGTATTTCGGTTTGTTTACGATGGCCCGTGCGATGGAAACCCTTTTTTGCATTCCCCCGCTAACTTCCACAGGAAACTTTTTATGCTGAGCCTCGGCCAGGTTAACCCTATCCAATACTTCCTTCACCCTTTTTATCATCACAGAACGCTTTTGCCTGGTGAACATCCTTAGCGGAAACATGACATTTTCTTCAACCGTCATGGAATCAAAGAGGGCACCTCCCTGGAAAACCATTCCTATTTGTTGCCTTAGCTCACGCTGCTCTTCTTCAGAAAAAGAAGAAAAAGCCGCTCCATCGTAAAGTATTTTTCCCGA
Organism: uncultured Flavobacteriaceae bacterium; assembly: GCA_963739625.1. GTDB lineage: Bacteria > Bacteroidota > Bacteroidia > Flavobacteriales > Flavobacteriaceae > Salinimicrobium. The sequence goes on from CAVUAU010000018.1 coordinate 173,533, forward strand.
GTCTGGTCTAAAAAGGCCTAAGAGACACTTGAGGAATACCGTTTTCCCGGCCCCAGATTGCCCAATGATGAGGTTGGTTTGACCGTTATTAAAAACGGTGCTTATCCCCTTAAGGATCTCTTCCCCGTTAAAGCTCTTCGTTATATTCTTTACTTCTATCATTAGCTCAACAGTAATTGGGTTACAACATAATTGGTGATGATGATTGCCACACTTGTCCATACAAAAGAAGTTGTACTGGCCTCACCAACTTCTAAAGCTCCACCTTTCATGTAATATCCATGGTAAGAAGGAATAGTTGCTAAAAGAAGGGCGAAAATAAAGGTCTTTATAAAGGCATAGACCAAATCAAAAGAACTGAAATCTTCCTGTAAACCTGCTACAAAATCCTGAGAAGAGACAAACCCTCCAAGGACTGCAGCAGTATACGCTCCAAGAATACCCAAAAACATGGAGATCGCAATAACAAAAGGATAAGTAAGCATAGCGATAACCTTGGGAAATACGAGGTAGTTTAGAGAATTGATCCCCATGACTTCAAGGGCATCAATTTGTTGCGTCACACGCATACTTCCAATACTCGAGGTGATATATGAACCTACTTTACCTGCCATGATAATGGAAATAAAAGTAGGTGCAAATTCCAGGATCACAGACTGTCTTGCGGCAAAGGCGATCATGGTCCTGGGGATGAGTGGGTTTTCAAGGTTCAAAGCGGTCTGTATCGCTACAACCCCACCAATAAAAAACGAGATAAAGGAAACGATTCCCAAAGAACCAATGATAAGATCATCTATTTCATTAAAAATAAGCCTAACCAGAACCGACCTTTTAGTCATTCGGCCAAAAACGCCCTTGATCATTAAGAAATATTCACCAATAGATTGCAGGTAGCTCATTTGAGAATTTTGTAAGCGCTAAAATACTAATTTTTTTAAGCAAAGTTTTTAAGCTTAGCTTAAAGTTAAAAACTGGAGAGTATTGTATTTTTGAAGCATTAAACAATTTATCATGAAGTATTTTTTTCAGATTTTACTCACTTTTTTTGTCATTCAGGTGACCGCAGCACAGGAAACTCCACAAAGGGAATTCGACCCCGAACTTGACCTCAGGGCACATCCAAAATTGGTTGTGGGGGTTGTGGTAGACCAGATGCGCTATGATTACATCACTCGTTTTTGGGACAGGTTTGGCGAAGACGGATTCAAAGAACTGGTTTCTGAAGGTTTCAACTGCCGCAACAATCATTTCAATTATATTCCTACCTACACCGGGCCGGGGCATGCTTCGATCTATTCGGGTGCGGCTCCCGAAACTCATGGGATCATTGGCAATGACTGGTACAACAAGTTTGAGGGCAGCATGGTCTACTGCGTAGAAGATCAATCGGTAGAGCCGGTGGGTACTACTTCGGGGGCCGGTAAAATGTCTCCGCACCGCCTGTTAACTGCAGGTCTGGCCGATGAGAATCGCCTGCACACCCAGATGAAAGGCAAGACCATTGGGGTGGCTTTGAAGGACCGGGGAGCAATTCTTCCGGCAGGTCATACTGCAAATGCCGCATACTGGTTCCACGGGAGAGATGAAGGAAAGTGGATTAGCAGTTCTTACTACCTTCAGCAATTACCACAATGGGTGCAGCAGTTCAATGCCTCGGGCAAGGCTGCTTCCTATATGAAAACCTGGGAGACCCTGTATGATATAGATACTTATGCCGAAAGCGGAACAGATATCAATACTTTTGAAGGCGGCTTCTCCGGAAAAGAGGATGCCGGTTTTCCATATAACCTGGCAGCGCTGCAGGAGCAGAATGGCGGCTTTGATCTTATCAAGTCCACTCCTTTCGGAAATAGCCTTACCGCAGATTTTGCTATAGCTGCAATAGATGGAGAACAACTGGGGCAGGATGAGATCACAGACTTTCTTACCGTGAGCTTTTCTTCGACAGATTATGTAGGCCACAATTTTGGGGTGAATTCAAAAGAGATCGAGGATACTTACCTGCGTCTTGACCGGGACCTGGCAAGACTACTGCAGGCGCTGGACCAGAAGGTTGGAAAAGGCAACTACACCCTCTTTTTAACCGCCGATCATGGTGGGGTCAACGTTCCTGCCTACCTGCAGTCGGTAAAAATTCCCGGTGGATTATTCAATTTTGGGCAGTTCAAAATTGACTTTTTAAGCTGGTTGAATGAAAAATATGCTGCGGATGACTTGATCGCCAACATCTCCAACAACCAAATCTTTTTCAACTATGCTGCGTTGGAGGAAAAGGGTATTAATGCAGAAGAACTTGAAAAAGATATCGCGCAGCACGTACTGCAGTACGACCGGGTGAGTGAAGTATTTACGAGATCGCAACTTATGGCGACCAGCTATACCGAAAGTATCGCGGCTGCAATTGATCATGGTTTTAACCAAAAGAGAAGCGGCGATGTTATGATTGTGCTTGATCCACAGGTGATCTCTTACTCTGCTACAGGTTCCACTCACGGGACCGGACTTAATTATGATACACATGCCCCGCTTATTTTCTACGGAAAAGGAATAAGGAGAGGGAATACAATGGATAGGACCGAAGTTGTGGACATTGCGCCAACAATCGCCGCTTTACTGGGAATTCCTTTTCCATCTGGCGCCACAGGAGAACCGATCTTTACTGTCATGGAAAAGTAAACTTTCAAAAAAGTTTAGACCACATCTTTTTATAACGGAGCCTTCTTATGAAGGCTCCTTCTTTTTTATTCACCAAAAAAGGCATTTTTCGAACTGAAGCATTGAAATAACCCTGCAAATAATCTTTAAATAAAGAAGGCTGTTTTTTTCTGAAGGCGAGTTTAGCCGAAGCAATTGCAGTGATTAGGAAACCATATCTAAGCTTATAAAAAGCCTCGCCCTGTTTCCATTTAGCTTTTTTGTTATATGTAAAACCGGTGGGACGCAGATGTTTTACCTGCAGGGCAGGATCTGGTTTTGATCTTCCAGCCGTGGTACTGCGCCAACAGCTCATCTACTGTATCCCAGCCCATAGAAGCTTTCAGGCCGCCAATGTCCTTGAAACAGGCTTTTCTGTACGCCTTCAGGGCGCCCCGAATGTGATCTTTATCTGTCAAATTTTCCAGCACCCATTTTTCCCCTTTTTGAACCTGGCAAAAGCCGCCGGCCATGCCTGTTTCGGGATCTTCAGTAAAATGCCGGCTGATGGTTTCGAGGTAATCTTCAGGAAAAATGAGGTCTGCATCAAACTTGCAGATGATGTCATATGATTCATCCAATTGATCCAGCCCTTTTTGAAACGCATTGATCACTTTGCTGCCGGGCAAATGTGCTTCGGAAGAAGTTGTGGAAATAAGATCTATAAAAGGGTATTTTTCGGCATACTTCCGTACAACTTCTGCAGTCCCGTCTGAAGACTGATCGTCGACCACCACCAGCCGCTTGGGATGCAGCGTTTGAGCGACGAGGGAATCAAGGGTTTGCCCGATGAATTCCGCTTCGTTGTGCGCGGGAATGACAATGTAAATTCTCAATGGCTGCAAGTCTTTCGGCTAAAATACAATTTTTGAAAATGGTTTCTTCGGGCGTAATAAAGTAAAAAATATGCCCAATATTTTGCTGATTCGATTTTATTACTACATTTGTAGTTAGTTAACTATAATTGTAGATATGAAGCAGCTATCTAAAACCGAATTGCAGGTCATGAAATACCTTTGGAGAATTGAAAAAGGATTCATGAAGGATATTGTAGATCAATTTCCGGAGCCCGCGCCCGCTTATACCACAATTGCCACTTTGGTGGGAAGAATGGTAAACAAAAAATATATCGGATTCAAAAAATATGGCAGGGACAAAGAATATTTTCCTCTACTCAAGAAAAATGACTACTTCGGTATCCAGATAAAATCTATGGTCTCAGATTTTTTCAATAATTCCACATCCCAGTTTGCTTCTTTTTTTACAAAGAATGCAGATCTAAGTCTGGAGGAATTAAAAGAATTGGAGGACCTGGTTCAGCAGAAGATAGCTCAAAAAAGGAAATAGGATGGAGGCTTATATCATTTCTTCAATTGGCGCCTTAGGTTTTGGCTATTTGGTGTTCCTGCTATTCTTGAAAAGAGAAAAGAATTTCAATTTCATTCGCTTCTATTTACTTGTTAGTCTTGGTCTTGGTCTATGTGGCCCCGCGTTAGAGATTGACTGGAGTTTGAACCTTCCGGAAGTTAAGAATATTGGCTTAAGCAATCATGATAAAGTTCTTGAGCCAAATGAGATTCCCAGGCAAGCCACCATTGCAGTTTATGAATCTGGGGGTTTTGATACTTCTAGAATCCTGTTTTCCGTCTATATCGCAGGATTGGGCATTTTCCTCTTCCGTTTTGGAAGGAACCTATATAAGATTCTGAAGCAGGTGGTTGGTTCTAAGGTGAGCAGTTGGGGCACCCTAAAAATTGTAGAAAAAAAGGAAAGAGGGAACCCCTTTAGTTTTTTTAGTTACCTGTTTGTGCATCGGGAAGATCTCGAAGATCCTGCCTTTCAAAAATCGGTGATGTTTCACGAGGAAGCCCATAGCAAGCAATTACACTCCCTTGATGTGATCATTAGTGAATTGGTTTGTTGCATTTTCTGGTTCAATCCTTTCACCTGGTTATTTAAACGGGAGATAGTAGAAAATCATGAATATCTCGCAGATAGTGCCGTAATACAAGCAGGGATGGATATGGAAGTTTATTCTTACCAGATCATCAAGGGCGGCATGCATAAAATTCAGCCTTTTATTAGTGGCTTCAGCTTTATTAAATCCAAAAATCGAATCAATATGTTGTACAAAGAAAAATCCTCGTCTCCCATGAAATTTTTTAAAATCGGGACTGCACTCGCTCTTCTGGCGCTAGTTTTTACCGTTAGTTCATTTTCGACTTCACATGGAAGTAATGCTCCCTTTGTTGTAGTAGTAGATGCCGGTCACGGCGGAAAGGATGTTGGGCCGTTAAATGAAAAGGAAGTTAACTTCCAAATTGCACAGCAGGTTAAAGCCCTGAACTCGACAGGGAACATTGAAATTGTCCTGGTGCGGGAAAACGATAAATTTCTAAGCCTTAAAGACCGGCTGGCGTTTATCCAATCACAGAATGCCGATTTCCTCCTCAGTTTACACAGCAATACTTCTGAAGACCTCTCAGCAAGCGGGGCAGAGGCTTATTATGCTCCCGGGAATGATTTTCACCGGGAATCTCTTCAGTACAGTAAGATAATTGTATCAAAGCAGGTTGAACAGGTGACAGAGAGAGGTGAGGTCAAGTCGGCTAACTTCAAGATATTAAAGGAGTCGCCGGTGCCCGGGGTATTGCTTGAAATGGGCTATTTATCTAACAAGGTTGATGCCGCGAAGCTTCGGGATCCCGAGCATCAAAAGTTGATTGCCAAAGCTATTTTGGAAGGACTTCAGGAGATCAGCTCCGTCCGGAATTAATTTTGTGTCTCTTCCGGCCTTCAAATTGGGCCGGAATTTTTCCTTTTAACAACTTCTTCCGTAGAAATATCTATTGTCGCTTCCTTTCAGCGTAAACTGCGTAGTAGCGGGGAGTGAACAGCCTGAGAAGCGGCCGGATTCCCGGTTTTTTTACCGGATTGGTCCACTTGTGGCGCTTTTTGATCTCCCAGCCGGCTTTCTCGAGGAGCCAGTCAAACTGCCAGTCTTCAAATTCATGATAATGCCTGTCCCATTTGTCGGTCTTACTGCGGTAGGCGGGGGAGAACCATAGCCGAAGCGGAACACTTGCCACCAAGCTTTTCGGCTTTTATGTCTCGCAGAACATTGAAAGGAGAAAGCAGATGTTCAAAGATCTCAAATGCTGTGACTACTTCAGCTGAAGATGTTTTAACAGCTGTAGTATCAAGATCCAGGTCTTCACCCGAAGTGTTGTCAACTTCATAATTGCGCTGCTGCATAACCTCCGAAAAAGGGTTTTTTACACCAAGATCCAGCACCCGGGCCGGTGGAGGTACAACACTTTCTAAAAATTCAATGGTTTCTTTATAGCGTTTATTCGGAAAACTTTTTTCGTACATCTAAAACTGGTAAACGATGGCGTTGATGTTCATTCCCGCGCCAACACTGGCCATAATGACAAGATCTCCTTTTTTGATACTCTGGTCTTCCAGTTTTCCTCTAAGGATCAAATCGAGTAAAGTAGGAACCGTAGCCACACTGCTGTTCCCCAATTTGTCAATGCTCATAGGCATCACCCCTTCGGGAGCCTTCATGTTGAAAAGCTTGTAAAAACGTTTTATAATGGCTTCATCCATCTTTTCATTCGCCTGGTGAATTAGGATCTTTTTCACTTCGTCTATAGAATGTCCACTTTTCTCAAGGCAGGATTTCATGGCAGCGGGAACATGGCTAAGCGCAAATTCATAGATCTTACGGCCGTGCATTTTGATGTAACGCCTGGAATCTTCAATTTCCCTGTTGTTGGACTTTCCGAAGAAAATAAAGTTTGCTTCCTCAAATGAATAGGTTGCGCTTTCATGAGCGAGGATTCCGCCTTCTTCTTCTGAAGCTTCCAAAACAGCCGCTCCTGCACCATCTGAATAGATCATGGAATCACGATCGTGCTTATCTACAACCCTTGAAAGAGTTTCTGAACCTATGACCAAACATTTTTTAGCAATCCCACTTTTGATAAAAGCCTGTGCCTGAATGACCGCTTCGATCCAACCGGGGCAGCCAAACAATACATCATAAGCCACACATTTAGGATTCTTGATCCTAAGTTTATGTTTGACTCTGGTGGCAAGACTAGGAACCGTGTCACTTTGCAGGTCATCGTGAAGCACGTCGCCATAATTGTGAGCTACGATGAGGTAATCGAGGGTTTCGGGATCAACTTTGGCGTCTTCTATGGCCTTTACAGCCGCGAGATACGCGATGTCTGAATTATTTAATTCACTGTGAATATACCTTCTTTCAGCAATTCCGGTAATAGCCTTGAATTTTTCGATAATAACCGTGTTGGACTGACTAAAGGTGGAGCCGTCTTCATAAAGAAATTCATGCTTTTGGAAATCTGAATTCTTTTCAATTCTATCGGGGATGTAGCTACCTACTCCTGTTAATTTAATGCTCATTTTCAAATCCATTTAGAGGGTCCTTGCTTCAAAATTAGTAAATGTAGTCGCAGAAAAGAACAATTTATGCCAGGAAAAATTCATTTTTATGACATTACTATTCTTCTGCAGAAAGAATTGCAGCATTTTTTTATTTTAATAGAAAATGCAGGGAGAAGTTAAGGATAAGTTAAAATAAAAAACCGAAGCCTCATAGCTCCGGTTTTTTCTATTTCAATTTCTAGTCTTCCATATATTCTTCAATGGGTGCACAGGTGCAAATAAGATTCCTGTCCCCAAAAGCTTCATCTACTCTTCGGATAGATGGCCAGAATTTGTTATCGGCTAAATAATCCAGAGGATAAGCTGCTTTCTGTCTGCTGTAAGGGAAGTTCCACTCGTCTGCAGTAAGCATGGCTAGAGTATGTGGTGAATTCTTCAACACGTTATTTGGCTCTTCGGCAGAAGCTTCATCAATCTCCTTCCTTATCGAGATCAAGGCGTCACAGAACCTGTCCAGTTCGGCTTTGCTCTCACTCTCGGTAGGTTCGATCATTAAAGTTCCGGCTACAGGGAAAGAAACAGTAGGCGCATGGAAGCCGTAGTCGATAAGCCTTTTGGCGATATCGGTTACTTCAATTCCTTTTTGTTTGAATGGGCGGCAATCCACGATCATCTCGTGAGCTGCACGTCCGCGTTCCCCGCTGTAAAGCGTTTTATAATGCTCCTCAATTCTAGCCTTAATATAGTTGGCATTCAAAATTGCGTACTGAGTGGATTTTTTAAGCCCCTCAGCCCCTAACATCTTGATGTAGCCGTAGGAGATAAGACAAACCAAGAGCAGAACCCCATGGGGCTGCAGAAATTGCGGTGATCGCGTCTTTTCCTCCTGTAGGAATTACTGGGTTACCGGGTAAGAACGGTACAAGCTGCTCTGCCACACAAATAGGTCCTACTCCCGGGCCACCGCCTCCATGAGGAATAGCGAAGGTCTTGTGCAGGTTAAGGTGGCAAACATCGGCTCCAATTGTGCCCGGGTTGGTGAGACCAACCTGTGCATTCATGTTAGCCCCGTCCATGTAGACCTGGCCGCCGTTCTCGTGGACGATATTGATGATTTCTCTGATCGCCGATTCAAATACACCGTGTGTAGAGGGATAGGTCACCATTAACGCAGCAAGATTGTCCTTGTGCTTAAGTGCTTTTTCTCTAAGGTCATCAACATCGATGTTTCCGCCTGCAGTAGATTTTGTCACCACCACTTTCATTCCGGCCATCACTGCCGAGGCAGGGTTGGTACCGTGAGCTGAAGATGGGATCAAACAAATATTTCTGTGAGAATCACCTCTTGATTCATGGTATTTTCTAATGACCATTAAACCGGCATACTCTCCCTGTGCACCAGAGTTTGGCTGAAGGGAAGTTCCCGAAAATCCGGTGATCTCAGTAAGCTGCTCTTCCAGCCTTTTCAATACGATCTGGTAGCCTTCGGCCTGCTCAACAGGAACAAAAGGGTGAATATTTCCCCACTGCGGATAGCTGATTGGCAGCATCTCGGCAGCAGCGTTCAATTTCATGGTACATGATCCAAGAGAGATCATGGAATGGTTCAATGAAAGGTCCTTTCGCTCCAGTTTCTTGATGTAACGCATCAATTCAGTTTCTGAATGATAAGCGTTAAAAACATCATTTTTGAGAAACTCAGTTTTTCTTTCTACGGAAGCCGGAATATGATTGGCTTCAGAAAGTTGAGCAAGTTTGGTGCTTTCTTTTCCGGCAGCTTCAGCAAAGATCGAAATGATAGTATTCACATCATCAAGAGTAGTTGCTTCGTTCAAAGAAATTGCAACAGCATCTGAAGAAGGGTAGTGGAAGTTCACCTCGTTTCTTTCAGAGATCTCTTTGATCTTCTTAGCATCCGCTTTCAGAAGAATGGTGTCAAAAAAGGCAGAATTGAGCTGGCTGTAACCCAGTTTTTCAAGATTTTCTGCAACTGTCACTGCTGTGCTGTGAACTTTTCCGGCGATAAATTTCAAGCCTTTTGGTCCGTGGTATACGGCATACATTCCTGCCATGACGGCAAGAAGTACCTGTGCAGTACAAATGTTAGAAGTTGCTTTGTCACGTTTTATATGCTGCTCGCGGGTTTGCAAAGCCATTCTCAACGCAAAATTGCCATCGGTATCTTTGGTTACGCCAATGATCCTTCCGGGCAGACTGCGTTTATATTCTTCGCGGGTCGCAAAATAAGCTGCGTGAGGGCCACCGTAGCCAAGGGGAATCCCAAAGCGCTGCGTAGTTCCCACTACCACGTCAACTCCAAATTCACCCGGAGCACGTAGCTTCACGAGGCTCAGGATGTCTGCAGCGACAGCGGTTTTAATATTGTTTTGTTTTGCTTTTTTTACAAAGTCGGTATAGTCAAATACGTGCCCCAGTTTTCCCGGGTATTGAAGAAAAGCTCCAAAAAATTCCGAAGAAAAATCGAAGCTTTCGTGATCGCCAATCACCAGCTCGATGTCCAGCGGGATTGCACGTGTTTTTAGCACATCAATGGTTTGAGGCAAAACTTCTTCAGAAACAAAGAATTTGTTCACCCCGTTCTTCTTTTGGTCACGGTCACGCACCTCGAACAACAAAGACATAGCCTCTGCAGCTGCGGTAGATTCGTCAAGCAATGACGCGTTGGCGAGTTCCATGCCGGTAAGATCGGCAATGACGGTTTGAAAGTTCAGGAGAGCTTCCAGCCTTCCCTGGGCGATCTCGGCCTGGTAGGGAGTGTAAGCGGTGTACCATCCCGGGTTTTCCAGAATATTTCTCTGGATAACGGCGGGAGTAATAGACTCGTGGTAGCCTAACCCGATATAAGTCTTAAAAATCTTATTTTTGGCAGCCAATGCCATGCTGTGCGCGAGGTACTCGTGTTCACTCATGGCCGGATCCAGGTTGAGGTCCTTTTTCAGGCGAATATCATCGGGAAGCGTTTCGTAGATTAGCTGGTCGATAGAATCAACTCCAACTGTTCTCAACATGTCCTGAAGGTCATTTTCCCGTGGGCCTATGTGACGTGAGGCAAAAGAATAGGTGTTCATTAAGTAAAAGTTGTGTTTTTGAGTTGCGAAATTACGTATTTTAAACCTAATTTTTAATGATTTCACGGGTTAGTATTGTTAACTTTTACGGCTAATTTTTTCCTCCTTTAAAGAGGGAAAAGCACAGATATGAGATCTTTAAAAACCTTTTTTGAATTTTACATCAACAGCAGCATCCACGTGGCTTTGGCCGTTGTTTCCCTTAGCCTTGTTACATTTTTGAACTTCGGAATTAGCATTGATCTAAACCTGCTGATTTTCACTTTTTTTGGAACCATTACAGGTTACAACTTTGTCAAATATGCCGGGATTGCCAAATTGCACCATTCCAGCCTCGCAAAAAGCCTGAGAATGATCCAGGTTTTTTCCCTGTTGAGCTTCCTGTTTTTCCTGTGGAGCCTTTTTCAGGTCCCTCAAAAAGTGCTTTTTTGGACGGCTTTCTTTGGAACTTTCACCCTGCTTTACGCTTTACCGGTTTTTAGTAAAAAACGGAATTTAAGAAGCATATCGGGGATTAAGATCTTCATTATTGCCCTGGTTTGGGCAGGGGTGACTGTTGTGCTGCCGGCAGTTTCGGCAGGGAAAGATTTTGAAAACCGCCTTCTTATAGAATTTGTGCAGCGTTTCATGCTGGTATTGGTGTTGATCCTTCCCTTTGAGATACGTGATCTAAGGTATGATCTTAAGCAGCTGGGGACAATTCCTCAAAAAGTGGGAGTGACCAGGACAAAAATTTTCGGGTTTTTACTGCTGTCGCTATTGCTATTGCTGGAGTTTCTCAAGGGAGATGTGGCGCTTTCTTCGCTACTAAGCCTTTTAATCACAAGTCTAATAACAGCCATCGTCGTGTGGAGGTCACAGGAGAGGCAGTCAAGGTATTACGCTTCTTTTTGGGTGGAGGGAATTCCTGTGATTTGGCTCTTAGTTCTGCTCATGTTTAGAAGTCTCTAAATTTTGGCCTTCCATTTTTTTCCTGAAGTTATCTTTTTCGGTTGCGCTGCAGGATTGCAATCCACTTTTTTTGAGCAGTTGTGTTAGCCGCCGATTGCGCTCCTGGTATTTTTTACAGTTCTTGCAAAAGAAAAGATGTAGTCGCAGCTTAAGTTTTTCTCTAAGGCTTGATTCCTCATATTCGCTTCTGTCGCAAATATTTGCTGCTTCTGCGCATTTTAATCCTGACATGTTGTGATTACTCATTTTAAAACCAGTTTTTCTCAAGACATTTAGCCAGGGAAATTCTGGCCCGGTGAATAATTACCCATAAATTAGACGGGCTAATATTGAATTCATTACAAATAGCTTCTGTTTCCATGCCTTCAATGGTCTTTTTTTTGAAGATCTCGGCCTGTTTATCGTTAAGCTGCTCCAGGCAATTCAATATCGCCAGCCCCAATTCCCGGTTTTCCATGTCATCTTCGGCGGTACGATCAGCAAGATCGGCGAACTTTTCTTCCAGCCACTCGCCATCGTTAGAACCCTCGGGATAACTCAATTTTACCTCGGCCTGGCCTTTCGTGGAGTTGATCCTCCTGTAGTGGTCAATGATCTTGCGTTTTAAAATGGCGATAAGCCAGGTTCTTTCACTGGCTTCGCCCTTAAAATTTTGCATGGATCTAAGCCCGGCCAAAAAGGTTTCAGAAACTATATCGTTCGCCACCTCCCGGTCATTAACACGCACAATTGTATAATTGAACAGGTAATCTGCATACCTGTCCACCCACTTATTGGGATCTATTTTATGTGCTGTCATCCAAAGGCCTCCTCTCTTCTTCAAAATTAGGAAAAGATTCAGCTAATTGTCTGATTATTAAGAACAGCTTTAACAAATATCAGGCTGAGGTGCCAAAAATGTCATTTCTTGTACTATTTCTTCGGAAGCAGACCCGCACGTCTCAGCAAGGCTTCTGGAGCGGCTTCTTTCCCGCGGAAGCGTTTGTACAGGGTAAGCGGGTGCTCTGTTCCTCCTTGTGAAAGCACAGTTTCCCTAAACTTGTTAGCTGTTTCCCTGTCAAAAATGCCATTTTCTGAAAAGTGTTCGAAAGCATCGGCATCCAGTACTTCTGCCCATTTATAAGAATAGTAGCCGGCGGCATATCCTCCCTGGAAAATGTGAGAAAAAGAGGTGCTCATGCAATTCTCTTTGACTTCCGGAAAGAGGCGCGTACTCTCAAAAGCTTTTTCTTCATGCTCTTTCACATCCTCAATGCCTGACGGATCTATACTATGCCAGCTCATATCCAGCTTTCCGAAGCTAAGTTGCCGCAGAGTGGCCATTCCTTCGTGAAAAGTGGAGGATTTCTTGATCTTTTGGATGAGCTCATCGGGTATTATTTCCCCGGTCTCATAGTGTTTAGCGAAAAGCTCTAAAGCCTCTTTTTCATAGCACCAGTTCTCCAGCACCTGGCTTGGCAGCTCTACAAAATCCCAGAACACATTGGTGCCCGAAATACTCGGGTAAACAGTATTTGCCAGCATGCCGTGTAAAGCGTGCCCAAATTCATGAAAAAGCGTGGTCACTTCATTAAAAGTAAGCAGGGAAGGCTCGTCTTCGGTAGGTTTTGTGAAATTGCAGACGATAGAAATATGCGGGCGTTCTTCCTTTTCCTGTTGCCGGTACTGTGGCTTGTAAACTGTCATCCAGGCGCCGCCTCTTTTGCCTTCCCGCGGGTGAAAATCTGCATAGAAAAGTGCGATCTCCTTCCCGCTTTCATCGGTTACGCGGTAAGTTTTTACTTCAGGATGATAGGTGTCAACATCAAAAACTTCTTTGAATTTCAAGCCGTAAAGACGTTCTGCAACCATGAAGACTCCATTGATCACGTTGTTGAGCTCGAAGTAAGGTTTTAGCTGCTCGTCATCAAGATCAAAAAGCTTTTGCTTTAGTTTTTCGCCAAAGTAGGCGGAATCCCATTTCTCCAACTGTTCAATACCTTCCTGTTCCCTTGCAAACTCCTGAAGTTCTTTAAATTCTTTTTCGGCAGCCGGTTTGGCCTTTTCCAGAAGTTCTTCCATAAAGGAATTCACCTTTTCGGGAGTTTCTGCCATTCTTTCCTCCAGCTTAAAATGTGCATAAGTAGGAAATCCCAGAAGATTGGCTTTTTGATGTCTTAGTTTCACGATTTGCAGCACATTTTCGCGGTTGTCCAGTTTGTCTCCATGGAAACCTTTCGCACCAAAAGCTATTGCCAGTTCTTTACGCAGTTCCCTGTTCTTAGCATATTTCATGAATGGCAGGTAACTGGGGTAATGCAAATTAAAGATCCAGCCTTCCTTGTTTTTGGATTTCGCCAGCATTTTTGCAGCACTCCTTGCACCTTTAGGAAGACCGTCAAGTTTTGTTTCATCTGTAATGTGCAGCTCGTACCGGTTTGTTTCGGCGAGGACATTTTCCCCAAAGTTGAGACTTAATGCCGCCAGTTTCTTATCGAGTTCACGAAGTTGTTTTTTTCCTTCGGGGTTGAGATTTGCGCCATTTCGGGTGAACATCTTGTACTTTTTGTCCAGCAGCGTATTTTGCTCAACCGTTAGCTCCAGCTCATCTTTTTGATCGTAGACTGCTTTTACTCTTTTGAAGAGTTCAGGATCCTGAATGATATCGTTCTTAAAATCGGTCAGGACAGGAGAAATTTCCTGGGCGAGTTTCTGGATCTCGTCATTGGTTTCGGCCGAATTAAGATTGAAGAATATACTGGTGATCCTATCCAGTTTATTGCCCGAATATTCCAGCGCCTCTATAGTATTTTCAAAAGTGGGCGTAACCGGAGAAGAGGTGATGGCTTCGATCTCCATTTTTGCCATTCTGATTGCTTCTTCAATGGCCGGCTTAAAATGGGCTGTTTTTATCTTTGAAAAAGGAGCGGTTTCGAAATTATCTAAAAGTGGATTTGTTTGGTTCATTACGTAAAGTTTATTGACCTGAAAAAGAGGATTTTAACCTTATTTTTTGAAAAAAATGTTCTAATTGTGAAAAAATTAGTTACTTTGACACTTCTTTGGAATAGATCATGTTTAAGAATAACAGTAGCTTTTAGGTTTTTGATTAATATATTTAGAATGGTTAATAAATAATATTAAGACATGAAAGGCTACTTCAAAGCCACGCGAAAGCGTGGCTTTACTTTTTTATGCTTTTTGCGCCCTCGATCACCTTTTCTTTAAGGCTTTCTTTATAATCGAGGATCTTTTGCTGCACCTGTTCATCGGCCGAACCAATGATTTGGGCGGCAAGAATTCCGGCATTTTTGGCGCCGTTCAAGGCGACGGTTGCAACGGGAACACCGCCCGGCATTTGCAGAATAGACAGCACAGAATCCCAGCCGTCGATGGAATTGCTGGATTTCACCGGCACGCCAATCACCGGAAGCGGGGAGAGCGAAGCGATCATTCCCGGAAGATGCGCTGCACCGCCGGCTCCTGCAATAATTACTTTAATTCCGCGGGTATGGGCATTTTTGCCATAGTCGAAAAGTTTTTCGGGCGTGCGGTGAGCAGAAACAATATCAACCTCCACTTCAATTTCGAAATTCTTCAAAATATCTATGGCTTCCTGCATGACCGGCATATCGCTGGTGCTGCCCATGATCACTCCGACTTTGTTCATAATCTATATTTTTTGAGATCCGGTGACCCGGATGGTTGATTTTACTTTTTCGGCAATTTTCCGTGCTTCGGAAAGATCTTCGTTCACGATAGTGACATGCCCCATTTTCCTGAAAGGCCGCGTGATCTTTTTTCCGTAGATGTGCGGTGTCACGCCCTTATATTTCATAATCTCAGAAATGTTGTCGTAATTGACATTCCCCGTGTAGCCTTCCTCGCCCACAAGGTTTACCATCACTCCGCCCACTTTACTGTCTGTATTTCCAAGCGGAAGATCAAGAATTGTTCTCAAGTGCTGCTCAAATTGGTTTGTAAATGAAGCTTCAATGCTGTAATGTCCGCTGTTGTGCGGTCTCGGCGCAACTTCATTGACAAGGATCTCATCCTCCTGTGTCTGAAACATTTCTACGGCCAACAGCCCTACATGTTGATAGGCTTCGGAAACTTTTTCGGCTACTTTTCTTGCTTTTTCGGCAACTTCGGGTGCTATCCTGGCCGGGCATATCACGTATTCAACCTGGTTGGCCTCGGGATGAAATTCCATTTCCACTACCGGATAGGTCTTAACTTCTCCCGAAGGATTGCGCGCCACTATTACCGCCAGCTCATTTTTGAACGGAATAAGATCTTCAGCAATACAGGCAGTATCGCTTAGATCATCAAGTGCTTCCGAAGATTTTATCACTGCCACACCTTTGCCGTCATACCCGCCGGTCGTGCTCTTCCAGACGAAAGGCAGCGAAATTTCCCCTTTTTCAATGGCATCCAAAAGTGCTGTTTTTGAAGGGTATCTTTTGAAAGTGGCAGTGGGAATAGCATGCTCCTCAAAAAAGCTTTTTTGAACCCCTTTATCCTGGATCTTCTTCAGCGTGCTTGCTGAAGGATAAACTTTTTTGCCTTCAGTTTCCAATTGCTCTAAAGCTTCCACATTTACGCCTTCAATTTCAAAAGTGATCACATCGGCTTTTCTTCCGAAGTTGAGCACAGTTTCATAATCCATGAGATCCCCCTTGAAAAATTCGTCGCAAGAAATGCGGCAGGGCGCTTCAGGATTAGGGTCGAGCACGTGAGTACGAACGTCGAACTTGCGGGTTTCGTAGAGCAGCATTTTTCCCAGTTGGCCTCCGCCAAGAATTCCGAGGGTAAATTCCGAAGAAAAATAATTGGTCATCAAAAAAGCTATTTCAGACAAAAATAATTTTTAAAATCTGAACAACAGCAAGAATGACCTATAAATGCGTGCGCATGAGCTTTAAGAGTTCCACGGAATATGTATCTTTGCTTCCCAAAAATATTTTGTTTTGGTACAACTACACGATCTAAAATTTACACCTTTTATTTCTGAAGCCGAGATCAACGCCGGTATTGAAAAAGTGGCGGCTGAAATTAACGCTGAATTTGAAGGCGAAACTCCCGTTTTTCTTGGGGTGCTCAACGGCGCCTTTCTTTTTGCTTCCGAAGTGATCAAGAGGTTTAAAGGAGACTGCGAGGTGAATTTCGTTAAGTTGAGCTCCTACCAAGGGGTCAATTCTACGGGAGACGTGAGTTCTTTGATGGGACTAACTCAACCTCTGGAAGGGCGAAACGTGGTGGTGATTGAAGATATCGTTGATACCGGAAATACTTTGGAGAAGATCGACAAGATCCTTCATGCCGAAAAGGTGAAAAAGTACAGGATTGCGACACTTTTTTACAAACCTGCGGCCTACAAAAAATCCCTGCCAATTGATTACGTGGGGATGGAAATTCCCAACGATTTCATCGTGGGATACGGACTCGACTATAACGGACTGGGCAGAAACCTGACCCAGGTGTATAAACTTAAAGAAAACAAGATGACCAACATTGTGCTGTTTGGCCCTCCGGGTGCCGGGAAAGGTACTCAAGCGACTATTCTGAAAGATTATTACAATTTAAAGCACATTTCTACCGGGGATGTTTTTAGATATAACATCAAAAATGAAACTGAGCTCGGGAAAATGGCAAAATCCTACATGGATAAAGGCCAGTTGGTGCCGGACCAGGTGACCATTGATATGCTGAAGGCTGAGGTGAGAAATGATCTCGACGGGAAAGGTTTTATTTTTGACGGCTTTCCGCGTACCGTGGCACAGGCCGAGGCTTTAGAAGAGTATCTAAATGAGGAGGGAACCGAAGTAAGCGCGATGATCGCTCTTGAAGTTGAAGATGATTTGCTGGTGCAGCGCCTGCTGGAAAGGGGAAAAACTTCGGGTCGTCCCGATGATTCCAATGAGGAAATCATTAGAAAAAGGATCAAAGTTTATTACGAGGAAACTGCTATTTTAAAGCAGTTCTACCTGAAAGAAGGAAAATATCACGGTGTCAACGGAGTAGGAAGTATTTCTGAAATCACCGATCGCCTTAAAGAGGTGATAGATGAGCTCGTTGAAGGGCCAAAAAACTAAAATAAGAGAAGAGGAAACATGACTGAAGGGAATTTTGTTGATTACGTAAAGATACACGTGTCTTCGGGCAATGGCGGGAAAGGTTCTGCGCATTTGCACCGGGAAAAATATGTAGCCAAAGGCGGGCCTGACGGTGGAGACGGCGGTCGTGGCGGGCACGTGATCCTGCGCGGCAACAAAAATCTTTGGACGCTTTTTCATCTTAAGTTTAAAAGACATATCAAAGCCGGCCATGGGGAACATGGCGGGAAACAACGCAGCACAGGCGGTGACGGCGAAGATCAAGTGATCGAGGTGCCATTGGGAACTGTGATTCGGGATACCGAGACTCAGGATATTCTGCACGAGATCACTGAAGACGGACAGGAAATATTTATCGCCGAAGGTGGAAAAGGCGGCCAGGGAAACTGGCATTTCAAATCTTCCACAAATCAAACTCCGCGCTACGCCCAACCAGGGATTCCCGGAGAGGAAAAAGATATTACTCTTGAACTCAAAGTTTTTGCCGATGTTGGTCTTGTAGGATTTCCAAACGCAGGAAAATCCACTTTACTTTCGGTAATTACTGCAGCCAAACCAAAGATCGCCGATTACGAATTTACCACTCTAAAGCCTAATCTCGGAATCGTGCAGTATCGCGATTTTAAAACCTTTGTCGTTGCAGATATACCCGGAATCATTGAAGGCGCTGCGGAAGGGCGGGGGATAGGCCATCGCTTCTTAAGACACATTGAAAGGAACTCGACTTTGTTGTTCCTTATTCCTGCAGATGCGAAAGATATTCCGAAGCAGTATGAGATCCTGGTAGATGAGCTTAGACGTTACAATCCCGAAATGCTGGATAAAGACAGACTTATCGCCATCTCCAAAAGTGATATGCTGGACAACGAGCTGAAATCTGAACTGAAAACAGAACTCGACAAAGCTTTTGATGTTCCCTATCTCTTCATTTCCTCAGTCGCGCAACAAGGATTGACCGAGCTTAAAGACAGACTTTGGGAGATGCTTAACAAAGACGTCGAATAGTTCATTCCTTTTATGCACATGTTTTTCTTAAATTTAAAGAAAACATGTGCTTATGAAACTTCTGAAATTTCTTCCGGTTTGCCTTTTAATTGTCGCCTGTAGTTCTACGCAGGTCGCCTACGATTACGATCAACAGGCAAATTTCAATCAATACTCTACTTATGAGATCTATCCTGAAATGGTTTCGGGGCTTAGTCCGCTGGATGAAAAACGGCTTGTGGAAAGCCTGGAAGAGCAATTACCTAACAGTGGTCTGTCACGATCTGGAAGTCCGGATATTTTTGTCAATGTGTATTCTGAAGCCTATCAGCAGGACAATCGTGAGAGACTCGGAATAGGCGTTGGTGGAGGCGGAGGCAATGTTGGAGTAGGAGTGAGCGGCGGCATTCCTATTGGTGCGCCAGATGACTTCCTGAGACTTACCTTTGACTTTATTGATGCCAAAACCGATGCCCTGGTTTGGCAGGCTGTGGTAGACACCAAGTTCAACAGGAACGCCAGCCCAGAAGTTCGGCAGGAAAAATTTGATGAGATCGTGATAAAGGCCTTAAAAAAATACCCTCCAAAAAAGTAATTTTTGAAGGATGTTTAAAATGGCATTTTTGAGACCTCTTCTCTAGAAACCAATACAAATAAAAATGCCCCGGAAATTTCCGGGGCATTTTCTTGGTTGGTTAGTTAGAAGCCTATTTGTCGTCTTCTTGTTGTTCAGCTTCAGGTTGATCCTGGAAGTACTTTGTGTCTCCCGTGATCTCTGTAAACTCACTTCTACGGTTCTTAGCGTACTGCTCTTCGGTACACATGTTAGGACGGGTACAGTCGTTCAATGGAACTTCTTCTCCATATCCTTTTGGAGTCAATCTTTCTCTTTCAATTCCGTGGTTTACGAGGTACTCAAGAGTAGACTCGGCACGTCTTTGAGAAAGATCCATGTTGTATTTGTTGCTTCCGCGGGCATCGGCGTGAGAACCAATCTCGATTTTCAACATTGGGTAGTTTTTCATGATCTCAACTACACGATCAAGAGTGGGCTCAGATTCCGGCTTAATAGTGGCCTTATCAAAGTCAAAGTAGATGTTACCTACACCGGCGATTTGTCTTCTTCCGGTTTCAGGGTTGATCTCCATTTCTTCCTTA
This sequence comes from uncultured Flavobacteriaceae bacterium, assembly GCA_963739625.1. Classification (GTDB taxonomy): domain Bacteria; phylum Bacteroidota; class Bacteroidia; order Flavobacteriales; family Flavobacteriaceae; genus Salinimicrobium. The sequence continues at coordinate 192,920 of CAVUAU010000018.1, forward strand.
GGAAGTACAGGTGGCGTGTATTCTTCTCTTGAGAAAGCATACAGGTTATCTGAACCTCTTCGGTTAGAAGCAAGGTAACCTTTGTCTTCACCTTCTTTCATTACGAAAGCGAAATCATCGAATTCACTGTTCAAAGTGTTTCCAAGGTTTTGTGCTTCAGAAAAACCTGTTCCTTCAGCTTCAGCTTTGAAAATATCCAAATTTCCGAAGCCTACACGACCATCAGATGCGAAATAAAGAGTTCCGTCATTAGCGATGTAAGGGAACTGCTCTCTGTTAGGAGTGTTCACATTTGACCCAAGATTCACAGGCTCTCCAAAAGTGCCATCTTCGTTAACAGCTACTTTGTAGATGTCAAAAGATCCTAAAGAACCAGGCATGTCGCTTGCGAAATACAAGGTCTTGCCATCCTGGCTCAAAGTTGGGTGCTCTGTCGAGTATTGATCGCTAGTAAAAGGCAGCTCTTCAATATTGGTCCATTCTCCATCTTCTTTTTCTGCACGGTAGATCCTGATGGTTGCCACAGGCACCTCAGACCATTCTGTCTTCACTCTTCTCTCGTTGGTACGATCGAAGTACATTACATTTCCATCATCAGAGAAAGCAGCTGAGCTCTCGTGAGTATCGGTATTGATCTCGTCTCCAAAAAGGGTAATATTGCTTAGCTTTCCGTCTTCAGAAATATCGGCTTCATAAAGGTCAAGGTATGGTTTCTTGTTCCATTTATAAATTGGCCTGTCCTGATTTCTGGTAGAGGCAAATACAACTTTGTCACCCATAAAAGTGATTCCGAAGTCTGAAGATGCGGCATTTTGCATCACCTGACTTGTAGTGTAGGTATGAGAAACCGCAGTGTCCATTTTAGTGGTCCAGTCTTCCCAGTTCACCTCTTTTCCGAGGTATTCACCAAGATATTGAGCAGCCTCATCGTTCTTTCCAACAGCTCTCAAAGCATGAGAGAACCGGAATTTGTAGATAGGGTCAATGTTCTGGTACTTTAAAAAGAGGTCTCTGTAGATCTCTTCTGCATTGGCCATACGGTTGGTGAAAAAATAGGAGTTTCCAAGTTTTTCAAGAACTTCCTGATCTTTGTCGGCTACCAAACGATATTCGTCGGAAGCATCCATGTAGGCCCTTTGAAGATAGAGCTTATTTGCCTTTTTTACCTGTGAACTCTGTGCAAACGCACCAAATCCAACAAGTAAAATTAAAAGTGTGCTATAAAGTTTTTTCATGTGTCTCTGGGTTTTAGAAGAATCTTGGGGATACGTTATAACCTTTTGAAAGGCCTAATAGGTCAAGGTCAAACAACACCATGATCTCATGCGTTCCATCGTTGAAGTCGCCAAGATTACCTGTTGTGTAGTCATAGGCATAACCTATGCGAAGCTCTGGAGTGACACGAAAGTTCACCAAACCACTTACTGTTTCATCAAACCTGTAAGCAACACCTGCTTCAAAACGGTTATACAAAAGTACGTTTGCGGTAACGTCAACAGAAAGCGGAGCTCCTTTTACGGCACGGGCCATAAAGGCAGGCTTCAATTTCACGTTCTCGGTAAGATCAAACACGTACCCCCCGGTAAGGAAGTAGTGAATGCTTTCTTCTCCTAAACGTGCAAGTCCTGTCTCATTTTCAAGGTGCTTTGAGGTGAAAATGTTTGGAGCGGAAAGTCCAACATAGTAGTTATCTCCAAACCAGTACGCACCAACTCCGAAGTTTGGAAAGGTCTCGCTGATGTTCTGCATTGCAGGGTCATTAGGATCATTTCTGGTTCTAAGGCGACTAAGATTGGCATCAAAAAATGTCATCCCGGCTTTAACCCCAAAGGAAAGTTTTGAACTTTCAGAAACCGGAAGGATGTAGTTAACATCTGCATAAAGGTTGTTTTCCTTTACAATTCCTCCAATCTCGTCATGCACAATAGAGAGTCCGCCTTCAAGCCTGTCGGTAAAACCGGTGTGGGCAAAAAAGTTAGCAGTCTCGGGAGCGCCTTCCATTCCGGCCCATTGGTTCCTGTAGAGACCTCCTACATTTAGTATACCCAGGTCATCAATCGCATAAGCGGGGTTGATTACGCTCATGTTGTACATGTACTGGGTGTACATTGGATCTTGTTGCGCATTACCCTTTAGTGAAAAAAGGGCAATGCAGGCAACAGTAATAATTTTTATGAATGAATTTCTCATATGATTCGTATGTTTCAAAATTATCTGCTTAAGTATACTCTACCTTGAGTTGGTGGGGTTGTCCCGTCGTTGTAGTACAGAATGTAGAAATACACACCTGCAGGAAGAACTCCGCTTCCAAATGAGCCTTCGGTAGAAGTTCCATCCCAGTTTGGAGTAGAAGCATTGCCTTTGTAGACAGGCTCTCCCCATCGGTTATAGATCTCCAACTTGAAGTTAGGATATTCTGCAGCAAGGTTCTCAATAACAAATTCGTCATTGATATCATCTCCATTTGGAGAGAACGATTCAGGAATAACAATCTCACAAGTTTCAAGAGTGATTGTCACAGCTAGTCTGGTTGAGCTTTCACAATCTCCTGTTGGAGTTGAAGAGGCGTAATATGTAACTCCGTCTTCAAGCACTTCGGCAGTAGCTGTAAGTCTCATCACCTGTTGCTGTAGTGTACCAGGTAAGGCTCCTTCGGCAGTGATGTTCTCCTCCAGCTCTGCAATAGTAGCTCTGTCGAACTCGCAGAATACGTCACCACCCTGAACCAGAGTTGGGGCATCGCTGTCTGTTAGAGTAACTTCAAGTGTTGCAGCTGTGGATTCACATCCTGCGGCAGAGGTTTGGGTCACGTAGTAAGTTCCATCAACAAGAACATCGGTATCAACAACCTGATTGTTCATTTCGGCATCTGTGTACACATTGAAAGTGGCGCCATCATCACCGGTAATGTTACCGGCAAGATCGGCAACTGTAGGAGCTGTTACAGCACAAGGCTGAGAAAGCAGCTACGGTTGGAGCGATTGGTGGTGTTGTGCAATCTGGATTTCCATCACCTATGATCACAGTAACTGTTGCAGAATCTGTACAACCATTATCGCTTGTTATGGTATAAGTATAGACACCTTCAGTTTGAGTTGTTGGATCAAATGTGTCATCAACTGTTGTTCCTTCTGCATCAGTCCACACTCCGCCAACATCTGGTGTTCCTCCTAATGAATCGAATAAATCAACAGTTTCAGTTGTACCCTCTTCAAGGTTGACTATAGCGTTTTGACCAGCGTCCAAAGACTCTAATACAGTCACTGAAAGTTCAGCTGAATCTTCACAGGATGTTCCCGCTCCAATTGTATAAGTGGTGCTAAAAGAGCCAACTCCTTCACCGGCATTAAAGTCTGCTGTTATATCTTCAATAGAAGGAGAGAAAGTACCATTTTGGGAAACATTCTCATCTAACAGATTGAGGAAGAAAGATCGAACCTGGGTTACAGTTGGTGTTTCAGCCACTTGAGTCCTACAAAGAACAGTATCCAGATTATCTGCGCCTGCAGCCCCGCTTCCAATTACAGTTACAGCAAGTTCAGCTGAATCTTCACAAGCAGTACCTTCACCCACAGTGTAGGTTGTACTGAAAGTACCAATTCCGTCACCAGCGTTAAATTCAGTAGTCAAGTCGGCAATACTTGGTGAAAACGTTCCACCTGTAGTAGCGGAATCATCTAACAGACCTTCGAAAACACCTAGAACCTGTGCTTCAGTAGCAGTCTCTGCTAGTTCGCTTCTACAAAAAACTGTGGAAGTATTATCAGCGCCCGCATTTCCTCCATTTCCAGTAATAGTTACAGCAAGTTCAGCTGAATCTTCACAAGCCGTGCCCTCACCTATAGTGTAGGTTGTACTGAAAGTTCCAGTGCCATCGCTGTTATTGATTTGAGTAGTCAACGTTGCAAGATCAGGAGAGAACGTACCTCCGGAAACAGCACCACTTAGCAGACCTTTGAAAAGATCTTCTACTTCACTTTCTGTAGCGGTTTCTGTGTTGAAACATACTTCTGAATCGACGTTGTCATCTCCGGCAGCCCCGTTTCCAATTACAGTTACAGCTAGTTCAGCTGAATCTTCACAAGCAGTACCCTCACCCACGGTGTAGGTTGTGCTGAATGTTCCAATTCCTTCACCGGCATTAAACTGAGCTGTTAAGTCTGTAAAAGAAGGGGAGAATACACCTCCTGTTGTAGCAGTGTCGTCAAGCAAACTCTCAAAGAAGGCTTTTACTTGCCCTGAAGTAGGTGTATCTGCAACTTCGCTTCTGCAAAGGACTGTAGATGTATTATCTGCACCTGCATTTCCTCCATTCCCAGTAATAGTTACTGCAAGTTCAGCTGAATCTTCACAAGCAGTGCCCTCACCTATGGTGTAGGTTGTGCTGAAAGTTCCAGTGCCATCGCTGTTATTTATTTGAGTAGTCAATGTTGCAAAATCAGGAGAGAACGTACCTCCGGAAACAGCACCACTTAGTAGACCTTCGAAAAGATCTTCTACTTCACTTTCTGTAGCGGTTTCTGTGTTGAAGCAAATTTCCGAATCGATATTATCGTTTCCGGCAGCTCCACTTCCAATCACTGTTACAGACAATTGAGCTGAATCTTCACAAGCAGTACCCTCGCTCACGGTGTAGGTGGTACTAAAAGTGCCTATTCCGTCACCTGCATTAAAATTGTTGGTCAATTCTGCAATAGAAGGAGAAAATACTCCTCCTGTTGTAGCAGCATCGTCAAGTAGACTCTCAAAGAATGCTTTTACTTGTCCTGTAGTAGGTGTATCTGCAACTTCGCTTCTGCAAAGGATAGTTGATGTATTATCCGCGCCAGCGTTAGCGGCGGGAGTGACAGTCACTGCAAGTTCAGCTGTATCTTCACAAGCAGTACCTTCACCTATGGTGTAGGTTGTGCTGAAAGTTCCGGTGCCATCGCTGTTATTGATTTGAGTAGTCAATGTTGCAAAATTAGGAGAGAATGTTCCTCCAGTAACAGCATCACTAAGTAGACCTCTAAAAAGATCTTCTACTTCACTTTCTGTAGCTGTTTCTGTGTTGAAGCAAATTTCCGAATCGATATTATCGTTTCCGGCAGCTCCACTTCCAATCACTGTTACAGACAATTCAGCTGAATCTTCACAAGAAGTACCCTCGCTCACGGTGTAGGTGGTAGTAAAAGTGCCTATTCCGTCACCTGCATTAAAATTGTTGGTCAATTCTGCAATAGAAGGAGAAAATACTCCTCCTGTTGTAGCGCCCTCGTCCAATAGTCCTTCAAAGAAATCCAGGACCTGACTTTCAGTAGGTGTATCTGCAACTTCACTTCTGCAAAGGATAGTTGATGTGTTATCCGCACCAGCGTTAGCGGCGGGAGTGACAGTGACTGCAAGTTCAGCTGAGTCTTCACAGGCAGTACCTTTACCTATTGTATAGGTTGTACTGAAGTTTCCAGTTCCATCGCCAGCGTTAAATTGGTTTGTCAATTCTGTGAAACTTGGAGAAAATGTTCCGCCTTCAACTGCATTGTCTAACAAGCTCATAAAAAGAGTTTCGACCTGCCCTTCAGTAGCAGTTTCTGCAAGATCACTTCTACATAATACGGTATCAGTATTATCGTTACCAGCGGCGTCGGTTCCAATAACGACTACGCTGTATTGCGCTGAATCCTGGCAACTACCTTCACCAACTGTATAAGTGGTACTAATAGTTCCTATTCCGTCACCTTCATTGAATTGAGTTGTCAGGTCAGCCAGGCTGGGAGAAAATTCACCGCCAGGTGTGATATCCCCGTCAAAGAATCCTTGAAGTATAATTCCCAGTTGTTCTTCGTCTAAGGTTGGGGGCAAATCACTCCTGCAAATGATTGTACCAGTATTGGATTCTCCAGCATTAGCAGCCGGAGTAACAGTTACGGCAAGATTAGCTTCATCTTCACAGGTGGTGCCTCCGGCAACAGTGTAAGTTGTGCTATATGTACCTGTTCCATCTCCTCCATTAAACTGGGCAGTAAGATCTGCAATAGATGGAGAGAAAGTTCCCCCGGGAATTGGATTGTCTAGAAAGCTCATAAAAAGATTTTCAACCTGGCCTTCTGTTGCGGTGTCTGCCACGTCTAAACGACATAAAGAATTGTCCACACTGTCATTTCCTAAACCATCAGTGATCACTACCACCTCCACGGGAGTTCTTTCCTCACTTGCACAAGGAGGAAAGGGTTGTTCTCTGTCATTAACAATCTGTTCGGCATAATATATTTGCCCATTTAGAAGAGTGGTATTCTCTGCCAAAGGTGAGCCGCCCTGTGCAGTGCGATACCATCTAATAGTTTGAGTATTAGGGTAAGTCTCTTCTGCCTGAAGAGCTGCCACAGTTGCGCCGGGACAGAATGTTTGTAGTGCTTCAGCCTGGGGAGGATTAGGGTTGTTGGGATTATATCCTACAGCAGCCCTTAGTGATGGGCAGTTGTTTGGGTCCTCAGAAACCTGGCCTACGAAATAACTTTCTCCTGGGGTCAACTCCCCTTCAGCCATAGTATTACCAAATTGTGAGGTATAAACTACGACTTCGTAACCTGCCAAGGTAACTTCAAAATATCCTGCCAAATCATCTGCTGTAAAGTTGGTAACTGAACAAGGACTAATTTCAAAACTGTTGCTGTTTGGAAAAATAGTATTTGTAGGCTCTTCTACAACGTTTACTGTTACAGTTACAGCAATACGATCGCAGTCCCCGGATGTTCCACCTACATAATAGGTAGTACCATCAGTTAATACCTCATCTTCAGGAATGGGTTGAGTGTCGTTTGTGTTGTCATCTGTTTGAAAAACAGCTGTACCATCGGTATCAATGTCTCCTACAGTTTGCAGGTAACAGAACTCTTGGTTCGAAGGAGTTCCCGCAGTAGTGGGACAATCCTGTCCGTACATGTAGGTTCCGCTAAATAAGAGTAAGGCAAAAAGGAATATAGGCATCCCTTTACTACCTGAGGTAAAATTTCGCATAGGCTAATTGTTAAATTAAATCGATTTTCATCTGGTTATTTAAGGTTCAAATATATAGCAAAGATCAAGAAAAAAAACTTAATCTCTTGTTAAGCCATGGTTTTATTGACTTTGCGGTCAAAGTCGGCTAATATGCTGAGGTAGGGAGCGATAAAAGTACAATATTTTCATTAATAAAATTTAATTAGGATTAATTTTACATAATTAAAGTTAATGTCTTCTGTTCATCCATTATTAGTTGTCTTTTGCCGCTAAATGTTACAGGGAAGGTGACAAAAGAACCTTTTACGGACACCTCTAGATTTTTTATCTTTACTCAAACTTTTTCTAAACAATGAAAATTCATTTTATCGCTATAGGTGGAAGTGCTATGCATAATCTGGCGCTGGCACTACATCAAAAAGGCTACATGATCACCGGGAGTGACGACATGATCTACGAGCCTTCACGTTCCAGGCTGGAAAAATTTGGTCTGCTTCCCGAGGAATACGGGTGGTTTCCAGAGAAAATTACCTCCGATCTTGATGCCGTCATTCTGGGGATGCATGCAAGGGAGGATAATCCCGAGTTAAAAAAAGCTAAAGAAGCAGGGGTGAAAGTATTTTCTTACCCAGAGTTTCTGTACGAACAGTCAAAGAACAAAACCAGGGTCGTCATTGGAGGTTCCCACGGTAAGACAACTATCACCTCAATGATCCTGCACGTGCTTAACTACCATCATAAAGAGGTCGATTATATGGTGGGTGCGCAGTTGGAAGGATTTGATACTATGGTGCACCTCACAGAGGAAAATGATTTTATTGTACTTGAAGGAGATGAATATTTGTCTTCGCCTATTGACAGGCGACCAAAATTTCACCTCTACAAGCCCAATATTGCTCTTCTAAGTGGTATCGCGTGGGACCATATCAATGTGTTTCCCACCTTTGAAGAATACCTGGAGCAATTCAGGATCTTTATTGATGCTATAGTAAAAGGTGGAATCCTTGTGTATAATGAAGAGGATGCACTACTTGAAAGATCTGGTAGACAACACTGTGAACACTATAAGAAAACATCCATATAGTACTCCGGCGCATCATGTCGTGGGCGAAAAGACCTTTTTAGACACACCCGAGGGTGAAATGCCAATCGAAATCTTTGGAAAGCACAATCTTCAGAATCTGGCTGGGGCCAAATGGATCTGCCAACACATGGGGATTGATGAAGATGATTTTTACGAAGCCATTTCCTCCTTTAAAGGAGCATCAAAAAGACTGGAGAAAATTGCGGAAAATAAAAATACTGTAGTCTTTAAAGATTTTGCCCACAGTCCTTCTAAAGTCATGGCAACCACAAAGGCTGTAAAACAGCAATATAAGGAAAAGAGACTGCTGGCCTGTCTGGAATTACACACCTATAGCAGCCTGAATTCCTCTTTTTTGAGAGAATACAGCAATGCTTTAGACGAGGCCGATAAAGCTGTGGTATTTTTCTCCCCCGAAGCCGTGGAAAACAAGAGACTGGATCCTATTCAAAAAGAGCAAATCTTTGATGCCTTTAACCGGAAGGACCTGGTGATCTTTACCAATTCAACCGAATTCCAGAATTTTCTAAAGGAACAGGATTTTGACCAAACCGTTTTGTTGCTTATGAGTAGTGGAAATTATGGCGGAATGGATTTCGAAGATGTTAAGGAGTGGATTGAAAAAAGGGATAATCTATAGGCTTCATTTTCTTATCTTTAGAGAATGAAGAAAGATCCACTGCAGGAAAAATCTACTTTTACCATTAAACATTGGGCCGAAGATGACCGGCCACGTGAAAAACTGCTCCAGAAGGGAAGAGGTTCGCTAAGTGATGCCGAACTTTTGGCGATTCTTATCGGTTCGGGAAGCAGAACTCAGAGTGCTGTTGATCTTTGCAAAAAAATCCTCTCTGATGTTGGGAACAATCTGTTCGAGCTGGGGAAACTTTCAGTGAAACAGCTCCAGACCTACAATGGCATTGGTGAAGCCAAAGCGCTTTCTATAGTTGCAGCACTGGAGCTGGGCCGCAGAAGAAGGGCAGGAGAGGCCTTGGAAAAAATGAAGATATCATCGAGTTCCTCGGTTTTTGAGTTGATGCAACCCGAAATAGGGGAGTTACCGCATGAAGAATTCTGGATCATTTATCTCAACAACTCAAATAAGGTCATCGAGAAACACCATTTGAGCAAGGGAGGTATTACCGGAACTCTCGTTGACGTAAGGCTGGCGCTCAAAAAAGCTCTTGAACTTGGTGCCACAGCACTTATTCTTACTCATAATCATCCTTCGGGTAATTTGAATCCCAGTAGTTCAGACAAACAGCTCACTCAGAAGTTGAAAACTGCAGGAGAAAGCCTGGATATTAAAATTCTGGACCATATCATTGTTACCGAGAAATCTTATTTTAGTTTTGCCGATGAAGGCCTGCTCTAATATTCCCGAGTACTTATGCTCCTAGTTTATACCCAAAAAATCACTCCTCGCGTCACCTATGCTTTTAAACAGGTATGCACTCGTATTTTGAAAATTCCGGTAGGATTTACTTCCAAAATTGAAGAATTCGTTGGCCACGAGGGCATGAAGCTTTCCTATGGGAAGCAAAGCCTTGCCAATGAAGTCTTCATTCAAAACGTTGATCTACTGCTGGAGCAGGGAATGACAGATCTTGAGGTGAAAGTGCAGGAATGGGAAGGAGTGCCGTGCTTTTTTGCAGTTTCTGACAACAGCTCGATTCCCTTTGATATTTTTGCAGCTTCCTTTTACCTGTTGAGCCGTTATGAGGAATATTTACCACATGTAAAAGATGAACAGGGAAGATTTCAGGCTTCCGAAAGTTTGGCTTTCCAGGAAGGTTTTCTGGAGCTGCCGGTCATCGATATCTGGGCTCAAAAATTTAAAAAGATCCTTCGGGCAAAGTTTCCCGATTATGATTTTCCGGAGAAAACATTCCTTTCAGAAAATGTGGTCGCGGTAACCGAAGTCTTTCGCTATAAAGAAAAAGGCATTATTCGCGTGCTGCTGGGGCTGTTGATGGATGTGGTGCAACTTAAACCGAAATATGTGCTACACCGCTTTCAGGTAATGCTGAAGTTTAAACGGGATCCTTACGACGTCTATACAAAATTGCTTCGGTTTTCCAAAAAGCATAAATTGAGCATGAAGTTCATGTTTCAGGTGAGCGACTTTTCCAGTCATGACCGCAATATCAATTACAATCGGCTACAGCTGCAAAGCCTGATTAAATCTGTCGCAGATTATTCTGAAGTAGGTTTGCAACCCGGCTACTACGCCAACGAAAAATTTCCGATCTTAAAAGAAGAAAAAAAACGTCTGGAAAATATTTTAAAGAGACCGGTTCTTAGCGCCCTTAACAGCAAATATAACCTGCTGTTGCCCGATGCTTATAACCACATGGTCGAGCTGGATCTCAAAAATGACTATTCAATGGGGTATCCAGAGGCGCTAGGTTTTCGGGCAGGCACCTGTTCTCCTTTTCTTTTTTATGATATTAATTTTGAAGTAACCACTCCATTATTGATCCATCCATATGCGCTAAATGTGGGGGCTTTTTATAAAATGAAGGAGACAGAAATCGAATTTAAAGTGAGGGAAATACGGCGACAGGTGAAAATGGTAGAGGGAAAGTTGATTGCTATTTTTACTAACAAAGATTTTTCTGAATACGCCAATTCAAAGCGAAACTTTTCAATTTTAAGAACTGCAAATGAAAATCTCTAATATCAAACATATCTTTTTTGATCTTGATCATACCCTTTGGGATTTCGACAAGAATTCTGGTCTGGCTTTCAATTCCATTTTTACCAAACACGAAATTAAGGTGGAACTTGAAAGATTCCTCGAGGCCTATACCCCAATAAATACAAATTACTGGAAGCTGTACAGGGATGAGAAGGTTACTAAAGAAGCTTTGCGCTATGGCAGGTTGAAAGAGACTTTTGATGTCATTGAATATGAGCGTGAGCAATGATCAAATTGAGGCGTTGTCTATAGATTATATTGAACATTTGCCGCTACACAACCACTTGCTGGATGGCAGCCTCGAGATGCTGGAATATCTGCAGGAAAATTATACGATGCACATCATCACCAATGGGTTTAGAGAAGTGCAGCATAAGAAGCTCGAAAGCTCCGGAATAATGAAATATTTCTCGAGCATAACAACTTCTGAAGATGTGGGAGTAAAGAAGCCTCATAAAGCCATTTTTGAGACTGCTCTTAAAAATGCGAACGCCAGGAAAGAAGAGAGTATCATGATAGGTGACAATTTTGAAGCCGATTTTATGGGTGCTGTAGACTTCGGAATGCAGGCCATCCTCTATAATTATTACAAAAAAGAATTCTCACCTGAATATCACCAGGTTCTGGCAATGACCGAACTGTCGAAGTTTTTATAGCAATAAAAAAACCTTAGCTTCGTTTGATAATCAATTGTATGCGGATGTCTTCGGGAACTATAACAAAACTGCCTTTTTTGGCCCTTTTCCTATTTTTGTGCTCCTCCTGTGTGAAAGATGTTGATCTTGACCAGTATAACGAAATAGTCCTTCCGCCAACGGCTGCCATTGATCTGGTGTACTTTACTCTTGAACCTTCAGATTTTGTAGATACTGCAGGAAACCTTAAAAAAGCAGGAGATGTTGTGCGTCTCGAGTTTTTGGATGACGACTACATTCAGGACGGCCTAATGAGGGCCGATTTTAATTTCGTGATCACGAATAGTTTTCAGCAGGAATTTACGGCGTCCTTGAAATTTCTTTCAGAAAGTAATGCGGTGCAATATAGTTTCAAAATTCATGTACCTGCAGGAACACCGGGACAACCGGCGGTAGTCAATTATACCGAAATTGTACCGGAGTCCCAGATCAATGCTATTAGAAAGTCTATTAAACTGCTGGCTGAAGTTGAGATGCAGCCAAACAATGCAGCCGATAGAAGGCGTTTTTCAACTGGAGTCTAAAGCCTATTATAAGTTTGAATTCAAATGATGAGATATACCTGCCTCATTCTTTTGATGTTTTTCGTTTGCAGCGCCAATGCGCAAAACCGGCAGCTGCTCTACAATTTCAATGATTTGCCACAAAATTTGATGTCCAACCCGGGTGCCGAGACCAGTTTCGATATGCACGTTGGATTTCCTTTACTTTCAGGAATTCATATTTCGGCAGGTTCTTCGGGAGTGAGTATGTATGACATTTTTCAGCAAGGCGCTCCTGGTTCCATCAACAAAAGAATTGGTGACAAGCTGGATGATCTGTCCAGGAACGATTTTTTTGTCGTTAATCAACAGATGGAAATCCTTTCCCTGGGCTGGAGGGATAATAGAAAAAGATACTATTCTGCCGGGATATACCAGGAGCTGGATGCATTTATGTACTTTCCAAAAGATCTGGCGGTGCTGGCCTATGAAGGTAATAAGGATTACATAGGGAGAGACTTTAAATTTTCTGATGCTGCCTTTACAGCCGATGTGCTCAACGTTTTTCATGTTGGCTTCACAAATTATTATTCTGAAGATTTTAATTATGGGTTTCGGGCAAAGCTGTATTCCGGAGTGCTCAATGGCTACAGCGTGGGAAATCGTGGCACTTTTAGAACAGAAGTTTCTCCTGAAGGTCCTAACCTCTACCGGCATTATTTAAGTGACATTGACATCCTGGTAAGGACCTCGGGCTATGCAGAGCTTGTAGACTCAGAAGATGTTACCGGCCTTAATACGATGGGAATCCTCGGGGAAAGGGCATTTTTGGGAGGAAATCTCGGTCTGGGTTTAGACGCAGGATTTACGTGGTATCCTACAGATCAATACAGGATCACCGGAAGTATTCTCGATATCGGGTTTATAAACCAGACCAGGAATGTGGAGAATTACAGGTATTATGGCGACTATGAAACCAGCGGGATTGAACTGCTTTTCCCGGGACCGGGTGAAAAAACGACTTCGTATTGGGATGAATGGGAGAATGATCTTGACCGTCATTTAAAAGATGAGACCCTTTACAATTCCTACATCACCTGGAGACCGGTTAAAGTCAATGCTTCAATAGATTTTGGATTTGTTGAAAATGCCGAACCCTGCAATTGTCGTGAACCTATGGGGCGAAGGCGTTATTTCAACCACGTGGGCTTGCATCTTTTTGCCATGAAGCGGCCAAGAGGCCTGCACTATGCCACCACTTTCTCCTATGATAAGACGTTTAATGAGTTCTTTAGGGCGAAAGTGACTTACACGGCAGATTCTTTTTCCTATACTAATTTTGGAGTACTGCTGTCTGGCCGGCTGTACAATTTTAATGTTTATCTTGCTGCAGACAATTTACTGGGGTATACCAATCTCGCTAAAGCCCGAAATGCTTCAGTGCAACTTGGACTGCAGTTAATCTTTAACAGGGAATGAAAAATTATTTATTGGTCGTAGGAATGTTTTTTGTTTTTGGGTTTTCTTCGGTTGCCCAGGAACTAAATAACTACAAGTACGTACGGGTGCCTGAAAAATTCGATTTTCAAAAGGAGGAAAATAAGTACAGGCTTAACGAGCTGATGGCCTTTCTGCTGGGAAAGCAGGATTTTGAAGTGCTTTATAAAAACCCTGTGCCGGAAGGTGTTTCTGCCTGTGACATTTTAGAGGCCGATGTTCACAACAAGTCGGGGCTTTTCAAAACCAAAGTTTATTTCACCCTGACTGACTGTAACAACAAAACCTTATTTACTTCTGAAGTTGGCGATAGCCGAATAAAAGAATTTAAAGAAAGTTATCAGGAGGCACTTCGGGAGGCGTTTCAATCTTTGGAAGAACTGCAACATCAATATTCAGAAGGTCCAAAAACAGTAGTTGTGCAGGCAATTGTTCCTGCGGAAGAAAAGATTTCTGAAGTAGGAGAGGAAAATTCGGCTGAAGTTGAAGGAACTGCTTTTGTCAATGGCGGAAAATCTTATCTCCTGAAGCAAACAGCTTCGGGATTTACACTTTTTAAAGGTAATGGAGAAACAGTGTTTGCCAAATTGGTGAAATCGGGAAGAGGAGACAGCTATCTCTACACTTCAGAAAAAATAAATGGAAATGCCTTTTTTGACGCAAAGGGTAATCTGGTAGTTGAATACCTCGTCGATGGTCAGCTGGTGAATGTACTTTACAGCAGGGTTCAATAGCCGTACTTCTCTTTCCATCTTTTCTTTAAGAATTCCCGCTGTGCCTGCTCCCGCTGATTATTTCCCGGGTTGAAGAAAGCTGTATTGGAAATTTCTGCGGGAAGAAACTCGGTTGCTGCAAAATTTCCCTGGTAATTGTGCGCATATTTATAATCTTCGCCGTAGCCCAGATCTTTCATCAATTTTGTAGGTGCATTCCTTATAGCCAACGGAACCGGAAGATCTCCCGTCTTTTTGACTGCTGCCTGTGCCTCATTTATGGCCATATAAGAGGCATTACTTTTTGCTGAAGTAGCGAGATAGATGGCGCATTGGCTCAAAATGATGCGCGACTCGGGATATCCAATGGTGGTAACAGCCTGGAAGGTGCTGTTGGCCATGATGAGTGCCGTGGGATTAGCGTTTCCAATGTCTTCACTGGCAAGAATAAGGAGCCGCCTCGCGATAAACTTAACGTCCTCACCGCCTTCGATCATGCGGGCCAGCCAGTAAACAGCGGCGTTAGGATCACTGCCTCTAATGGATTTGATGAAAGCCGAGACAATATCGTAATGCTGTTCTCCTGTCTTATCGTAGAGCACAGTGTTCTGCTGCACCTTGTCGAGCACCATTTTATTTGTGACCTCCACGTTGTCACTTTCTTCGGAAGTTACTATAAGCTCAAAGATGTTGAGTAATTTTCTAGCATCTCCCCCGCTTAATCGCAGCAGAGCTTCAGTCTCTTTAAGGGTGATGTTCTTTTTGGCAATGATGCTGTCCTCTTTCATTGCTCTTTCCAGGAGCGCGACTAGATCGTCTTTTGAAAAAGCTTTTAAAACGTAAACCTGGCTCCGGGATAGCAGTGCGGGGATAACCTCGAAACTCGGATTTTCTGTAGTAGCGCCAATAAGGGTGATCCAGCCTTTTTCAACGGCACCCAGTAAAGAATCCTGTTGAGATTTACTAAAGCGATGGATCTCATCGATGAACAGAATTGGATTTTTTGTAGTAAAAAGACCTTCACTCTTTTTTGCCTTTTCAATCACCTCCCGTACATCCTTTACGCCACTATTAATTGCACTGAGGGTGAAAAAAGGTCGGTCAGAGGCTTCGGCGATGATATTGGCTAAAGTAGTTTTTCCCAACCCCGGGAGGTCCCCACAAGATCATGCTGGGAATGATGTTTCTTTTGATCTGGTTGCGAAGCGCTGCATCTGGCCCAACTAAATGCTGCTGACTAAGATAATCATCGAGCGTTTTTGGGCGTAATCTTTCGGCAAGAGGTTTGTTCATAATGTAAAAATACTAATTTGAAGGATGTCAAAAAATATCATTTTTGACGTCCTCTTTGTCAGTGACATTGAAGAGGTAGGTTTTAAAAGTTCCTGAAAATGCCATTTTTGAAGCTGAATTGTCAGGTTGGGTGAACTGGTGGACTTTTTGTAATATTAATTCAGAAAAATCTCACTTGTGAAACATAAGGATCCTTTCGTTTTTACTACCGGCGTCTTTGGGTATCCTGTGAGCTTTATCCTGCTCATCTGGATCGTCTATTGGGTTGAGGTGAGATTCGGTTTCAATTTCAACGACTTCGGAATTTATCCCCGCACCCTGAAAGGTCTTCGCGGAATACTTTTTTCACCCTTTGTTCACAGCAATATTGAGCACTTGTTTCACAATACGGTTCCGCTTTTTGTCCTGAGCATGTCCTTGTTCTATTTTTACCGGAAGATAAGCTGGAGAATTCTCTTTTTTGGGCTCCTCCTAACCGGGATCCTTACCTGGATCATTGGGCGGCCCTCTTATCACATAGGAGCAAGCGGGATTATTTATATGCTGGCCGGGTTTCTCTTTTTCAAAGGAATTTTTTCAAAATATTACCGGCTGGTCGCACTCTCTTTAATTGTCGTCTTCCTCTATGGAGGATTGCTGTGGTATGTAGCTCCTATTGATCCTGAAATTTCCTGGGAAGGTCACCTTTCAGGCCTTGTTTCCGGGCTTTTGTTTGCGGTGATCTACAGGAAGAATATCGCCAGGGCACCCAAGTATGAATGGGAGCGGGAGTCCTATAAAGAGGAAGATGATCCTTTTATGCGGCATTTCGATAAGGACGGTAACTTTATTGAAAATCCCGACGGGGATGACAATCCCGAGTACATCTACCACTTCAAAAAAAGTGAGGAAGAATAGGGGGTCAAAAAAGCCTTTTTCCGAAGGTCTTAACTAAAGTCTTTGGCGTACGACTTCGTACAGAAAAGCGCCACAGGCAACAGAGACGTTTAGCGAACCAATAGTTCCCTGTAAAGGCAATTTTGCTTTTTCGTCTACTGCTTTTAAGACCGAAGGAGCAATTCCTTTTGCCTCATTTCCCATGATTAAAGCTACAGGTATACTGAGATCTTTGGAGTAGAGCAGGTCATCTGTTTTTTCGGTCGCGGCGACTACTTTAATTCCCGAAGCCTGCATGTAAAAAACAGCATCTTTGATGTGATCTACTTTTACAAGCGGCACATTAAATATCGCACCCGCCGAGGTCTTGACTGTATCAGCGGTCACCGGGGCACCGCCTTTTTTCTGAATAATAATTGCGTCCACCCCACAACATTCTGCAGTCCTTATTATAGCTCCAAAATTTCGTACATCGTCGATCTGGTCCAGGAGAAGGAAAAGGGGAGGAGTAGCTTTGTTCAATGCTGCACGCTACCACATCTTCAAGTTCGGCAAAGGCTACAGGAGAAATTTTTGCAACTACTCCCTGATGGTTTCCTTTGACCATTCGGTTGAGCTTTTCCACCGGAACATAAGAAAGATTATAATCGCCGGCAGAAAGCAACTCTTTGAAGGTCGTTAAAAAGTGTTCCCGAAAGGCCTTTTTGGATAAAGATCTTATCGATGGTCTTGTCATTTTGAATGGCTTCTATGACAGCATGAATGCCGAAGATGGTGGTGGTTTCTTTCATGCCTCAAATATAGCCATAAAAAAACCACCCGTAAAGGGTGGTTCTTTCTTAATCTATTGGTATTATGTAACCAGTTACTAGTTTCCTTGACCTGTAATGTCCCAGAAAACTCGTGAATCTTTTTTGTCACCACCCATAGCGGCACTTCCGGCAGCGTATTGGTCTGGGTTGACATCTTTTTCACTGTTTCCATACAGGTAACGTCTTGGAACAGCTTCTCCAGAAACTGCAGGACGGGTGAAGGTGTCTGGATAGTCAAGTAGTCTCCAGGTACTCCAGGCTTCGAAACCTCTACCATAAAGAGCGATGTACTTTTGTCTTCCAATAACTTGTTTCCAGTCACCGGCTGCAGTGTCATAAGCAACTTCAGGCTGAGCTAAGTAAGCATCTGCTTCTGCTTGTGTACCACCCCAGTAAAGGATAGATGCAGTAACGGCTGCGTTATAGTGAGCTTCAGCATCACCTTCAATAAGACCTCTCTCAATAGCTTCGGCTAACAAGAACTCTACTTCATCATAACTTAGAAGAACACCTTCCAGGTCTGGTTGATACCATGCATCACCAATGTGTGTATAGTCTGTAAAAGCAGCACCAGCTCCGTAAGGGGCTCCTACATAAGGATCCTTGTTGTCTGCCAGATACACGTCGGTTCTTGGATCATCAAGTGGAGTGATAAGATCTACGAAAGTATCAGCTACCAAGAAGTCATCACGACCAGATTGAACCAGGCTTACCCAAATTGGGTTGGTGTTAGGTGGTGTAGCTTCGAAAGGAAACGCGAAGTTGTCATCTTCTGAAGTAAATACACCGCCTGCAACTGCTTCCTGAGCAAGTTGAGCTGCTTTAGCGTGATCGTAATCAGCAATTCTAACAGCCATTCTCAATTTTAGAGAGTTTCCGAATTTTTTCCATTGAGAAACATCTCCGTCATAGATCAAGTCGGCAGCTCCAAATGCCTGGCTTCCTGCATCAAGATTAGCAAGGGCCGCATCAATACGAGTAAACAGATCAGCATAAATATCCTCATCATTGTCATAAGCAGGAGTTAAGTTTTCTACTCCTTGTAATGCTTCAGAATAAGGGATATCACCATAAGTGTCTACTAATACATGCCAGGTGTAAACTTCCATAAGTTCAAGCACGCCCAATTGAGCTGCTTTTTCACCCTCTGGCAAAAACTCATTGTTGTTCACAAGTTCTTTTGCTTTTTGCAAGTCAATAAGTACATCTCTGTACAAGTATAAGAACAAGTTACCTCCAATGTCACGACCTCTAATGTCGTAGTTCACTTCATCGGTATACTGGGTCTCTGTCCAGTACTGGGCAAACAATTTGAAAATGTTATAGTTCACACTAGTACTTTCCATACGCTGAAACAGGTCGTGTTCAGCACTTGTGAGCAAGTATCCCGCAGGTACGTCGCTAGGATTCTTGTCGTCCACATTCCAGCCTTCGAAATCTTCACATGATGTAAATGTGATGCCGATCAAAAAGGCGATTAATAATACTTTTTTCATCTTCTATTTTTTTTAAAATTGTAGTTTAACGCTAAAGCCATAATCCTTTGTTGTAGGATATGCACCCGATTGATAACCTTGAACGTTACCTGAACTCAAACCAGCTTCTGGGTCAGAGTAAGGGATGCTTTTGTCAATAATCCAAAGGTTTCTTCCAATTGCAGAAAGAGTGATACCCTGGAAGAAGGTGTCTTTCAAAGTCTCCTTAGAGAAAGAGTAAGACAAAGAAACTTCTCTTAGCTTAACAAATCCTGCATCATACACGTGTAGTGCGGTAGGAGCCCTTACATAACCTAAAGCATTAGCAAAGTTACTCATGTCTGTTCTCACTGAATTAGGTGTACCGTCAGAAACTGGGTTGCCATCAGCATCAGTTCCGGTTTGAACAACCCCAGGTAGAATGATACCACCACTATCAGGTCCATCAGTAAGAGGATCCCTTTTTGGGTTTCCAAGATCGTTAAGTCCGGCAGTTTCTGGATACAGACCTGTAGACATACCATACCAGGTGTCAAGTGAGAACACGCTACCACCTTTTTGCATGTCGATCAGGAAGCTCAATGCGAAGTTTTTGTAAGATACACGGTTGTTGATACCGCCTTTCCAGTCTGGTTGGTAAGTACCAAGATCCTCATCTTCACTTTCAGTAACAAGGTACCTTCCGTTATCTGGGTTGATCATTCTGTTTCCATTGTCATCATAAACAAAGTTACTACCTCTAATCATACCGTAAGGTTCACCAACAGTAGCGTTGATTGATCCTTCCTGTAGACTTGCTAACTGAAGGTTTTTCAAACCGGCAGGTAAAGAAAGTACTTTACTTTCGTTCTTAGCCCAGTTAACATCAATTCTCCATTCGAAATCATCAGTTCTTACCGGTGATCCCCAAAGAGCTAGCTCAATACCTTTGTTCTGAACTTCACCTGCATTAAGCCATTGTCCGGAATATCCGATAGCCGGGGTGACAGAAATGTTGGTAAGAAGATCTGTTGATGTTTTGTCATACAAGGAAAGGTCAAAACCTAACCTTCTTGCACCAAAGATCATTTCAAGTCCAATTTCCTTTTCTGTAGACTCCTCGTTTTTAAGATTCGAGTTGTAGTTTGTAGAAGGCAAAGAGGCTGAAGCCTGTCCTTGTACAGGAGTATTAAGATCAAAAGTGTTATAAAGGATTAATGGTGCTGCAGCATTACCTGTTTTAGCATAACCCATTCTAAGCTTTCCTAGGTTCACAAAGTCAGAACCTATAAAGTCAGAGAACACAAAACTTCCTGAAATACCGTAGTAGTCATACTTGTTATCCTTTTTTGGAAGGGTCGAAGCAATGTCGTATCTGTAAGATCCTTCAAGGAACAGCATGTCTTTCCATCCTAAGGATACGTTGGCAAAATAACCGTCGGTTCCCGAGTAGTACTCGTATTGACCAGGAGCATTAATAGGGTTTGCGGAGTTACTTAGTGCCCACAATCCGTCAATATTGATTCCACCATTGGTTGAAGCAAAAAGACTTGAATAGTGCTCTCTTAAGATGTTTGTACCAAGGATTGCTCTAACGTTCAGGTCCTCAGAAAGGTCTCTATCGAACTGAAGTTGAAGGTCATAGTTGTTTTGTGTATATGACTCGTTAAAAATACTGTAAGAAGATACAGCTGTACTGTTATTGTTAATGCGTTCCTCTTGATTACCAGAGTACGTATCAATGGTTGCTCTTCCAAAAATGTTCAACCAGTCCGTAATTTCATAGGTTAAGTTGAAATTACCGATAAGACGGTTTCTCAAGTCTGTTTCGTAGTTGTTGTAACGCATCCAGTAAACGTTATCATGGTAGATAGCGTGTAGATCTTCATCGATATAGCTGGTATTCCAGGTGATGTTATCTTTTGTCTTGAAATAAGCCTCTTTTTGCGCTTTAACATCTACGTTTGTTTGCCACCATTGTCTTGAGGTCTGCATAAAGTTCTGGGAATCATACCCTGTCCCATAACGACCTTTACCATCTGTTTTGTTATAGGAAGCGGTTGCTGCGGCAGTCAATTTGTCAGTAAGTTTGTAAGATGCAGAGAAATCTACGTTATCTCTAATGATCTCACTGTTAGGCATAATACCTGTGGTATTGGTTTTGCTGTAGCCTAATTTGAAATTTCCCTTTTCACTTGCACCGTCTAAGAAAACGCTGTTGAACAAGGAAGTTCCTGTTTGAAAAACGTAAGAAGGGTCGTGCTCTCCAGCTACCCATGGTGTAGCCTGGCCATAAGTGTCCAATTGTGGGTAAAATGAATCCCACTGGTGAACCATGCGAGTAGGATCAAAAGCAGGACCGTAAGACCCATCCCAATCTGCAAGTACGTAAGGCTCGTCGTTTTTGTAATAGAAATCATCATGGTAGTAACCTACCCAATATCCTGCACCATACTCCTTTTGGTAAGTAGCAAAGGTGTCTGGATTGTACTTGTTGAAAGTCACAGATGAATTTACTGTTACGCCAATTCCCCGATTTGTTCCTTTTCCTTTTTTAGTGGTGATTACGATAACACCATTAGCGGCACGAGATCCGTAAAGTGCTGTAGCAGCTCCACCTTTAAGTACGTTAATAGAGGCGATGTTGTCTGGGTTGATATCAGCCGCAGCGTTACCATAGTCATAACCTCCACGACCCGATGTTTGTGTGCCTCCGTTGCTGTTCATGTTACTAATTGGCACACCATCAACTACAAAAAGCGCCTGGTTATTACCATAAAGAGATGAATAACCACGAATTACAACGTTGGTTGATCCACCTAAGGTTCCACTGCTCTTAACATCAATACCGGCAACTTTACCAGATAAAGAGTTAACGAAGTTGGCGTCCTTAACAGTGTTTACGGCTGAACCATCTACTTCCTGGGAAGCATAACCTAACGATTTCTTCTCCCTCTCTATACCGAGGGCGGTTACTACCACTTCCTTAAGTTGAGCGGCATCAGCTTCCATAACCACATCTACCGTACTGATGTCCCCAATAGGATATTCAGCAGTTTTTAACCCAATGTAAGAGAAGACAAGAACTTCTCCCTGATCTGCTTTAATGGAATAATTACCATCAAAATCAGTTTGGGTTCCCCTTGTTGTGCCTTTAATCACAACGTTTACCCCGGGGAGGGGCATTCCACTTTCGTCCGTTACGGTTCCCGTAACGGTTTGTTCTTGTGCAAATGTAATTTGCACAACCAACGCCAGTAATAGCGTTAGCAATCCACTAAACTTTGTTTTCATTTGTATAATTTGTTTGAATTAGCCAATGCCAAAAATGACAATTAAATGTTAACCGAGCAACTTTTTTGTTGGAAATCTTTTATTCCTTTTAAGACTTGAGCGATTATTTAGGGTTTTATTAACTAATATCTCCGATTTCAGCAGAAAGTGTAAAATGCTCGAAATGTCCTGTGACCACTGCTTTTCCCGCTCCTCGGTGGAGAGAAATCCAGGACAAAATTGCCCTTTTTGAAAAACAAGCCGGAGAATAAATTTTAATCTTTCAATTCGGTCCCGCCCAGAAATAAACGGGGTTCAAAGGTTTTTTTCCTTGTTTTTTGCAAATGTTAAAGAAATCCGGCTGAAGTTCTTGTGTGAGAAAAGTGCAAAAAGAGATCGGAACAGATACCTATATAAATAGGACAGTTATTTAATAAGGATTGGTCTTCTCATAAAGAATGGGAATGGATAGAAGATGCTTTTTACCTTTTTTGGTGAGAGGAGAATTTTTCGCCGGGGCCTCATCTTTAATGACCTTTTTGAAACTATTTAAAGAAGTCTTTTTAGAGGAACATTTCTTCTGAAGTTAATGAGGATTTTTATGTGGCGGGAAGTCTTCTGAAAATTAATGATTTAAGATTTGAATAATTCGGTTTTATTTCTACCTTTGCAGACCTTTTAAAAAAGGGAGTTTATATAAAACAATAATTAGTGTAAAAGAAATTATGCCAACAATTTCACAATTAGTACGAAAAGGAAGAGCCACAATTACCAAGAAGAGTAAATCGGCTGCTTTGGATTCGTGCCCTCAAAGACGAGGTGTTTGTACACGTGTTTACACCACTACTCCTAAGAAACCAAACTCTGCAATGAGAAAAGTTGCAAGGGTAAGGTTGACTAATGGAAAAGAGGTGAACGCGTACATTCCTGGTGAGGGGCACAACCTCCAAGAGCACTCGATAGTATTGGTTAGAGGCGGAAGAGTAAAAGATTTGCCTGGGGTTAGGTATCATATTGTTCGTGGAGCCCTTGACACTGCCGGTGTTGAAGGAAGAACTCAGAGACGATCTAAGTATGGTGCTAAAAGACCTAAGAAGTAATTAAAAACTTTTAATGTAAAGACATGAGAAAAAGACAGGCGAAAAAAAGGCCACTCTTGCCAGATCCAAAATTCAACGATCAGTTAGTAACGCGTTTTGTTAACATGATGATGTGGGATGGTAAGAAATCTGTTGCCTTTAAAGTTTTCTACGATGCGATTGCGATCGTAGAGGAGAAAAAACAAGACGAAGAAAAAACTGCTCTTGAGCTTTGGAAAGATGCTCTTTCAAACGTAATGCCGCACGTAGAAGTGCGTAGCCGACGTGTTGGAGGTGCTACTTTTCAAATTCCAATGCAGATAAGACCAGACCGTAAGGTGTCAACTGCTATGAAGTGGTTGATTAGCTATTCAAGAAAGCGTAATGAGAAATCAATGGCGCAAAAACTGGCTGCTGAAGTTTTGGCTGCGGCTAAAGAAGAAGGTGCGGCTGTGAAGAAAAGAGTTGATACTCATAAAATGGCTGAAGCGAACAAAGCATTCTCTCACTTTAGATTCTAAAACATGGCACAAAGAGATTTAAAATTCACAAGAAATATAGGGATTGCCGCGCATATTGATGCCGGTAAGACAACGACGACGGAGCGAATTCTATTCTACACAGGGATAAGCCATAAGATTGGTGAGGTGCACGATGGTGCTGCAACCATGGACTGGATGGAGCAAGAGCAGGAGCGTGGTATCACCATTACTTCTGCAGCTACTCATTGTAAGTGGATGTACCGTGATCAGGAATTTACTGTAAATATTATCGATACCCCGGGACACGTTGACTTTACTGTAGAGGTAGAGCGTTCTTTGCGTGTACTTGACGGGATGGTTGCTTTGTTTAGTGCAGTAGACGGGGTTGAGCCTCAGTCTGAAACTGTGTGGAGACAGGCAGACAAATACCGTGTTCCAAGACTAGGATTTGTAAATAAAATGGACCGTCAGGGTGCTGATTTCTTTAACGTGTGTAACCAGGTTAGAGAAATGCTGGGTGGTAACCCGGTGCCATTGCAAATTCCAATTGGAGACGAGATCGATTTTAAAGGTGTGGTTGACCTTATTTCCAAAAAAGCTATTGTTTGGAATGAGGAAGACTTCGGAATGACTTATGAAACCATCGATATTCCTGCAGAGCTGGAAGAAGATGTAAATAAATACAGAGCTCAACTTGTAGAGGCAGTTGCTGAATATGATGAGGCTCTTATGGAGAAATTCTTTGAGGATGAAAACTCAATTACAGAAGACGAGATCATTGCTGCGCTAAGAGCTGCAACAATTGATATGTCTATTATTCCAATGATGTGTGGATCTGCCTTTAAAAACAAAGGAGTTCAGGCTATGTTGGATGCTGTAATGCGTTACCTTCCTTCTCCGGTTGATGTTGAGGCTATCGTTGGGGTGAACCCGGATACAGATGAGGAAGAAAAACGTAAGCCTAACGTAGAATCACCTTTTTCGGCATTAGCATTTAAAATTGCTACCGATCCTTTCGTAGGTCGTTTGGCTTTCTTTAGAGTTTACTCCGGAACACTTGACGCAGGTTCTTATGTGTTGAACAATCGTTCAGGTAAAAAAGAACGTATTTCACGTATCTACCAGATGCACGCTAACAAGCAACAGCCTATCGACAAGATCGAGGCCGGTGATATTGGTGCAGCTGTTGGATTTAAAGATATTAAGACTGGAGATACGCTTACAGATGAGAAACACCCGATCATTCTTGAATCGATGTCTTTCCCTGATCCTGTAATTGGTATTTCTGTTGAGCCTAAAACAAAGGCTGATGTTGATAAAATGGGTATGGCTTTGGCTAAACTTGCTGAAGAAGATCCAACTTTCCAGGTTAAGACCGATGAGGCTTCTGGTCAAACAATTATCTCCGGGATGGGTGAGCTTCACCTTGAGATCCTTGTAGATCGTTTGAAAAGAGAGTTTAAAGTTGAAGTTAACCAGGGACAACCTCAGGTTGAGTACAAAGAAGCTGTTAACAAGATCTACAGATCACAGAGAGGTTTATAAAAAGCAATCTGGTGGTCGTGGTAAGTTTGGTGATATCGTATTCAAACTTGGACCTGCAGATGAGGACTTTAAAGGGCCTGGTCTTCAGTTCGTTGATGAGATCAAAGGTGGTCGTATTCCAAAGGAATTCATTCCATCTGTAGAGAAAGGATTTAAAGAGGCGATGAAAAACGGACCTCTTGCAGGATTTACTATGGATACTCTAAAAGTGAATCTTTTGGACGGATCTTTCCACCCTGTGGATTCTGATCAACTTTCTTTTGAATTGGCAGCTAAATTGGGTTATAAAGACGCGGCTAAAAAAGCCGGTGCTGTGATCCTTGAGCCAATCATGAAAGTTGAAGTGGTTACTCCTGAAGAGAACATGGGTGATATAGTAGGAGATTTGAACAGACGTCGTGGACAGGTTAATAACATGTCTGACAGGTCTGGGGCCAAGGTAATCAAGGCTGAAGTGCCGCTTTCTGAAATGTTCGGATACGTTACAACATTACGTACCCTTTCTTCTGGACGTGCAACTTCTACTATGGAATTCTCTCACTATGCTGAAACTCCTTCAAACGTTTCAGAGCAAGTTATAAAGGCAGCAAAAGGAGCTAACGATTAATTATCAGGAAAATGAGTCAAAAAATCAGAATAAAACTAAAATCCTACGATCATAACCTGGTAGATAAATCTGCCGAAAAGATCGTAAAAACCGTAAAAAGTACGGGTGCTGTGGTAACCGGTCCAATACCATTGCCAACACACAAGAAGATCTTTACTGTATTGCGTTCTCCACACGTTAACAAAAAGTCGAGAGAACAGTTTCAGCTTAGCTCTTACAAAAGACTGCTGGATATTTACAGTTCTTCTTCTAAGACGATTGATGCTCTTATGAAACTTGAATTGCCAAGTGGAGTAGAGGTTGAGATTAAAGTGTGATGAAGCATACCTCTTAAAAAAGGGGTTTACATGTCCCGAGCCGTGAGCAAGGGAAAAACGGAGAAAAATACATTCAGGATTGGAAAGTATTTTTTTCAATCCTGAATATTTTTAAATAAACATTAATAACTAATAATTAATTATGTCTGGGTTAATAGGAAAAAAGATTGGCATGACCAGCATTTTTGACGAGAACGGAAAGAATATTCCCTGTACCGTTATTGAAGCAGGACCATGCGTGATTACCCAAGTCAGAACCGAGGAGGTTGACGGGTACAAAGCTCTTCAGCTTGGTTTCGATGACAAAAAGACTGCTAATAAGGCTGCCGAAGGGCACGCTAAAAAAGCCGGTGGTGCTGCAAAGCGCAAAGTCGTTGAATTCAAGGGATTTGAAGGAGAGCACAAATTAGGTGATACGATCACCGTTGAGCATTTTGTTGAAGGTGAATTTGTTGACATTTCCGGTATTTCAAAAGGAAAAGGTTTTCAAGGGGTTGTTAAACGTCACGGTTTTGGTGGGGTTGGACAAGCTACTCACGGTCAACATAACCGATTGAGAGCTCCTGGTTCTATTGGTGCTGCGTCTTATCCTGCGAGAGTATTCAAAGGAATGCGTATGGCCGGAAGAATGGGTGGCGATAAAGTTAAAGTAGAAAACCTGAGAGTTTTAAAAGTAGTGGCCGATAAGAACCTGCTTGTTGTTAAAGGAGCGGTTCCTGGTCATAAGAACTCTTACGTAATCATTCAGAAGTAATGGAAGTAGCAGTTTTAGATATAAAAGGAAAAGAAACAGGAAGAAAGGCAAACCTTTCTGACGCTGTTTTTGCAGTAGAGCCTAATAACCATGCTGTGTATCTTGATGTGAAGCAATATCTGGCCAACCAACGCCAGGGTACTCACAAGGCAAAAGAACGTGCTGAGATTGCAGGTTCTACCCGTAAGATCAAGAAACAAAAAGGTACAGGTACTGCGCGTGCAGGAAGTATCAAGTCTCCTATTTTCAAAGGTGGAGGTAGAGTTTTTGGTCCAAGACCAAGAAACTATTCTTTCAAATTGAATAAGACCCTGAAAAGGTTGGCTAGAAAATCTGCCTTGTCTATGAAGGCAAATGACAACGCAATTATCGTTGTAGAAGATTTTTCTTTCGACGCTCCAAAGACTAAGAATTTCACTGATGTGTTGAAAGCCTTAGGGTTAGATGGGAAAAAATCTTTGATAGTGTTGGGTGACTCGAATAAAAACGTATATTTGTCGTCACGCAATTTAAAGGCTTCTGAGGTTGTAAGTGGTTCAGAATTAAGCACTTACAAAATTTTAAACGCAAATAATATTGTGTTTTTAGAGGGGTCTCTAGAAGGAATTGAGTCGAATTTAAGTAAATAAGCATTATGAGTATCCTTATAAAACCTATTATTACTGAGAAAGCTACAGCAGATAGCGAACTTAATAATAAGTACGCTTTTGTAGTTGATAATAAGGCGAATAAGATTGAAATCAAAGACGCTGTCGAGGCTGCTTATGGTGTTTCAGTTACCAAAGTTCGTACTATTAATGTCCGCCCAGACAGAAAAACCCGTTACACAAAGACGGGTGTTGTCACTGGTAAAACCAGCGCCTTTAAAAAGGCACTAGTACAGGTGGCGGAAGGTGAAACTATTGATTTGTATAGTAATCTCTAAGATTAAGAAATGTCAGTTAGAAAATTAAAACCAATCACTCCTGGTCAGCGATTTAGAGTAGTAAACGGATTTGACGCGATTACTACTGATAAGCCGGAGAAAAGCCTTTTGGCTCCGAACAAAAAATCAGGAGGACGAAACAGTCAGGGAAAAATGACCATGCGCTACATGGGTGGTGGTCATAAAAGACGTTACAGGATCATCGATTTCAAAAGAGACAAGCAGGGTATTCCTGCAACTGTTGCTTCTATTGAATATGATCCAAACAGAACGGCCTTTATCGCTTTGTTGAATTATCAGGATGGCGAAAAACGATATATTATTGCTCAGAATGGACTTCAGGTTGGGCAAAATGTAGTATCCACTGCCGAGGCTGGTGCTCCTGAAATCGGGAACGCAATGCCATTGGCAAACATTCCATTGGGTACTATTATCTCTTGTATCGAGCTAAGACCTGGACAGGGAGCTGTTATGGCTCGTTCTGCCGGTGCTTTCGCTCAGTTGATGGCAAGGGAAGGGAAATACGCTACCATCAAATTACCTTCAGGAGAGATCAGAAGGGTATTGGCAAGCTGTGTGGCAACAATTGGAGCTGTGTCTAACAGTGATCACCAGTTGTTGGTTTCTGGTAAAGCCGGTAGAAAGAGATGGTTGGGTAGAAGACCAAGAACAAGACCAGTTGTAATGAACCCTGTAGATCACCCAATGGGTGGTGGTGAAGGCCGTGCATCTGGAGGTCACCCAAGGTCTAGAAAAGGACTTCCTGCTAAAGGATTTAGAACCCGTTCTAAGACCAAGTCGAGTAATAAATATATTGTAGAACGTAGAAAGAAATAATAAGATATGGCACGTTCATTAAAAAAAGGACCTTACGTTCACTATAAGCTGGAGCAAAAAGTTGCTCAAAACACAGAATCCGGGAAGAAAGCGGTTATTAAGACCTGGTCAAGGGCTTCTATGATCACACCTGATTTTGTGGGGCAAACTATAGCTGTTCACAACGGACGTCAATTTGTTCCTGTATATATTACAGAGAACATGGTGGGTCACAAATTAGGTGAATTTTCACCAACAAGATCTTTTAGGGGTCATGCTGGTGCTAAAAATAAAGGTAAAAAATAATTGAAGCTATGGGAGTTCGTAAAAGAGAAAAAGCAGAGCAAATAAAAGAAGCTAAGAAGCAGATAGCTTTTGCTAAGTTGAATAACTGCCCTACTTCGCCAAGAAAGATGCGTCTGGTTGCAGACCTTGTTCGTGGTGAAAAAGTAGAAAGAGCGCTTCATATTTTGAAATTCAATTCTAAAGATGCGTCTAAAAGTCTTGAAAAGCTGTTGTTGTCGGCAATTGCTAACTGGCAGGCTAAGAATGAAGATGCAAGCATTGAAGATGCAGAGTTGTTTGTAAAAGAGATTCGTGTTGATGGAGGAAGTATGTTGAAAAGACTTCGTCCTGCACCACAGGGTCGCGCACATAGAATTAGAAAACGTTCCAACCACGTAACTTTGGTGCTTGGAGCTAACAATAATACACAAAGCTAAGTAAGAGTATGGGACAAAAGACAAATCCAATCGGGAATCGCCTTGGTATCATTAGAGGATGGGAATCCAACTGGTACGGAGGAAATGACTACGGCGACAAATTAGCCGAAGACGATAAGATTAGAAAATACATCCATGCTCGTCTTTCTAAAGCGAGTGTATCAAGAGTGATCATCGAGCGTACTCTTAAACTTGTAACCGTTACTATCACCACTGCCCGTCCCGGTATTATTATTGGGAAAGGTGGCCAGGAGGTAGACAAGTTGAAAGAAGAGCTTAAGAAGATCACAGACAAGGAAGTTCAAATCAACATCTTTGAGATCAAAAGACCAGAACTTGACGCACATTTAGTGGCATCAAGTGTTGCAAGACAAATTGAGAATCGTATCTCTTACCGTCGTGCAATTAAAATGGCGATTGCGGCTGCAATGAGAATGAACGCAGAAGGTATTAAAATCGAAATTTCAGGCCGTTTGAACGGGGCTGAGATGGCGCGTTCAGAATCATACAAGGATGGTAGGATTCCATTGTCGACTTTTAGAGCCGATATTGATTATGCTTTGGTAGAAGCTCATACTACTTATGGTAGACTGGGTGTAAAAGTATGGATCATGAAAGGTGAGGTATACGGTAAAAGAGAACTTTCTCCACTTGTTGGAATGTCTAAAAAACAAGGAGGAAAAACCGGAGCCGGACGAGGTGGTGCTAACAAATCACGTCGTAGAAAGTAATTTTTTAAAGTAAAGAAAAATGTTACAGCCTAAAAGAACAAAATATCGCAAAATGCAAAAGGGCCGTATGAAAGGTGTTTCTCAAAGAGGACACAGGCTTTCAAACGGTACTTTTGGAATCAAGTCTTTAGACTCGAATTTTGTGACTGCAAGACAAATAGAAGCCGCGCGTATTGCTGCTACCCGTTATATGAAAAGAGAAGGTTCCCTGTGGATTAAAATTTTCCCAGACAAGCCTATCACTAAAAAGCCTCTTGAAGTACGTATGGGTAAAGGTAAAGGTGCCGTTGAATATTGGGCAGCAGTTGTAAAACCAGGAAGAATACTTTTTGAAATAGGGGGTGTGCCTTTTGATGTTGCAAAAGAGGCTTTGCGTCTTGCAGCACAGAAACTTCCTGTGAAAACTAAGTTCATTGTAGCTAGAGATTATCAAGCTTAATAAGACACGTTATGAAACAATCAGAAGTAAGAGAATTGTCTGTAGCAGAATTACAGGAAGAACTTGGTAAATCAAGGAAAGCATATTCCGATCTAAAAA
The DNA here is from genome assembly GCA_963739625.1 of uncultured Flavobacteriaceae bacterium. Classification (GTDB taxonomy): domain Bacteria; phylum Bacteroidota; class Bacteroidia; order Flavobacteriales; family Flavobacteriaceae; genus Salinimicrobium. The sequence continues at coordinate 223,294 of CAVUAU010000018.1, forward strand.
TGGCTCACGCAGTATCGCCATTAGAGAACCCAATCCAGTTGAGAACTGAGAGAAGATCTATAGCGCGTATTGCTACAGAGTTAACTAAAAGAGAGCAACAATAAGTGTTATTCTGCTGAAAATGGAAAAAAGAAACTTAAGAAAAGAACGTATAGGTGTTGTTACCAGTAATAAGATGATGAAATCAATTGTGGTTTCTGAAACTAAGAAAGTAAAACACCCCATGTATGGAAAATTCGTTTTGAAAACGAAAAAGTACGTGGCACACGACGAAACAAACGACTGCAACATTGGAGATACTGTAAGGATCATGGAAACTCGTCCTTTGAGTAAATCTAAATGCTGGAGATTAGTAGAAATAATTGAAAGAGCGAAGTAATTATGGTACAACAAGAGTCTAGATTAAGAGTTGCAGACAACACAGGTGCTAAAGAAGTTTTAGTGATTCGTGTGTTGGGCGGTACAAATAGAAGATACGCTTCTGTTGGAGACAAGATCGTTGTCAGTGTAAAAGAAGCTACACCAAACGGAAACGTTAAAAAAGGTGCAGTTTCTACAGCAGTTGTTGTTCGTACCAAAAAAGAAGTGCGCAGACCAGATGGATCTTACATCCGTTTTGATGACAATGCGTGTGTTCTGCTTAACCCAACCGGGGAAATGAGAGGAACACGTGTATTTGGACCTGTAGCACGTGAACTTCGTGATAAGCAATTCATGAAGATTGTATCATTGGCACCAGAAGTGCTTTAATACAGAGAACAAAATGAAAAAGCTTAAAATAAAAACAGGAGATACTGTAAGAGTAACTGCCGGAGACCATAAAGGTCAGGAAGGTAAAGTTCAACAGGTAAACCTGGAGAAGAATAAAGCAATCGTGGAAGGTGTGAACATGATCTCAAAACATGAGAAACCAAGTGCTGCCAATCCACAAGGAGGAATCAAGAAGAAGGAGGCTCCTATTCATATTTCCAACTTGTCTTTGATCGACAAGAATGGTGATGCAACCAGAGTTGGATATAGAACTGAAGGAGACAAGAAAGTAAGGTTTTCCAAAAAATCCAATGAAGTAATTTAGTTATGGCGTACGTACCAAGACTTAAACAAGAGTATAAAGAGAGAGTGATCTCTTCTCTTACAGAAGAATTCAGCTACTCTAACGTAATGGAGGTTCCAAAACTACAGAAGATAGTTGTGAGCCGCGGAGTTGGAGCTGCTGTTGCAGATAAGAAGCTTATTGACCATGCAGTTGATGAATTGACTGCTATTACCGGTCAAAAAGCGGTTTCGACCATTTCTAAAAAAGACGTTGCTTCTTTTAAACTTCGTAAAGGAATGCCAATTGGGGCTAAAGTTACTTTAAGAGGTGAAAGAATGTACGAATTTTTGGATCGTTTGATCACATCAGCACTTCCACGTGTTCGTGATTTTAACGGGATCAAAGCTACCGGTTTTGACGGAAGAGGAAATTATAACCTTGGGGTAACCGAGCAGATTATCTTTCCTGAGATCGATATTGACAAGGTGAACAGAATTAATGGTATGGATATTACCTTCGTTACCTCTGCAAATACCGATAAAGAAGCAAAATCGTTGTTAACTGAACTAGGATTACCTTTTAAAAAGAATTAATTATGGCTAAAGAATCAATGAAAGCCCGCGAGGTGAAGAGACAAAAGCTGGTAGAAAAATATGCTGAAAAACGTAAAGCTTTAAAAGAAGCTGGCGATTATGAAGCATTGCAAAAGCTGCCAAAAAATGCCTCTCCCGTGCGTTTGCACAACCGTTGCAAATTAACAGGTAGACCAAGAGGGTATATGAGACAGTTCGGGATTTCTCGTGTTACATTCAGAGAAATGGCGAACAACGGATTAATTCCCGGGGTTAAAAAAGCTAGTTGGTAGAATTATAAATTGAGAGAAGGTTCTCCTTGATAGTATCGGGAGAAAACCACTTTCGCAAATCAAAATAGATGAATACAGATCCTATTGCAGATTACTTAACAAGAATTAGAAACGCGGTAGCTGCCAACCACAGAGTGGTGGAGATTCCTGCTTCTAATCTTAAGAAGGAGATTACTAAAATTTTATTCGATCAGGGGTACATCCTGAGTTACAAATTTGATGATTCTACCGCTCAGGGAAGTATCAAAATCGCTCTTAAGTACGATAAAGTTACTAAAGAGTCTGTGATCAAGAAGATTCAAAGAATAAGTAAACCTGGTCTGCGTAAGTATGCCGGAGCCAACGAACTACCAAGGATCCTTAACGGTCTTGGTATTGCTATTGTTTCTACTTCTCACGGAGTGATGACTGGAAAACAGGCACAACAGGAAAAAGTTGGTGGAGAGGTATTGTGCTACGTTTACTAATTTTTAAAGACGAAAAGAAATGTCAAGAATAGGTAAAAGCCCAATTACAATTCCAGAAGGTGTTACAGTAGACCTTAGCGAAGGAGTTGTTACGGTAAAAGGAAAATTAGGAGAGCTTAAACAGGAGATCCAAGATATCGATGTTCAAATCGAAGACAATGTGATCACTTTTGAGCGTGCTTCAGATAAAAAAGATCTTAAAGCCAAACACGGTCTTTACCGTGCTTTGATCAGTAATATGATCGAAGGAGTGGCTAACGGCTATACAAAAGAGCTGGAATTAGTTGGTGTTGGATACAGAGCTTCCAATCAGGGTCAGAAATTGGACCTTGCTATTGGGTACTCTCACAACATTGTGTTAGATTTGGCCCCTGAAGTTAAGGTGGAGACTGTTTCTGAAAAAGGGAAGAACCCAATCGTGAAACTTACTTCATTTGACAAGCAATTGGTAGGCCAGGTAGCTGCTAAGATTCGTTCTTTCCGTGCACCAGAACCTTACAAAGGAAAAGGTATCAAGTTTAGAGGAGAGCAGTTAAGAAGAAAAGCAGGTAAATCAGCTTAATAAGTTTAGATTATGGCATTGTCAAAACAAGATAGAAGAACTAAGATAAAGAAGAGAATCCGTAAGGATATTACCGGTACAGGTGAGCGTCCAAGACTTTCAATATTCCGCAGCAATAAAGAGATTTATGCGCAAATAGTGAATGATGTGGATGGAACTACCATAGTTGCCGCTTCTTCAAGAGATAAAGATGTTGCTTCTGGTGAAGTTAACAAGAAAGAACAGGCTGCTTTGGTTGGTAAAGCTATTGCTGAAAAAGCCTTGAAAGCAGGTATAGATACCATTTCGTTTGATCGTGGTGGTTATTTGTACCATGGAAGAGTAAAATCATTAGCAGAAGGTGCTCGCGAAGGAGGACTTAAATTCTAGAAGATATGTATCAGGATTATAAAAACGTAGAACTTGTAAAGCCGGGTGGTCTTGAATTGAAAGATCGTCTGGTTGGTGTACAACGTGTTACTAAGGTTACAAAAGGTGGTAGAGCATTTGGTTTCTCGGCTATCGTTGTAGTAGGTGACGAAAATGGGGTTGTAGGCCACGGGTTAGGAAAATCTAAAGAGGTTGCAGACGCTATTTCAAAAGCAGTAGAAGATGCAAAGAAAAACCTGGTTCGTATTCCTTTGAATAAAGGAACACTTCCACACGAGCAAAAGGGGAAATACGGTGGAGCAAGAGTAATGTTGCTTCCTGCCGCTCCCGGTACCGGAGTTATCGCCGGTGGTGCAATTCGTGCGGTACTAGAATCTGTTGGAGTGCATGATGTACTTTCCAAGAACCAGGGATCTTCAAACCCGCATAACGTGGTGAAAGCTACTTTTGATGCCCTGTTGAACCTGAGAAGCGCCGAGACTGTTGCAAAACAACGCGGTATTTCTCTTGAAAAAGTTTTTAAAGGTTAATAACAAGGAAAAATGGGAAAGATAAAAGTAACACAGGTAAAAAGTGCTATTAAACGCACTCAAAACCAAAAACGTACTTTAGAAGCACTTGGCCTAAAGAAAATCGGTCAGGTTGTGGAGCACGAGAATACGCCAAACATCCTTGGTATGGTAAATAAAGTTAAACACCTGGTTTCCTCTGAGGAGACTAAATAATAAATTCACATGGAGTTAAGTAACTTAAAACCTGCAAAAGGTTCAGTTCAAAGTAACAGTAAACGTGTTGGGCGTGGTGAAGGATCAGGTAAAGGTGGTACTGCCACCCGTGGTCATAAAGGTGCCAAATCTCGTTCTGGTTACTCTAGAAAAATAGGATTTGAAGGTGGGCAAATGCCACTTCAAAGACGTGTGCCTAAGTTTGGTTTCACCAACATCAACCGCAAAGAGTACCAGGGGATCAACCTTGATACACTTCAGGCGCTTGTTGATAATGGAAAAGTTCAGGATACTGTTGATATGAATGTATTGGTGGAAAATGGACTTGCACGAAAAAATGAGTTGGTTAAGATATTAGGTAGAGGGGAATTAAAAGCTAAGTTGAAAATATCTGTTCATAAATTTACTGCCTCAGCAAAGCAAGCTATCGAAGCGGCTGGTGGTGAAGCTGTTAATTTGTAATAGATAAGCAATGAAATTCATCAATACAATAAAGAATATCTGGAAAATCGAGGAGCTAAAAAATAGAATTTTAGTAACCCTCGGTTTGTTGTTGGTGTATCGTTTTGGAGCGCAGGTTGTGCTTCCGGGAATTGATGCCTCTCAATTGGCGAATTTGTCTACTCAAACTGAAGGTGGACTATTAGGCCTTCTAAATGCATTTACAGGAGGAGCGTTTTCGAACGCTTCTGTCTTTGCATTGGGGATCATGCCGTATATTTCTGCTTCTATTGTTGTGCAGTTGATGGGAATCGCGGTTCCTTATCTTCAAAAATTGCAAAAAGAAGGAGAGAGTGGTAGAAGAAGGATCAACCAGATCACTAGATGGTTGACCATTGCAATTACCCTTGTACAGGGGCCGGGTTATATTTATAACCTTTTTGCAACCCTTCCTTCCAGTGCGTTTTTGATTGACAGCAACGTTACTTTTGTTGTTTCATCTGTCATCATCCTGGCTACAGGAACTATTTTTGCGATGTGGCTTGGTGAGAAGATTACAGACAAAGGTATTGGTAATGGTATTTCCTTATTGATTATGGTGGGTATCATTGCGCGTTTACCTCTTTCTTTTGTTCAGGAATTTGTTTCCAGAGTATTCGAATCTAATGGGGGTCTTATCATGATCCTTATCGAACTTGTGATCTGGTTTACCATCATCCTTGGTAGCGTTATGCTTATCATGGCTGTGCGTCAAATCCCTGTACAGTACGCCAGGAGAACAGCTTCGGGCGGATACGAGAAAAACGTTTTTGGTTCAAGACAATATATTCCTTTGAAGCTGAATGCTTCAGGGGTAATGCCGATCATTTTTGCACAGGCGATCATGTTTATCCCGGCTGCGGTGGCAGGACTTTCACAGTCTGAAACTGCACAGGGAGTAACAGCTGCCTTTAGCGATATTTTCGGATTCTGGTATAATCTGGTGTTCGCGTTATTAATTATAATTTTTACGTACTTTTACACCGCGATTACAGTACCTACCAATAAAATGGCAGATGATCTTAAAAGGAGTGGTGGTTTTATTCCGGGAATTCGACCTGGTACCGAGACTTCAGAATACCTTGACAGGATCATGTCACAAATCACCCTTCCGGGTTCGATATTCCTTGCGATTATTGCAGTGTTCCCTGCGATCATCATTTCACTGCTTGGAGTACAACAGGGATGGGCGTTGTTTTTTGGAGGTACGTCGTTGTTGATCTTAGTGGGAGTTGCAATTGACACTATGCAACAAGTGAATTCTTACTTGTTGAACAGGCACTATGACGGGTTAATGAAAACCGGTAAAAACAGAAAAGCAGTAGCATAATGGCAAAACAACCGGCAATAGAGCAAGACGGAACGATCATTGAAGCATTGTCTAATGCTATGTTCCGGGTGGAATTAGAAAATGGTCATGTGGTGACCGCACATATTTCAGGTAAGATGCGAATGCATTATATTAAGTTGTTGCCTGGGGATAAAGTGAAATTAGAAATGAGCCCTTACGATTTATCTAAGGCTCGAATAACTTACAGATACTAATAACTATGAAAGTTAGAGCATCAATTAAAAAAAGAAGTGCCGAGTGCAAGATTGTGCGTAGAAAAGGCAGACTTTACGTGATTAACAAAAAGAATCCAAAATTTAAACAAAGACAAGGGTAGTTATGGCTAGAATTGCAGGTGTTGATATACCAAAACAAAAGCGAGGCGTTATAGCATTGACCTATATCTTCGGAATCGGAAAGAGCAGAGCTCAGGAGATCCTTAAAGAGGCCAACGTAGAAGAAGGTAAAAAAGTTTCTGATTGGAACGATGACGAAATCGGAAGAATTCGTGAGGCAGTTGGGGATTATAAAATTGAAGGAGAACTTCGTTCTGAAATTCAGTTGAGCATCAAACGCTTGATGGATATTGGAAGTTATAGAGGAATTCGTCACAGAGCGGGGCTTCCGCTTAGAGGACAAAGAACCAAGAATAACTCCCGTACAAGAAAAGGAAGAAGAAAAACAGTTGCAAACAAGAAGAAAGCAACTAAATAATAAGTAGGATGGCAAAAGCAAAAGCAACTCAAAAGAAGCGTAAAGTAAATGTTGAGTCTATTGGAGAAGCGCATGTTACTGCTTCTTTCAACAACATTATTATTTCCTTAACCAATAAGAAAGGTGATGTTATCTCCTGGTCTTCAGCCGGTAAAATGGGCTTTAGAGGATCTAAGAAAAACACTCCTTATGCAGCCCAGTTGGCTGCCGAAGATGCGTCAAAAGTAGCTCACGAAGCTGGTTTGCGCAAGGTTAAGGTTTTCGTGAAAGGACCTGGAAACGGTAGAGAATCTGCTATTCGTTCCCTTCACAATGCAGGAATTGAAGTAACCGAGATCATCGATGTTACTCCACTTCCACACAATGGATGTCGTCCTCCTAAAAGACGTAGAGTTTAATTAATAAGTATAATAAAAGTAAGCAAAGAGATCTGCGAAGGACAGTGACCTTAATTCCTGATCGCTTGCTTTATAATCAATTTTTCAATGGCAAGATATACTGGTCCAAAGACTAAAATCGCCCGTAAGTTCGGGGAAGCTATTTTCGGAGATGACAAATCTTTCGAAAAAAGAAATTATCCTCCGGGACAACACGGTAACAACCGTCGTCGCGGGAAAAAATCTGAATACGCTATCCAGTTGATGGAGAAACAAAAAGCAAAATACACTTATGGTATTTTGGAGCGTCAATTTAGAAACATGTTTGAAAAAGCAACACGTGCCCAGGGAATTACAGGGGAGGTGCTTTTGCAACTTGCAGAGTCTCGTTTAGATAACGTGGTTTACAGAATGGGGATTTCTCCTTCAAGACGTGGTGCAAGACAATTGGTTTCTCACAGACACATTACCGTTAATGGGGAATTAGTGAACATTCCTTCTTACCAATTGAAGGCAGGAGATGTTGTTGGAGTAAGAGAGAAGTCAAAATCCTTAACTGCCATCCAGGATTCATTAGCTAATTCAAGCAATGTGTACGAGTGGATCACATTTAACAATGAGACCAAAGAAGGAACTTATGTTTCTGTACCCGGAAGAGTACAAATTCCGGAAAATATAAATGAACAATTCATCGTCGAATTATATTCGAAATAATAATTCACAGAAGTCGTAATATGGCAATATTAAATTTTCAGAAGCCCGATAAAGTTATAATGATTGATTCAACCGATTTCGAAGGGAAATTTGAATTTCGCCCTTTGGAACCAGGATATGGATTGACCGTTGGTAACGCTTTAAGGAGAGTACTCTTGTCTTCATTGGAAGGGTTCGCTATTACTTCCGTTCGCATGGAAGGAGTAGATCACGAATTCTCCACTATCCCCGGGGTAGTAGAAGACGTAACCGAAATTATTCTAAACCTGAAACAAATCAGGTTCAAGAGGCAAATTGATGAAATAGACAATGAAGCCGTTACAATTTCTGTTTCAGGTCAGGACCAGCTTACTGCGGGACACTTTCAAAAATTCATCTCAGGTTTCCAGGTCCTTAACCCGGATCTTGTGATCTGTAACATGGATAAGAAAGTGAACCTTAACATGGAAGTGACCGTTGAAAAGGGTAGAGGATATGTTCCTGCTGAAGAGAACAAGAAAGCCAACGCTCCTTTGGGTACCATCTATACTGATTCTATTTACACTCCGGTGAAAAATGTGAAGTACAGTATTGAAAACTACCGTGTGGAACAAAAGACCGACTATGAAAAATTGGTTTTTGAGATCATTACCGATGGTTCTATTCATCCAAAAGATGCATTGACTGAAGCTGCCAAGACTTTGATTCACCACTTTATGTTGTTCTCTGATGAGCGCATAACTTTGGAGGCCGATGAAATTGCACAGACTGAAACTTATGATGAGGAATCTCTTCATATGCGCCAGTTGCTAAAGACCAAGTTGGTTGATATGGATCTTTCAGTAAGAGCTTTGAACTGTCTTAAAGCTGCTGAAGTTGATACCCTTGGAGATTTAGTTTCTTATAACAAGAACGACCTGATGAAGTTCCGTAACTTCGGAAAGAAATCTCTTACCGAGTTAGAAGAGTTGGTAAACAACAAAGGATTGAACTTCGGGATGGATCTTTCAAAATATAAACTTGATAAAGACTAGTCGCGGTTTATTCGCAACTGTTTGAATCTATAATCATTAACCATCATAATTTGCTCCTCAAAATGGGTCGAAGCAAGATGATGAAACAAAACATGTCATGAGACACGGAAAAAAAACAAACCATTTAGGTAGACAAACTGCTCATCGCAAGGCGATGTTGGCAAACATGGCTTGTTCTCTTATTGAGCACAAGCGCATCAATACCACTGTTGCTAAAGCGAAAGCTTTAAAGCAATTTGTTGAGCCTTTGGTAACAAAATCTAAAGAAGATACTACTCACAACAGAAGAATCGTATTCAGTAAATTGCGTGATAAAAATGCAATTTCTGAACTGTTTCGTGAAGTAGCTCCTAAAGTTGGTGATCGCCCGGGAGGTTATACCCGAATCATCAAATTAGGTAATCGTTTAGGTGATAACGCAGATATGGCACTTATCGAACTTGTTGATTACAACGAGATCTATAACGTGAACAAACCTGAGAAGAAGAAGTCAACTCGTAGAGCCGGTAGAGGTAAAAAAACCTCAGATGATGCTCAAAAAGCGCCAGAGGCTTCTGAAACTAAAAAGAACGAAGGCAAAGAGGAATAGTAATGACTCTTTCTTCAAACATTTTAAAAGGATAAGCTTAATAGCTTATCCTTTTTTTATATTACATAAGTACATATTTTAAGGCGTCCGAAAAATTGAGGTGCCAAAAAGGGTAAATTTGCTAAGACTTTAAAATTGATTCTATGAAATACCAAACCAGAAAAAAAGCGATTGTGCTGCTTGAAGATGGAACCATTTTTCACGGTAAAGCCGTGGGAGGTCGTGATGGAAAGGCTTTTGGAGAAGTTTGTTTTAATACCGGGATGACCGGATATCAGGAAATTTTCACAGATCCTTCCTATTTTGGGCAAATTATGGTTACTACCAATGCTCACATTGGGAATTATGGAGCGAATGAAGATGAAAAAGAAGCCGAAAAAGCACAGATTTCTGGTCTTGATATGTAAGAATTTCAGTTATACCCAATCCAGGCCTGCGGCTGATGAGACTTTGCTGGAATTTCTTGACAGGAGCAACTTACTGGCAATTTCAGATGTTGACACCCGGGCGTTGGTGACTTACATTCGGGAAAATGGGGCAATGAATGCTGTGATAACAACAGATTTTGAAGATCTTGATGCTCTTAAAAAAGAATTGGGACAAACACCTAATATGGACGGCCTTGAACTTGCATCCAAAGTGTCGACGAAAGAGCCATATTTCTTCGGAAATAAATCTGCTACCCATAAAGTGGCTGTGTTGGATATAGGTGTCAAAAAGAGCATTTTGAAGCACCTTTCCAACAGGGATGTGTACTGTAAAGTCTTCCCTTATGATACTCCTTATTCAGAAATGAAAAAATGGGAGCCGGATGGATACTTGCTGTCCAATGGACCTGGAGATCCTAAACCTCTTAAAAATGCCGTACAGGTAGCTAAAGATATTATGAAGGACAATGTGCCGCTCTTTGGAATTTGTCTCGGCCACCAGGTTATTGCCCTTGCCAATGGGATCTCGACATATAAGATGCATCACGGGCACAGGGGGATCAATCATCCTGTGATTAACCTGGAAACCGGGAAGGGAGAGATTACTTCGCAAAACCATGGGTTTTCGGTTAATAAGGAGGAAACTGAATCTCATCCAGATGTGACGGTGACGCATCTGCATTTGAACGACAAAACCGTTGCAGGACTACGAATGAAGAATAAGAACTGTTTTGCTGTTCAATATCACCCCGAAGCTAGTCCGGGACCAAATGATGCACATTACCTTTTTGATGAATTTATTCATAACCTTATAGCAGTAAAACAATAATTATATAGCCTTCTTTTCCAGAAGGCTTTTTTTTTGATGCTTGCTAAAACGTTCTCGTTAATAAAATTCTCTTAAATCCATTGAACTAGCAGTCCCTGTTTTTACTATTCTTTTGAAGTATTCGTATCTTGCAGTAGCAAAAACAACAAATCATTTAAAATTTTGAATATGAGCATTATCATTAATATTCATGCCCGTCAAATTTTCGATTCAAGAGGGAATCCAACGGTAGAAGTAGACGTAGAGACAGAGAATGGAATAATTGGAAGAGCCGCAGTACCATCTGGTGCATCAACAGGAGAACATGAAGCTGTAGAACTTCGTGATGGGGGCGATGACTATATGGGAAAAGGTGTTTCAAAAGCTATAAAGAACGTAAACGAAGTTATTGCTGAAGAATTACTGGGATATTCAGTTTTCGACCAAAATGTGATAGACCAGGCAATGATCGAGTTGGATGGAACTCCTAATAAATCAAAGCTTGGTGCAAATGCTATTTTGGGAGTTTCTTTAGCGGTTGCCAAAGCAGCGGCCAATGAGCTTAACATGCCGCTTTATCGTTATGTTGGGGGAGTAAGCGCCAATACACTTCCGGTTCCTATGATGAACATTATCAATGGAGGATCCCATTCAGATGCTCCTATAGCCTTCCAGGAGTTTATGGTCATGCCGGTGAAAGCCAAAGATTTTTCCGAAGCATTGAAAATGGGAACAGAGATTTTCCATAACCTCAAAAAAGTGCTTCACAAGAGAGGCCTTAGTACAGCAGTTGGAGATGAAGGTGGTTTTGCGCCTACCCTTGATGGAACAGAAGATGCTCTTGACACCATTCTACAGTCCATTAAGAATGCAGGTTACACTCCGGGAGAGCAGGTAATGATCGCTTTGGATTGTGCAGCTGCCGAATTCTACGAAAACGGTAAGTACGACTATACTAAATTTGAGGGAGAGAAAGGAAAAATTAGAAGCAGTCAGGAGCAGGCAGAATATCTTAATTCCCTGGCCGAAAAATATCCTATTATATCTATTGAAGATGGGATGGATGAAAACGACTGGGATGGCTGGAAGGCGCTGACAGAATTGGCTGGAGATAAAATCCAACTGGTAGGGGATGACCTATTTGTAACGAACGTAGAGCGTTTGTCAAAAGGTATTTCTGAAAAGATTGCCAACTCTATTCTTATTAAAGTAAACCAGATTGGTACTTTGACCGAAACTATTTCGGCAGTGAATATGGCTCACAATGCAGGGTATACTTCTGTCATGTCGCACCGTTCTGGGGAGACTGAAGATAACACTATTGCAGACCTTGCTGTTGCTCTTAATACCGGCCAGATCAAAACAGGGTCAGCTTCAAGAAGTGACAGGATGGCGAAGTACAACCAGTTGCTGCGCATTGAGGAGGAACTTGGAAGCGTAGCTTATTTTCCGCAGGAAAAAGCTTTCAAGATCAAAAAATAAAAGTTTACCCCTAAAATTAGGAGAAGCCTTTCCATTCCCGGAAAGGCTTTTTTATTTCAAAAAGTGACACTTATCATATTTTCCAATGAATTAGCTGTTTAGCTTTAAGAGCTTGTTATTTTTAGCTTTTTAAGAAGTTCGTAAAAAGAAATGTTTTCTACTGTTGAAACTACAACTGAAGTGCGGTATCAGGCGGAAAATAACAGAGAATTTTGTAAATTAGCAATTCTTAAAATTATACTCACGAAATCAATAAAAAATATGTCAAAAGTAGCTACTGTAGAAATTGAGGGGAAAAAATATGAACTACCGATAGTGGTAGGGACAGAAAATGAAATTGCTGTTGATATCATGCAATTGCGAGGTAAATCGGGTGCTATTACTCTCGATCCAGGGTATAAGAATACCGGGGCATGTGAAAGCGCAATTACTTTCCTCAATGGAGAAGAAGGAATCCTGAGGTATAGGGGCTACTCCATTGAAGAATTGGCAGAAAAAGCCGATTTTCTGGAAGTAGCTTACCTTTTGATCTTTGGGGAACTTCCTAACGCAACTCAACTTCAAAAATTCAATACAGATATTCTGGATCAAAGCATCGTAAATGAGGATATGAAGACCGTACTAAAAGGTTTTCCAGAATCTGCTCACCCTATGGGAGTGCTTTCCTCTCTTACAAGTGCATTGACGGCTTTTAACCCTAAGTCGGTCAATGTTGATTCTGAAGAGGATATGTACAGGGCAATTGTCAAGATTTTGGCGAAATTCCCTGTTCTTGCCGCATGGACGCTTCGGAAGAAAAATGGTCAAAACCTTTACAACAAGGACACGAATATTGGCTATGTTGAAAGCTTATTGAAAATGATGTTCCAGGACGACAAGAAAAGAACTTATAAGCAGAACAAAACTGTTGTGAGTGCTCTTGATAAATTACTTATTCTTCATGCAGACCACGAGCAAAACTGTTCTACTTCAACTGTACGAATAGTAGGTTCTTCTCATGCGGGATTGTTTGCGTCTATTTCGGCCGGTGTTTCTGCGCTATGGGGACCACTCCACGGAGGTGCAAACCAGGCTGTGATCGAAATGCTTGAGGAGATCAAAGCAGATGGTGGTGACACTTCTAAATTCATTGCCAAGGCTAAAGACAAGGATGATCCTTTCAGGCTGATGGGCTTTGGACACCGTGTATACAAGAATTTTGATCCAAGAGCCAAAATCATTAAAAAAGCTGCAGACGAAGTTCTAGATCAATTGGGTGTAGATGATCCTATTTTAGAAATTGCAAAAGGTCTTGAAAAAGCCGCTTTGGAGGACGAATATTTCATCGAGAGAAAACTGTATCCAAACGTAGATTTCTATTCAGGAATTATTTATCGTGCAATGGGTATTCCAACAGAAATGTTTACAGTGATGTTTGCTGTAGGACGTCTTCCGGGATGGATCGCGCAATGGAGAGAAATGCGCCTTCGCAAGGAGCCAATTGGTCGTCCCCGCCAGGTTTATATTGGAGAAACCCATAGGAAATTCAAATCTATTGAACAGAGATAGATATTCAAAAAGTAAAGCAATGAAGAAGCCTCAAGAAATTGAGGCTTTTTTATTGCTAAGAAATTCAAAATTAAGGGGGCTACCTGTCTCACGCAAAAATGCTTGTAAATCTGGTGTGGCTAAAAACGCCGGTTATAATTCTGCTACAATGCTTAGTGCACAATGATGAAGTGTTTTAAATTATTCCTGCTGTATTCCCGCAATTTACGTCACCATAATACTGGTTGAAACGTTTGGGAGAGATAGAACTTCCAGTTCTTTGACACATCTCAAATCCGGCATGTATCCAGGAGGAGTTCTAGCTTTAATTCATTGATTTTATTGGCTGTTCTCCTTATTTGCTCTCCTTCCTTTTTCTATATTTGCAAAAATTTTCGGTCATGAAACTAAATGTTAAAAACGAAACTTCCCGTCTTAGGGCCGTTGTCCTGGGAACTGCAGAGAGTCTTGGGGGAACACCTTCCTTTTCTGATGCTTATGATCCAAAGTCAGCAGAACATATTAAAGCCGGAACTTATCCGCTCGAAGCAGATATGATTAAAGAAATGGAGGCCGTGCGTGTAGTTTTTGAAAAGTATGATGTTCAGATTTTTCGGCCAAAGGAAATTAAAGACTACAACCAGATTTTTACCAGGGATATTGGTTTCGTGATCGATGATAAATTTATTAAAGCAAATATTCTTCCTGACAGAGAACAGGAAATAGAGGCTATTTCACATGTCCTGGAGCAGATTGATCCCGATAAGGTTCTTCAATTACCCGAAGATGCCCACGTAGAAGGGGGAGATGTGATGCTGCACAACGATTACTTGTTTGTAGGTACCTATTATGGCAGCGATTATTCCAATTTTATTACTGCAAGGACAAACAAACAAGCCGTGGAATATCTAAGGGAAATGTTTCCGGAGAAAAAGCTGAAGTCTTTCAACCTTAAAAAATCTAATTACGAACCTCGGGATAATGCCTTGCACCTGGATTGCTGTTTTCAACCTGTTGGAAAGGACAAGGCCATCCTGTATAGAGGCGGCTTTTTATACGCCGATGAATATGAGTGGCTCGTGAATTTCTTCGGAAAAGAAAATATTTTCGAGATTACCCGTGATGAAATGTATGACATGAATTCGAATGTTTTCTCTATTTCTGAAGACGTGGTGATTTCAGAAAGAAATTTCACAAGACTTAACAAATGGCTTCGCGATAATGGAATGACTGTTGAAGAGGTGCCGTATGCCGAAATTGCAAAACAGGAAGGATTGTTGAGATGCTCAACTTTACCCTTAATTAGAGATTAAGAAATTACATGAGACAAATTACAGATACTTTATTGATGGTGCGTCCGGTTGCTTTTAGAATGAATGAGCAAACCGCTGTAAACAATTATTTCCAGGAAGGACTTCATCTGGCTAACGAAAAGATCAACAAAAAGGCACAGGATGAATTTGATGCTTTTGTTGAAAAATTAAGAGCCGTTGGAGTGCATGTGATCGTGGTAGACGATGATGAAAAACTTGATACGCCAGATTCTATATTTCCAAACAACTGGGTAACCTTTCATGAGGATGCCACCGCTGCTTTATATCCACTTTTTGCCGAGAATCGTCGAAGAGAGCGTCGTGCCGAAGTTTTTGAAAAAATTGAGGAAGAAGGTTACGTGATCAAGAATGTGGTTGATTATACCAGCGCCGAAGATGAGGAGCTGTTTCTCGAATCAACCGGAAGTATGATTCTTGACAGGGTCAATGAGAAAGCCTATTGTGCTTTATCTCCCCGTGCCAATGAAGAACTGCTTATAGAATTTTGTGAGGATTTTGAGCTTACCCCGGTGATATTTATCGCCTATCAGGATGTTGACGGAAGAAGGATGCCTATTTATCATACTAATGTCATGATGTGCCTGGCAGAAAATTTTGCCGTGATTTGCCTGGATAGTATTGATGATCCAAAGGAGCGAAAAAATGTTGTGAGACATCTAAAAATTGACGGGAAAGAAATTATTGAAATTTCTGAAGCCCAGATGCATAGGTATGCGGGTAATATGTTACAGGTATCTGGCGAAGACGGGAAAAAATATCTTGTGATGAGCAAATCTGCTCATGATAGTTTACTGCCAACGCAAATAGCTGCTATTGAAAAGCATTGTGAAATATTGAGCAGTAATCTCGAGACCATAGAAACCTGTGGTGGCGGAAGCGCCAGGTGTATGATGGCCGAAATCTTCCTTCCAAAAAAGTAAAAAATTAAAGCCCTTGAAAAAGGGCTTTTTTGATATCTTATTTTTTAGAGGTCTTCAATTCTTGTCCCGGCATTATCTGCCTTAAAATTTCTTATCTTTTTTATGAAGCTGTGTATTTCCACTTCGGCTGCACCCGCCCATACCTTAATAAAGTACTGGTCTCTGTAAAAAGAATATTCCTCGGCTTTGCCCTTGTAAACCTTCAGCTTGAAAAATGGAATAATAAGTGAAAAAGTGTCATTTTGAGTTCTAAAACTTATGATGATCCCCTTTGGCCGCATTTCGATGCTGCACTTACTGTTACCTTCATTAAGCACCAGGAGATTGTAGATATCTATACTGGCCGCAGTTATGAACAGGCCGGAGATGCTGGTCTTTTCATGTTTTTTCCGCTCTTCTAAAGTAAAAGGTTTTCCTACGGCAGCATCAATTTCATCTTTTTTATCTGAAAAACCTTCTGATATGTTGATAAGCATTATTTCCCGTTTTTTATAAAGGTAGTCATTTGCTTGCAAAGGCTTTACCTAAGCCTTATTTTCTGTTATCTTTGCAGCTTCCCGGCGAACACTGCGGGAGTAAAAACCAGATAAATGAGCGTTCAAAAAACACTTTCTATACAGGTAAAAGAGGCGGTAAAATCTCTTTTTGAAGTAACATTGGAGACTGTTGAATTTCAGCCTACCCGTAAAGATTTTGAAGGGGATATTACCCTTGTTGTCTTTCCTATGTTGCGGCAAATCAAAACCAGTCCTGTCAAACTTGGGGAGGCGATAGGAGATTATCTTGTTAAGCACAATCCTGAAATTGAAAAGTTTAATGTAGTCCAGGGCTTCTTGAATATTGTTCTGGATGATCAATATTACCTGGATTTCTTCAGTAAAATGAAGGAAGATAAAGACTTCGGAAAAAAGTCAAAAGGAGAAAATTCTATTATGGTTGAATATTCTTCACCAAATACAAACAAACCATTGCACCTGGGGCACATCAGGAATGTCCTTTTAGGCTATTCTGTTTCCGAAATCCTTAAAGCTGCAGGTAATGAGGTTTATAAAACCCAGATCATCAATGATCGCGGGATTCATATTTGTAAATCCATGCTGGCCTGGCAACGCTTCGGAAATGGGGAAACCCCGCAAACCTCGGGGTTGAAAGGAGATAAACTGGTAGGGAACTATTACGTTGAATTTGATAAAGCCTACAAAAAAGAGGTCGCAGGACTTGTGGCTCAGGGAAAATCTGAAGAAGAAGCGAAAGCAGAAGCTCCTGTTTTGAAAGATGCCCAGGAAATGCTTAGAAAATGGGAAGCCGGTGACGAAGCGGTCGTGGAATTATGGAAGACCATGAACGAATGGGTTTATAATGGGTTTGAAGAAACTTATGATAAGCTGGGAGTGGACTTTGATAAGAATTATTACGAAAGCAACACTTACCTTCTTGGGAAAAATGTTGTGGCAGAAGGCCTCGAAAAAGGCATTTTTTACAGGAAAGAAGATGGCAGTGTTTGGATAGATCTCACAGATGAAGGTCTTGATGAAAAGATCGTGTTAAGGAGCGATGGAACGGCCGTTTACATGACGCAGGATATAGGTACCGCGATCCAGCGGGTGCAGGATTTTCATATCAACGGCATGGTGTATACCGTGGGAAATGAACAGGATTATCACTTTAAAGTACTGTTTTTGATCCTTAAGAAACTTGGCTATGACTGGGCAGAAAACCTTTATCATCTAAGCTACGGAATGGTGGATCTTCCCAGCGGGAAAATGAAGAGCCGTGAAGGTACAGTGGTCGATGCCGATGATCTTGTTGCCGAGATGGTAAAAACAGCTAAAGAGATTTCAGAAGAACTGGGTAAGCTTGAAGATTATTCCGAAGAAGAAAAAGAGGAGCTGTACAGGATTATTGGTCTGGGGGCATTAAAATATTATATCCTCAAGGTAGATCCAAGAAAAAGGATCCTGTTCAACCCGGAAGAGTCTGTAGACTTTCAGGGAAACACAGGGCCGTTTATTCAATACACCTACGCAAGGATACAGTCAATTCTGCGGAAGGCAGAGTTTGAATATTCTGAAGCTATAACAGAATATAAACTGAATGACAAGGAAAAAGAATTGATCAAGCAGCTGCAATTATATCCTGAAACTATTGTATTAGCAGCCGAAAATCACAGCCCGGCTTTAATTGCCAATTATACATATGAGCTGGTTAAAGAGTTCAACAGCTTTTACCAAAATGTTACTATTTTAGGAACTGAAGATGAGACAGAGAAGAAATTCAGGGTTCAGCTTTCCCGGGCCGTAGGTGATGTCATAAAATCCTCTTTTGGTTTACTTGGCATCTATGTGCCGGAAAGGATGTAGGTCGAAGGTGGAAGTTCGAAATACGAAGTTAGAAGGTGAAATTAAGTATTTCCAAAAATTCCTTTTTTGAGAGATCTTTAAAAAAGAACTGAGAAGTTGAAAAAGTTTTCACTTCAGCCTCAAATCATTAAATTTGCAACTGCTGCATACGGCAGGCTTAAAAAACAAGAGAGAATATGTTTGATAGTTTAAGTGATAAGTTAGATAATGCCTTACACGTTCTTAAGGGACACGGGCAGATCACAGAAGTTAACGTAGCCGAAACTCTTAAAGAGGTAAGACGCGCATTGGTAGACGCCGATGTTAACTACAAAATTGCAAAGGAATTCACTAATACGGTCAAGGAAAAGGCTTTAGGACAAGACGTGCTTACAGCTTTAAAACCTGGCCAGATGATGGTGAAGCTTGTAAAAGATGAGCTTACCGAGCTTATGGGTGGTGATGCAGAGGGGATCAATCTCTCAGGCACTCCGTCGGTGATCTTGATGTCGGGTTTACAGGGTAGTGGAAAAACAACATTTTCTGGTAAGCTGGCTAATTTTCTTAAGACAAAAAAGACAAAGAAACCTCTGCTTGTTGCTTGTGATGTTTACCGTCCCGCGGCAATTAATCAGCTACATGTTGTAGGAGATCAAATTGGTGTGGAGGTCTTTAGTGATGAAGGCAATCAGGATCCCGTGGCAATTTCTAAAGCCGCTATTGCTCATGCTAAAGAAAATGGTCATAATGTTGTTATTATAGATACCGCCGGTCGACTTGCTATTGATGAAGCCATGATGACCGAAATCGCTAATATTCATGCTGCAATTGAGCCCCAGGAGACCCTTTTTGTGGTAGATTCCATGACAGGGCAGGATGCGGTGAATACGGCAAAAGCATTTAATGAACGTCTTAACTTTGACGGGGTTATACTTACTAAACTTGATGGAGATACTCGTGGTGGGGCTGCAATTTCCATTAAATCTGTAGTCAATAAGCCTATTAAATTCATAGGTACGGGGGAAAAGATGGACGCTATTGATGTGTTCTATCCTTCCCGTATGGCCGACAGGATCCTTGGAATGGGAGATGTTGTGTCACTTGTGGAAAGAGCGCAGGAGCAGTATGATGAAGAGGAGGCAAGGAAGCTTCAGAAGAAGATTGCCAAGAACGAATTTGGATTTGATGATTTCCTTAATCAGCTTCAGCAAATCAAGAAGATGGGATCAATGAAAGATCTCATGGGGATGATTCCCGGAGCAGGTAAAATGTTGAAGGATGTAGATATTGACGATGATGCTTTTAAGCATATCGAAGCGATTATCCATTCCATGACGCCCGAAGAAAGATCAAAACCTTCTACCATAAATGCCAGTCGTAAAAAACGTATAGGAAAAGGATCTGGAACCTCAGTTCAGCAGGTGAACCAGCTGTTAAAGCAGTTCAACCAGATGAGCAAAATGATGAAGATGATGCAGGGTGGCGGCGGCCGTAAGATGATGCAGATGATGAAAGGGATGAAGTAGGGGTTTGCAGCCAGTGTTCATTTTTGATAGTGCTGTCATTGAAGATCACTAAACGAGTTGTGGCTGGATTGCCATTGCAGGTCATTCTGTTTTTAATAGAGAAATATTTGGCTTTGCAGGTCCGGTTTCTATAGCTGGGGAAGCTCGTAAAATACATGATTAATAATCCCGGTATGTTTGAAGTCAAAGACTGCTAACTGCCAACTAATACTACAAACTAAAGATGATTCTCCTCGACGGTAAGAAAGTAAGCAATGAGATCAAAGACGAAATTGCTTTAGAAGTTCAAAAAATGAAAGACCGCGGGGAAAAAGTTCCCCATCTTGCTGCTATTATTGTTGGAAGCGACGGTGCAAGTATGACCTATGTTTCGAGTAAAGTTAAGGCGTGTGAAAGAGTAGGTTTTGAATCTTCTCTTTTTAGAATGTCTTCCACCACCAGCGAACTGGAGCTGCTTTCAAAGATCGAGGAATTGAACCAAAATGACGATATAGACGGCTTTATCGTGCAGTTGCCCCTTCCGCCGCAGATCAACACCCAAAAGGTTTTGCTCGCAGTAGATCCAGACAAGGATGTGGACGGTTTCCATCCAACCAACTTTGGGAAGATGTCTTTAGATATGACTTCTTTTATTCCTGCAACTCCTTATGGAATCCTTGAACTTCTGGAGCGTTATGACATTCCTACCAAAGGAAAACATACCGTGGTAATTGGAAGGAGTTATATTGTGGGTAGGCCCATGAGCATTCTTATGGGGCGCCAGGGTTTCCCGGGAAATTCTACAGTTACCCTTACACATGAATTTACTAAGAACATCACGCAAATTACCTCACAAGCAGATATTGTCATTATTGCAGTAGGAATTCCTAATTTCCTTAAAGCTGAAATGATCAAGGATGACGCTGTAGTCATAGATGTAGGAATTACGCGTGTTCCCGATGAGGAAAAAGAAAAAGGCTACCGCATTGTAGGAGATGTTGATTTTGAAAATGCCAGTAAAAAGGCTTCCTTTATAACTCCGGTTCCCGGTGGAGTAGGCCCAATGACCATTGCCATGCTTCTTAAGAACACTTTACTGGCCCGGACCACGCACCTCTCAAAAATGGCTAAAAAAGCCTAAGCTTATTTTTTTTCGGCTATTTTCCAGTCCAGATAAGAATGCAGATCGGTCTGGATGAATCTCAGGACAATTGTGAAAATGGCAAAATCGTCTACATATCCCAATCCCGGGATAAAATCAGGTACTATGTCCATAGGATTGAATACGTAAAGTAAGGCGAAAACCGCTGCTGCGACTGTAAACCAGGGGACTTCTGTGTATTTCCCTTTTCTAAAGTCCTTAAGCATTCCGTAGGTGATTTTTCCCAGTTCAGCATATTTCTTCATGCCCTGGCCAGAAAGCTTTTTGTTGATAGCTTCCTCGTTATCCATAGCCAGTTCCAGGTCATCGTCTTCCACCTTGGCAATTTCTGTCTTGACAAATTTCTCGTCGATTTTCTTCTTCATATTCTCTAACATAGCAGATTGATTTTAAATTTTATTTTCAGTTTTACCGTATTCGTGTTTGTATATCTTTAATATAAGCAAAAACAGGGAGACCAGCAATGGTCCAAAAATGAGTCCTATGAACCCGAACAGCGGAACCCCGACAACAACTCCAAACAAAGTGATCAATGGATGAACACTGGCGAGCCGGTTAAGAATATATAGTCTTAAAATGTTATCGGTAATCCCAACGATGACAAAGCCATATATGAGGATAAACATTGCCTGCCATTCCATGCCCTGAGAAAAAAGTAGTATGGCCACAGGTACTATTCCAATTGCTGTTCCAATAAAAGGTACCATGGCACCTATGCCGGTGATTACAAACCAGAAGAGGGGATCGGGTACACCAACAATTAAAAAACCTATTAGTGCTACCACCCCCTGGAAAAATGCTACCAGCGGAATCCCAAGTGCGTTTGACTTTACCAGTTCATCACCTTCTTCTCCAATGGTTCGCAGATTATCTTCTCCAAGCGGAATATAAGAGATCATCATACCCTTAAGTTGATGTCTGTTCATTAGCATATAATACAACATAAAGTACATGATGCCTATGGAGATAAAGGCATTAAAAGTTCCCACTCCCAAAGACTGCAAGTTGTTTGACAACCAATTGGCTACACGGGCAGAATCAATGCTTTGACTAAGGTCGTAGCCGCTGTAGTGCTCAACTTCAGTGATTTGATTTTTAACTGCTTGCAAGACCTTTTCAGAATTGGCTACTGCCTTACCTATTTTGGAAGTCAGCATTAAAACCGTGAGCGAAATAGGTACCAGGATCCCAACAAAGGACAAGAAGATCAAAAATGAAGAGGCCAAAACCGGTTTCCACCCTTTTTCGACCAGCCTGTCCATGTATTTACGCATCACGACATGCAGAGTGATGGCTCCCAGGACTCCCGAGAGATAAGGAATGATTTCCTTAAAAATCAAAACTAATAGGAACAGGATGAGCAGTAATACAAAGAGCTGTCTTACCAAAGAAGGTTTTAATCTGTTCATGCGGAAGGTACTATTTTGCGAACAGTTGATTCATGTCTTTAAAAGCCTTGAATTCGAGAGCGTTTCCCGAAGGATCCTTGAAGAACATGGTGGCCTGTTCTCCCACTTTTCCTTCAAATCTAATGTATGGTGCTATCACAAAAGCGACGTCCTTTTTCTTTAGATCTTCAGCAAAATTCCAGAAAGCCTCCCATCCTAATACCACTCCAAAATGTGGAACTGGGACATCCTTTCCATCAACAGGATTGCTGGCGGCCTTACCAGGACCTTGAGACTCTTTGTAGTGAATGACAAATTGATGTCCAAAGAAATTGAAGTCGACCCAGAGATCGCTGCTTCTGCCTTCTTCGCATTGAAGCGTTTCGCGGTAAAATCTCCTCGCTTTTTCCAGGTTATCGACAGGAATGGCCAGGTGAAAGGGTTGAATTTTTTGCATTTAGTGATTCCTCAGGGCTTTAATAAGTTCTTTTTTATCCATTTTAGACCGGCCTTCTATTCCTACCTCTTTTGCCTTATCGTAAAGCTCCTCTTTTGTTCGGTCTTCGTATTTCGAGGCGTTTCCGCCTTTCTTCCCTGTGTTGGAGGAATTAGCGATTCGTGCAGCCTTTTCTTTACTTGCACCGTCATCTCTCAGGGCTTCGTATTGATCTTCGTCTTTGATCCTGTTTCCCATTTTTATTTTAAAAATAGGCAGAGATTCTTGAAATTTCGCTTAACTCTTTGTTAAGATTCCCTTTTTCGTCTATTGATCTTCTTAAATCCTGAATTCTTTTTGAAGGCAGAAGCCTTAGGAGAAGTGTTTTTTTCCGGGCTTCTTTTTTCTGAAGGCTTTTTTTCTTTGGCTTGAGGTGTGGGTAGGGAACCCTCTATGGTCTTCGTAGAATCTGAAGTTAGTCTTTCCAGCTCTTCCAGCTCTTGGGAGGTGAGATTCCTGTACTCTCCCAGCGGTACATCAAGGGTGATATTCATAATCCTGATGCGCTTTAGTTTTACGACCTCATATCCCAAATACTCGCACATGCGCCGTATTTGCCTGTTAAGACCTTGTGTGAGAACAATTCTAAATACAAATTTGCTTATTTGCTCTACTTCGCACTGGCGTGTTACGGTGTCTAAAATGGGAATTCCGTTAGACATTCTTTCAATAAAGTCAGGGTTAATGAGCCGGTCAACAGTGACAATATATTCCTTTTCGTGATTGTTGCGTGCCCGCAGGATTTTGTTCACGATATCCCCGTCATCTGTTAGTAAAATAAGGCCTTCACTGGGTTTATCCAGCCTTCCAATTGGGAAAATGCGAGTGGGGTAATTGATGTAGTCTACAATGTTATTCTTCTCCCTGGAATTTGTGGTGCAAACAATACCCACGGGTTTGTTGAAAGCAAGGTAAACACTATCTTTTTTTGATGGAGTAATAAGTTCACCATTTACCATTACCTCGTCACCGGGGGCTACTTTGGTTCCTATTTCAGGAACCTCTCCATTAATGGTTACTCTTCCCTGCTCAATTAGAGCATCGGCTTTACGGCGGGAGCAATAGCCTGCTTCGCTAAGATATTTGTTGAGTCTGGTAAGGTTTTCAGAAGCCATTAAAGAGGTTTAAAAAATGTCATTTTTGAGACCGGTTCTTTTAGATTAATCCCAGTCAATCATAAAATATTTGATTTTGGCGTTGTCAGGAATCTGTGAAGCCTGTATACGAGCCTGGGTGTCATATCTAAGCTCTGCCGGCAATTGTTTCTTGTCTATTGTTACATAAATATTGATATCATCAATAAATATGACTGCCGCACTTAGCGTGTTTTCAATTCTCGAGATGTTGTAGTTTTCTACAATGTCCTTAAAAGTGCTTTCGGGGCCCAAACCTTTAGCTGTTTTAAACCGCGGGTCAATTACCTGTACAAATCCAACTGTACTTGTAGAGTCAAAAGCCTGCACTGGTTCTAAAAGAAGCATTTTTTTACCCGATTTATCGTAAACTTCGATCTCATTACTCTTTTTAAAGATCTCGCCGTCGCTCACATGCTTTACAATAGAATCTTCGGCAAAAACTGAATCCAGTTCACTTATTTTGACGTCTTTGGTTAGCTTGCCAATGCTGTCCTGGCTAATGAGGAATGGATCCTGCTCTTTTTCGCAGGATAGGAATAAAATGGAACTAAGGAGTAAAACTGAAAAACTTTTTTTCATGGTGTTTTGGGGTAATTATTTCATTAACTTGTTGAGTACACCCATTACGCCTCTAATAAAAGTTGCGCTGGTAAGTACCTTTATAATCGCTTTCTGCGAACTTGTGGAACTGTGACGTGTGGTCGTTTTTTCCACCTTTTGCCGTTCTTCTTTAGCCTTTTTTCGTGCCTGTTCTGCGTCTGCGGTTTCTATTTTTTTTGTCAGGATTTCGTAGGCGCTCTCCCTGTCGATGTCTTCGTTGTACTTCTCCTTTAATGCAGAAGTTGCTATTAGTTCTTTTAATTCATTATCTGTTAACACATCCATCCTGCTCATCGGGGCGCGAAGCATTGTTGCCGCCAGTGGGGCAGGTCTTCCTTTCTCATCAAGCGCCGAAACCAGGGCTTCTCCAATTCCTAACGTGGTAAGCTCATTTTTGGTATCGTAAAATTCGGAAAGCGGATAATTTTCTGCAGCAAGTTTAATCGCTTTTCTGTCTTTGGCTGTAAAAGCCCTCAGGGCATGCTGGATTTTCAATCCCAGCTGGCCAAGAACATCTGCCGGGACATCTGCGGGGTTTTGCGTTACAAAGTAAATCCCCACACCTTTAGATCTTATGAGTTTTACGATGCTCTCGATCTGGTCCATTAAAGCACTTGAAGCTTCCTGGAAAATAAGGTGCGCCTCATCAATGAACAGCACCAATTCAGGTTTTTCGAGATCTCCTTTTTCAGGAAAACTGCTGTATATTTCTGCCAGTAGGCTCAGCATAAAAGTGGAGAACAGTTTAGGCCTGTCCTGAATGTCTGTAAGCCGTAAAATATTGATATATCCATGGCCCGCTGCATCTTTGCGGGTGAGATCATGAACTTCGAATGAACGTTCCCCAAAGAAAAGATCAGCTCCCTGTTGTTCCAATGCTACGATCTTCCTTAAAATTGCTCCTGTAGAGGCAGAGGAAATGCGGCCGTATTCTTTTTCAAATTCTTCTTTGCCTTCTTCGGTAGAAAACTGAAGGATTTTTTTCAGATCCTTAAGGTCCAGCAATGGCAGTTGCTTATCATCGCAATACTTAAAAATAATCGAAATAATACCCGTTTGTGTATCGGAAAGGTCAAGGATACGAGACAGGAACACCGGCCCGAATTCACTAACCGTGGCACGAAGTCGTATGCCGCCCTGTTCAGAAAGGCTAAGGATCTCTACCGGAGAACCGGTGGCCTGAAATGGATAATCAAGTTTTTCATGGCGTTCCAGAATAAAATCGGCTCCTTCTGAAGGTTTTGCCACTCCGCTAAGGTCTCCCTTCACATCCATCAGCAAAACCGGAACTCCTTTTTGCGAAAGGTTCTCGGCTAGGATCTGTAAGGTTTTAGATTTTCCTGTTCCGGTGGCGCCTGCGATGAGCCCGTGACGGTTCATTGTTTTAAGTGGCACTTTTACAGCTGCTTCAGAAAAGACCTTTCCCTCATGCATTGCTGCGCCCAAATAGATGAACAAATGCGGTGCCAGCGCCAATAGATCCCACAATGATGAGGCTCAGCGCCCAGACCACATCGAGGTTGAACCAGGCGCGTGACAGAAACCTGAGCCCGAGCCAGAAATACATTCCCGCCGCAAGCGCGCTTCCGGCAACGGTCATGGCGGCGGTGTGAAGGGTAGCGACCAGAAGCGCGGTCCGAAGGTTGCCCGCCATCAATGCGCCCGCCGCCTGATGACCCGCATCCAGCATGGCCGGATCGCCGCACAGTCCGAGATAGATCGGGACCAGCATCAGTCCGGCGCCGTGGGCCATCGCCGCGAGAAACGACCAGAGCGCAAGCCTGCCCGGCGGAACGCGCGCCAGAAACCGGGGATGGCGGCGCGTGATCAAGAGGAAAAGCCCCATCGCGATGACCAGAAGCCCGGCTCCGATGCGCAGCTCGCGTTCCCAAATCAGTAGCGTCGTCATCAGCGAGAAGGGCAGCAGGATCGCCGTCATTGCCACGAAATGCCCGGCCGCCAGCGCCGCAAGCGCCGCCGGCATCGCGGCGGGCCGCCGTTCCATCAGCGCGGCGGACACCGCCAACGGCCACCCCATCCCAGGGTTCACGCCGTGATAGAGTCCCGACGCGATGACGGCCCACCAAAGGGCCGCCACCGACAGCGCATTACTCAAGGCTCAGACGTTCGGATAGCAGAAGCTGTCGGTCGAACAGTCGCCGCCCTCCAGCCGGATCTGGTGGCTGCGATAGCCTTCGGGGAACTCCACCCAGAACTCCTTGTTCAAGGTCAGGCCGCCCTTCCCACCGACATCCGCACATACCATCGCCGCCCCGCGCTCGCCTGGGTAGAACTGGTCGTCCCATGTCGAGTAGAGCGAATTGGTCCAGTAGACACGCTTGCCGTCGCGGCTGATTTCAACCATCTGCGGGCCATAGCCAAAGGTCTTCCCGTTGGGATGATTGGTCTTGGCGACGATGCCGCCGATCTCGTACCTTTCCAGTCATTTTCGGGTTCATCGGATCGGACACATCGTACTGATGCATCTCGCCCAGACCCCAGCAGGCGACATAGAGATACTTGTCATCAAGGCTGAGGTCGATGTCGGTGACCAGAGGCGGCACTGCGCCAAAGCTCTTGAGCAGGTCTGGAAGGTCGTCGGCATTGGCGGGCACCGGATCGATCGTGATGACCTTTTTCACTTCGAAGCTGCCGTCATCCCTCCGCCACCAAGTGAAGATGGACCCTTGCAGGTTTGTCGTGTCGACGACGACACCGCAAAAGCCGTATTGTTTGGCAGGGTCATGCGCAGGTCGAATTTCCAGCGCCATCTGATGGTTCGCTCCAAGGTCGATGGACTGCACGCATCTGCGCGCGCGCAGATCCCAGAAGTGGATGGTGTGCCCGTATTTGTTTGCAAGCAGGTCTTCGGCGACGATGCCGTTCTCGAACTGCGGCGGCAGACCCCACTCGGAGCTGACCATGTAGTCGCGGGGCAGGTTCCACCAGAAATCATAGTGCTTGTCCTGAATCCCCCGATCCATCTCGTAGCGGCCGAGGATCTCGAAGGTCTGGCAATCCATGATGAAGATGCCCGGAGGGCCGTCAGTGCCGTCCCTGCCGCCACCGCCCAAGGTCGAGACGTAGATACCCTCAGGCCCGCAATGGATGGTGTGGGGGCGCGAATAGCCGGTCTTGGCGAACAGCTCTTCGGGCTCGATTATCTTGTAAATCCTGGCCCTGAGCGGCTCCTTGACGTCGATGATGTAGATCCGGCTCGACCGGATGCCGGGAATGATCAGGTACCGCCGTTCCAAGAAGGCGTGCCCGGTCAGCGGCGACAGTGCCGAAGAGCAGGCGTTCCAGCCGAAATGATGAAACTCGTCGCCTTTGTTTGGCATGAACAGGCTGTGCACGATCTGCCCGCAGGTCTCGGACTTCGGGTCGACGTCGACCACCGCCAGACCATCGGGCTGACTGCCGTCCGGGCTGAGCATCAATGTGAAGGCCAACGTTTCGACCGGGGCCTTCATGGCCATGGCCGCGGTGGGGTGGAATGTAGGATCCGGTCTCAGGTTCATGGTCATATCCTCCCAGGATGTCTCAGGTACTTCAACGGGGTGCTTCTTTTTGGGCCTCACCTGCGCCGAGGTCAGTTTTAGCCTGGTCCATAGCGGCATCGGCAACGCGTCAGTTGGACGCCTCAACTGTACCACAGCATCCGCCCCCATTCTTTACACAGATGCGCTGATCCGCGGACTAGAGCGGTTGCGGATCGGTGACGTCGAATGCCATGCCGCTGTAGGCTTGGAACCTGTCGATCAAGTCACAGCTGCCCGAAAAGGAGAGATCATCAAGCAGGCGCGCGGGAACGATCGGTGAGGGGCATCCAA
This sequence comes from uncultured Flavobacteriaceae bacterium, assembly GCA_963739625.1. GTDB lineage: Bacteria > Bacteroidota > Bacteroidia > Flavobacteriales > Flavobacteriaceae > Salinimicrobium. Next base: position 251,493 of record CAVUAU010000018.1, read on the forward strand.
GCCAGCACGACCGCCCGCTTTCGGGAAGGCACGCTGCAGCACGTCGAAATTCCTACGTTCATGTCGGGGCAGCGGAACTTGCTGCATCGGCGTGCGTGCGTTTGGTCCGCGTTGCCGATCTCCAGTCCGGTCACTTGGAACGGCTGGTTAAGATTGGGGCCGTCTGAGCAGACATGGACGTCTTTTTTCGGGGAAGCGTGCCGCAACGCGGCGAACTGAATTGCGGGAAGAAGCCACGACCTTCGCGGATCGTGCTGCACTTGCGTCGGGCAGCTTCGTCCGCACAGCCGACCTCTCGAGGGTCAAGATGCTGCGCGGTCCATGAACGGCGGCTCTGGGGAACCGCGGCGCAGCATCGTGACGCGCCGCGAAGGGCATGTCCGGGCCCTCGCCAGCCAAACCAGCTTAAGACTTACAAATCTTCCCGCCATTTAACGGCAGTCATCTGGAGCCAGCTGGGCAGGAGCGGTTTCAAGGTTGGTGCCAGATCCTCAATGGCGGCGCTTCGGATCAGATTGAGGACCTGTTTGTCATCGCGGCTCAGTGCTCCTTTCGGCCAGGCGCCCTTGATGCCATCTACCGCTTGCGCGAAGCCCTCGGTCCAGGCTTGGAAGCGCTTCGGGGGCAGGTCTCGGACCTCTCCGCCGATCTCGCCGAGGATCACGGCCTCGTTCAGCGCGCCGTAACGCAACATGAGGATGTCGAGGATGCGTTGAATGGAACCGTGGCCCTTCACCTCGATCCCCTCCATTAGCGGCGTCAGCCATTCATCTGGTGGTGCGAATTGCGGGGCGATCAGCACGGCGGTCAAGTAGCCATCGATCTGATCTGGTTTGAGCGGGCTGCCTTTGAGCAACCTGGCCAACTCGCCCTGTCGCTCAGCCTCGATTTCGGGCGGATCGAAATCTTCGTTGTCCCACTCCAATTCATCGTCAAGATCTTCCATCGCGCGCGCCGCTGCCACCTCCAGCGTTTGCCCGAGGATATCCTCAAAAACGGGTATTTTCCTGATCTCTCGTCCAGCCTCCAGCGCCTGGGCGACAACGGCAAAGCTCATCCACGCGTCATGCGGGGCGCTGCGGTCGTGGCGCAGGATCAGCGCTGATCGGGCAAAGAGTTTTGCCCAGCGATCACGCCTTTCCTCTAGATGCCCCGCGACGATCTTCTTTGCGCTGGCGGCGGTTGACGCCGCTTCAAGCGCTGCGATCAAAGTGGCGTCAGAGACGAACCAGCTGCTGGAGATGTCATGTTCTGAAAGCCAGTCCCGGCTCTTGCCGATCAACCGGCCGCGTCGGTTGTCTGACAGAGCCGCAAGCTCTCCTTCCGGATCAACCGCCGCGAGCAGTGCCGCATGCCCCCCGGTTCGTGGCGTCACATCGCCAACGCCGAACATCGGCGCGACATCCAGGAAGCCCGGCGTCGTCACCGCACCGCGCGCCAACCCGTCGCCAAGGGCGAAGCCAATGGCGGGGGCGAGGTAGGAAGGCGACACGTCATGCATCGTCATCGCCTGTTCAATTTGCTCGACGATGGTTTTCTGATCGCCTCTGCTGGAACAAGGAATGACATAAGCGTCCTTCATCCCGTGCCCTTCCTTGATCATTGCCGCGGCCACCGCGCGCGTGCTTCCACGGCTACAGACGCCTATGATGCTTTGCGAGCCGGTGCCGTCGGGAAGCGACGTCATCACCCGATGAAGCTGCCAAGGTTGCGGGACAGTTCCACCTGACGGCTCCCGCCGCAGCGCGGTCTTGATCAGCGTATCGAGCGCTTTGCCGTTTGGCAGCCAGTTGCGGATCAGGATGAGGTCGGACAGCAGGGCGGCATCCACATGTGCGCTTTCCGCAAGCAGCCCGAACCCGGCGATGGCCGCATCGCGCATCTCCGCAACCGGATCGAGCAGAAAGTACCGCCCCACGGCAATCATGCGTGGATCGCCTTGCCCGATCATCCGCGTCAGAAATGCGGTTGTCACCCGAGTCGGCATGGCGCCCACAACTTCGCGAAGCCCGGTATAGGCCTCAAAAGGCGTGGACCCGTTCGGGACAAGCCCTTCCGCTAGCCCCGCGACATCCGGAAGCTCAGGTATCTCGTCTCCCTCAAAAGCCTCAAAAGCGTCGGGTGCCGTGCGCAGCTGGTCGGGGGCTGTGAGACCGGCGCGGAGGTAGGCCTGGCAAAGTCCGAAGCAGGTCTCGGCGTCAAGCTCACCTGCCTCCGTCCGTTCTGTCAGGCCCGCCGCAAGGACCTGGAAAAAGTCGCTCGCCCCCGGCTCCTCATTTTCATGGTTCATTCGCGCCTCGTCCAGGATACGCGACATGAGGGCAAGACAGTCATCGGTGCGCTCTGTGTCTTTCTTGGACAGCGTGTCGACGAGCTCCAGAACCGCTTCCGGATCAAGGGAAAGAGGCGCCGCCCACCGATCCGCCCACAACAGCGTTCCTCTTGGATCACCTGTGATTGGCCGATCCATAAGACAAGTGTCGACTATTTCAGTCACCAAATGCCCCCAGCTTTTTGCAGCTGCGCACCGCGTCAAAGGCTTTTGCGCACCGCCGTTCTCAGCAAAGGCTAACATCGGCAAGTGGTGTCCGAAAGTCGGCTTCGTTCTTAGACCGTGTGAATTCGACGGGGCCTGAATTTCGCGCGCGCGGCGAATGTCTCCTTCGACGGGCCGCGCCGCAGCATCCTGCCTCACGGCGGAAGTCCGGTCCGGGCCGTTCGCGTCACGTGCGCCGGTACAGCCACAGGGTGACAGGGGCCAGCGTCGCCGTGAGGAGGGCGGGCGCGAGGAGCGCGAGCGCGATCTGCCCCGGTGTCGACGTTCCCGCCATCAGCCCGCGCATGGCGGTGGTCATCAGCGAGATCGGATTCACCTCCACGAAGGCGCGCAGCCAGTCCGGCATGGTGTCCGGCCGCACCATGATGTTGGACGCGAAGACCACCGGGAAGAGCACGGTGAAGCCCAGCGTCATGACCGTGGTGGGGGTTCGCACCAGCAGGCCCAGGACGATGAAGACCCAGCCGATCCCGAAGCCGATGCCGAGAAGCAGGGCGAAGGCGGCCGCCACGCCCGGGAGACCCGCCTCGGGACGGTACCCGAGCATGAGCCCGATCCCCAGAATGATCGCGCCCGCGATCAGATGGCGCAGCATGTCTCCGACGACGAGCCCGGCGAAGGGCGAGAGCGGCCAGATCGGCAGGCTCCGGAACCTGTCGAACAGCCCCTTGCCGAGGTCCGTCGACAGGCCCATGCCGGAATAGACCGCATTGAAGGCCACCGTCTGCACGAGGATCCCGGGCAGGAAGAACTGCAGGTAATCGCCGGTCGATCCCGCCAGCGCGCCCCCGAAGACGAAGGTGAAGAGCAGCGTGAACATGAGAGGCGTCATGATCAGGTCGAAAAGCTGCTCGGGCACGTGACGGAATTTCAGCACCGCCCGCCACCCGAAGGTCAGCGCGTTCGACAGCGCCGAGGGGCGCGGCGGCCGCGCGGCGTGCCGAAGCGTGGCGGGGGTGATGCCGGTCATGCGGCATCCTCCGCCCGGGTCGCGCCGCCGCCCGTCAGCGCGAAGAACACCTCCTCGAGGCTCGGCGACCCCATCGCGAAGTCCTCGAGCGCGATGCCCGCCGAGACGAGCGCGGCAAGCGCCGCATTGGCGGCCTCCGGCGTCCTGGCCATGACCGACAGACGCGCGCCATCCGGGTCGCGCTGGACCGGCGCGTCGAGCCGCTCCTCGAGCAGCGCACCCGCACGGTCGATCTCCGCGGGGTCGGAGACGGTCACGTGCAGGAAGCCCGAACCGGTCGCCGCCTTCAGCTCCCGGCTCGTGCCTTCCGCGATCTTCCGGCCGTGGTCGATCACGGCGATCCGCTCGGCGAGCTGGTCCGCCTCCTCGAGATACTGCGTGGTGAGCAGAACGGTGACGCCCGATCGCGCGAGTTCCCGGATCATGCGCCACACCCTCTGCCGCGCGGTGGGGTCGAGGCCCGTCGTCGGCTCGTCGAGAAACAGCACGCCCGGCGTCACGATCAGCGACGCGGCGATGTCGAGGCGTCGTCGCATCCCGCCCGAATAGTCCTTCACCTGCCGATGCCGCGCGTCGGTGAGCTCGAACGCCGCCAGAAGCTCGTCGGCCCGCCGCCGCGCCGCCTGTCGGCCGAAGCCCCAGAGCCGCGCGAGGAAGATCAGGTTCTCGCGCCCCGTCAGATCCTCGTCGAGCGAGGCGAACTGCCCGGTCATCGCGATCGAGGCCCGCACCGCGTCCGGCTCCGCGCGCAGGTCGTGCCCCATCACCTCGGCGGCGCCGGCGTCGGGGCGGGTCAACGTGGCGAGCATCCGCATCAGAGTGGTCTTTCCGGCGCCGTTCGGCCCCAGGATCGCGAAGATGGTCCCGCGCGGCACGTCAAGGTCGATGCCCGCCACCGCCTGAAGATCCCCGAAGCGCTTGACCAGTCCGCGCGCCAGGATCGCCGGCGCGGCGTCGGTCCCGGCCTCCGATGAACCCGTGTTCGACGCGGCGTCCGGCATCTGTCCTCTTGGCGACCGCTCAATTCCGGAAGGTGAAATCACGGCCTGGTCGACCTGCGGCGGGACTTTCCCGTGAGCATCGCCTTGACCGGGTGACGATCAGCCTCCGATCGGAGGTCTGCTCCATCTTTCCGGCACAGGTCAAGCGCCTCAGACTTGCGAAGACGTCCCCGCGCGCCAAGCGAACGTCTCCTTGGACGGGCCGCGTCGAGGCGCCGGCCACGCGCACGGACGGCCCCTCCAGGCCGATTTCGAAGTTTCCCGGAATGGGTGAGATCGGCAAGCCCTCACTTCGAGATGGTCGGCCCGCGTCCCGTTTCCAGGTTCTCCCGCAGCCCGGAACAGGTTTTTTTCGACCAATCCCTTCGCCATGCGCATTCGGGCCAATCTTCATTCCGGAAGACCCGACACGCCGCGCGCCGCGCCCTCTCTTGACGGATCAAGACCGGCCGTCCTGCGACAGGGTTCGACATGCACGTTTCATTCTCTCTCATTCACCCGGAGCGGGCCGACGCCGGCGAGCGCGCGGTGCGCGGTGAGGCCCAAGCCTTTCTTATCCGGTCCGGCGCGCGCCTGATCGAAGCCCTGCGTCTCGTCGGTGGCGAAGAGGCCATAGGCCTCGGATATGCGTTTCGCGACATCGTGCTCGAGGCGGGTTTTTCAGCGGCCTGCTCTCATGATCGCTGTCAATTCTTGTTTCATGGCAATTTCTCCGGCGACGCCGGATACAGGTTGATGTGGATGCGCAGGGTCGGAGACGGAACTGAAGACGACGGTTGAGCAAGCTCTCATACGCGGGTTGGGTACCGCATGACCGTGGTTTCGTCCTGGGGCTGCCTCGCTCTAAGGGGCGAGCGTCGATCTCGTCGGCTCATAACAGGGCACGAGGATTCCCCACCGCGTTCCGTCCCCGACCCTGCGCATCGGAAGGGTCGAAGCTTCGTTCTTCTCCGCCTCGTCGGCGCGTCAGGCTCCGGCAGGCGTCACGGTTCGGGCAATGGCCCAGATGAAGCCCGCCATTTCTCGAGCGATGGCCGTGGTGGCCACCACTTTCGGCTTGCCCGCCGCCATCAGGTGCCGATAGCGCTGGCACATCCGCAATTGACCCTTCCAGGCGATGTCGCGCACGGGCTGGGGCAACGCCTCGATCCGGTCGAGGAGCTTTCGGCTGACGCGGGCCTGCATCCGGTAGCTCCAGGCGCCCTCGACCAGCGCCCGGCGCGCAAGCCCGCTGCCGGCCTTGGTGATGCCGCCGCGACGGACCGTGGCGCCGCTGGAATGCTCCGAGGGTGTCAGCCCAAGGTAGGCCATCAACTGCCGCGGATTGTCGAACCGCGAGAAGTCGCCGACCTCGGCCACCACCGTCACCGCCACGATGAACGCCACCCCGCGCATCGCCTGCACGGCCTCGACCACCGGCGTGAGGCTCCAGCCCGGCAGCAGATCGGCGATCTGTTTCGTCAACCGCTCGATCCGCGCCTCGGCATCGGTGACGGCGTGGATGTAGTCCTGGAGCACGATCTGCTGCGCCGGCTGCTCGAACCGGACTGTCGTCAGCCAGCGGCGGTAAGCCTTCGTCCAGCCCTTCTTCCCGGATAGATCGGCCATGCCGCAGGAGGAAGCCTTGGAGATGCTGGCGCGCCTTGCCCGCGACACGCACGGCCGTCGCCCGCGCCCGGACGAGATCGCGCATCGCCTCGTGCGCGGCGTCCGGCACCCAGACCGCCGTCAACTCGCCGGCCCGGTGTAGCTTTGCCAGCATGATGCCGTCGCGCCGGTCGGTCTTCACCCGGTCGCCGGTCTTCACTGGAATGAGCGATGGTGCGACGACCATGCAGTCATGCCCAAGCTCGGTCAGTTGCCGATGCAGGCCGTAGCCGCAGGGTCCGGCTTCGTAGCAGAAGTGGAGCGGTGCCCGTCGCCGCCCAGCTTCTTGGCAAGCCTGCGGACGTGATCGACGCGGTTGTGGATTGTGCCCCAGTGGCGAACCTCGCCGCCCCGTTCTCCATGCGCGATCGCCACGGAGATCGTCGCCTTGTGGACATCCAGCCCGACGAACATGGTATTCTGCATCGCGGTCTCTCCCCCATTCTTGAGGCTCGGCGCCAGCCCGCCTGGCGCAATCCTCGAAGGAGAATGCCGCGGGAGAGACCGCCGACCCAGACTGGTCACTCCGCGATCATGAGGTCTAAGGTCAAGGGCCGGTCCGACCTGGCTCACCGGCGGTGATCCATGTCTACCTGCTGGTCGGCTTCCAGCATCGGCTTCTCGTCTCGACGCAATGGCTCTGG
>CAVUAU010000019.1:0-139667 GCA_963739625.1 uncultured Flavobacteriaceae bacterium
TTAAACTTAGAACTATGGAGTACAAAATTAAAAGTAGGATCTGGATCGAACTAGACGGCAAAGAATTCCTGGGAGAAGGAAAGGTGCAATTATTAAGAGCCATAGATCAAACAGGTTCATTATCAAAAGCTGCTAAATCTCTCAATATTTCATACAAAAAGGCCTGGCATCTCATAAATACCGTCAATAAAACCACGATTAGTCCGGTTACTGTTAATACAATAGGAGGTAAAGGAGGAGGAGGAACAGAATTAACTCCTTATGGGAAATCCCTGATCAGCGTTTTTGATGACATGAATAAAAAATGCTGGGATTTTTTAGATATACAACTTGAAAAAATTAAAAGTCTGTAATACGTTTTGGCTGTGGAGATCACATATCTGTTTCTGCTGATATTACCTATAATATCATTTCTGTACGCCAGTGTGGGGCATGGAGGTGCCAGTGGCTACCTGGCTTTGATGGCATTGTTTTCTTTTGCACCTGAAACGATGAAACCTACAGCACTCCTGCTGAACCTTTTTGTGGCAGGTATTTCTTTTTATTATTACTACAAAGAAGGCCATTTCAACAAGAACCTGTTCATATCCTTTGCGATCACTTCCATTCCTTTTGCCTTTTTAGGAGGAACCATTGACATAGATGCTTCTATTTACAAGAAAGTACTTGCGGTGCTACTCGTGTTTGCAATTCTGAAAATGTTGAACCTATTTGGAAAAGAGAGTGATGCTCTTAAGAAAGTAAAACTCTGGCAAGGTTTACTCGTTGGGGGAATTATAGGTTTTTTCTCGGGTTTGATAGGTATTGGTGGCGGAATCATTCTAACTCCTGTTATTCTATTACTCCATTGGGGAAGAATGAAAGAGGCAGCGGCAGTTTCAGCTCTGTTTATCTGGGTGAATTCTGCTTCAGGCTTGTTTGGCCAGTTGAGCACCGGAATTAGTTTAGGAAAGGAATCTCTCCTGCTGATTGCTATAGCACTTCTTGGAGGCTTCTTTGGCGGCTACATGGGAAGCAAAAAATTAAATAATCACCGGCTGCGTTACATCCTGGTTCTGGTACTTATTATCGCTTGTGTAAAATTGTTTACTACATAAATCATGATTGGCAAAAATGACATAACAGGTGTTATCTTGGCTGGAGGAAAGAGTTCCCGCATGGGAACGGACAAAGGTTTTTTGAAATTCCACGGCATCCCTTTTGTAAAATACAGTATTGAAGCCGTGGCGCCTCTTGTTTCCGAAACAGTCATAGTTTCCAATAATGTTGATTATGATGTTTTTAAACTGAAACGTTTTGAAGACATTATTAAAGACGCCGGACCTTTGGCCGGAATCTATACCGCACTGAACCAAACGAACACCGATTTTATCCTCGTCTTGAGTTGTGATATCCCATTGATCAAGACTGAAATTTTAGAGGAGCTCGTTCGTGCCGAGACAAGTGATTTTGACGTTATCCAGCTTGTTAGTAAGGGTAGATCCATGCCTTTAATAGCATTGTATCACAAGCGATGTGAGCATAGATTTTATCAGCTTTTGCAGAATGGTGAGCGTAAGATAAGTGCTGCTTTAAAGAATTGTAAAGTAAAGGATCTCCTTTTAAGGTCTGACCAGGAAATCTTTATATCAAATATTAATACTCCTGAAGAATTAAAGGTACTTGAGCATGTTGTTAACCATTAAATATTTTGGTTTACTTACCGAAGTGACCAATTGCGAAGAAGAGATCATTGATTTCTGCGGAAGTTCTATTCAAGGGCTACTGGAAGAACTTTATAGCAAATATTCACAGCTGAAAGGAAAAAATTTTCAGGTGGCGCAAAACCAGGAACTAGTCTCTTTCGAAGATCAACTAACAGGTAACGAAATTGTATTGCTACCTCCTTTTGCCGGAGGATAATTATGAGCAGGTATAACAGACATATCATACTTTCAGAAATTGGTCCTGCTGGCCAGGATAAGATTTCAAAAGCAAAGGTGCTGGTCGTAGGCGCCGGTGGATTAGGCTGTCCTGTTTTACAGTACCTGGCAGCTGCCGGAATTGGAACATTGGGAATTGTTGATTTCGATGTAGTTGATGAATCCAATCTACAACGCCAGGTATTATATGGATTGTCTTCGTTAGGACAAAACAAGGCAACGGCAGCAAAAATGAGATTATCAGACCTGAACTGCACCATTCAAATTAATAATTATACCTATAAGTTAACCTTCCAAAATGCGATTGAGCTGTTCAACCAGTATGATATTATTGTTGATGGCACAGATAATTTCGAAACGCGGTACCTCGTCAATGATGCTGCTGTTTTGACCGGAAAACCATTGGTTTTTGGTGCCATTTATAAATTCCAGGGACAGGTGTCAGTTTTTAATCTCAATAACGGCCCGACTTATAGATGTGCATTCCCTAATAAGCCTGAAAAAGATACTGTTCCTAATTGTTCAGAAGTGGGAGTACTTGGGGTCCTACCCGGTATTATTGGATCATTACAGGCAAATGAAGTGCTAAAAATCGTTTTGGGTATAGGTGATGTCCTTGCAGGTAAACTGCTTTATTATGATGCGCTTTCAAATCAAACTACAACATTAAAGGTTAAGAGGAGTGATCTTGAAATTGAGAAAGTATTATCAGGTAAAAAAGATTTTTCTCAAAGGGAATTGGATGGAGGCTGTAAAATAGATATTCCGGAGGTCTCGGTTAAAGACATTTTGGGCAAGCCAGATGTTGAGTTTATTGATATTAGAGAACACTTTGAGCAACCCAAACTTGAGACAGTTGAGGCTCTGCAAATTCCTTTAAGTGAATTAAGACAACATCTGGATAAGATAAATCCAAACAAAGAGAAGGCTATATTTTGTCAATCGGGAATAAGGAGCAAGCAAGCTGTATCTATATTACGGGAACTCAATATTGAAAACTGTTTCAGTGTCAGGGAAGGTGCTGCAGAAATTGACAGCTACATAAAAGAATTACAAAAAACAGGTATAAAATGAAGGAAAAGGAGCATAAGAATGTTTTCATTCAGGGACCAATCTCGTCTGAATTCATTGCCCAATCAATAGCTAAGCATCAAAGCAAAAAAAACATTGGTGCTCATAATATTTTTTTGGGACAGGTAAGGGCAGATGTTGTAAACAACAAGACTGTAAAAGCCATAGATTATTCAGCTTACGAAGACATGGCGGATGCCAAATTCCATGAAATTCGCGAGGCAGCTTTTGAGAGATTTGATCTTAGCTGTATGCACATTTACCACAGTATTGCAAAAGTGAATGCGGGAGAGATCTGTTTGTTTGTTTTTATCTCATCACCAAGGCGAAAAATTGTTTTTGAAGCTCTTGAATATATAGTTGAAGAAATAAAAGCTAAAGTACCTGTATTCGGCAAAGAAGTTTTCGAAGACAGTACACATCAATGGAAAGTAAATAGTTAAAAAATGGTCGATATCACGCATAAGAGTACCACCTTAAGAACTGCAGTTGCCCAGGCTATTGTAAAGGTGAGCAGGCAGGAAACTATCACAGCCATCGAGAATGACACAGTTCCAAAAGGCAATGTTTTTGCAATGAGCAAAGCTGCAGGCTTACTGGGAGTGAAGCGCACACCCGATATTCTACCGGATTGCCATCCACTACCAATAGAATTCACCAGTGTGGAATACGAGATCAACGGACTGGAAATAAAGGTTTTTTTCACCATAAAAACCATCTATAAAACCGGTGTAGAAGTAGAGGCGATGCATGGGGCGAGTGTCGTTGCTTTAAATATGTATGATATGCTCAAACCTATTGATAAAGGAATAGAGATCCATCAAATAAAACTTCTTAACAAAAAGGGTGGGAAATCTGATTTTACAGATAAATTCAGAAAGGACCTGACAGCTGCCGTTGTCGTATGTTCAGATACTATTTCGGCAGGAAAAAAAGAAGATAGAGCCGGAAGAGCAATAATTGAAAAATTAAAAGAGTGTGAGGTTCAAATCCTTCATTACATCATAATTCCTGATGAGAAAGATATTATTCAGGAAAAGACCAGGACTTTTCAGCAACAGGGAATTGATCTCATAATTTTCACAGGAGGAACAGGTTTATCGAAGCGTGACGTGACTCCCGAAGCTCTTGAGCCGTTACTGGATAGACGCATACCCGGCATAGAAGAAGCTATTCGCAACTATGGCCAGGATAGAACCCCGTTCTCTATGCTTTCAAGAAGTATAGCAGGCACTATGAGCGGCACATTGGTATTGGGTCTTCCCGGATCGACAAACGGTGCTAAAGAATCTATGGAAGCTATATTTCCATCGGTCTTACATATTTTCAGAATTTTAAAGGGTGCAAGGCACGATTAAATGAAAGACAAAAACAACATACTGCAAGATTCGCACGGTAGAGACCATACCTACTTAAGGATATCTTTAGTTGAACGCTGTAATCTACGCTGTTTCTATTGTATGCCGGCAGAAGGTGTTCCACTAACTCCTAAAAGCCATATCATGACTTATGAGGAGATCTTTGAAATAGCTAAGACATTTGTGGACCATGGAGTCAACAAAATCAGGCTCACCGGGGGAGAACCTTTGATCAGGAAAGATATTTCGGTAATCCTAGAGAAACTGAGTTCTTTACCTGTTGACCTTTCTATCACCACTAATGCTGTCATCATCCATAAGTTCATTGATGTCCTAAAATTAAATGGGGTAAAAAATATCAATGTCAGCCTTGATACCTTAGAAAAGGAAAAGTTCAGGAAGATCACTCTTCGGGATCATTTTGAAACCGTTTATAATAACATACAGCTTTTAATAAAAGAAGGTTTCAATGTGAAAATAAACACTGTTCTTATACGCGGAGTTAATGATGATGAGATCATTGATTTTATTAATCTCACCAAAGACCTGCCGGTCTCTATCAGGTTTATTGAGTTTATGCCTTTTGGTGGCAACAGGTGGGACATGTCTAAAATGGTTTCCTATAAACAAGTAATGGATGCTGTTCATACTGCTTTTGAGGAAGGTACCATTAAACGCCTTGAGGATGCAGCAAACGATACAGCCAAAAATTACAAGATCAAGGGATATTCGGGCAGTTTTGCTATAATCAGTTCTGTGACAAATCCTTTCTGTGATTCCTGTAATCGTATACGTCTTACAGCTAATGGTCAACTAAAAAACTGTTTATTCTCATCAACAGAATCAGATTTGTTAACCAGCCTTAGAGAAGGTAAAGCCATTGAGCCAATCATACAAAAAGCAGTTCGTGCCAAGTTAAAAATCAGAGGCGGTATGGACAGTCTGGAAAAACTACAAGAACCCGGTCTTCATAACCAAAATAGAAGTATGACCACTATAGGTGGTTAAATTAATATTCAGGTAAAATACACTCTTCGGTCACTTTCTTTAAAACTGGCTTTAACCCCAGTTCTAAAGTCTGTCGCATCACTCTGGAATCATCTTTATGACATTGAAGACAGGCGCCCACGAGCAGCATTTGCTTTTGTTCTTCTACATTAAAAGGCCTGAAGTTGGTCCTGGTAGAGTTCACCACCTCCTCATCCACCTCCTTTAGAAAGGGAATCCAGGCGTCTTCAGGTAAACCATCGTAACTGTTAAGGGCGTATTCAGGAGTAAACATCCATGAGGCTTTGTCATTCCTGATCTTATAGGTTAAAGAACCCATACCATATCCCAAAGATGCAGAATTAGAATGACAGGATTTGCAGTCTCTTACCTCCTTTGTTGTGGTGTGTGGTGAATTAGGAGCGTAAAGCCTATGAAAGGAGACATCCTCTCCGGGATTACCCTTAAAACTCCCTTTGTCTATGGTCAAAACCATCCCTGGAATGGCAGGTTCAACAACAGTTTTTTCTTTTACTTTCCTTACCCCCAGGGCGGGCTGGGAGGAAGAAAATTCAGCAACATATTCTTTCCATTGACCTGTGACATATTTTTTATCCAGTAGATCAAAAGCCTTTGGTTCATCTTCATCAAACTGGTTATGGCACCCAATACAACGGGATGTCCAGGAAGAATGGCAGGAGCTGCAGCTTACGTTTTGGTGGGCGCTCCTTGAGCATGCTTCAGCCTGAGGTTTTAATGGATGAACAGTTCTATCGTTTTTACTTATTAAAAAGGCATTCCTAGTAGAGTCAACGTAAGTGTTCACTAGTGGGTGACCATCTTTTTCGACTGCTATAACTTCTTTGTCGGTGTGTTTATAATCCCGATGTAAAAACACTAAAAGACTTTCCCTATCTACAGCACTGTAAGGTATAGTGTTGGGTTTTTCTTTAAAATGGCAGTCGCTGCACTGTAAAGAAACCGCATCTTCCTGATGTAAAAATTTTTCCCCGGTGCCCATCACCTCATGTGAAGAGTGACAGTCAATACATAATAAGCCCTTTGTATGATGCACATCTGCCTCCAATTGTTTATACACCCGCTTATCTTCAAGAACAGAATAGTCCTTGCTGTTTTTGCCGATCTCTTCTTCATCTAAAAGAGTTTCCTGCAACCCAATATAATTGGTTGAAATTCTACTGGATCGACTGTGACAACCAAAACAGTGGGTATTGTTCACGAAAATATCCGTGGAAGGATGAAATGCCGGGAGTTTCTTTTTGTCAGATGCGAGATAGGTTTCCAGATCAGATTTGGCTTCCTCAGAATAATTCAGGTGACAGGCTATACAACCTCCACCTCTGCTTAACTGGTTAATTTCACCAAATTCCGGTTTTTCTGCACCTAAATGGCAGTTCGCGCACAAATCTCTCATGTGTTTATCTGCAGGAGAGTGGCCGAGATCTTTGATGTGGTAATGATGATTGGGACTATCTGCTTCCCCAAAAACAAATTTATCAACAGCTATGAGGCCACTATTTGTGGTCATTAAAGAATTATTAATTTTTCTTAGTTCTTCAAAATGACATTTTCCACAGGTCTCTCTGGCATCAGAGAGGTTTCCCGGAATTAAGATCGTGCCCTTATGTGCTTGGTCTTTATCTAATGAAGAAATATCCCCCAAATGACAACTTACGCAACCAATAAGTTCTGGATCATGATAATTGGAATAACCTTTCATGTTTTTATGACACTGCAAACATGATTCCCGGTTCCCTACTTCAATTTTAGTATAGGAGTTATCAATGTTTCTGTATGAATCGAAGACCTCCCTGTTTCTAAAAAACAACCATGAAGAAATTATCACCACGGAGAGGGCAAGAAAACCGATTTGGGAGTATTTCTTTTTCATGAAAAGAGGTCTTATACAAAATTACAACATTCCGATACTTAAACAGCGAAAATATTTGCGCCTAAATAGCTGTGTAACAATTGTTACACATCACCTTTACATGATTTTCATCATGATTTTTAAAATCCTTTAATAATAAGTTTGAGTCTGGAAAACCGTAAAGTTATGACCACTTCGAGAAGAAAATTTATAAAAATTTCTGCCTTAGGGATAGGGGGTTTGGCAACAAGTTCAAGTCTATTTCATTTTGTGGGTGCAAATTCTCTTTTAGACGCAACTGTAAAGGAGCAGATGTCTAAAAAGTTTATAAGATCTGCAACCTATTGTGAAGTATGTTTCTGGAAATGTGCAGGGTGGGTTTATACAAATGAAGATGGGGTAATCCAAAAAATTGTAGGTAACGACGACGACACGCATTGCAACGGACGGCTTTGTCCAAGAGGAACTGGCGGAATTGGGATGTATACTGATGAAGACAGGCTAAAAACTCCTTTAATTAGAACAACCGTCGGAGGAGAACAAATTTACAGAGAGGCAAGTTGGGAGGAAGCTCTTGATCTTATTGCCTCGAAGTTTAAAGAGGTCAAAGAAAAGTATGGTCCGGAGTCTTTTGCTTTACTAAAACATGGTTCTCCGGGAAGCCACTTTGAACATTTGTTCCAGGCTTACGGGTCAGATACCATAGCAGAACCTGCTTATGCACAATGTAGAGGCCCAAGAGAGACTGGATTCGGTTTAACCTTTGGATCCTGGGTCGGATCTCCTGAACCCACAGATATCAGGGATACAAAGTGCCTGGTGCTTATTGGTTCTCATATTGGAGAGAATATGCATAACACCCAGGTTCAGGAAATGTCTGACGCTATTGATAATGGAGCAACCATTATTACAGTAGATCCAAGGCTTTCCACTGCCGCCAGTAAAAGTGAGCATTGGTTAGCCATTAAGCCGGCAACAGACATCGCTTTATTGTTATCATGGATGAATGTCATTATTGAAGAAGATCTCTACAATAAGAAATATGTCGAGAAGTACACAACTGGCTTTGATCAATTAAAACAACATGTAAAATCGTTTACACCGGAATGGGCGTACGGAATTACAACGATAAAACCTGAAGAAATCAGAAAGACTGCCCGTATAATGGCAGCTGCTGCGCCATCCGTAATAGTTCACCCTGGCAGACATGTTACGTGGTACGGAGATGACTCGCAAAGAGCCCGTGCTGTAGCCATTTTGAATGGTTTGTTGGGCTCCTGGGGTAACAGAGGTGGTTTTTATTTCAAAGAGAGTCTTAAGGTGCCAAACTATCCACATCCCGAATATCCGGAACCACGATGGGGTTGGAAAGAAATTGGAGCGAAATATCCTTTTGCTCAAATGGGAATAACTTCAGAACTGGTAAAAGCAACCATAGACGGCGATAATAGTAACTATCCCATAAAGGCATGGATGGTTGCAGGAACCAATTTGATCAATACTTTACCTGAACGTGAAAAGACCATTGAAGCAATAAATGCACTGGACTTCCTTGTTGTTGTTGACACAATGCCAATGGAAATAACTGGATATGCCGATGTGGTTTTACCTGAGTGTACTTACTTAGAACGCTATGATGACATACGATCTGCTACGAACAGAACCCCGTCAATCGCTGTAAGAATTCCTGCAGTAAAACCGAAATACGGTTCCAAACCTGCCTGGTGGATAAGTAAGCAAATTGGAGAACGAGTTGGCCTGGGGGAATACTTCAATTATAATGACTATGAAGAAGTAATTGAATGGCAACTAAATCAATTAGGGACTTCTCTTGATGAAATGAAGAAGATAGGGGTCAAGAATTTTGACAGAACATCAGGACCTTTATATCTACAGGAAGGGCAGGATTATCAATTCTATACCCCAAGTGGGAAAGTTGAATTCTACTCCCACCAGCTTGCAGAGAAGGGAATGGATCCAATGCCTGTATACACACAGCATCCGGAGCCACCTCCAGGTTTTTACAGACTCAACTATGGTAGATCTCCTATGCACACGTTTAGTCGAACAATTAATAATCCTTATTTAAGTGATTTAAAAGATGAAAACATGCTTTGGGTAAATCCTAAAGTAGCGAGAATTCTGGGGCTTAAAAAGGATCAGGAAGTTTGGTTGAAGAATCAGGATGGTGTCCTCTCAACATTTTCTATAAAAGTCAGGGTCACCGAAAGAATAAGATGGGATTCCGTTTACATGTACCATGGTTTTGGTCATAATAATAAAAAGCTATCCAGAGCCTTCGGTAAAGGTATAAGTGATACCGACATGATAACCAAAGTGGCTATTGATCCACTCATGGGTGGAACCGGCCTACGGGGAAATTTTGTTTCAATCTTAACCGAAGATCCACATAAAAAAATTGAGATATGAGATATGCAATGGTAATTGACACATTAAAATGTGTTGGATGTAGCGATTGTGTTGTGGCTTGCCAAACAGAAAACAATGTACCACATGGCTATTGCAGAGACTGGGTTACAGAAGCTGTAAGTGGATCATATCCCAATTTGGGGTTAGAACTAAGATCAGAAAGATGTAATCATTGTGAAAATGCTCCATGTGTGAGGTGTTGTCCTACGGGAGCAAGTCATATTGTTGAAGGAGGAGTAGTTCTCGTCACAGCTGATGAATGTATCGGGTGTGGTGCCTGCATTGAATCATGTCCTTATGATGCCCGCTATCAGCACCCTGATGGGTACGTAGATAAATGTACTTTCTGTCATCACAGGTTGGAAAAAGGACAACTACCTGCTTGTGTGTCTGTGTGCCCAACCAAGTGTATGTATTTCGGAGATCTGGATAATCCCGGCAGCGAGGTGTCGCAATTGTTGAAAAACAGAAAGTATAAAACCTTAGCGCCTGAAGCAGGAACTAAGCCTCATGTATATTACTTAATCTAAAGCATCGGTATCATGCAAGAAGAACTATTTACCAGTGGGCGAAATATCGCCAATATAGACCCTTCATTAGAAGTGTGGCATTGGCCAATTGCGCTCTACTTATTCTTAGGTGGGCTGGCAGCAGGAATTCTGTTCTTTGCCGCTTTGTTTTACATCTTAGGTAAGGATAATGAATATCCCGGAGCTGTAAAAAAAGCTTCCATAATTCCTCCAATAGCTTTATCAGTTGGATTGTTGGCTCTGGTATATGATTTAACACACCCACTTTATACCTGGCAGTTATATACTTCCTTTAGAATTGAATCCCCTATGTCCTGGGGTGCATGGGTATTGTTGATCACAACTCCATTGTCTTTCCTCTGGCTGTTCAGCTACTACAGAGAAGCGTATACAGGTGTAGAGGCAAGGTTAAGACTGTTTGAACGCTTCAAATTCCTGGACAGCTTTGAAAACTTCCTTGTTAAAAACAGAAAGAAGATTGCCTATGCACTGATTCCTTTATCATTAATCTTAGGAGTTTACACCGGAATTTTACTTTCAGCATTCAATGCAAGGCCTCTTTGGAATAATGCCATTTTAGGGCCGCTGTTTTTGGTCTCCGGACTGTCCACCGGGGCGGCAGCAATTATTATACTTTCCAAAAGTGTAAAGGAAAAGCATCTCTTCGGAAAGATCGATCTGGGATTGATCATCATCGAACTGGCCTTAATTGTACATATGATCATGGGGTATTATGCGGGATCACAAGTCCAGCTCGAAGCTATGGATTTATTGGTGGGAGGTGAATTTACTTTAATGTTCTTTGGGTTCGTAGTCCTGCTTGGGCTTCTGGTTCCGGCGACACTGGAACTTATTGAATTGATAGGATACAAAATACCTGTTGTAGTGCCGGCCTTGCTGGTAATCATCGGTGGACTGGTTTTCAGATTTGTCATGATAGAAGCAGGTCAATTAACGCGCTATTTATATTAAACTATTCATATGAAGACAGAAAAAGTAAAAAACAGGCACGTCTACTGGAATCCATATTTCGGCGGATTTTTACTGGGGCTGATAATAATTTTAACCTTCTTCTTAACCGGCAGAGGTTTAGGGGCAAGTGGAGCAATGAAAAGCAGTGTAGTTGCTATTATGGATGGCGTTGCGCCAACACATGCTGAAACCAACGCCTACTACAGCTTGTTCATAAGTGATGAAACTACCCCGCTGAATACATGGTTGGTCTTTGAGGCATTGGGTATTTTGATAGGTGCGTTTATATCAGGAGGACTAGCCGGTCGAATTGGGTGGCGAGTCCAACATTCGCCAAAAATAACCAGCAAGCGTAGGTTGGCTTTTGCTCTGGGCGGGGGTATATTATTTGGACTTGGGGCTCAAATTGCTCGCGGATGTACGAGTGGTGCTGCTTTAAGTGGTATGGCCGTCCTATCAGTCGGCGGTTTTATTACAATGCTAGCAATATTTGGCTCTGCGTACGCAGTGGCTTATTTTTTCAGAAAAAACTGGATTTAATTAAAAGACAAAATTATGGGACCAATAATACCTAACGGTTTAATTCCTATTGAATGGGATAGCATTATTGCCATTTTTATAGGTATATGTTTCGGATTCGTTTTGGAGTCTTCCGGATTTTCCTCGTCAAGAAAATTGGCAGGCGTTTTTTACGGCTATGACTTTGCCGTTTTAAAAGTGTTTTTTACTGCAGCCGCAGTTTCTGTAATTGGTATTTATTACCTGGATTACCTGGGATATCTGGAGATATCTCAACTTTATGTGCACCCAACCTTCTTGTGGGGTGCAATCATAGGTGGTATCATTATGGGCGTAGGTTTTGTTGCGGGAGGCTTTTGTCCCGGCACCAGTCTTTGTGCTGTTGCCATTGGTAAGTTAGACGCCTGGATATATGTGTTGGGAATAATGGTGGGCGTTATTATATTTTCAGAACTATTTGACTTTTTCGAGCCTATCTATGACGGCTATTTCCTTGGAAATATAACTTTAATGGACACTTTTGGATGGAATCCATATTGGGTCATTTTCATATTTGCTATTGTAGCCATTGTTGCTTTTGCATTTGCTGACATGGTACGAAAAAGAGTAAAAAAAGTATTTTACTAATTAAAGAATAACAAGATGGTTAAAAAGAAGGTAGCAAAGTTTTTATCGTTCAGGTATAAAATCCTGGCATTGATTCTCCTTGTTCTTGCTGGAGGACTTGTTCTGTTGCCAAAGGCGCAAAAGCAGGAAGGGATAGATGTTGAACAGTTACTCAGTAATGCGATAAACCCTGAGAGGTATATTTCTACAGATGAAATTGCTCATAAAATAGTTAGTCGCGATCCGTCTTTTATTCTGGTTGATGTAAGGAAATCGGAAAACTATCAAAGTTATTCTTTACCAAACGCCGTCAATATTCCACTAAAAAATCTTTTGGATGAGGACAATGAGGCTTACATAAACCAGGGGCAGTATGACGTGGTATTCTATTCAAATGATAATTTTCATGCTGATCAAGCCTGGATGTTGAGTAACCGGTTAGGCTATAAAAATCTTCGGGTGTTGGATGGGGGCATGAATAGGTGGTATTCAACCATTATTAATCCACAGGTGCCGGAGGAAAAAATGTCAGCTGAAGAGTTTGAACTTTATTCCACAAGAAAAGCTGCAAGTATGTACTTCGGAGTAATGTATCCAGATCAGGAAAAGTTCGAAGATCAGGTTGTTGAAAAGCCGGCTCCAAAGAAAATTATCCCGGTTAAAAAGAAAAAGAAAAGACCGGTCGAGGGTGGTTGCTAGACAGAATGTTATAAACTTATTATCATGAAAGAATTAGAGAAAGTCAAACAGATCTCCATTGCGTCAGTACTTTTTATTTTAGCAGTCTTAATTGGGGTGGTAACCTATGAACTTCCTGAAAACACTTACGCTGTTAACACTAAAACAACACTTGAGCAGCTAAGTTCTAAAGATTATGTTGTCTCTTTTGACAGTATAAATAATCCCCGTTTCGCCTTGATAGATATCAGGAGCCCGTATGAATTCAGCAAGGGACACCTAAAAAATGCAATTAATATATCTACCCCGGAAATTTTAAATAAGGAAAATAAAGAGGTCTTTAGGGAACTACAGGATGAAAACAAGACAATGGTTCTGTATGGTAAAGACCCGGAGGAAGCAAATATTCCTTTTCTTTTACTATACCAATTGGGCTTTACTAATCTCAAATTGTTGAGTGTAGACAACACTTATTTTCAAAATCAATTGGTGACCCGGTCGGTTGAGGTCGAAAAACCGATAGCAGATGTACAGGGTTTTATAGATGAATCTGTTAAAAACGCGAATAAAAAGGTTGCCGTTCAGGAGAAAGCACCTGTACCAAAGAAAATCATTACAGTTAAAAAGAAGAAGAAAAAACCGGTAGAAGGAGGCTGTTAAAGCATTTATCTCTTGGAACTTGAATTTCACGAGAGCTTTGAGCGCCCTTAGCTTTTCCGGAAAACAAAAAAGTCCTCACTTTCGTGGGGACTTTCTGCTTTTAGTGACCTCGCCAGGATTGGCTGCGCCTTCTTTTATTTCCCTCCTGAAAATAGAAAGTCCGCTCCGCCTTTCAGGCGTTGCGCTTTTTTATTCTTCTCCAAAGCTTTGAGCAAGCTCAGCTTTTCCGAAAAATAAAAAAGTCCGCAGCTTTCGCTGCAGACTTTCTGCTTTAAGTGACCTCGCCAGGCCCTGAACCTATTGCAAAACCCCAGTAAAATCAAGGGGTCTTTATTTCAATACTTGTTTTTGTTGACCGAATTGTGAACCTTGTTACAGTGGATCCCTTTCGCCATGAACCTAAGATAGTCATTTAATATCAATTGCTTATTGTAAAATTGCGGTAAAGACAAAATTTCCTGATTTCCATTTTTTCATGAGACAGAAGTATAAAAAGGTTCATTTTTTTTCTGATAATGAACCTCGCCCATTTTCAGTGGGCTTGACGAGTATCATGGTAAAAATTTGTTGACCTTCGGAATTAGTAATCTTCTTAAAGTCAATAGCAGTTCAGAAAATGGTTTCCGGGAATCCGTTGACTATCAAATGTTGTGAGGCAAAATTAACTTTATAAAGTTTTTCAGGAATTTTGACGCAAAAATTGTCTAATATACTGGACCTCTCATTGTGTTTTACCCAAAAGTAAGAAAACAAACATTATTCATTTCTACAAAAGCCATTGAAAACAGTAGGGGGAGAATTTTGAAACATCGCTCTGCGTGTTTCCCTCTTGCTTTCTCCCACTTACGTAAAAAGAATTGAACTAAAGGTTATCACTGAACTTATCTTAACCCTCTTTGGGAAATTCCATCCATGGAGCTTCTCTCATTAATCGAACGACAATAGGTTCATCGATGTAATTATATATAGCTTCAAATTTTCCTTGATCTGCAAAGCGGAGGGCGATTGCTCAAACCGTAACTTTTTTTGATTTCTATTTTTTCAAAAGAAAGAAATTGGGTGTAACATGATGCAACTTTGAACCGTAAAAGATCTAGGCTTTTTAGAAGCTTTTGTGATCATTAGATTTCTCTGTAATTTCTATAATTTATAGCCAACCGTTAACAAAATAATCCTCGGCTGAAGATAAATCCTTTGATCTGTTATTAAAAATTCATTAAAGGTATTGGAGTTCTTGTAATGGACATCAAATACATTTTTTACATCTATTTCAAAGCTCCAGGGATTATCTTCCTTATTGTAAAACAGTGAAACATTTCCCAGCTGAAAACGGTTGCTTTCATCTGCTTTCTGGTTCTCGTAGTAATTGTAGACATAGTCTGCCTTTAAAATAAAATCATTGAGGAAGTCATAGTCCAGGTTTGCGTATGGATATATTCTCCTAAAACTATTGCTAAAAATATCTGATTGAAAGTCACTGAAGTCCTGTCTATAACCCACTTCCAAATTGGGTAATTTTTTGAAACGAGTTTCTGCTTTTACTGTAAAGTTGTAATTTTGGGAAGTATAGTCAGTTTTTTCGTTATTGATGATCCGCGAATAATCTGAAATATTTGCATTACCCATCAGGGTAAATTTCAACTTCCTAATTTGTTTGGCGATAGAGGCGTTTCCCGAATAGGCGTCTTCAGGCATGCTGGTAAAGATAAGAGTGTTGATTTGATCTATTCCTTCAATAATGCTGGTATTTCTTATTGAATTTACCCGACGGTTGTAATTTAGATTTCCATTTATGAAGAGTCCGCGGTACATATTGAATTTGTAGTAGCGCAGGGAAAGGGAGTGTAATAATTCATTTTCTAGCGCCTCATTTCCGCGGAAGAGTTGGTTGAAACTGCTGAGCCGCAACCGGTTCGCATAGCCGGTTGCATCTGTAAAGTTGGATCTGAGATTGTAATTGAACGTCAGGTTTTCTGAAGAATTGATTTCATATTTCGCCATAAGTGTCGGCAATAGAATGCCTTTACTATTGTTGACAATTTCCTCCTCAAATTGATGTACCTGCCAATCGAACAGGTGATAGGTAAGCCCCGGTTTTAGGATCAGATCGCCACGTTTCATTTTAAATTCGAATCCTACATAGGTATCCAGTAGACGAAAATCGAGATCGTTATCGAATCCGTTGTTCCTAAAATTATTAATGCTACCGTTATCCAGTTGTTGATAATCTAAAGTTCCGTACTGCTGATCCAGAAGGGTGACTCCGGCTTTGGGGTAGAGGTGATTCAGGTTATTGAGGACCCAGTAATGCTTCAGGTCTACTCTCGCGTTATGGCTTTTGTAGGAGGTGTTTTGCAGCAAATTATACGTATCCCCATCATCTATGAAGGGAATCAATTCAGAAAAGACCGGCCGGTCAAATGACCAGTCATTCACATTCTCGCTCTCGAGGTATTGGTAATTCGCCGTTAAAGTAGAAGTGTGCTTATAGGAAAATTGCCGGTTGTAGTTGAGATACTGATTCAACTCGTAACTTTCGGGTTCCTGAATGATCTGCGTCTCATGAATATTTCCGGGTGTTTGTGACAGGATGTGCTGTTCGGCATCTCCGGAAGAGGTTTTAAACAGGGCGTCATAGGATACATCGGTTTCAGCATTCGGTTCGTAACGCAGCTTAAGTTTGCTTAGGGTGAAAAACATTTGATTATCGGTCGTACTTTCACGGAACTCGTCAAAACCCGCATCGGTGAGATAGGTAATTTCGTTGGTGCTCCTCGTCTCAACTTTTCCACCGGAAGCAATACTATATGCGTCTAACTGAAGGCTCGGCGCTATCTCCTGCGCAAGGCTGCCCGCACCAAATTCATTTCGGCTGTAAACAAAATCCCTCTGACTCAAAAATTGTGCAAAGTCGCTGTTGTAAATCTTTGAGAAAGAATTAGAGCCGTCCATCAGGGTCGCGTAACCTCCTTCAAAGTTGATATAATCACTCATCGTAAAGGCCTTTTCTCCTATGTTGTTGAAATCGCCGATTACATTAATTGCAGTTTTTGGGCTGTAATAAAATAAAGTAGGCTGAAAGAGATAACGATTTTCAATTCCGCCACCTGCTTCAATATCCCCAAACAAGAATTTCTTTTTCCCCTCCTTCAGTTTAATATTGAGTGCCATTTTATCACTGTCTTCCAGGCCTTTCAAAAAAGCTACTTCACTGTAGTTGTCAAGTGCTTCTACTTCTTCCACAGCATCTGCAGGTATATTGTTTACTCCCAATTTGGTATCTCCAGTAAAAAAAGTTTTTCCCTCTACCATCAATTCTGTGACTGCTTTGCCGTTCACTGTTACATTTCCATCCCGATCAACTTCTACACCGGGAAGTTTTTTTAGCAATTCTCGTAGCTTACGTTCTTCTCCTGTTTTAAATTGCTCCACCCGATATGTAATGGTATCTTTTTTGACAATCACTGCCATCTGCTGCTCAATAACCACCTCGTCTAATTTTTCTGCACTTTCCTGGAGAGTATAATTCATGGAACTATTTTCTGCAATAGAAATAGTATCAACCAGCTTAGAAAAACCAAGATGTGTAAGTACAAGATGGTACGAAAAACCTTGCTCTAAATTCAATCTATATCGACCACTCTCATCTGATATAGCAAAGGTAGTTGTAGTTGTTGGGTGTTCTTCAACAGGAGTGGCGATAATATTTGTATAGCCAAGAGGATTGTGGAGGCTATCCAAAACGAAACCGCTTAACCGAACCTGTTGAGCTGATAGGGAAAAACTTCCAGATATTAAGAAAAGGAAAATGCAAAAATAAAGATAGTTATGAGAGACTTTGTTATTGCTTTTAATTAGTAAAAATGAGGGATAGAGGCTAATCAGTGATTCCATTAAAGTCTTTAAATTTTTCACCTAATCCCGCCATAATAGACTGGTACTCTTGAAAACTTACTCTTTTTCCTTTATTCGGCTTTTCTATTGCCTCTTCTTTTAAACCAAGGCGAATTTTTTTGACATAATAATGCTTACTCGCTACTTGAAGATCAACGACTAAGCCCGGCAGACCACCAAAACCTTCTGGACCAAAGGAAAAGGGAATGTCTGGCACAAACCATGCTTCAATTTTTTGGATAATCTTTTTTTTGCTGCGGTAATTGTAGAGGTTTTGGGTCGCAATTGCTTTTCTTGCCTGGTAATTTTTAAATGGTTTGGTTTCACCAGTTATTTCCCACTTTATTGGATCCCTCTGTACAATAAACTTGTTTCCCTGAAATTCAACCTGCTGGAGAACCTCACTTTTTTTCATATTGACGTAATAGGTCCCTGTAGATGCTTGGAGGTTTGCCAACATTCCACCATCTTTGCTCATTACATCTTGTGCAGAAAAAGTTGAGGAAAAGTTGTTGAATTTAAGATTGTATTGCATTTGATCATATAATTCAGCAACTTTTTTAGTAAACGACATATTGCGTTTAAAAGCTTCAGGATTTGAATCTTTTAGATTTTTGAACATTCCTTCAGGAATTTCTACTTCTACTTTATAGACTACTCGTCCTGAGTTATTCTGAGAATGAACCTTACTCTGAAGGAAAAATGAGATAACGAAAACAATGGTATAAAATATTGATTTTTTCATACAATTCAAAAAAAGAGGAGAAAGATGTTTCCCCTCTTCGTTAACATTAGTTTTAATTTACTTAAAGGCAGTTATTTTCATAATACAAGTTGGTCCACCAGTAAGCGCTTTGACCCCAAACACCTTCCATTTCGGTGCCATAGTCCCAAGCTAAATCTGTACACATTGGATCCGCATTAATTTCTTCCTTTGCGGTTACTGTAAAAGAAGATCCTATTATGAATGTAAACAGGAATAAATAAATAATTTTTTTCATAATGATAAAGTTTAATTCGTTAAAAAAAATGTTTCTGTTCGATAATTATCAAAGAATCAACACATCACCGGTGTTCAAGTATTGATCTTGAACAAATTAGATGATAATAATTCAAAGCCCTGATTATTTAACCGTAAAAGATTTACGGTTTTTGCACCTGTAATACTTTATGGTCTAAAGAAATCCCTAGACAACACAACCTTTAAGCAAGTGCAAGTCAACAGTCAGAGTCGAAAAACTTCAAAATTTACTTTTTTCATCCGGAGCGCTTTCCATTTTGATTCCTTTACTCCTTTGCGAGACGGCTGAAAAAAGAGTGAGCTATTTATCATTTACTTCTTCCAGAGCCATCGCGTAACCATTTTTGATAGGCCGGCTTTCACGGGATTTAGAATTAGGATAGGCCGTAATTGAAATGGCGGTAAAGCAGTAGAAAACATTCATTCAGGCCGGCTAACTTCTAAATCCCGTTTCTTTGCCGAAGAAAAATGGTTACAAAAGCGGAGGCTCTGGAAGTAAATGCTGTTGAAGTCGGCGGGTCCTTTAACGTCCCAAAAGTCATGGAAGCGAATCAAGCGGACGCATGGTTACAGCGGTGACTGTAATGAAGCGCAAGTTTTTTTCCTGGAGCGAAATGAAAGGAATCCTGTGGCCATGGGTCCAAGATCTACACCCGAAGCGTTTTTCCCGCAGTGGAGCGGAGGGAAATGTGCTGAGGAAGTAGTATTGCATCAATTTTAACCTATATCACATCTGATAGAAGTTGTGATAGGACTTGTGATAATGGTAGTGATACGACTTGTGAAAGAGCTCTTATTTTTCTTTAAAAACAATAAAAACACCCTCTAAAAGGCTTTTTTATTTTTTATTTTTTTGTTTTCCGATGTACCTTTCTATAATGTTTTCATTTTTTTCCGGCGGGTAAAAGAAAAAAGAGGAGTGATAGTATCAATAAGCTGAAGGCGATATTTCTTTCTACGAAAGACAATATTTTGAGGAAGATCGTTATATTTTAGACTCCATTGTACCATTTCTTTGGAAACAGGCTCAGAATACTTCTTCCTGACTTTTAGAAGCTTTTCTTTTTCTGCAGCTTTCTTTAATCGCGAAGCAATTGCTTTAGAAATATTGAAGATCTTTTCCACTCCATTTACTGATACAGGCGCAGCTGTTCTTCTATTTCCACGAGATTGAAGAAAATGATAGGTTCTCCCTTTTTTCCGAACGCTTTCCTTTTCTCTTTGTCTTTTTAGATAAACAACATGTAAATAAGCATATATACCTGCCCCTACAAAGGCTTTCATTCGATAGATGTCAAGCGGAAGCAGGAGGATCGCATGGCGCATCCTCCAGTCATTTTCTTCTCTTATTCTGTCGAAGGACTTAATAATATAATATCCAGTCTTAGTATTGAGCCTGAGCCATCCTTTTGCTTCAAAGAACCTAACATAGGACCGCATGGTCTTCTCTGACTTTATCCTTAGTATCTGCTGAATAGCTCTCATCTCTCCCCAGGAGAGCCTGGATTTTCCTTGCGGGTACATCATTTTGAGGAGCAGGAAAAACCTTAATCGGGAAACATAATGTTCCTGTTGAGCAGCAATCAGTAATTGGACAGGGACTTTTATCGGGCGCATAAGAAATGGAATAGCAGATGAAAAAATTATTAAAGCGGAACCGGGAGCTAAGGTGGCTTGAAGACTGACATGTTCTGTTTTTTCATGGCGGGTGCATAGAAAAATCCCTCCAAAAGTCTTAAGTTGACCTTCAGAGGGACAGGTGATTTGACTTTCGTAAAGCCAATTTCAGGAAGGGTGAACAGGATGAGTTGATTCTACATCCACTTTAACTATTTAAGAGGCGCAGAATTATGATCTCTATAATGGATCCTTTCTATTAGTGAGAAAATTGTAATTATTGATTTTCAGTAGAGGATTAACCGACAGCCTTTTTCTTCTGCATTTTAAGCCGAAGCTCATTCATGTCTTCGCTTACTTTTTTCTCTATAACCCGGGCGTATATTTGTGTGGTGGTAAGTTTTGTATGGCCAAGGAGTTTAGAGACCGTTTCCAGAGGTACCCCATTGGTTAGAGTGACCGTTGTAGCAAATGTATGCCGTGCCATGTGAAAGGTCAGGTGCTTTTTTATCTTGCACAAGTAAGCTATCTCCTTTAAATATGTATTGATCTTCTGGTTAGACAGTACCGGCAGAAGGGTTCCTGTTATTGATGTCCGACGCTCATTTTCATACTTTTCAATGATGTCCAAAGCCTGAGGAAGCAATGGAACCTTTACAGGAGTCGAAGTTTTTTTCCGGCTGGTTGTGATCCAGAGATTTCCATCCTCACCTTCTACTATATTCTTTTTAGTGAGCAGCATGATATCTCCGTAAGAGATCCCTGTATAACAACTAAAAAGAAAAAGATCTTTTACATTGGTCAATCTTGATACTGAGCAGGAGAGACTTTCCAGGCTCTCAAGTTCACTTTGGGTAAGAAAACCTCTTTCTTTTTTGATCAGTTTCGGCTTAAACTTTACAAAAGGATCCTTCTCAATCCACTCCATATGAAATGCCATTCTGATCATTTTTCTCAATCTTTGAATGTGTTTCATGATGGTATTGTTACCGATCTCCGGTTGATAGTGCTTAGGTTTATAAGTTCGCAAGAAACTTTCAAAGCCTATGACGAAACCATAGTTCAGATCTTTTAGAAAGATATCATCGCTCTTGTACTCTTTCTGTATATACTCCATAATATAGCTCTGACTGGTCTTATAATGTCGCATGGTATCGTAATGCAGCACCGGTTCCATCTTTTCATTATGGTAGTCAATGAGTTCTTTCATGGATGGATGAACCTGGTCTTCTCCAAGAAATTTTGCCTTTAAAGATTGAGCTGTAAAGGAGGTGCCAGAGGCCTTAAGATCCATATAACACTGGAAGATCTGCGTCCTGGTCTGTTCTATGAACCCATTAATTTGAAGTGAACCTTTGTCCTTTGTTCTGAGTTTCCCTTTCTTTTTATCCCAATGTGCGGGATTTACTTTTGCTTTCAAACTGATATTGGCCCGCTGGCGGTTCACAACAATTCGAACATAAATTTCTGCCAAATCATCTTTGGCTCTTGAGGTGTTAACCCAGAAGAGGATAGAGAATGTCTGCGATGAAGTCATAGTTGTTCGTCTTTAAAATGAATATTCCGTGAAAGACGAAAGTCAAATCAACTATAGAGGTAAGATACAAAATTCGGTACTTGGTCAACAAAATTCTCAACCTGATTTGTTGACCGAATTGTTGACCAATTTCATTTGATATTGGTCAACATTAAATGATTGTTGACCAAATATAAAAAACAAAAAACCCTGTAAATCAATAGATTAACAGGGTTTTTGACTTAAAAAAGTGACCTCGCCAGGATTCAAACCTGGAACCTTCTGAGCCGTAATCAGATGCGCTATTCAGTTGCGCCACGAGGCCGTTTTGAGGGTGCAAATATAAGTTTTATTATAGAATTCAAAAATGTTTTTTGAGAAAAATGCACCCCAATTCTTAACCCGGTTATTTCTCCAGCTTTACAAAATCTACATCCTGGAAATCAAAGCTAAAGTCTGTCATTGGTGAGACGGGCTCCATCAAAAATCCGTTAGCCATTCCTTCTTTGTCCAGGGAGAAAAGTACAAAGGCATCGGCATTGAGGCTTCTGTCATTCCAGTTCACTACAAAAGTATTTCCCTTGTAATAGCTCATTCTGCCTTCAAAATCTGCAATGTTTTCAGATTTAAAATGCAGTTTTCCGTTTTCTTCAGTTATAAAGACTTTGCCGAACCATGGATCTTTATAAGTGCCGGTAAATCTGGAAGGTTCCGGTGCGGCGGCCTTGTTCTTGGTTACCATCTCCAGGTTCTTCTTCACGGCTGCTACCACAGAGTCTGCTTGTTTTTCTCTTTTTAGACGAGAATCATTGTACTGTTTGATCCTGTTCTTGCCCTCAATTCCGAAGTAAGAATCAAGAATAGTATTGGTAATGGAATTGAAAGCAGCCCCCGACTGCTGATTCGTCAATACAACAATTCCCAGGTCCAGCTCGGGGATCATGGTCACCTGGCTTACAATTCCCAAAAGTCCGCCGGTATGGGTGACTTCTTTATAACCGTTCACATCGCTAAGGAACCAGCCAAGACCATAAGCTCTGAAGTGCGTGTTGTAAAGCCCGGAACCTCCAGGAATGATCGTTTGCGGACTCCACATTTCCTTCAGAATGGGTTCACTGAAGAGTTCGTGCTCTAGATCATCACCATATTTACCCGAATTAAGAAGCGCCTGCACCCATTTGCTCATATCTTCTACAGAAGAATATATGCCTGCGGCAGGATTTGCAACCTTTGTAAAGCTAAGACCAACAGGAACCAGTTCTCCATCTACAGGAGCATGACCTTCAATAACATTGGAATAGTCATCTATTCTATGCCAGGACATAGCGGTTCTATTCATTCCAAGAGGCTCAAAGAAATTTTGCTTGATATAGGTTTCATATTCTTCTCCTGAAACCCTCTCCACAATTTCACCCGCCACTATGTAGAGCAGGTTATCATAATCAAATTTTGACCTGAAAGATGAGACCGGCTTTAGGTAGCGCAGGTTATAGATAAGTTCATCTTTATTAGTGACATTAGAGGCAGGAAAAACCATCATATCTCCAGCTCCCAAGCCCAGTCCGCTGCGGTGGGTAAGTAAATCCCTAACCGTAAATTCACTGGTGACATAGGGATCGTAAAGTTTGAATTCGGGAATAATTTCTGTGACTTTGGTGTCCCAGCTTAACTTTCCCCGGTCTACAAGTTGGCCCAGGGCTGCACTGGTAAAGGCCTTGGTGTTTGATGCTACTCCAAAAAGAGTATTTTCATCTACTTTTCCTCCTTTTCTAAGGGAGCGGGTACCATATCCTTCCATATGAACCACTTTGCCATCTTTCAGTACCGCAATGGCAATACCGGGAACATTAAAAGTTTTCATCGTTTTCTCAACAAGGCTGTCGAGTTGTTGATCACTTAAACCCTGTGCCGTAACGGGCGAAGAAAGAAAGGCAAGAAATAAGAGTATTGTAAGGCTTGAAAAAGGTATTTTCATGGGTAAAATAGTTTTAGGCCCTAAATATATTGACTTTTTTAATGTGCAGCAGCATCATGACCTTTGGCATATCTTCTTCAAAGGCTTTAAAATGTTATTTCTGCGGAAATTTTTCGATGAAATACCCATTTATGCGATTAAATGGAATTTTTCATATTTTTGAAGAGCCAATAAAATTCCCCTTCATGCTGATTAGCAAAGATATTTACCGCCTGGACCTTTTTCGGGATGGCACGCTTATTCAAGAGTTAAGGCGCGACTCTTCGGAAGCTTTTATCCGGCAGCTCAGGCTAAATGACATTATTTATATCGATGAGACAGAAGGTAAGGTTTATCTTACAATTAAGGGCCAGGCGGTTCGCAAGATTGGATTTGAGAAATACCTGGAACTGGAAAAGGTGGAACAACAATATCTCACCTCAAATTCCTCCCGGCTCCGCCTTCATAACCGGCTCTTTTTGATCTTCATGATCCTTCTCATCCTCGGGCTTAGTTACTTTGTAGTAAGTAATCCATTTAATTGAGGTTCCTCTATAACGTCGGGTACTTCTTTTCTTGTTTCGGGCTGAATGAACACCATTCCTTTTAAATCTTTCTTAAAAATGGAGAAATTCCTTATAATAAGATGGTTTTTAGGCCTCTGCTTCCTAACTTTAGAAAAAGCCATTCATTTTGAGATTCCTCAAAAATGGCATTTTCATGGAAGTTCAAAAACCAGCCAATGGAAGAGAAACACAAACACCAAAAGGAACATGGAGGTATGGGAAAACGTGGAGTAACACGTCCTATGGCCGAAATGGATATGAAAAAAGATAATAAAAAGAAAGAGAGCGGTGACGGTGGTATGGACAAAGAGCAGCGCATGATGATGCTCAAGATGCACCATAAGCAAACGCTTTGGGTGTATTGGACCATCGTGCTTCTAGGGGTATGGATGATCCTTTTTCCGCTTACCTTTAGTTATTCCCAGGGAGTGGTAGAAGTGAGTGGGGGTCGTGATCTCTGGCTCAACCTTGACCAAAGGATCAACATTCTCACCTGGAGTGATATCATAAGCGGCTTTCTTTTAGTCATTTTTGGATGGCGTTCCTTGCGGCCCAACCGGCCAATAAGTCTCTGGATCACTTGCTTTGTAGGGATTTGGTTGACCCTGGCACCCCTCATCTTCTGGTCCCCGACGGCTGTAGGTTACCTCAATTCCACTATAGTGGGTGCCCTGGTAATTGCTTTAAGTATTCTCATTCCCGGTATGCCCAACATGATCACGTATATGAAAATGGGTTCTGAAGTGCCCCCGGGCTGGTCCTACAATCCTTCCAGCTGGCCGCAGCGCTGGATCATGATCGTGCTCGCGTTCTTTGGCTGGATCGTCTCCCGCTACCTTGGCGCTTTTCAACTGGGCTATATAGATGCCGCCTGGGATCCCTTTTTTGGAGAAAGTACCATGAAAGTACTCAATTCTGATATGTCTCATTCCCTGCCAATATCAGATGGGGCAATGGGTGCAATGGCCTATACCTTTGAGTTTCTTATGGGGTGGATGGGAAGTCCCACGCGCTGGCGTACCATGCCGTGGATGGTTACCTTCTTCGGAATTCTTGTGATCCCCCTGGGGCTCGTTCACATATTTTTAGTGATCTCACAACCTGTAATTGTGGGAGAGTGGTGCACATTTTGTCTAATGGCGGCGGCGATAATGCTGCCAATGATTCCCCTGGAATTTGACGAGGTCATCGCCATGGGACAACATATGGTGCAGGCGAAAAGACGCGGCGATAATATGTGGGAAGTGTTCTGGAAAGGCGGAAAAGCTTTTGAAAAAAATAAAGATGAACGTTCTGCAGAGCTTATGGATCTTTCAGAAAAGCCCATGAGCGTGATCAAATCTTCTGTTTGGGGAATGAGTGTGCCATGGACTCTGGCGCTTTCTACTCTTATTGGAATTGCTGTGATGTTTGCACCGGCACTGTTTAATGTGGATATTTCGACCACGGCAGCAGACATTTTTCACCTTTCCGGTTCTTTAATTATCGTCACCTCGGTAATATGCATGGGAGAGATCGTTAGGCGCGGCAGGTATTTCAATATCCTTTTAGGGCTTATTCTCGCGGCAGGACCGTGGTTCTTCTCTTCTTCCACCTTAGGACTAAACATTACAGGTTTGATCGCCGGGCTTCTGGTGGTGGGGTTGGCATTTCCTCGTGGTCCTATAAAAGAAGAATATGGCCTGTGGAATAAGTATGTGAGCTAAATGCAGAAACAAGTTTCCCATTCTTTATGACAAATAAGCAATTATCCCAACGCATTCACCAGTTATTGATAGACAATATGGAGAAGGGCGGAGGAGAGGAAAAACCGAAATTCCACTTCACCAGGCCTTCCCCCGGGCGTTATCCTTTTCAGTTTTTTTGGGATACCTGTTTTCATGTTTTCATATTGTGCAGTCTTGAGGAGTCAGAAATGGCGAAGAAGCACCTTCGCAGTCTGTTCGCCTTTCAGGAGGATAACGGGTTCGTGGGGCATATGATCTATTGGGATAGGTTGCAACCCGGGAGGTTCACCGATATTTTTCAGTCACATCCCAGCTTCAGGAATTTTTTTAAAAGCCATATGAGCGCGATTATTCAGCCGCCTATGGCTGCACAGGCAGTGGAACGGGTGCATGAAATATCAGAGGATGGTGATTTCCTGAAAGAGATGTTCCCAAAGCTGAAGGCACAGTTTGACTGGCTTTCAAAGAACCGTGATTTCGACGGCGATGGCCTGCTCACGATCATTTCACCTTTTGAATCGGGCATGGACTGGAAACCTACTTTTGATGTACCGCTGAAATTTGAGCCAAAGAAGGCCAATAAAAAGCTTTTTTGGAAAGTGGTAGGAGTAGATTTCAGAAATTATATCAATAATTACAACCTGGAAAAGATCAGGAAAAAAGGTTATTTTCAGGTTAAGGAAGTTGGCCTCAACAGTATTTACGCCCAAAATTTGCGGGTGATGGCGAAGCTGGCAGATCTTATGGATGATCCTGACGCTTCAAAATACCACGAACGGGCTCAAAAGGTGGAAAAAAGTATTCTAGATGTAATGTACAATGAGAAGGATGCTGCTTTTTATGATTGCTACGGAAAAAATGACACTCAAATAAAAATTCTTACGCCTACCATTTTTTATCCTGTGGCTCTGGAAAGTATTCCTTCTGATGTCAGCGAAAAGGTGATGAAAAAGCACTTTTTCAAGAGTGATGAATTTCACACAAAATATCCTATTCCCTCGCTTGCTACCAATGAAGCGGCTTTTGATCCCGGGGCTTCAATTTACATTTGGCGGGGCCCCACCTGGATAGTCAATAACTGGTATCTGCACAAATATCTTATTCAAAAGGGATACGAAGATGAGGCTCAACGTTTGGTCGACAGCATAAAATCTCTCATTAAAAAGAGCGGTTTTAGGGAATACTATAATCCTTTTACGGGCCAGGGGCACGGGGCGCAGAACTTTACCTGGTGCGGTCTCGTGCTGGATATGATCAATACTGAAGACAAGGTCGCCAAAAACTGAGGTCTTAAAAAGGGCAAATTTTCCTTACTTCGGCGGAACTTCTTTGGCTCTTGCTTTTGAAAGGAATTCCACCAGCGCATGTAATTCTCCACTCGTGAGGGAGGCACCATAGGCCGGCATATTTGTCCCGCCGTTGGCGATTTGCCCCATCATCTGCTGCTTGTTAAGCCGCTGTGCGACGTGGGTAAGGTCTGGCCCACTCTTTCCTCCCGTTTTTCCCATTCTATGGCAATAGGCGCATTTCATCTCGTAGAATAATTCTTCGCCTTGTTTGGCAAGCCGATTTTCGTCTTCCGCAGGAATAGTGGTGTATTTAGGTGCTTTGACATCAAAAGCAGGAACCCAGTCGGCGTTGAGGCCGGCATAGGTAAGGGAACCTACCATTACAACAGTAAGTATTACTCCTGCAATGGCCCAGGGTCTTCTTAGAGGACTTCTTTCGCCTCCCTTAGATAGGAAAGGGATTGAAAAAAGAAGAATTATTCCCAGGAGAGGCCCGAAAAAGAGGAAGTAAGGCTCCAGAAACCTGTTCATGGTAGCGAAAATTGCATAGATCCATTTGAAGTACCAGTCGGGGGTGGGCTCTGTCTCCATAATGGTGGGATCTGCAGGTTTGGTGATTTCGGGCGCGCCTACGAACCAGGCAAGCACAATGATGACCAACAATACGCCCACAGAAAACACCACATCTCTCCAGATAACATCGGGGAAAAAAGGAACTCCTTTCTTTTTTAGCATTTTTGAATACCAGTCACGGTAAGTCTTCGGGTCGACCAGCCTTCCCGGTTGAGTGGGTTCAGAAATGCCATTTTTGAGCACTAAATAAAGATGAAAGCCAATGAACAGGAACAATAAACCGGGAAACAGGAACACGTGCATGGAGAAAAATCTTGTGAGGGTTTCACCTCCCAAAGTGGAGCCGCCAATAAAGAAATGTGCAATGGCATCACCAACGAAAGGAATTCTTCCGGTTTGTTCGGCAACCAGGATTCCTGTCCAGATGGCGTTGCTATCCCAACGCAGTAGCTGCCCTGTCATGGCCATGGTAATAGTGATCCCCAGCAGGAAAATTCCGGAGATCCAGCTCATCTCCCGCGGATATTTGTAAGCGGCAAATAGGTAGACCCGCGTCATGTGGGCGCCCATTAGCACCACCATTCCCGAAGCCCCCCAGTTGTGCAAGCCCCTGATAAAACTACCCAGAAAAGCTTCGTTCTGAATGTACTGAATGCTTTCATAGGCACTGCTCACCGAGGGCTGATACAAAAATGCCAGCGCAATACCCGTCAACACTTGCACTACAAAGCAAAACAGAGCCGCGCTTCCCCATACATAGTTCCACTTTGCACCGGGCGGCACCAGGTGGTCACGCAATGGCTTTAGCATTGCCGAAAAATGTCCGCGGTCGTTAAGCCAGTGAAGGAGTTTATGTAATGTCTTTTTCAACGTCAATATTTGTTACGGGTAATTCCTGAGTTTCGAGTTCTACAATTCCATTGCGCACGCGCAGGGGATAGGTGTAAAGGCCGCGGTTGGGAGGACCGGCAGCACGGCTTCCATCCTTGTGGAAAACCCCGCCATGGCAGGGGCAAAAGAACATTTCTGGCTGCTCTTCCCAACGTACAGGGCAACCCAGGTGCGAGCAGTTAACACTAAAGGCTACGAGTTTATCGTCTTCATCCCTTCTTATATACGCGGCAGATTTGGAGATCTTGTTGCTCCAGTCAAAGCGGGAAGCATTTTTAAAGCTCACTTTTTTTGTTTCTCCTACAGGAAATTCGCTGAGGTCACCAATTTTGCGCCAGGCATTTTTGCTGTTTCCCAAGAGCGGCTCCAGCAGGTTTACCAACAGGGGCAAAGAAAGAAAAGCACCAATCAACGCCACCAGTCCCGCAGTTAGTTTTGTAAGAAAACTGCGGCGATCTATTTTTTGTTCTTTCTGCTCACAGTTACAACTCATGTTCTTCTTTTTTTGCTTCCTTAAAAAGATCTGAGATCCAACCTGCCAGGGCAATGATAAAAACAATAAATCCCACTATGGAGACTATAAAATTTGTGAGGATTCCCCAAAGCAGCACCACAATACCTAGAGCAAGCATAAATGGCCAGAATGTAGGCTCGGGCAGTCGCTGAGGCTGAGCTTGCTGGGCTTCTTCTGTCTTTTTCATCTTTGTTTTTCGGTTTTTGAAAATACTTCGGAAACTGCGGAATTTTGTTTTTCATCTTCCAGCCAGCTCAGCGCGATATGAACCGAAGTGGCCACATAAAGCACGCATCCCGGGACCCACATGATCATTCCCGCAAGTTCCTGGTCTGCCCGCAGGCTCATGGGGAAAGGACTTCTAAGGCTGCTGAGAAAGGTTGCGGCCTGCATACTGCCTGACGAAGAAGCCGAAAATGCTACCCACAGCCCCAGGATGGAACAGCTTACACAAGCTGTAAATAAATAGGCTACCGCCCCCAGTGGGCTCAGCTTTAGTTTGCTGCTTCGGCCGTAAACCGGCAGCAAAAACATGATTCCGGCCAGCAGCAGCACCAATAGAATAGCAGTATCGGGAATTTTGAGCACCCAGCTGTCAGCTTCCGCAGAAATTCCGCAGATACTTAGGCCAGAGCGGGCAGAGATCTTTGCCGCACTTAAAAAATGTGCCGCCCACATGGTTGCCGTACCGGCGAGCCAGCTTAAAAGTACCAATATCTTCTGTGGGTTGAAAGGAATCCTGTTTTTCACCTTTTTGGCAGGTAAGGCAGCCCACAGGAGGATAGGCACGAGCATGAGGACCACAACATGCTGTAGCATTGCTACACTGTGTAAGCCAAACTGCTGCAGGGCTGCAACGGGAGAAGCGAGCATAAGGTAAAGCAGCAGTAATGCTACAAACGCTGCGGTCCATTTTAGCGGTCGTGGTTTTAACCAGAACAAATAGGCTCCAAAAACCACAAATAACCCTGCTGCCCAGGAAATCGACCAGTATTGTGAGATGCTAAAAAATGTTGTCCAGGTCATAGCAAAGGAGTTATGTAAACAAAGAAAAAGATGCAAATCCACACCACATCTACAAAATGCCAGTACAGCTCAACGCTGTGCATGCCGCGCGAGATGAGTATCCTGAATTTACCAAAGGAAAACACGAAAAGCAAACTTATGGCCACCAGCCCCAGTAAGACGTGCAGGCCGTGAAATCCTGTGAGGGTGAAAAAACTGCTCCCAAAAACACTCTCTGAGATGGTCACCTGTTTCTTATAAAGCTCGAGGTATTCATACAGCTGGCCCGCCAGGAAAATGACTGCGAGGCTAAGGGTGACTGCGGTAAAAACTTTGAAACCTTTGATATTTCCCTTTACAAATTGCTTTTTCCCCGCCACCAGGGTAAAGCTGCTGCTCACCAGACAAAGGGTGAGGATCCCGGCGCGTTTGACATTGAGGTATCCCGCTACCGTATCTGTGGCACCCGAAAAGTTCCGGTAGTAGACATAGGCAATGATGAGGGCAATGAAGAAAAACGCTTCAGAACCTATTAAAAAATACATCAGTAATTTTCCTTTGTCTTTCATCAATTGAGCCTTTTATCTTTTTTTGTTGGATGTTTTAAATCCCAAAGTGGTCTTCGACTGTGAATGGGAGGCAGCGCTTCAAAGTTCTTCAGGTTTGGGGGAGAAGTTGTTGCCCATTCGAGAGTCCATGCGTTCCACGGGTTATATTCGGTCATTTCAGATTTCTGCTTCAGGGTCGTGTAAATATTCCAGAGAAAAATGCCTACTGCACCAAACATGAGGAGAGCACCTGCGCTGGAAATGAGGTTAAGGGAGGTCCAGTACGGCAGGTCAAAATAGGTGTAGACGCGCCGGGGCATTCCTAAAATTCCCAGGAAATGCTGGAATAAAAATGTCATATTAAAACCGGTCACAAAGGTCCAGACCTGCCACTTGCCAAGCTTTTCTGAAAGTTGCCTTCCGGTGATCTTGGGAAACCAGTAAAAGATTCCGGCAAAGGCGGCGAACACAGTTCCGCCAAGAAAAACATAATGCAGGTGGGCCACTACATAATAGCTGTCTGTAAGCTGCCAGTCTATGGGGACGATGGCAAAAGAAATTCCGCTAAGGCCGCCAATAGTAAAGTTAATAAGGAACAGCAGCGCGAAAAGCATGGAGGTTGTAAACCTGATGGAACCTTTGTACAACGTGCCAAGCCAGTTGATCACCTTAATTCCCGTTGGGATTCCAATAAGCAGACTTGCAGCCCCAAAAAAGCCATTTACAGTGTTTGAATATCCCACGGCAAACATGTGGTGCATCCATACCCCGAAGGAGAGCAGGCCAATAGCCATTCCCGATACCACCACAAACGGGTATCCAAAAAGGGGTTTTCGGGAGAAGACCGGGATCACTTCAGAAATAATTCCGAAGGCAGGGAGAATCAGGATATACACTTCGGGATGTCCAAAACTCCAGAAGAAATGCTGCCATAAGGTAGCAGAGCCACCGGCCGACGGCATGAAGAACAGTGCGTTAAGCTGCCGGTCGATGAGCAACATAACCAGGCCCGAATTGAGTAACGGAAAAGCCCCCAGGATCAAAAATGCGTTGATGAGGGTCATCCACACAAACATGGGCATCATCTTGAGCGACATTTGTTTTGCCCGCATACTTAAAATGGTGACTGCAAAGTTGAGAGCGGCGCCAATACTGCCTATCCCCGTGAGGATAAGGCCAACGGTGTAATAGTCGACCCCCACGTTTGGCGTATAGGTCTTTTCGCTTAAGGGTGCATAGTTGAACCAGCCCGCATTTGGCGCTCCCCCTGCAAAAAAGCTGAAATAGAGCAGGGTTCCGCCCAAAAAGGTAATCCAGAAGCTAAAGGCGTTGAGCCTTGGAAAGGCCATTTCATTGGCTCCAATCATCAAAGGAACAAAATAGACCCCAAGTCCCAGCAATACAGGCATAAGGGCGAGAAAGATCATGGTGGTGCCATGCATTGTAAAGACCTGGCTGTAAACTTCGGGACTAATAATGTAATTGTTGGGCAGGCTGAGTTGTGCCCTAATGAGCATGGCTTCCAGGCCACCAATGATAAAGAACAGCAGGGCCATCCACAGGTACATGATACCTATTTGTTTATGATCAACAGAAGAGATCCAGTGCAGCCGGCCGCGGTCGGTTTGCGGGGAGGGCAATTTTTCTGTTGGTTCGGGAAGTTCTACTTCAATGCTCATTACAAATTATTAAGGTAAAACATTAGTGCATTGATCTCCTCGTCATTTAGCAGCATATCGGGCATACGGGCGCTGGATTTTACTCGATCGGGATGGCGCAGCCAGTGCTGCAAATTTTCCTCGTTGTTGAGTTTAATGTTGCTTAAAAAATAGTCCCGGCTAGAGAAATTTGCCAGATTCGGGCCAAGGTCAGGACTGTCTGCCGTGGGGGAGATCGCATGGCAGTTGGTACAGGTTTTGGATGCAAACAGCCGTTGTCCCTTTTGAAAGATTTCTTTTTTTGAACCTTTCTTAGGTGCCAGCTGGGCTGCCTTCCACTTTTCAAAATCTCCGGGAGTTTGCGCAATAAGCCTTATGCGCATCCAGCCGTGCTGGGCACCGCAAAATTCACTGCAGGAGCCCCAGTATTCACCGGCTTCATCTACTTTTAATTTCATGAAATTATCTACTCCCGGCACTAAATCCATTTTGCGCCCCAAAGCGGGAATCCACCAGCTGTGGATCACATCATCTGAATTAAACTGAACAAGCAGCTCTTTTCCTACGGGAACATGAATCTCATTAGCAGTAACCAATCCGTCTTCGGCATACTTTGCCTCCCACCACCACTGGTGACCCGTAATAAGCAGGTCGGGCATGGCATGATCTGGTATATCCTGAATATTGTTCATTGCATCTACAGTGAGGTAAAAAAACAGGCTCACCAGTGCAAAAGCGACACCCAAAAGGGAAAATTCGAGTTTGCGATTGCCGTGCAGCTGTACAGGTTCCTCTACTGTATTTTTTTTCCTCTTGTATTTCCAGGAATAGAAGATGGTAAAAAATATGACCAGCCCAAGTATAAGGATGGCTGCTATTAAAAAATAGAGAAACAGGTCTTTTATGGGGCCAAGATGTTCAAATTGAATCTCTTTCAAATCAAAAGATTTACCGGCTAATAAAATGGTCAGGTTGTTGTGCAGATGCAGCTGTTTCTAATGTACAAAAAACAAATGCCTCACCACAGCCTCTTGTGCTGAATGTTCTTCAGAAACGTCATTTTTAACAGGTCTTTTACATCTAAAACTTTCTGAAGAAAATCCTGAATTTGCCATTTTTGAAGTATATCCTCTGCTGCTGCTGCTGCTGAAGCTGCTCAGGTTATTCATTATTCTCGTTTTCCTTTTTTTGTAGTGCTAAGTTTTTGCAAAAAAGCCGGTTAGGTGGTGCAAAAGTTTCTTAAACATTCGTCCTGCTCCTGCATTATTGGTAATTTTAGGAGGAGATGAGCAGGAAACCGGCCACTCTTTCTACAAGGCCTCAAATCCTGATTTGCTGTTCACAATCTTCAAATTTCTCTGTTGACAGGAGATGCAAGAACTGATTTACAAATCTTAAAATAGCAGGAACATGAGCGCAACAGTGAGCGATTTCATTTTAGAACGATTGAATGATTGGGGAGTACACCGTATTTACGGTTTTCCCGGGGATGGAATAAACGCTTTGACCGCGGCCGTTAGAAGGGCCGAAGAAGACAATAAAGTAGAATTCATTCAAACCAGGCATGAGGAAATGGCGGCTTTTATGGCCGGAGGACATGCGAAGTTCACGGGAGAAGTGGGAGTTTGTATGGCCACCTCGGGCCCCGGTGCAGTTCATTTGCTCAACGGCCTTTATGATGCAAAAATGGATCATCAGCCTGTGGTTGCTTTCGTAGGGCAGCAGGCGAGGATGGCCCTGGGAGGTGATTATCAGCAGGAGATCGACCTTATTTCGCTTTTTAAAGATGTGGCGGGAGAATATGTGCACATGGCGACGGTGCCAAATCAGGTAAGACATCTGGTGGACCGGGCGTTGAGAATCGCCATTTCTGAAAGGACAGTGACCTGTGTGATATTGCCTAACGACCTTCAGGAATTACCTGCTCCCGACAAACCACCACGTAAACACGGCTCTGTCCATTCGGGAATAGGAATTACTTTTCCCAGTGTAGTGCCGCATAAAAAGGACCTGGAGCAGGCGGCAAAAATACTTAATGAAGGCGAAAAAGTCGCTATTCTAATTGGATCGGGAGCCAGAAAGGCGGCAGATGAGGTCATTCAAACCGCCGACCTTTTAGGTGCAGGGGTTGCTAAAGCCCTGTCTGGGAAAAGACGTATTGCCCGATGATCTTCCTTTCGTTACCGGTTCTATAGGTTTACTTGGAACAAACCCCAGTTTTACCCTAATGGATGAGTGTGATACGCTCCTCATGATAGGTACAGATTTTCCCTATTCCGAGTTTCTTCCGAAGGAAGGGCAGGCAAAAGCAGTACAAATAGATATTGAAGGCCGCCGTCTTGGCACCCGTTATCCTACAGATGTCAATTTGATAGGCGACAGCCAGGAGACCCTCAAAGAATTACTCCCTATGCTAAGGCGAAAAAAAGACCGCAGCTGGAGGGAAAAGATTGAAAACGGTATTAAAGAATGGTGGGAGATCCTTGAGGCGCGCGCCATGAAGAGTGCAGATCCTATTAATCCACAGCGGGTTTTTTGGGAATTGAGCAAACAACTGCCGGACAATTGTATCATCACGGCCGATTCAGGTTCATCTGCAAACTGGTACGCGCGAGATATAAAAATAAGGAAAGGAATGCGCGGT
The DNA here is from genome assembly GCA_963739625.1 of uncultured Flavobacteriaceae bacterium. Lineage (GTDB taxonomy): Bacteria > Bacteroidota > Bacteroidia > Flavobacteriales > Flavobacteriaceae > Salinimicrobium. The sequence goes on from CAVUAU010000019.1 coordinate 35,042, forward strand.
TCACTTTCCGGGAAACTCGCCACTATGTGCCCCGGTGTGCCTTACGCTATAGCGGCAAAATTTGCACATCCCGAAAAGCAAGTGGTAGCATTGGTGGGAGACGGTGCCATGCAAATGCTGGGAATTAATGGACTCATTACCATAGGTAAGTACTGGCAACGATGGAAAACCCCAAACCTGGTGATCCTTGTGCTAAACAATCGCGATCTTAACCAGGTGACCTGGGAGCAAAGAGTACTTACCGGCAATCCAAAATATGAAGGTTCCCAGGATGTACCCGATTTTCCTTATGCTGAATATGCCCAAATGTTGGGGCTACAGGGAATAAAAGTGGATAAACCTGAAGATCTCGAGGGAGCCTGGAAAGAAGCTTTTAACGCCAACCGGCCGGTGATTTTGGAAGCCTATACAGATCCCGAAGTTCCCCCAATGCCACCTCACATCAAGCCGGGTCAGGCTAAGGCATTCGTTTCGGCGTTGTTGAAAGGTGATCCCGAATCTATTGATATGATTAAGCAATCCTGGAAAGACGCTATAGCCGAATACATTCACTAATCAAGCAAAAGCTTTGCAAAGCAACAGCAAAAAACCGGCTTTACCCATAGAACATTGCAGGGTCTCGGCCTATAAGCTTCCTACAGAAAAACCCGAATCTGACGGGACCCTAAAATGGCATTTTACGGTACTCGTCCTGGTGGAAATTGGTGCGGGCGACCTTAATGGAATTGGTTATACCTACGCCGACAGCGCGACAGCGGTATTTGTGAAGGAGCATCTTGTTCCACTTTTAGAAGGGGAAGATGCGATGGATAACACCCGCCTTTGGCACTGGATGTTCCATCAAGCAAGAAATCTGGGCCGGCCGGGAATTACCTCAATGGCCATATCTGCTGTTGACGTCGCTCTTTGGGACCTAAAAGCAAAATTTTTGCAGCTGCCGTTGTGCAGGTTGCTGGGGCAAAAACGCCAGTTTCTTCCGGTTTATGCCAGTGGAGGCTTCACCTCTTATGACCCTGAAGAAATAGCTGAAAAATTTTCTGAATGGAAAGCCGGGGGGTATCACATGTTCAAAATGAAGATAGGCAGGAATAAAGCTGAAGATTTGCAGCGGATGCGAAGCGCCAGGCAAACAATAGGAGAAGAAAATCAACTTTTTGTTGATGCCAACGGGGCTTATGCGCCAAAAGAGGCCATAGCAATGGCAGCGGAAATGGAACAGTTTGATGTGCGTTGGTTTGAAGAGCCGGTAACTTCAGATGATCCTGAAGGCCTGAAGCTGGTGAGAGCGCATGTTCCTGCTGAAACTGAAGTCGCCGCAGGAGAGTATGCCTACACACCCAACGACTTCCGACGGTTCCTGGAAAAAAGAGCTGTAGATGTACTGCAGGCCGATGCGACCCGCTGTGGCGGCATAACAGGATTTTTGAAAGCCGATACTTTATGTGAGGCTTTTCATATACCGCTTTCTGCACATTGTGCTCCCGCACTGCACCTGCATGTTGGGCTGTGTTCAGAAAAAATAAGGCATGCCGAATACTTCAGGGATCACGTAAGAATAGAAAAGGAACTTTTTGAAGGTTGCCCTGAGGCAAGAGACGGTAAGCTGTGGCCCAATCTTGAGCGGTGGGGACTGGGGCTGGAATTCAAATTTGCAGATGCCGAAAAATACCAAATAGCATAAAATTTCTAGAAAATGCAGAAAGATCAATATCAAGAGCTGGAAAAAGAACTGAAAGAACAACTGGAAGGAGAGGTCTCTTTTGATCAGGATTACAAAGCCCTTTACGCTACAGATGCTTCAAATTACCGGCAAATCCCTGTGGGGGTCGTGATTCCCAGGAAGAAGGATGACATTATTAAGACGGTTGAACTGTGTCGAAAATACGATCTCCACTTGCTTACCCGTGGGGGCGGCACCAGTCTTGCCGGCCAGTGCTGCAACGACGGGTTGATCATGGATTTTAGCAAGTATTACAACAAGATCATTGATATTGACCCCGAAAACAAAACTGCAAGGGTGCAAACCGGCCTTGTGCTGGATGATCTCAACCGTGCCCTGGAACAACATGGCCTCATCTTTGGGCCAGATCCCGCCACCCACGACCACTGTACTCTTGGAGGGATGATGGGCAATAATTCCTGCGGAATACATTCGGTGATGGCGCAGATGGAAGACGGAGGGATAAGAACTTCAGACTTTGTCGAGTCAATGCAGGTACTTACCTACGACGGAAAAGTCTTCGAAGTTGGAAAAACTTCCGAAGAAGAATTGCAAAAGATTATTTCTGGTAACGAACCACAAAGCGCCATCTACTCAAAGCTGAAGCAACTACGGGATGAATATGAGGAGGATATTCGCACCGGAATCCCGAACCTGCCGCGAAGAGTATCGGGCTATAATCTTGACGAGCTTCTGCCCGAGAAAAATTTCAATGTGGCCAGATCACTTGTAGGGACAGAGTCTACCTGTGCGGTATTTCTTGAAGCGACGGTGCGTTTAATTGCCTCACCAAAAAAAAGGTCGCTGGTGATCCTGGGGTATGACTCTATCTATGACGCCGGCGATCATGTGACCGAAATTATGAAATGTGAACCTATAGGGCTGGAAGGCATGGACAAAAAGCTGGTGACTTACATGCACAAGCGGCACCTGCATGAGGAGAAGCTAAGTCTTTTGCCTGATGGTGAAGGTTGGCTAATGGTGGAATTTGGTGGGAAAGACAAAAAAGAATCAGATGCCAGGGCCAGGAAAATGATGGCCGCAATCAAAAAAGCAGCCGGAGAAAATGTTCCCTGTATGGAGCTTTATGAAGATGAGGAAAAAGAACAGGCAGTTTGGGCCATAAGAGAGTCAGGCCTTGGGGCTACAGCTTTTGTTCACGGCCTACCCGACATGTGGACAGGGTGGGAAGATTCGGCTGTGCCACCCAAAAATGTTGGGAATTATTTGAGAGACCTCAGGAAACTCTTCAAAAAATACGATTATGATCCCGCGCTTTACGGGCATTTTGGCCAGGGCTGCATCCATTGCAGGATAGGCTTTGATCTTAAAACAAAAGAAGGTATTCAGGATTATTTGAAGTTTACAGATGAGGCGGCAGACCTGGTTGTGAGCTATGGCGGTTCACTTTCGGGGGAACATGGCGATGGCCAATCTCGCGGTCCGCTGTTGCACAAGATGTACGGGGAAAGGGTGATGAAGGCTTTCCATGAATTCAAGGAGATTTGGGACCCAAACTGGAAAATGAATCCCGGTAAAGTGATCGATGCCATGCCGCGCGATGCAAATCTCAGGCTGGGAAAAGATTTTCATCCAAAAGACCCGAAAAAGACCTATTTTAAGTACCCTGAGGATGAGGGCAGTTTTCACCGGGCCTCCATGCGTTGTGTGGGAGTAGGAGAATGTCGAAAGACCAATACGGGCTACATGTGCCCCAGCTATATGGCCACCAGGGATGAAAAGCATGTCACCCGCGGCAGGGCACACCTGCTGTTTGAAATGATGCGTGGCAAGGAACTCGACGATGGCTTTAGAAATAAAAAAGTAAAAGAATCCCTGGACCTGTGCCTGGCCTGCAAAGGTTGCCTGGGTGAATGTCCCGTTCACGTGGATATGGCCACCTATAAAGCTGAATTTCTTGCTCATTACTACAAGAACCGGCCGCGACCACGGGCTGCTTATGCCTTTGGCTACATTGATAAATGGGCCGAAATGGCTTCAAAAGCAACCGGTCCCGTTAATTTTTTGAGTCAGCACGACAGCTTTGCCAGGATCATCAAGTCTTTTGGTGCTATTGCGCCCCAGCGGGAGATTCCAAATTTTGCTGAAAAGACCTTTAAACAACAGCATAAGAACCCAGAAAAAGTGAATTGGAATAAGGCTGTGATGCTTTGGCCCGACACCTTTAACAATTATTTTTATCCCGATGTATTAATGTCTGCGGAAAAGATCCTCAAAACGGCAGGCTATGATGTGATCACTCCAACGAAGCATTATTGCTGCGGAAGGGCGCTCTACGATTTCGGAATGTTGGACGAAGCAAAGTCCTATCTTCAGAAAATTTTGACTAAATTAAGTGATGTTATTCAGGAAGGGGTGCCATTTGTAGGACTGGAAGCCAGTTGCATTGCAGTCTTTAGAAATGAAATGAAGAACCTTTTCCCCAATGACAATAATGCAAAGCGCCTCCACAAGAATTTCAAGACCCTCGCTGAATTTATTCTTGAAAACGAAGATAAATTCGAATTTCATAAGCTTAACAAGACGGCGCTACTGCAAAGGCATTGCCATCACAACGCCGTCATGGGCTATGATGCAGACATGAAGGTGATGGAAAAAGCCGGCGTAAAGGTCAACGCTCCCGATGCGGGTTGCTGCGGACTGGCCGGAAGCTTTGGCTTTGAAAAAGGGGAAAAATATGAACTCTCCATGAAGGTTGGCGAAAGAAGAATCTTGCCGGCTGTGAGAGAGATGACTGAAGATTATTTAATAACCGATGGATTTAGCTGCAGGGAACAAATTCAACATGGAACCGGGCGTTTGCCAAAACATCCTGTTGAGATTCTCGCTGCAGCCCTAACCAATTAAAATTAAATTATGGAAAAGAAGAACAGAGTAGTAGTAATTACAGGCGCTTCAGCCGGAGTGGGTCGTGCCACTGCTATTGAATTTGCAAAACATGGAGATCGTATCCTGTTGATCGCCCGCGGAAAAGACGGGTTGGAAGGTGCAAAAAAAGATGTGGAAGATGCCGGTGGACAGGCATGGATTTATGAGGCCGATGTAGCCGATGCCTCTGCGATGGAAGCCGCAGCAGATTATGCCGAAGAGCACATGGGCCCTATAGACATTTGGATCAACAATGCTATGGTGAGTGTTTTTAGCAAGGTAATCGATATGAAGCCTAAGGAATATGAAAGAGTGACCAACGTGACTTACCTGGGGCAGGTCTACGGTACGCTGGCTGCTTTGCATAAGATGAAACCGCGCAACCGGGGAAAGATCATTTTGATTGGCTCGGCACTGTCGTACAGGGGGATTCCGCTGCAATCGGCTTATTGTGCTTCAAAACACGCCATTCAGGGCTTTTTTGAATCCCTGCGTGCCGAGCTCTTCCACGACAATATTGACATAGATCTTTCTATCGTGCATTTACCTGCCATGAACACCACACAGTTTGGATGGGTGAAGACCAGGTTTGACAAAAAACCGAAACCTATGGGCAAGATCTTTCAGCCCGAGGTAGCGGCCAGAGTGATTGCAGAGGTAGCCGAGACCGGGGAACGTCTTCGTATGGTTGGCTTTTCTACGGTAAAAACCGTTTGGGGTAATAAACTAGTGCCCGAATTTTTAGATCATTATATGGCCAGAATAGGAATTGAAGGCCAGTTGACGAATGAACCTGAAGAAGAAAACAGGCAAAATAACCTGTGGGATCCCGTGCCGGGAGATCAGGGAATCTATGGAGGCTTCAGGGACCAGGCCCAGGACTACAGTGTCTACGATAAACTTTACGATAATAGAAAAAGCCTGGCTCTGGTTGCAGGAGCCGCCGTGGTGGGATTGTTGTTCAGCTCTTTTAGTAGCAACCATTCAGAATAAAGGAGCTTACAGAACTGCGGGTTTTGAAAACAAAGGCCTCTCAAAAATGCCATTTTTGAGAGGCCTTGTCCCTTAATACTTGTTCTGGTCTTTCAAGAGCTTTTTGATGTTCTTGTTATGGCCGTACAGCACCATAAGATCTTCCTTGTGCAGGACAGTTCTTGCACTTGCCACGCCCTGAACATTTGTGACGTCTCTTAGTGCTCCCAACTGGTTCTTTTCCTGCGAATACTTGATGGTGGTAAGTACAATCACATCATACTTGCGTTTAAGACCTACTTCTTCAAGGGTCCTGCCGTCATATTCCTCGGGAATGGCGGTTTCTACAATACTAAAATCGCGGTTCACCTCAAAAGAATCTACCACTCCCTGCAGGTTTAGTTTCTTAGACCACCTTTCTGCAGTCTCTTCTTCGGGATGAATGATCTCATCCACACCCATAGCTTCAAGAACCATTTCCTGCAAAGGGGAAACTGCACGGCTAATAAGCCTTTTTACGTGCAACTGCTTCATAAGCGCAGTAGCCATGATATTTGCACCCTTGTCTTCTCCAATTCCCACAACCACGACATCTGTATCCTTCAGCGGAAGGTTTGAAACCGCGGTAATATCTGTAGAATCGAGATTCACAGCGTGAGTGATCTTGTCTTTAATGGCTTCAACCTTTGTCATGCTGGTATCGACCCCAATTACTTCGTTACCCATTTCGGTAAGCTTTTCAGCGAGCGAGGCACCAAAGTTTCCCAGTCCAATAATGATATATTTCATAATCTAAATTCTTTAGTTCATTAAAATTTCCTCTTTTGGATATTTGTAGTTGAGGTGTTTTACGCGTCTCAAAAGTGCGATGAGGATAGTTAGCATAGAGACCCTCCCTATGAACATGGTAGCAATGATCACCAGTTTTGAAGCATCGCTAAGGTAAGGGGTTATTCCCACACTTAGTCCCACGGTACTATAAGCCGAGAAACATTCAAAGGCAATGCTCAATAATGTCATATCATCGTTAAAACTCGCGATAAGAAAAACAGCGGTCCCAATAACGACCAGGGACAGTGCAATGATGGCAAAAGCACGTCGCACAGAAAGATCTGAAATCTCCCTGCGGAAGACTTCTACCCGGTCTTTCCCACGTGCAAGGCTTAGAAAATTAAGCGTAGCCAGGGCAAAGGTCGTAGTCTTGATACCACCTCCTGTAGATCCCGGGGAAGCCCCAATCCACATGAGAATGAAGATGATCATCACCGTAGAAAAGTTGAGTGCAGACATGTCTATGGAATTAAACCCTGCAGTCCTTGGTGTGGCAGCGCCAAAGAATGAAACCACCACCTTTCCGAAGGCAGAGTGCTCGGCCAGGGTGTTGTTGTATTCAAAGAAGTAGAACAGGATAGTACCTACAGCCAAAAGTACCCCTGTTGTCACCAAAACAATCCTGGTGTTGAGGTTGATCACCCATGGAATATAACGCGATTCCTCGGGGTGACGAATCTTCAAAAACTGGTTTTTGATATAGTAAACAAAGTACTTGTACAGGTTGAAAAGAATAGGGAAGCCAATACCACCCAGGATAAATAGTGCAACAATGATGAGCTGCATAGGGTAATTGAACTTAAACTCGGGTTCATAAAGGCTGTTTTGCAAGGTGGAAAATCCGGCGTTACAAAAGCCCGAAATGCTGTGAAAAACAGAGAAAAACATTCGTTCTCCAATTCCCGAAATCACGGTTTTGTCTATCGTGAAAAAGACGAGAATGGCACCCGCCAGTTCGATTCCAAACGTGAGCAGTACGATCTTTTTAAGCACGCTAAAAACTTCTCCAATCTTGTCAGAATTCGTCATGTCGCGCAGCATGATCTGGCTTTCATACGAGCTTTTTCCGCGGAAAAAATAACTGAAATAACTGGCAAAGGTCATTATTCCCAGCCCACCCAGCTGGATAAGAATGAGGATAATGGTTTGCCCGAATTGTGTGAAATATGAACCGGTATCCACCACGATAAGACCTGTCACACAAACCGCGCTGGTAGAGGTGAAGAGGGCATCTAACGGCGAGATCCCATCATAGGTCGCGCGTGGTAATAAAAGCAGTAATGTTCCTATAACTATCAGGCTAATGAAACTCGCTATAAACAATTGTGCAGGGTTGAGGTGTTCCCTGCTTATATTGAGGCGCATGGCCGAAGACTCCCTGATGAAATAGATGAAAAGGGCAAGATACACCCACCCCATATGGTTCAAAAATTCGAGAAATGGAAGGCTTTCAAACAACAGGTTAGACTCGACAAACAGCAGCAGTGTGAACAGCAAAAAAATAACCGCATCGAAGACTTTTACCTTAAGCGGGAACTTACTTAGGGATGCACCGTATCGAATAAGTATGGTAACAGTTCCAACGAACAGCGCCAACAGGTAAAAATCTTTGAGATAGATCTCGGTTTGTGAGCGGTGATTAAACCCAAGGTCAAAGATGACCAGGCAAACTGCAATGAAACTCAGCCAGAAAGAAAATTTTCTCAGGACGCTCAGGCTTTTTTCAATTTTTTCCTGATTTTGAAACTTAAAAAATTTCAATTTTTAAGTGATTTTAAATGATTCTTTGTGAATGTACCCCCTGGGATAAAGTTGCAGGAGCCTGTAGAAAAACAAAAGGACGAACGCGAAGGATCTATGTCCAGCATAATGAAAATTTTTTCTGTTCTGCACCGGGGGAGAACACAAATTGAAAAGCAAAGGTAGTATGTAAAAAAGAAATATGGTAAAAAGATTGGTTAAAAACCAGTCATGTAGCGTTTTTTCAATTTTTGGGTTTATAAACCTTCTTATTAAAATTAGGCTGCCTTTAATCCTTCAATCTTTATATATTTGAAAGCAAGATGGCCAAAACATCTTTCCAAACCTCAACACTTCAATGATAAAAAATAGCACCCCCAGCAGTTCCACCAAGAAAATTTTGTTAGATGAAGAACGATAAGTCTTCACCAAATTTGGTGCGAACAGTGTCCCGATGGCAAATTGTGGGACTTTCCATAAATGATGTTATTGGGAGCGGAGTGTTCCTATTGCCGGCAGCAGCGGCAATATTGTTGGGCGGCGCGAGTATATGGGCGGTTTTTCTCGCAGGTTGTGCAGTGGCTATTTTGGTACTCTGTTTTGCTGAAGCTTCCAGTTATTTTGATGAACCGGGAGGCGCTTATTTGTATACCCGGGAGGCTTTTGGAGAATTCATAGGTTTTGAAGTGGGTTGGATGACCTGGCTGGCAAGGGTTACCTCTGTCGCTTCACTTTCGGTGGGTTTTGCTTTGGCGTGCAGCTATGTTTGGCCTGCGGCTTCCGAAGGTTGGGGACGGGTTCTCGTCATCACGGCTTCCCTGGCATTTCTTACCTGGATCAATATCATAGGGGTGAAACAGGGAGCTAAAACGGCCGTTTTTCTTACAATCGCCAAATCCATTCCCCTGGTGGCTTTTATTGGGATAGGAATATTCTACGTTGATCTCGATTTGATCAGCATTGACAGTCCTTCTGTTAGTTTCGATTCTTTATCTGAAGCGGTTTTGTTGTTGCTGTTTGCTTACGTGGGCTTTGAAAACGCCCCTGCAGCGGCCGGAGAGTACAAAAACCCTAAAAAAGATGTGCCTTTTGCGTTGCTCATCATGGTATTGCTGGTAACGATTGTTTATACCCTGGTGCAGTTCGTGGCTGTAGGCACTTATCCGGCATTACAGCAGTCCGAATCTCCGCTAGCCGACTCCGGAGCTTACTTTGCAGGTGCAGGAATGGCTTTACTCATGACCATTGGCGCCATGGTGTCTATCTTCGGAAATGTTGGAAACACCACCCTTATTGGTCCTCGATATCTTTATGCTTTAGCCAAAGACGGCTATGGCTTTAAAGCTTTAGCCAAAGTTCATCCAAAGTATCGAACACCGGCAGTTGCCATTCTTGTTCAGTCAGGTTTGGCATTGGCCCTGGCTCTTTCGGGATCTTTCGTGGGTCTGGCAATGCTATCTATTATCGCCCGTCTGGCGACGTATATAGGCACTGTTGCGGCCTTGCCTGTCTTGAGAAAACGTTTTCCGGATAATCCTAATGCTGTACGGCTTCCCGGCGGCTATACCATTCCTGTGATCGCTTTATTGATCTGTTTGATCTTCCTCATCAGCACGACTATGGAAAACCTGATTGCCGGAGTATTGGCTTTGATTTGCGGGGCGGTGATCTTTTACTTCCGCTCGGGAAAGAAAAAGTGAAGCTGAAGTTTAATCCCAGGAAACGACCTTTCTCTCGCGGCTGCTTTTTTGTGCCATTTCAATCACTTTTATTACATCGCGGGCCTGTTGGGGCGTGACTTCAAGTGCTGCACCGTTCACAATGGCTTCATAAAGGTTCTGGTAAAGCAGCCGGTAATCGCCGGGCTCGCTTTCCAGTAGTTTTTCTTCGGAAGTGGTATTGAGCTTTCCCCAGATCTCCCGTGATTCTTTACCCCAGCCTGGATGATCTTTGGGTTTTTCACCGTTTTTTAGTACTTCCTCCTGCGGGTCTGCACCATATTTTACAAAACTCCCTTTACTGCCGTTTATGCTGATGGTTGGCCCTTTTTCCTTTACCAATATTCCCGCTCTCAGGATAACGCGGGTGTGAGGGTAGAAGAGGAGCAGGTGGAAATTATCGGGTACTTTTGCGTCTTTGCGGTGAATGCTAATGTCTGCAAAAACTTCTTTTGGAGTACCAAACAACATGAGCGCCTGGTCAATGAGATGGCTGCCAAGGTCATAGAGAATGCCGCTGCCGGGGTTATCAGGGTCTTCTTTCCAGCCGGGTTTAATCTTGTCCCTAAACCGGTCAAAATGTGCTTCATATTCGACAACCTCTCCTAAAATGCCATTTTTGAGAAGTTTTCTCACCGTCCTGGCATCGCTGTCCCACCGGCGGTTGTGGTTAATACTTAGGATGAGATCATTTTTACCGCGCGAGCTCAATAAGCTCCTCTGCTTCGGAAGTCTTTGTCGTAAAAGGTTTTTCTACAAGTACATGCTTTCCAGCTTCAAGCGCGGCTTTCGCAAATTTGTAGTGCAGCTGGTTAGGAAGAAGCACGATCACCAGGTCTACAGCAGTATCCTCAAGAATTTTAGAAAATTCTGAAACAACTGAAGCATTCGGAAAATCCTGTTTTGCAGCCTTTATATTTTCGGGGCTGGAGGTGAGTATTTTAGTGACCTTGAAGCCGGGGACACTTGAAAGAATTGGCGCATTGTATATTCTTCCGCCAGATCCAAATCCGGCGAGGGCGGTATTGATCTCGACCATTTTTTTGTTTTGAAGTTACCGAAATTTCCGAAGAACACACGTTCCAAAAAGGGCAAAAACAGCCTCCTTCAGAAATCGCCTAACTTAAGAATTTGCTTCCGAAGAAATTACAACTTTTTGACAGGTTCAGTAATTTCATGTGAGGCTTCTATCTCCTCGGTTTTCTTCACGATATTTCTAACGATATCATCCAGTTCCTCGGCAGAATTCCTGATGTGTAACATGATCTCTTCCATCCCCAACTCTTCGTTATTTTCCTGTTCCAGCAGGTGCAGCAGGCCTTTGATCCTTGCCAGCGGTGCACGCACCACATGAGATTGTTCCCATGCGATCTCTTTTAGCACGCGGTTTTGCTTCTGGACTTTACGAAGCAGTCGTCGGGAATTTGTCACATCTAAAACGGCGCCCACTACCCTTACAGCGACATTGTTCTTGTCTCTAAGAATGTAGCCGCGGTCAATGACATAAGCGATGCTACCGTCGGCCCGAATGAGACGGTACTCACATTTCCACTTTTTAGCATCTGGTTTTTCCAGGGCCCTGTGCAGGGATTCGCGCACCTTTTGTTGATCTTCCTTCACCACCTTTGTGAGCCAGAAAGAGTGTACCGAAGTGGCCTGATTGGTTTTGTAGCCAAAAATGTTCTTATAGCCTTTGCTTCTGGTAACCGAATCTGTCGCGATCTCCCAGTCCCAGATCATTTCATTGGTAGCCTTCATCGCCATCTTAAAACGCTTATTTGCGATTTTAAGCGCTTCTTTCTTGGCTGTAATTTCAGAAATATCACTGGTAGCACCAATTAGGCGCAGCGCATTGCCATCGTGGTCTCTAATGATATAGCCCCGGTCTACCACCTTTGCATAGGTGCCATCTGCCCGGCGAAACCTGTATTCGGTTTTAATGAAATTTTGTTCCGGATTTCGAAGGGAGGTAGCAAGCTTCCTTTTTTCATCCGGGAAATCTTCGGGGTGAATGTGTTTTCTCCAAAAATCTTTGCTGTTCACTTCTTCTGAAGAGTAACCGTAAAGTTCCTGCAAACTTCTGTGAAAACGGGTCACCACGTTTTTCTCAAGGTCCCAGTCGTAAATAAGATCCTGGGTTGCCGTGGCCGCGAGCTGGTAGCGCTCATTGATATGTTCAATCTCCCGCGCCTGTTCAATGATCGTGGTAATATCCCTGGAGTTGGCGATAACTCCTTTGACGGCAGGGTCGTTGATCAAATTTGTGGCAGTGGTTTGTACCCACCTCCATTCATCTTTTTTACTGCGGAACCGAAAGGGGGAAATTTTCACCTGCTTTTGAGTTGTGAGCTGCGTAAACTGATCTTTCACCCTTGCCCAATCTTCGGGATGAATAAACTTGAAGGCATTGCGGCCAACAAGTTCACAGGGTTCAAACCCCAGAATGCTTCTATAGTTTTCGCTCACGAAGGAATAAAAACCGTCCATATCGAGGACGCCAATAAGATCTGATCCTTCCTGCACCAGGGCACGAAATTTTTGTTCACTCTGCCGCAGTTCTTCCTCCCGTTTCCTGACTTTATCCAGGGCTTCCCGTTTTTCAAAGGCATTGGTAAGGTTTTGCGTAAGGCTCCTTAAAAAGCTGATTTCTTCTTCTTTCCAAATCCTTTCGCTCTTGCAATCGTCAAACCCGACAAAGCCAAATAGCTGGTCTTGCAGGAAAATTGGTAGTAGCAACATTGACCGGATGTCCTGCTCCAGGAAGATATTTTTTAGTTCCCCCGCATCAAGTTTACTCAGGGTAGCTGTAAACGGCAAGTTCTTCGAGAGCGGCGGAATGATCTCCTCCACCTTTTTGAGAGGCATGTTCTGCATCTCGTCATTGTCCATCTGGGGCTCGGCAAGAGAACTGCACCATTCTACTTTTTGGCTAATGAGGATCTCTCCCTCTACTATATCTGCTCCAAAATAGTACATCCTGTCGGCTTCTACTGTCTGGGCGATCACCGCGAAAGTATCCTGTAGTGCCGCGTCGTTGATCTCATTTTCCAGCAGCGAGCTCACGAAAGCTGCATTTACCTCGAGAAAACGGCTTTTTTCGACCATGATCTTTTCAGTCTGCCGCATCTCTGTCACATCTTTTGCAATCCCATGAACCTCTGCGATCTTCCCATTCAGGAACATAGGCATGAGCAGGATCTTAAGGGTATATTCGGTATTGGTGCGGGAAATAAAATCTGCTTCAAAAGAAGTGATTTTACCTTCGCGCGCCTGAGAAAAATGTTCAACAATAAGACTCTGGTGGTAAGGGGCGCAAAAAGGTAAAAAATTGGAACCAATAATTTCTTCTACAGAAACTGCGGCCATGTCGGCGAGGCCTTTGTTGGCATGTAAAAAATTCCCATCGAGGTCAAGGCGGTAAAGGCCATCGGGGTTTTGCCTAATGAAATTCCTGTACTGTTGCCTGCTTATGCTTAGCTCTTCCTGAATCTCTTTTTCACGAGCTTCCATTTCCATTTCCTCTGTCACTTCACGGGTAGTGTGCAGTATGAAAGCCACTTTCCCATTGTCATTTTTAAGAGGTATGTTTTCGGAAGTGAAATACCTGGTCTCAAATTTACCGGTACTCCTCACCGGAACATCGTAACGAAATTCCTCAACTTTCTGACTTTTCCCTGAAGTCATGACCTTCGAAAGAGCTTTCAAAAGAGAATCGTGCCCATAATATCCTTCTGCTTCAGGATTGGGAGGGAAAGCTTCTTTGGTGTCTTTGTGGAGCAAATCTCCTGGAGTGATCCCCAGGAGTTCGAGATAGGCAGGGTTGGCGTCTATTACCGTAAAATTATCAGGGCTTTTAGGTTCTAATACCACGCAGGGAAAAGGCATGGTCTTAAAAATATCTTTCCAGTTAAGGTCCTTCATGGGTAGGGAATGAAAGTTTTAACTTCAACCGCTTATGCCCTTATCGAGAACATCACCTGCAGTTAAGGTTTTGTTAAAGTTGGGCAAATATAAGATAAAATAAATGGATATGAACGCGATGTACAATAAGCTCAAAAAATTTAAGGTCAGGTCATTGCAGGTAAAATGAACCTCAAAACCCGGTCAGGTTTAAAAGTATCAATTTTTGGAGAATGGGTGGAATTTTTACCTTTTTTCGACCGGTACAAGGAGGACAGGCACATTGAGGTCTTCAATAATGTCCTGTTCGAGGTTGCCGGTGAACAGCTGGTAGAAAAAATTGCGTTTGTGGTGACCGGCGATGAGCAGGTCCACGTGAAGTTTTTTCACTTCTTCTTTGATCATTTTTTCTGTTGGTCCTTCTATGATGACAGCCCGGGCGTCAATATTCTTTTCTTTTAATTCCGCTTCCAGTTGTTTCACGAGGTCAGCTTCTTTCTTGCGATTTGCCACACGTTTATCCTGGGCGTATTGTGGGCCTGCTTCTAAACCTATAAAGCTGTCGGGGTCGGGTTCGTTAACATGCAGAATCCAGACCGTTGAATTGAAGGAACGGGCGAATTCTTCGGCTTTTGCCATTAGCACCGGGGCGTTTTTTGGATGATTGATGGCTACAAGAATGTTTTTCATGGTTAAGTTTAATTGGTCTTTTAAAGATATAAAATTTCTTCAGGCTTAAAAATGAATTTACTGAAAGTAAAAGGCCGATATTGAAAAATACCGGCCTTCTTGGAATCTTTTTCTGTGATAACTATTTCTTCAGTAAAGTATTATTGAAGAGCTCGAGAATCCTGCGATACTCATCTGTCCAACTGCTGGGTTCTACAAAACCATGATTTTCTACAGGGAAGACAGCCAGTTCCCAATCCTCTTTTCCAAGTTCTATTAATCGTTGCGCCAGCCGCACCACATCCTGGAAATGTACATTCGTGTCTGTCATACCATGAGCGATAAGCAGGTTGCCTTCCAGGCCTTCAGCAAAATAAATAGGAGAGGAGCGCTTGTAGGCGATGGGGTCATTGACCGGTTCATTAAGAATATTGGAGGTATAACCGTGGTTGTAATGAGCCCAGTCTGTCACAGATCTCAACGCCGCACCAGATTTAAAGGTACCGGGTTCGGTGAACATCGCCATAAGCGTAATGAATCCGCCGTAGCTGCCCCCATAAATGCCAATTCTTTCCCCGTCAATACCATGTTCTTCTACGAGGAATTTTGCACCGTCAACCTGATCAGAAAGGTCCTTGCCACCCATATGGCGATAGATTCCGGTTCTCCAGTCACGCCCATAGCCGGAACTTCCGCGGTAATCGATGTCGAGCACCGTATAACCTAGATCTGTCAATAAATTGTGGAACATATATTCCCTAAAGTAGGTGGACCACCATTTATGCACATTCTGCAAGTAACCCGCACCATGCACAAAAATTACAGCCGCGCCGTTCTTTGTGTCTTTTGATGGGGTGTAGAGTCTCGCCGGCACCATTGCCCCGTCTTTAGCTTCGAACTTTATCAAGTCAGGATCTCTCCAATCATAGCTGCTGAATTCCTGAGATTGTCCTGAAGTCAATTGTTTTGCTTCGGCTTTGGCTGAAGTTTTCTTGAGATACAATTCCCATGGTTTGTTGCTATAGGAATACCTGATGGCCATATATTTTTCATCTGGAGAGAGATAAACCTCATTGTTGCCCGTTAGCTTTGTAAGTTGCTCCATTTTTCCACCTCTCACAGGCATCTTGTAAAAATGACGCTCGCCCGGCCCAACTTTTGAAGCAGTAAGGAACCAGCTCTTTTTGTCGTAGGAAAGGAAGGGGTCGAAAACTTCGAAATTACCTGAAGTTAACTGCTCTTTTTTTCCCGTATTCACATTCAGCAAATACAGGTGAGAATAGCCGGTTTCTTCGCTTTGGAAATAAATGGTTTTATCATCCGGTAGCCAACCCAGCGTACCGGTGCTATAGGTCCAGCCAATACCGGGGCCTGCGATCCACGCCTCGTCGCGCTGACGGTCAAGAGATTGCAAATTGCCGGTCTTTAGATCCAGCAGGGCAATCCATCTGTCTTTATTGTCTATGGATCTTAGGTTAACAACCGCTTTTTTACCGTCTTCAGAAAAATAAGGACCAGACGGAATGACCTCCCGAACTTCTTCCTTCCATTCTTTTTCGGGATAATCCTTTACGTAATCCGGAAGATCTTTAATGCCGGGAAGATCCTGTGTCTTTAGCATGTAGACAGTGTCTTTTTTGAGGTCATAGATGGCCATCTCGACCTTAGTATGTTCTCCGCCCACTTTGCTTCGCGAGGGCAGTTCTACAGTATACCCCGAGGCATCTGTATAATTTGGCACCTTGGTGTCTTTTGAATCGCCGCGGCTAATGAGGTTGAAAGTTACATACCGGGCATCTGGTGAAACCTGAAGGCTTGAAACACGTTTATCTCCTGCATAAAAAGTAAAATCTTCAGGGTCTTTGGTCATTTTGCGGTAATCTTCAGAGCTTTGACGATCGTCCTCCCGCTGCTTCACGACTTGCAATAGATCCAGATTTTCCTGCTCAAGCCATTGATCCTGTTCAGAAAGTTCCTTTTCTTTTTCCTCTTTTTTATTGCCGCTTTTGATGTTGGTGATCTTCTGGAGCTGGCCAGAATCCATCCGGTATACAAAGGCGTTGTCGTTCATAACGAAGCTGATGAGGTTTTCACTGGCCAGAAACTCGGGATTGGATATATCTTCCCCTAGATCAAGAAGCTCTTGTTTTTCCTGCTTTTTTAGATCAAAAAGGAAGAGGCTGCCGTTCCTGGCGTAAACCTTCTTTGTTCTTTTGTCGTTGAAGTCGCCATTTTTCGGGAGCAGTTCTTTTTGTGCCTTCCAGTCTACCTTTAGGATTTTTTCGGGATGCTTTATGTTGATCCTGTACAGCGAATCTGCGGGATTGCTGTCAGGGTTGTACATAAAGTAGATGTTTTCACTGTTGACGCCCCAGGAGATTTCCGAAGGGAAGGTACCCATCCATAAAGGGTCCTGCATGATCTTTTCTACACTTAAACTTGATTCTTGTGCGAGCATTTGCTGAAGGCTCAAAAGCATCAACAGCAAAAAAGCTGATCTTTTTATCATTTTGGAGTAGGATTTTTCGTGTGGGCAAGATAATCAAAACCTGAGGAACAACCGGTTTTCATAAAGAAGGCCTGCACGTGGCAGGCCTGTAAAAAGATGATGAAGTAAATGATCAGCTTTGTTCGTACACATTCTTTTGGTCCGTCATTCGTTGTTGTTTACTGTATTTGAGGACGGTCCTTAAAGCTTTAAGTTCAAAAAGGCAGTTTTCAATATAAGCTTTATGTCTAATAAGAATCTCACGGCAATTACCGTCATTCACTTGTGAAAGGGCGGTCTGATATTTCTCCAGGCTGGCCTTGTGCAGCTTGTAAAATCTCTTCAGAATTTTGTTTTTGCCTGTTGTTGCCATTTTAATCCACCTGCGGTCATAAGCATTGGGTGGAAAATAAGGTTTGTTTCCCCCGTAAAATGCGATATTATCGCTGAGTTCAACTGCAAACTGGTTTCTTTTTTGGGCCAGGCTCAAGAAATAATTTTCCAGAGAAGTATCAGAGATTGCTTCCGCGATTTTGCGGAGCAAGTTCGAGACAATAAAGTTGTCTTCGAGGAGCTGGCGGAGGTTGTATTCCCGCTTGGATTGATCGCTCATTTCTCTGAATTTTTAGGAATTACTGTAATTTTGGAGGGAAGATTAAATTAGTCAAAAAATGGGGAAAATTCCCCATAAAAAGGCTGCATTAACTTAAATTTGGGAGAAGATCAACGGGATAGCAAAAACGCGGTTAAAACTGTGTTTTTTGTTCTGTTTGGTATGTCTAATTTTATTATTTAAGCTCCTGAAACGTTGCTGCAATTCTACTTTTTCAAACCTTAGAAATTGCTGACCTTTATCCCTGGTAAAAACCATGAACATGATTCAACTAAAAGATTATATAAGAGACATCAAAGATTTCCCAAAGCCGGGGATTGTTTACAAAGACATTACTCCCTTACTGCAAAATCCACAGGCGACCCGGGCAACAGTACAGGCGCTTTTGGACCTTTTAAACAGTAACAGGATCGACAAAGTTGTGGGGATCGAATCGCGCGGATTTTTCTTTGCCACTCTACTGGCCGAAAGGCTGGGCGCAGGCTTTATCCCGGTGCGTAAGCCGGGGAAATTGCCCTTTGATACCCACAGGGAGAGCTATTCCCTGGAATATGGGGAAGATGTGTTGGAGATTCATGCAGATGCGATCCAGAAAGGAGAAAGAATTTTGATACATGATGACGTGCTTGCCACCGGCGGTACAGCTGCCGCAGCCTGTAAACTTGTGGAAAAGATGGGAGGGGAGATCGTTCAATGCAACTTCCTGATGGACCTGGAATTCCTTAACGGCAAAGAAAAACTTAAAGGTTATGAAGTGGCTTCGCTGTTTAGCTATTAGTTAATTGGGGATTGGTTAATTCGTTAATTCGTTAATTCGTTAATTCGTTAATTCGGGAGTGGTCATTTGCCATTACTTGAGGAACAATTGGTCTCAATTTTGAATCCTGAATTTTGAATTTTGAATTAATTAGAGTGAATTCTTTGTTACCCAAAGTTTCCAGCCAATAATGGCCATCTGGAATTTTGTGGCCTTTGCCAGATCCAGCTGCCTTTTGCTGTAGCTGGGCAGCAGCTTTTTGTTCAGTTTGGCAAGTGCCTTAAAAATGGCTTTTTTCACCTGGATTATTTTCTTTTAAAGATAAGAACTTCTTTTTTAGGACAAGTGGTGAAAGGAAGGCCTTCCAAAAATGACATTTTTGAAAGGCCTTAAAGATTTGGCTTCAAATAATTCTAATCTTTAGTAGTGATCTCTATCACGCCTTTGGCGGCTTTTTTTCCGTATTTTTCTGTGGCCTGAGGTCCCTTTAGTACTGTGATTTTTTCTATATCCTGAGGGTGTATTGAGCCCCGGTCAAAATTTTCGCCCATTACTTTCCCATCAAGAACAATAAGGCTTTCCTGAGGCAGCCGGGGTGAAGGATTTTCATTGCTTTTCAAAATGGTGAGGGTGCTACTACCTTTTTTGTCATCATCATATCGCCAGCTGCTTAAAGTGACAGACTGCTTTGCATCTTCGCCTTTTAATTCCTCTTCCGACTTAAGAGCTATTTCAAGAACCCCATTTTCTCCCTGATCTCCATATTTCTCAACAGCATCCTTTCCTTTTATGACATTCATAGATCTAATAGTTGAAGGATGGATTCTCTCAAGGTCAAAATCGTTCTCCTTGATTTCTCCATCTATTACGAGAAGTGGGGTAGGCCTCTGTAAGGCGACCTTTTGATCGTTCTCGTTCGCTCTTTCAATAGCAATAATATCCCCGGCTTTTTTGTGAAACTTGATCTCCTGAGCTTCAAATCCAATGGGTTGCGAGGGTTCGCCGCTCGTAACTTTGGAATCTACCACAATTAAGGCGGGTTTTTTACCTTCTTCAATATGTATGAAGGTTTGTTTCATCGGCATTTCATTTAAGTCCACTTTTTTCAGAGCCTCTTTGAAATCTTCTATTAAATTTTCTTCGGCTATGACAATTGCCCCTTCTTTTGCTTTTCGACCGTATTTTGATCTCGCCTCCCGGGGCTTTAATACCTTCCAATCTTCCTTGATCTGCACATATTTTCCATAGAGCAGGGCGGCATCATATTGTTTGCCTCCAAGCACGTAAAGCGGCGAATTTCCAATTCCTTCCAAAGGATTTGTGGGATGCTCTGGAACAGAATTCACCGGTGTCATGGTGAAACTTTTTCCATCTGTATGTAACAAAAGGGCACCAATACCCTCAGGGTTGTACAGACTCAGGTTACCATTTGCCCCCGAAGGTTTTTTGAAACTAACGCTGATGGAAGTTAGAATTCCGTCTTCAAAATTTAAATTATTAAATGTGAGGTCTATTCCCTGTTTTTTAAACAATTTCTTGAAAGTATCGAGGCTCTTTTCATCAGAAGTTTTGGTAACATAAGCCGTAATTTCTGTTTTTGTCATTTGTGCTGTGGAAGACTCTTTTTCCTGAGCATCAGTCTTTACGTTGAAGAAAAAGATGAATAGCCCTAACAAAGGCAGTAAAATACCAGTCTTCCAAAAATGGGATTTTTGAGTATTATTCTTGTTCAGCATAAGGATTCGTTTTTTGATTAAAGATTGATAAAACTGATTGGTGAGAGCGGGTTGCAAACCACCTACAGAAATTTTTAAAAGCGTTTTCTGATATTCTTTTTTTGAAGTATGAGAGGCCAAAACTTCACGATCTGCCAGGTATTCCAGGTTTTGAACCACGGTTTTTCTGTAGAGCCATGCCAGGGGGTTGAACCAAAGTACAGGGGTCATAAGATTGATCAATAGTTGATCCAGGGAGTGCCACTGCCTTGCATGGGAGCGTTCGTGGCTCAGGATCATCTCTAATTCTGAAGCAGTGTGCGCGGCAGGATCAAAAACTATGAATTTAAAGAAAGAGAAAGGCTGATTTAAACCGCTTTTTCGGATGAGGTAAAGCCCATCTTCTTTTGTCTTTTTGTGAAAATGGATAAGCTTCAGTAATGAAAAAAGTTCAGCAGTAAACTTTAGCAGGAAAAACCCGAGGCCTGCCAGATAAACAATTCCTGTAATTTGCCACCAGTCAACATTGTTTGAATTGGTAATGCCTGCCATTGTCTGAGCGGGCACGTTTTGTAGAGAAAAGGGAATTTCTTTGGCCGGGACAACGATTGTACGGGTGATCTTTAGCAAGGGCAGCAAAAGGGAGGTAAAGATCCCGGCAATTAAGAAGAAACGATTTCTTCTAAAGCCGGTGTCGTTTTTTAACAGGAAGAAATAGGCAGTATAGAAAAGCCCCGTTAATCCCGCACTTTTGAGAAGATAAATGATGAGCTCCTGCATTATTTCTCTTTTTCGATAATTTCTAAAATTTCCCTGAGTTCTGCAGCGCTTATCTTTTCTTCTTTGGCGAAGAACGAGACCACATTTTTATATGAATTGTCAAAAAACTTTTTAGCGGTTGTATGCATGATCTGCTTGCGATATTCCTCTTTGGTCACGATTGGAAAGTATTGATGGGTTTTTCCAAAAGCTTTGTGGTTAACAAAGCCTTTTTCTTCCAAATGCCTTACAATAGTTGAAACCGTGTTGTAATGCAAGCCCGATTCAGGTATTTCGGCGATGATATCTTTGACAAAAGCGGCATTGAGCTGCCAAAGGATCCTCATGATCTCTTCTTCTTTATTGGTTAATTTTTCCATACAAAAGTGGTTATAAACAATAACTTGAAACAAACATAACTAAAATTATCGTTGTATAACTATTTTTATAGTTATTAATTTTAAAGAAACCAAAAAATAGGTGAGCTTGTGCCGGGGCAGCAGCAGCATCAGAGCCTTCGGGAAGAATCCTTATCTTCGCAAAAAAAGGTTAATGAGCATATTTTACATTTTTCTGGGCTTTTTATTGTTGGTCGTGGGAGGCGAATTTTTAGTTCGTTCCTCGGTAGCGATCTCTTTTAGGCTCAATCTTTCCAGAATGGTGATAGGGTTGACCGTGGTAAGTTTCGCCACTTCGGCACCCGAGCTTTTGGTGAGTCTGCAAGCCGCTTTAGAAGGTTTTTCAGACATTTCTCTTGGGAACATAATAGGCTCAAACATAGCCAACATCGGCCTGGTGCTGGGTATCACGGCTATTATCTCCCCGCTGCTCATCGACAGGGATTTCTACCGGTTCAACTGGCCGGTGATGATGGTCTTTTCTTTTATGCTTTACTTTTTTCTTTCTTCGGAAAGAATGCTTTCCAGGACAGAGGGGCTGTTGCTGCTTGGGGGAATCGTGTTATACCTCGTGCTGCTTATTAGACGTGCCCGGCGGAAACCTGAATTGCAGGCAGATGAAGTGGACCCGCAGCTGCAGGCGGTTTCGGTCTTTAAAATGATCATTTGGTTGCTCATTGGCGGGGCGGCACTTTACGGGGGATCTGAACTTCTTGTAAAAGGAGCAGTTGACCTTGCGACGGCTATGGGGGTAAGTGAAAGGGTGATCTCTGTGACTATGATCGCAGTGGGAACAAGTGTTCCCGAACTTGCCGCATCGGTTATTGCAGCTTTGAAACAGGAAAAGGCGTTGTCTTTAGGAAATCTCATTGGGTCTAATATCTTCAACATTGGTTCTGTGTTGGGTATTACCGCCATCATTCAGCCCATAGCACTCAAATCTCAAGCGCTTCTCTCCAGCGATATCTTCTGGATGATGGGAATCGCTTTCCTATTAATTCCCCTGGCTTTTCTTCCGAAGAAATTCAGCATGGGACGATATAAAGGTCTTATTCTTTTTGCGGGCTATGTAGTATTCGTGAGTTTAGCTTTTATTGATTAGAGGCTATTTTTAAGGGGGTATATTTAGAAAAACATAAAATTTATTTAAAGTACCCCTCTTATTTTGTGGGGGTGTAACTAAAACATATATATTTGTGCTGTAAAAACAACACAACAATGGCAACACTAAGATTTCAAGCCTTAAAAGAAACCCTTAACCGCAAACCAGTAGAAATAGAGGAGACCGAACGCAGGTCTGAACTCTTTGGTAGAAACGTCTTTACTGAAAGCGTCATGCGACAGTTTCTTACCAAAGAAGCTTATCAAAGCGTGAAGGAAGCAAATGCGACCGGTAAAAAAATTGACCGTACCATCGCCGACCATATCTCAACCGGAATGAAAGAATGGGCGATTTCTAAAGGAGCTACTCATTATACGCATTGGTTCCAACCTTTAACAGGAAGCACTGCCGAGAAACATGATGCCTTTTTTGAAACCATTGGTGATGGCCTGGCAATTGAAAAATTTGGGGGTAGTCAACTCGTACAGCAGGAACCCGATGCCTCAAGTTTCCCTCACGGGGGGATTAGAAACACATTTGAAGCCCGCGGCTATACTGCTTGGGACCCAACTTCCCCTGCTTTTATCTACGGAACCACCCTATGTATTCCCAGCGTTTTCGTTTCTTATACGGGAGAAGCTCTTGATTTCAAGACCCCTCTTTTACGTGCCCTTCAGGCCGTAGACCAGGCAGCTACAGATGTTGCTAAATATTTTGACAAAAATGTTTCCAAAGTACAGGCCACCCTGGGTTGGGAACAGGAATACTTTTTAATTGACTCTGCACTTGCGGCTTCCAGGCCAGACCTTCAACTGGCAGGCCGCACTTTGCTGGGACATTCCCCGGCAAAAGGACAGCAGCTTGATGATCATTATTTTGGTTCTATTCCATCACGAGTGCTGGCTTACATGCGAGACCTTGAAAAAGAATGTATGTTGTTGGGAGTACCGGTAAAAACCCGTCACAACGAAGTAGCGCCGAATCAATTTGAACTGGCGCCCATCTTTGAGGAGGCCAACCTGGCTGTAGATCACAACTCTCTTTTGATGGATGTGATGCAAAGAGTTGCCGAAAGACATAATTTTGTAGTGCTTTTCCACGAGAAACCCTTCGCAGGGATCAACGGAAGTGGAAAACACAACAACTGGTCTTTGAGCACAGATACGGGAGTAAATCTTCTAGGTCCCGGTTCAACTCCGATGAAAAACCTTCAGTTTTTAACATTTTTCATCAACACCATCAAGGCGGTCTATGATAACGAGGAGCTGCTGAGAGCTTCAATAGCAAGTGCATCAAATGATTTCGGCTTGGTGCAAATGAGGCTCCGCCGGCGATTATTTCAACATTCATCGGGTCACAGTTGACCGAAGTGCTTGACGAGCTCGAAAAAGTGACCGACGGAAAACTTTCTCCGCAGGAAAAAACAGAACTTAAACTTAACGTGGTAGGTAAGATCCCTGAGATCCTGCTTGACAATACAGACAGGAACAGGACTTCTTCTTTTGCCTTCACAGGAAATAAATTTGAATTCCGTGCCGTAGGTTCTACCGCCAACTGTGCGCAGCCCATGACCGTGCTGAACACTATAGTCGCAAAACAGCTGAAGGAATTCAAAAAAGAAGTAGATGAGCTCACCAAGGGCAAGAAAATGAAGAAAGACGATGCTATCTTCAATGTTCTTAGGGAGTACATCAAAGATTCCAAGAAGATCCGATTTGAAGGTGACGGTTATTCCGAAGCATGGGAAAAAGAGGCAGAAAAAAGAGGATTGAGCAATAACAGGAGTACACCTCAGGCTTTAAAAGCCAAGGTGTCTGATAAGACTGTCGCGCTATTCGAAGAACTTGGGGTAATGAACCGTACCGAGGTTGAAGCGCGTCACGAGATCGAGCTGGAAGAGTACATCATGAGGGTTCAGATCGAGAGCCGTATCCTTGGAGATATCGCGAGGAACCACATGATCCCAACATCTATTCGCTACCAGAACATGTTGATCAAGAATGTGCGCGGATTTGAAAGATATCTACGGTGACAGATTTTAAGAAGCACGCCAAGGAACAGCTGGAGATCGTTGAAGACATTTCTGCACATATCGCGAAGATCAACTCCGGGGTTACAAATATGATCGAGTCCCGTAAAAAAGCCAACAAGATCGAAGATGTGGAGAAGAAAGCCTTTGCATATTGCGATGACGTGAAACCACATTTTGAGGACATCAGGTACCATTGTGATAAGCTGGAGCTGTTGATCGATGATGAGATCTGGCCGTTGACCAAGTACAGGGAACTTTTGTTCACCAGGTAATTTCTAAGAATAGGAATTTTTGAAGAAAGCCATATCCGTAAGGGTGTGGCTTTTTCCTTTTTTATTAGGTGGCAAAAAAGGGATTTCTGGCTATCTTTGACCCACAAACACACGACATGAGCAAAGAGATCAGTAAAAGATATGCCGGCCGCGGAGTTTCTGCCGGAAAGGAGGACGTTCACAACGCGATCAAGAATGTAGATAAAGGCCTTTTTCCTAAGGCATTTTGCAAGATCGTGCCAGATCATCTTACAGGAGATGAAGATTACTGCCTCATCATGCATGCCGATGGCGCCGGCACCAAGTCTTCCCTGGCTTACATGTACTGGAAAGAGACAGGCGATCTTTCTGTTTGGAAAGGCATTGCGCAGGACGCGCTTATCATGAACATCGATGACCTGCTTTGCGTGGGTGCGGTTGACAATATTATGCTTTCTTCCACCATTGGCCGTAACAAGAATCTGGTGCCGGGTGAGGTGATCTCTGCCATTATCAATGGTACTGAAGAACTTCTGAATGATCTCAATAACTTCGGAATAAAGATTCACTCTACCGGTGGCGAAACTGCCGATGTGGGTGACCTTGTGCGTACAATTATCGTGGATTCCACGGTAACCGCACGAATGAAACGCAGTGAAGTGATCGACAATGCCAGGATAAAACCGGGTAATGTGATCGTGGGATTGTCTTCCTTCGGAAAAGCTACTTATGAGAAAGAATACAACGGCGGCATGGGCAGCAACGGGCTTACCTCTGCAAGGCATGACGTATTCAGCAACTATTTAGCAGTTAAATATCCCGAAAGTTTTGATCCTTCTATTCCAAATGAACTCATTTACGGAGGTTCAAAAAATCTTACCGATAAGGTTGAAGATTCGCCGCTGGATGCCGGTAAACTGGTACTTTCTCCAACGCGAACCTATGCTCCCGTCATTAAAAAGATCCTGGAAAACCATTCCAAAAATGACATTTTTGGAATGGTTCACTGCAGCGGTGGTGCACAGACCAAGGTGCTTCACTTTGTGGATAATGTTCATGTGGTAAAGAACAATATGTTCGAAGTTCCGCCACTTTTCAAGTTAATTCAGGAAGAAAGCGGAACAGACTGGAAAGAGATGTACCAGGTATTTAACATGGGGCACCGCATGGAGCTTTATGTGAATGAAGAAATTGCCGAAGATATTATTTCCATCTCAAAATCTTTTGATGTAGACGCGAAGATTATAGGCCGCGTAGAAGCTTCAGAAGAAAAGAAATTGACGATTAAGAGTAAGTTTGGAGAGTTCAATTATTCCTGATTTCACGCAGAGAGCGCAAAGATCTGCGCGAAGATCGCAAAGATTTATTAACTTCATTGTGTGACTGAAAATGAAATTTCTTTTAAGATAATTGGCTGTGCAATGGAGCTTCACCGTAAGGTGGGTCCGGGGCTTCTGGAATCTGCTTATGAAAATGCTTTGGCTTATGAGCTAAAGGAGATAGGCCTTAATGTGCAACAACAATTACCTATGCCTTTCGTGTATAAGGACATTAAAATGGACGTAGGGTATAGACTGGATCTTCTGGTAGAAAATAAGGTGATTGTAGAGATTAAGTCACTCGAAAATCTTGCGCCTGTTCATTTTTCTCAGCTGCTTACCTATTTGAAGCTTTCCGAAAAGAAGCTGGGACTTTTGATCAACTTCAACACCAAAATTCTTAAAAATGGAATTCACCGGCTTGTAAATGACCTGTAAAACCTCTGCGCTCTCGGCGGATTTTCCTTTGCGAGCTTTGCGTGAAACATTATAGGGGCTGATTCTTTAGATTTTTTCCTTAGTGAGAACCTTTTAGATCGGTTCTTAAAATTTCCAGTTTCGGCTCGATATACCTCTTGCAAAAAGGCGCTTCAGGATGTTTTTTGTAGTAGTTCTGGATCTGCTCTCTGGAAGCTTTGAAACTTCGGAAGGGTAGAACTTGTGTAATGATGGCTTCGGAAGATTCCTGCATCAGTTTATCGACAATTTTTTGAGCTTCCGCGGCATCTTCCGAAGAAAAACAGTAGATCGCGCTGCGGTATTTACTTCGGAAAGAATGGTTGGAAGTGGAATTATGCGTCGCCAAATGAATTTTTATTAGGCGCTCCAAAAATGCCTTTTTTGAGGGGTAATGCACGATGACGGCTTCCGAAAATTCTGAAGCTGCGCCTTCAGAAGCAATGTATCCCTGCTCGACCCTTTCCACGCCTTCAACCGATTGGAACACTGCTTCGGTACACCAGTGGCAGCCGCCGCCAAATCCTATCTTCTTCATAGCTTCTTAAAATAAAGATTCCGCAGAAGAAATCCTGTTTTTGGGCCGTTAAAATATTTTCAGGAAGAAAATTCTGCTTCTTAAAAATCCGTGGAATTTATCGTAAATTTGTCACTTTACAAGCAGATGTTATGATTGAGAAACTGAATATTGTGAAGCAAAGATTTGACGAGGTGAATGACCTGATCATTCAACCCGATATCATTGCCGATCAAAAGCGCTATATCGAGCTGAACAAGGAGTATAAGGAGCTGAGGAAGCTGATGAATGAGCGCGAGAAATATATGTCGCTTACCCAAAATATTTCGGAAGCCGAAGAGATCATTGCCGATGGCAGCGATCCCGAGATGACCGAAATGGCGAAGATGCAGCTGGAAGAAGCTAAACAGGAACTGCCGGCGATGGAGGAGAAGATCCGCATGATGCTCGTGCCAAAAGATCCTGAGGATGCCAAGAACGTGGTGATGGAGATTCGTGCCGGTACCGGTGGCGACGAGGCGAGTATTTTTGCCGGCGACCTTTACCGCATGTACACCAAATATATTGAGAGCAAAGGCTGGAAGCACCAGATCGTTGACTTTAGCGAGGGAACCAGCGGCGGATTCAAAGAGATCATTTTTGATGTGACCGGCGAAGATGTCTACGGAACCCTGAAGTTTGAAGCAGGCGTGCACCGGGTGCAGCGTGTGCCTCAAACAGAAACCCAGGGGCGCGTGCACACCTCGGCAGCGACTGTTATGGTCTTGCCTGAAGCTGAAGAGTTTGACGTGGAGATCGACCCCAAGGATGTACGAATTGACTACTTCTGTTCTTCGGGACCGGGTGGACAGTCGGTGAACACTACCTATTCCGCGGTACGGTTGACGCACATTCCAACTGGATTGGTGGCACAGTGCCAGGATCAGAAATCACAGCACAAGAACAAGGACAAGGCATTCCGCGTATTGAGGTCGAGGCTTTATGAAATGGAGCTGGCCAAGAAGATGGAAGCCGATGCCGCTAAAAGGAACTCTATGGTTTCCAGCGGAGACAGGAGTGCGAAAATTAGAACCTATAACTATGCGCAGGGCCGGGTGACCGACCACAGAATTGGGCTAACGCTTTATGATCTGGGGAACATCATCAACGGTGATATTCAAAAGATCATCGACGAGCTGCAGCTTGTAGAAAATACAGAGAAACTGAAGGCAAATTCTGATGTCTTTTAAATAAACAGCAACAAAAGCTGCCGCGACCACGGCAGCTTTTTTTATTTCCAACCACATGACCACTTCCCAACTCGTAGAACAAATAAGGCGTAAAAGATCCTTTTTATGCGTAGGCCTCGACGTTGATCTCAACAAGATCCCGAAACAACTTCTGGAAGAGGAGGATCCCATCTTCAGCTTCAACAAAACAATCATTGACGCCACACATGAATTTACGGTGGCTTACAAGCCAAACCTCGCATTTTACGAGGCATACGGTCTTAAAGGTTGGAAAGCCCTGGAGAAGACGATCAATTACCTGAACGCTAACCATCCTGAAATTTTCACCATTGCCGATGCGAAGCGTGGCGATATTGGTAACACCTCGGGCATGTACGCCAAAGCCTTTTTTGAGGACCTGGGCTTTGATTCGGTTACGGTGGCGCCATACATGGGAAAAGATTCCGTAGAGCCATTTTTGGAGTATCAGGACAAGCATACCATAATGCTTGCGCTTACTTCGAACAAGGGATCGGCTGATTTTCAAACGCTGCAGGTAGAAGGGCAGGAGCTGTACAAAAAAGTGATAGAGACTTCCAAATCCTGGAACAACGGCCAAAACCTGATGTACGTGGTTGGAGCTACAAAGGCCGAATACCTACAGGAGATCAGAGAGATAATTCCCGAGAATTTCTTATTGGTTCCGGGAGTCGGTGCCCAGGGCGGCGACCTTGAAAAGGTTTGTGAATTCGGAATGAACCGCAATGTAGGCCTGCTGGTCAATGCTTCACGGGCGGTGATCTATGCTTCTTCGGAAGCTGACTTTGCCGAAGCTGCTGCAGCCAAAGCAAAAGAGCTGCAGGAACAAATGGCTGCCTTTCTTTAGGTTCAAAAATGTCATTTTTGGAAGGTATTCTAACCGGTCCTTCTTCTTTCGGTTTTTTCTTGTTATATTATACAGTTACCTGAAAAACAGCTGAATGATGATTTTTTTTGATCAAATGAACAGAAAGCTGGAACTGGAGAAAACCCCTCAACGCATTATTTCTTTGGTGCCAAGCCAAACAGAACTTCTGGTAGACCTGGGTCTGGAGGACAGTCTTGTGGGAGTAACCAAATTCTGTGTGCATCCCGAGGAACTGCGGAAGAAAAAAGAAGTGGTTGGCGGCACCAAGCAGGTGCACCCCGAAAAGATCGCCCAACTCGCACCCGACATCATCTTGTGTAATAAAGAAGAGAATACGCCCGGAATGGTGGAGGAGCTGCAGCAAATTGCGCCTGTACACGTTTCAGATATTAAGACCATCGATGATTCCCTGGAGCTCATCAGGGAATACGGGATGATCTTTGGCGCAAAAGAAAAAGCTTCAGATATAGTCGGGAAGGTTCTGGATCAAAAAAGGGATTTTCAGGAGTTTATTTCCCAAAGGCCTCAAAAGAGGGTGGCCTACTTCATTTGGAAAAATCCATGGATGGTGGTGGGCGAAGATACTTTTATCGATCATTTGCTGCAGTTAAATAACTTCAGCAATGTGTTTGGGGATAAAAAGGCGAGATATCCGGAGGTCAAACCTGAAGAGCTGGAAAAGCTAAAACCGGATTTTGTTTTGTTGTCTACGGAACCTTTTCCGTTTAAAGAAGATGATAAAGAAGAGCTGTCAAAAATGGTGAGGAAGGACTGCATCCAAATTGTGGATGGGGAATTTTTTAGCTGGTATGGCTCGCGCCTTATTGAGGCTTTCGATTACTTCAGAAAACTTCACGCCGAATTCGACGTGTCCTGATTTTTCTCCATACGCCTAATTTCCTGTAGAATTTTACAGGCCTTTTCATTGAGCAGGTCGCTGCGATTTTTATCGACAACAGCAAGCTCAAAAGAACGCCGCATCAAAAAAGTATACTTTTCCTGCAGCCTTTCCAAAGTGGAACGTGGTTCAAAGAGTCGAAACATATGCTTTTGTTATACCACAAAGATATTCAGCAGTTTATCTAAGGAGTCATAAGCCTAAGTTAACTTTATTGTAAAACTCTAGACGGCGGCAGCCGGTAATGTTAAAAACTTAGGAGTTAAGAAGGTACTTCTTCAGAGATGACGGGAGTTTGTCCTTTTAAGCTATTGTGAATAACCCACGAAAAAGCTCCTTTTTCAAGACTATAAAAAGGAGTTTAAAAGCCTTTATTTCAGCTGATTTTTATCCTGCAGCGCAAAAACCCTTTTAAGAAGATCTGTCGTCCTGGCAGCAAAATTGTTCCTAATGTCCTTTTCCTCAACGGCGATCATGGTAAAAACTCCTTTTAAAGCCTCTTTAGTAACATAATCCCCGAGATCTGGGTTGACATTAGAGGTGAGCGGCAACTGGTTGTACTTTTGAATAATATTGCTCCACACCTGGGTCGCGCCAACATCATCAAGAGAATTATTGATCACCGGGTTGAATTTCGTGTAGAGCTGGTCGCTGGTCTTGCCAGAAAGATATGCGGTCGCCGCGGTATCTTCTCCCAGGAGAATATTTCGTGCATCTGTGAAGGTAATTTCCTTTACGGCATTGACAAAAATAGGAGTGGCTTCCTGCACGGCATCTTCGGCGGCACGGTTAAGCACCTTCAGGCCTTCATCGGCCAGGGAGCTAAGGCCAACATCTCTAAGGGTTTTATCCACTTTTTGCAATTCCGGTGGAAGGGTGATCCGCACCAGCTCATTGCTAAAAAAGCCGTTTTCCTGTGCAAGTTTTGACACCTGCGTGTCAATTCCTTTGTCCAGCGCCTGCCTCAATCCGGCCGCGATCTGCTCGTTGGAGATGTAGCCGCTTTCCTGCGGAAGGGAATCTGCTATTTGTTGTAGTTCTGAACATCCCGCCATTAGCGGAAGTATGAAGAGGAGTAATAATTTTTTCATTCCTGAGATTTTTCCAAAGTTATACATTCCGAAGAGAAGAAAATCATAAACAAAAGTTATCCTACAGCCGAAGAAGCCCAATAAAATCGCATTTTTCGCACCTCATTTTGAATAGCGACTGAATAATGGCAGGTTCGCATCTAAATTCGTAAATTGCGAGCCCTAAAACGATTTCGAAAAAGCATGGAACAACAAGCTCCTTATAAACCTAAGAATAAAGTAAGAATCGTGACGGCCGCGTCCCTTTTTGATGGGCATGATGCCGCCATCAACATCATGCGCCGCATCATACAATCTACCGGCGTGGAAGTGATCCACCTGGGGCACGACCGCAGTGTGGAAGAGGTGGTGAACTGCGCGATTCAGGAAGATGCCAA
This sequence comes from uncultured Flavobacteriaceae bacterium, assembly GCA_963739625.1. Classification (GTDB taxonomy): domain Bacteria; phylum Bacteroidota; class Bacteroidia; order Flavobacteriales; family Flavobacteriaceae; genus Salinimicrobium. The sequence continues at coordinate 66,369 of CAVUAU010000019.1, forward strand.
CGCCATTGCGATGACCTCTTACCAGGGCGGGCATACAGAATATTTCAAATACATGTACGACCTGCTGCAGGAGAAAGGCGCCGGCCACATCAAGATCTTTGGCGGCGGCGGCGGAGTGATCCTTCCCGAAGAGATCAAAGAACTGGAGGATTACGGCATTACCCGAATCTATTCTCCCGATGATGGCCGTGCACTCGGCCTGCAGGGAATGATCAACGACCTCGTGGAAAAATCTGATTATCCTATTGGCGAAAATCTTAATGGGGAGGTGCAGCATCTTTCAGAAAAGAAGGCAGGTGCTATCGCACGTGTAATCTCGGCTGCCGAGAATTTTCCTGAAGTAGCAAAAGATACTCTTGACAAAATCCATGAGGAAAATAAGAAGAGCGAAACTCCTGTCCTGGGGATCACAGGAACCGGGGGCGCAGGAAAATCTTCCCTTGTTGATGAACTGGTGCGAAGATTCCTGATTGATTTTCCAGAGAAAACCATAGGGATCATTTCTGTTGATCCTTCTAAAAGAAAGACCGGCGGTGCCCTTTTAGGAGATCGTATCCGCATGAACGCGATCAACAATCCAAGGGTCTACATGAGATCTTTGGCGACCAGGCAGTCGAATCTCGCGCTTTCAAAATATGTAGCTGAAGCCATTCAGGTGCTAAAAGCTGCAGATTATGACCTTATTATACTTGAGACTTCAGGAATTGGACAGTCAGACACAGAAATTTTAGAGCATTCTGATGTTTCTCTTTATGTGATGACTCCTGAATTTGGGGCTGCTACCCAGCTGGAAAAGATCGACATGCTTGACTTTGCCGACCTTGTTGCGATCAACAAATTTGATAAAAGAGGCGCTCTTGATGCGCTTCGGGATGTGAAGAAGCAATATCAGCGCAACCATGGACTGTGGCATGAGGATGCTGAGAAACTTCCGGTTTTTGGGACTATAGCTTCCCAGTTCAACGACCCTGGAATGAACACGCTCTACAGGCAGATCATGGACAGGATCGATGAAAAAGTAGGAGCGCACTTCAATTCCACTTTTCATATCACCACTGAAATGAGTGAAAAGATATTCGTGATCCCGCCAAGCAGGACGCGCTATCTTTCGGAAATTTCAGAGAATAACCGCTCTTACGACGAGAAGGCTTCGGCGCAGGCTGAGGTGGCTCAAAGGCTCTACGGAATCTTCAAGACCATTGAATCTGTGACCGGTGTCGCTCCTGAGCTGAATAAATTTGGAGTTGAAGAAGAAAAACTTCAGAATTCAACTTCCGCAGAAAATGAAGAGCTGGTAAACCTTTTGAAAAAGGAGTTTGACAAGCTAAAAATGGATCTTGACCCTTACAATTGGGAGATCATTACCGGCTGGGATGAAAAGGTGAATAAATACCGCCAGCCTGTCTACAGCTTTAAAGTACGCGACAAGGAGATCAAGATCAAAACACATACAGAGTCGCTTTCGCACACGCAGATCGCTAAAGTGGCCCTGCCAAAATATTCTGCCTGGGGTGACATTTTGAAATGGTGCCTGCAGGAAAACGTGCCGGGAGAATTTCCTTATACCGCGGGACTTTATCCTTTCAAAAGACAGGGTGAGGATCCTACCAGGATGTTTGCCGGCGAAGGTTCTCCCGAAAGGACCAACCGTCGTTTTCATTATGTGAGTATGGGATTACCGGCAAAAAGGCTTTCTACTGCTTTTGATTCTGTGACGCTTTACGGAAATGATCCCGATCATCGCCCCGATATCTACGGAAAAATTGGGAATGCCGGGGTTTCTATCTGTTGCCTTGATGATGCGAAAAAACTGTATTCCGGTTTTGACCTTGCCGATCCAATGACCTCGGTGAGTATGACCATCAACGGTCCTGCACCGATGTTGCTTGGATTTTTCATGAACGCGGCTATTGATCAGCAGTGCGAGAAATACATTAAAGAGAATGGTCTTGAAGCCGAAGTACAGGAAAAGATCAAAAAGATCTATGCCGGGAAAGAGGTAGAGCAACCAAAATACAGAGGAGAACTTCCGGAAGGAAATAATGGCCTCGGACTAATGCTGCTGGGTGTTACAGGTGATCAAGTGTTGCCGGCCGATGTGTATGCAGATATTAAGAAACGAACTTTAAGCCAGGTACGCGGTACCGTGCAGGCCGATATTCTTAAGGAAGACCAGGCGCAGAATACCTGTATCTTCTCAACAGAATTTGCCTTGCGATTGATGGGAGACGTACAGCAGTACTTCATCGAGGAGAATGTTCGCAACTTCTATTCGGTTTCTATTTCGGGATACCACATTGCCGAAGCAGGTGCCAACCCAATTACTCAACTTGCGCTTACCCTTGCTAACGGCTTTACTTACGTAGAATACTACCTGAGCCGTGGCATGGACATCAATAAATTTGGTCCTAACCTTTCTTTCTTCTTTTCTAATGGAATTGATCCTGAATATGCAGTAATAGGAAGGGTTGCGAGAAAGATCTGGTCGAAGGCAATGAAGTACAAGTATGGCGCAAATCCAAGAGCGCAGATGTTGAAGTATCATATCCAAACATCAGGACGCTCATTGCACGCGCAGGAGATCGACTTTAATGACATCAGGACTACCCTTCAGGCACTTTACGCGATATACGACAACTGTAATTCGCTGCACACCAATGCTTATGATGAGGCAATTACTACGCCTACAGAAGCTTCGGTAAGAAGGGCAATGGCCATTCAGTTGATCATCAATAAAGAACTAGGACTTGCCAAAAATGAGAATCCAATCCAGGGATCGTTCATTATCGAGGAGCTGACAGATCTTGTGGAGGAGGCAGTGCTGCAGGAATTCGACAGAATTACCGAAAGGGGTGGAGTGCTTGGTGCCATGGAAACCATGTACCAGAGAAGTAAGATCCAGGAAGAAAGCCTGTACTACGAAACTTTGAAACACAATGGAGACTACCCCATCATTGGGGTGAATACTTTTTTAAGCTCTACAGGTTCTCCCACGGTGACTCCGGGAGAAGTGATTCGTGCGACGGAAGAAGAAAAGCAAAACCAGATCAAAACCCTGGAGAACCTGCACGAGGCGAAAAAAGAGCTTGAAAAAGAAACTTTGGACAAGGTAAAAAAGGCCGCTGTTCAAAATGAGAACATTTTTGAAGTGCTCATGGAAGCCACAAAAGTTTGTTCCCTTGGACAGATCACTACAGCTTTATTTGAAGTAGGAGGGCAGTATAGACGGAATATGTAAGCAGAGAGCCGGCTTTTACTTTTGTAAAAGCCGTGCGAATCGCTTATCCCGAGAGGCGTAGCCGACTCGGGATCTTTTTTCGCGGAATTTTTACCAAAGGGCCGAGAAAAAGGTGAGGCTGCTTATCCCGACGAGCGACAGCGATATCGGGATCTATAAAAAACTAAACCTCACGGTTTCTGAAACCTGTGAGGTTTTTCTTTTAAATACCTCTCAAAAAGGGCTTTTTAGAAAGGTCTTTAATCTTCGTCCTCTTCTTCGTCGTCCTCCTCATCCTCATCCTCCCAATCTTCAAAGCCTTCTAAGGCTTCAAAAGGATCGAAAGGAATGTCATCATCTGGGTCATGATCATCATATTTCACCCCCGGCGGATTGAACAAGCCCCAGCGGTCAATGATGTAGTTTTCCTGGTCAAAAGTTTGTACCCATTCGGCAAACAGCACCCTGAATTCTTCTACATGGGCACGCAACATCTCGAGGTATTCAACCTCCTTGAAATCCCCGAAAATGGTGAATCCATTGCAGCCTACATAGATCTGTCGGGCACACTTGCGAATCACTGCGGCGTTTTCCATTCTTATGTCATATAGATCACCACCCTCGGCACCCGCTATTTTTGGCGCTAGTTGCAAGGCATCCTCGTACATGTGCCTGGCGGTATCTGAGAGGGGGCTTTCATCGTCCGGAACCAGGTCAACTATATTCCTTACAATGTCGAGAATTTCCACTGCCTTTTGGTAAACAGGCATGGATTCCAATTTGTCTCTGTTCATATCTAATGAGAAATGAAGTTTTAGGATTGATTACGGCTTTTCTTCTCGAGGATCTTCCACTTTTCGTAAGTTACCAGGTCGTCATTCACCAGGGTGAGGCAGGCGGCGATGACTCCGGCATCATCTAAAAATCCGGCGACCGGAATAAAATCGGGAATAAGGTCCAGCGGCATCCATACGTAGAGCAATGCCCCGGCTACCGCGGCAATAGTCTTCCAGGGCACCTCATTATAGTTGCCGGACCAGTAATCTTTTACCAGGGAAAACATGCTCCTTACTTTTTGGATATAGCCGCTAATAGAGTCGTTGTTGCGGATCTTTTCTTCTATTTTTTCCTGTTTGTGTAGCACTTTCTTCAGGTCTTTCTCCTTCAGTTTTTCGGCTTTTTTGGTCATTTCTTCGGTTGCCTGTTCGGGGCTGATGTCTTTCATGTGTAATTTTTTAAATTTTATTTTTTCTGTCCCAGTCGTCTAAAGATGTTGTCAATATTATAAAAGGAAGCACTTTCAAGTTTTGACAGTTCTTCCCACTCCAGGGGGGTAGCGATCCCCGCTTCCTCGTTAGCCCTTAATGAATAGGGGCACACCGCGGTTTGAGCGTATGCGTTCCTCAGGTAATCTACAAAAATTTTTCCTTGTCGCTGGTCCTTTCTCAACTGCGTTGTGAGCAGGTCGGGCCGCAATTTTGTAACTTCTTCGGCTACTTTTCGGGCCTCCTTTTTAACTTCATCAAAATCTTTTCCGCGGCGAATGGAATAATAGAGATGCAAACCGCTTTTTCCGGTAGACATCAACTCAGGTTCCTTGTGGTGTTTGCGCAGGTAATTTCTTACCACCTTTGCGGCCTCCCTTATTTTTCCAAAATCATCTTCGGAAGGATCCAAATCAAACACCACCTTGTCCGGCTGGCGAAGTTTATCTTTGCGGCTCAACCAGATGTGGAATACCACGGTGCCCTGGTTGACGAGGTACATCAAGGTTTGCTTGTCATTACAAATGATCTGGGTGTTCATGCCGTCTTCGGTTTCAACCTGTACGGTTTTGATAAAATCCGGAAAATAGTCTGAGGCATTTTTCTGGTAGAACCCAAACTCGTGGATGCCCGAAGGAAACCGCTGCAGCGTAAGCGGCCGGTCCTTGAGGAACGGCAGCATATAATCTGAAATTCGATCATAATATTCGGCCATCTGGCCTTTGGTGATCTTCTTTTCAGGAAAAATGATCTTATCGGGATGCGAGATCTCTACGTTTGCAAATTCCATACTTCTTGATTTATTCTTCCCCGGCTATTTCTTCCAGGGTTTTGCCACTTACTGCACTCTTTGGTTGGGTGCTCACAGGATTACGCCTGGCATCTGCATATTCGTCATCCTGTTTCATGAGCAGCCAGTTGCCCTTCATTTTTCCGCCTTTCATCTTCACCAAATTATAGCCGCCCTGTAGCTTTTTTCCGTGCAGCACCACTTCAATACTTCCTTCTTTAAAGCTGTCTTCAAGGGAGATGAGGTTGCCGTCATCATCTTTCTTATTGCTTTCAATATTGCCGTTATCCCATATCATTACAGTGCCGCCGCCATATTCGCCTTTGGGAATGGTACCTTCAAAATCGGCATAGGCAATAGGATGATCTTCGGTAGGAATAGCCATTCTTTTGACAGAGGGATCTGTGCTGGGACCTTTGGGAACAGACCATGACTTGAGCGTATTATCGATCTCCAGCCTAAAATCGTAATGCAGATTTGTAGCGTCGTGTTTTTGGATCACGAAGATGGGTTGCCCGTCCTTTTTTGCTAAAGGCTCGTCCCGTGGTTCTTTGGTCTTGCTGAAATCTCTTTTTTCGTTATAGCTCTTCATTCTTCGGAAGATTTAGAGTCAAAAAAGTACGAAAATAGGTTCTTGGGCCGCGTTAAAGAAGTCTCAAAAATGGATTTTTTGAAGGGTTTACTTCCGAAGCATCTAAAAAAGTACAATTTGAAGTGAGGTTTTTGCAGGAATTATATTTTAAATACTTTTATCCCCTTAAAGTTTTCTGAAACCGGGTTCGATGGAAAGTGTTGGAGTTTTTGCGATTGCAGTTTTTACAGGATTCATTGCTATTAATAATCCCCTTGGTAATGTCCCTATTTTTCTTAGCCTTACGAGGCAGGCAGACAGGCCTACGCGCAAGAATATTTCCAAAAAAGCAACTTTTACAGCCTTTGTAATTGTATCGGGATTTATCATTTTAGGAAAGTACATCTTTGATTTTTTCGGCTTGACCATTCCCGCCTTTAAGATCACCGGTGGAATCCTCGTTTTCTTTGTGGGCTTTGAAATGATAAGGGCGCAGGTATCCAGCATTGACAACCAGGCCGAGGTGAACTTTAATGAGGGAATTTCCATCTCTCCGCTTGGAATTCCTATTCTTGCCGGGCCGGGTACCATTGTGACCGCGATGAACTTTACCACAGATGCCACTTATCTTGAGCTGGGGATCATTCTCGTTATGTTCGCCCTGGTGATGTGGCTCAACCACCTCGCTTTTCTCTCCAGCGAATACCTGGTGCGCTATATTGGGGCTAACAAAATCGTGGTGGTAGAAAAAATCATGGGTCTTATTATTGCCATTATTGGAGTTAACATGTTGATACAGGGGATTCACATTGCCTTTATGGAATAAAAGAAGGGGGAATAATAATTTCCTGAATTTTAGTTGGTTATCATTTTTTTAGTCGTACCTTTACCGTCAATTTAAATTTATATAATGAATAAAGGTATTGTTAAGTTCTTTAATGAATCAAAAGGTTACGGATTTATTAAAGACGAAGAATCAAGTAAAGAGTATTTCGTTCACGCTAATGGCCTGGTTGATGAGATCAGACAGGATGACGAAGTAACGTTTGACCTTGAAGAAGGAAGAAAAGGTATAAATGCAGTAAATGTGAAACAAGCTTAGTTTCCATTTTAGTTTATAGTCTTAAGCCTTACGTATCGTGAGGCTTTTTTTATGCCTTATAGTTTCTGCTTTATTCCTGCCTAGGGTTGTGGAATGGTAAATTTGGCACAGGAATTAAACGGAAATTTCTTAATTTAATTCCATGAGAAAATTTCTGATCCTATTTCTGCTAGGCCTTCAGGTGACGGCCCAGGAATATTCGGTAAAAAAAGGAGTGGTTGTAGATTCCCTGAAGGTTTCCGACAGCCTTTCCGAAAGTTACGCTTTATACCTTCCCACCTCCTTCAACAGTACCCGTAAGTGGCCGGTGCTTTTTGTTTTTGATCCCGAGGGTCGCGGCAAGTCGGCTGCACAGCTTTTTAAAAATATTGCCGAAGAGCAATCGTACCTCATTGTTTCCTCTAATAATATCAGCGATGAAAATGAACTGGTGAAAAATGTGGAGACAGCAGCCCGTTTAATGGCGACCGTATCCCGCATGCTGCCAATTGACCTGCAGCAAGTATCAACTGCAGGGGCTTTAGAGGGAGCGAAAGTGGCGAGTTCAATGCCGTTAATGTTCAGTAATATCTTTGGGGTCGTGGCAGCAGGAAATCAATACATGAACCTGGACCTGCTCGACCGCAAGAATGATTTCGCTTTTATTGGGATCGTGGGGGATGAGCAGTTCACTGCTACAGGAATGAATCTTACGGCTGCCGCACTTCATGACCAAAAGCATTTAACGGCGGTTTACACCTATGCCGGTGCCAGTGACTGGCCAAAGCCCGACCTCATGGCCAGTGCCGTGGGTTCTTTGACGCTTAAAGCTATAAAGAATGAGTTACGCCCTCTTGATATACAACTGGTGAACCAATTGTACGGGGAGGATATATCTCGTGCCAACAAGATGATTAGCGCGGGAGAAATGCTCCAGGCAATGTATCTACTGGAATTGATGGAAGAGAAATATGACGGTTTAAAAGATATTGCCGAAGTGAGGCAAAAACAAGACCAGATGAAGAGGTCCGGGACCTTCCTGAAACAAAAAAGGGAAGAAGATGAGATAATGAAAAAAGAAGACCGCCTGAAAACGGACCTTCTTTATTATTTCCAGGAAGATGTAGAAACGGCAAATTTTGAAAATCTTGGCTGGTGGAATTTTCAAAAGATGAAGCTGGATACCCTTGCTCAAAAAGGTGGAGCCGAAGCTAAAATGGCAAAAAGAGTCGAAGGTTTTGTAAAGGAAATAGCAGAGACTACCCGGCGGGAATTTTTGAATAAAAAGCCCGATCTCCAGAACGAAATGCTGGTTAATATGATACTCACTATCTTTGATCCACACAATTACAATGCCTATAAAAGGATCATTACCCTAAGTTCTGAAGATAATGATTATGAAACAGCGCTATTCTATTTTGAAGAAATGCTGAAGAATGGTTACAGGGACAAAGAGGGCGTTTATAATATTGATGGCACGCTTGGCCTTAGAATGACACCAGATTTTAACTGGCTGGTAAAAAAATATATTGGTGAATCCAGATATTATGACCTTGAAAAATAAAGTTTTAAAAATACGATTTTTAGTGCTCGTGCTGTTAGGCTGTGTGGGATTCAAAGTCCAAAGCCAGACTTCCACCCCACCAAAAGTGGCGGCAGTGATCGAATTTCAAAAACACCTGAACGAGGAATTTAGGAATGAGGAAGAATCGCCACTTTCGCCCCGTGACCGGGAAGACTTCGTATCACTGGACTTTTATCCCATAGACACCAGCTTTAGCGTCATGGCAGACTTTGTGCGTACCCCGTTTGAAGCTCCTTTTGAAATGCAGACTTCTACAGATCGCCGGCCGGTTTATGTGAAATATGGAGAAGTTTATTTCCAGCTTAAGGGGAAGGAGTTTAAACTAAATGTTTATCAAAGTCAGGAGTTGAAGAAGACCAATGAGTACAGGGACTATTTATTTCTGCCGTTTACAGATCCCACTAATGGCAACACCTCTTATTCCGGCGGAAGATATATCGACCTCACGATCCCAAAGTCCAATAAAATAAGAATTGATTTTAACCAGGCTTATAATCCTTACTGCGCTTACAGCGGAAATTATTCCTGTCCCGTTCCACCCAGTGAAAATGAGTTGTCCATTCCTGTCACCGCAGGAGTAATGGCCTACAAAAAGCATTAGAACAAGAGGCTTCAAAAATGTCATTTTTAGTACACCTTTGCCAGGTAAAGTCCCACGAAGACCGCGGCAAAACCCAGCACGAGGCTCGAAAGTGTGTAGAGGCCCATACTTAAGTAGTCCCCGGTTTTGAGAAAGATCTGGTTCTCATAGGCAAAAGCCGAAAAGGTGGTGAACCCGCCACAGAAACCTGTTGCCAACAGTAATACTCCATTGGTTGATAATGCCTCCTGCCGGTAAGCCAGTCCCAAAACATAGCCAATAATCAGGCTGCCCACGATATTAACAACCAGTGTCCCAAGAGGAAGCACGGTGGCCTCATTCAGTTTTTTTGAGATGAGGAATCTTAGCACGCTTCCTGCACCTCCTCCAAGAAAGACAAGCAGCAGCTGTTTCATTACATTACAGGTATATAGATCTCAGTGATCCAAAGGGCAGGGTTGTCTTCCTCGGCAGGATCTGTAATATACATCTCAAAAGGCTGCCCCTGCGGATTTACCTGTAGCCCGTTTTCTTCAATATATCTATAGGTTTTTTCCCAGGCTTCCGCAGCGTTGGTATGATTTCCTTTGAGGGTGGTTTTTACTACTTTTTGAGGCTCCAGGTAGCCGTTGAGAATGGGACTTCCCTCGGGAGTGATAACCTGGCTTGGAGTGGGAACAGCAGCCGAAAAAATAGAGGTGCCGTTTCTTTCATCCCTGCGGTTGTAGATCACCAGAGGTTTTCCACTTATGGAAATATTGTTGTTTTGCATGTATAGTCTCACCTGTTGAATCATGTTTGCAGCCCTGGAGTTCACCTCTCCCAGTTTTGCGGCGGTTGAAGAATACATGTAGTAGCCGCCGCCATATTCGGTTAGGCCGTCAACATTTATCGAGTATTCCGCCATCTTGCGGGTAACGTTAGCTTCAAGATCTTCGAGGCTTTTTTCGAAAATAGGCTGTAGCACCTCAACAAGATCATTTTCCTGGAGTGTAAAAGCCAGCTTGGCCTTAAAGTCTTCAGATCCTTCCATTCTCCAGGTCACCCTTGTTTGGTCTCCTTCGGGTTCGAGAGTCCAAAGAATATTGGCTTCAGCTTCACCTATCATCGTATTCATCACCACTACTTGCTGCAGCTGCTTGTAGGGAATACCTGAAACCGTAGTGATCTTTCCATCTCTTATCTCGTCTGAAGTCCAGGCCATTTCGCCACCTTCTCCGGCGGATTTTTCGCCAAGATCAATGTTTGTTCCTTCCAGGTTGGACCAGGAATTCCAGCTCTTCCAGTTGGAAAGATCTGCGAGTTCCTTATAGAGCATGGGAGCCGGTGCATCCATAACTTTGCTGGATTCTGCCGAAAAATCTCCGTCTTTAGTAGCTACGTAAATCGAACCGGCAATAAACACGATCAATATTAAAAACAGCAGGTACTTGATAATCTTCATGATGGTATGGCTGGTTTAGGTAATTATTGTGCTAATATAGTTAAATTGAATGATGCTTATTCTTACATTTGTTAAGAAAAATAACAAAAACCCCGTAGGAACAGTGACTTTTTTCTTTTCTGCGGAAAGTATGTATAATGTTAACAATTAACTATTTCCAAATGAAATTCAAAACTTCCCTGATGTTGCTCCTGGCAGCATCGACCTTATTTTCCTGTGCAGAAACGGCTGTTCAAAATCCTGCCGACACAGAAGCTGTAGCTCAAACAGATGATTTTAATTACGTGGCAGATGAATTTGCCGATCTAAAGATCTTGCGATACCAGATCCCGGGCTGGGAAAACTTAAGCCTGAAAGAACAAAAACTGGTGTACTACCTCACCCAGGCGGGCCTAAGCGGCCGTGATATCATCTGGGACCAAAATTACAAGTACAACCTAAAGATCAGGGAAGCGCTGGAGAAAATTTATACCGGCTATGAAGGCGACAAAACTTCAGAAGATTGGAAGAATTTTGAAACCTATGTCAAAAGGGTGTGGTTCTCTAACGGGATCCATCATCATTATTCCATGGACAAGATCAAACCCGGCTTCAGCAAAGAGTACTTTGATACCCTGCTTTCAGAAACCAATACAGATCTTTCAGGAGAAGCATACGAAGTCATCTTCAATAATGAAGATGTGAAAAAAGTAAATCTTGATGAGTCTAAAGGACTGGTAGAAGGTTCGGCCGTGAATTTCTATGGAGATGACGTGACTGCCGAAGACGTGGCGCAGTTCTACGCTAAAAAACAGTCTCCCAATCCTTCAAAACCTCTTATGTTTGGTTTGAACTCCAAACTGGTCAAAGAGAACGGGCAGCTTGTAGAAAAGACCTGGAAAAGCGGTGGCATGTATGGTCCTGCTATAGACAAGATCATCTTTTGGCTTGAAAAAGCTAAAGGGGTAGCCGAAAATGACAAACAGGCTGATGCTCTTGGACTTCTAATTGACTACTACAAAACAGGCGACCTTCAAACCTGGGATGACTATAACATCGCATGGGTAGAAGCAACCGAAGGAAATATCGACTACATCAACAGCTTTATTGAAGTGTACAATGATCCTCTTGGTTACAGCGGTTCTTATGAATCTATCGTACAGATCAAGGATTTTGATATGAGCCGGAAAATGCAGGTTGTTGAAGATAACGTGCAGTGGTTTGAAGATAATTCACCTTTGATGGAGGAGCACAAGAAGGACTCTGTTGTTGGGGTAACCTATAAAACAGTCATCGTGGCAGGAGAATCTGGCGATGCCTCTCCAAGTACGCCAATTGGAGTAAACCTTCCAAACTCAAACTGGATTAGAAAGGCCCACGGAAGCAAATCTGTTTCTCTTGGAAACATCATCAACGCCTATAACAATGCCGGTTCAACCGGAAGGCTGCAGGAATTTGCCAATGACGAGGAGGAGATTGCTCTTGAAGAAGAATATGGAGAACTTGCTGATAAATTGCACACCGCACTTCACGAAGTGGTGGGGCATGCATCAGGCCAGTTGAATCCCGGTGTTGGGGAGACCAAAGAAACCCTTAAAAGTTACGCTTCTACTTTAGAGGAAGGCCGTGCCGACCTGGTTGGTCTTTATTACCTTATGGATCCAAAGCTCCAGGAGCTTGGGCTGGTTGATGATTACAAAAAGGTAGGAAAAGCTGCTTACGACGGGTATATTAGAAATGGATTAATGACCCAGCTCATTCGCCTTGAACCGGGTGCAGATATTGAGGAAGCTCACATGAGAAACCGCCAGTGGGTGAGTGCCTGGGTATTTGAAAAAGGTCGTGAAAAAGGCATTATTGAGAAGAATGTTCGAGATGGCAAGACCTATTTCAACATTACAGATTATGATGCGCTACGTGATCTTTTCGGGCAGTTGTTGAGGGAAACCCAAAGAATAAAGTCTGAAGGAGATTATGAAGCCGCTAAGAATTTGGTGGAGAACTACGGTGTAAAAGTAGATCAAGACCTGCACCAGGAGGTGCTAAAAAGAAACGCGGCCTTCAAGTCTGCTCCTTACAGCGGATTCATCAATCCGGAATTGGTGCCTGAAGTTGACGAAGATGGCGAAATTATAGCCATTCGTGTAGAGCAACCTGCTTCTTTTGAAGACCAGATGCTTAAATACTCACAGGAATATCATTTTCTTCCGGTCAATAACTAGGTCTCAAAAAGACCAAAAAAACCGCCACTCCTCACGGGATGGCGGTTTTTGCTTTTTATACAAAGGGAGATCAGTCTTTAAGGAAACCCTTCAGAACAAATAAAAGAGCGACAAAAAGAAGAAAGGCAATAAAAACATACAACGTGCCCTTGTAGTATTTTTGGTGTAACTTCAGGTCTTTTCTGTAAGTATAGATGATGATGCCAACAAAGACAATAAAGAAAATTCCAGCAAAGACCAGTTGGCCGGTAGTAAACATTGTTTTAAATTTTGTGCGAAGTTAAAGTTTTAGCATGAAAAAAAGATTAAAAGCTGTGGCAGAGTTTCATTCTGCTTTTGGATTGGGAGTGTCTGGAGAACCTACTGCAGGTCTTGCTTCGGAAACCCTTCAACTGCGTTATGAGTTGATGAAAGAGGAGAATGAGGAGTACCTGCAGGCGGCAATGAAGCGGGATCTTCCAGAGGTAGCCGATGCCCTCGGGGATATGTTATACATTCTTTGTGGAACCATTCTGGAACACGGGCTGCAGGATAAAATAGAAGAAGTATTTGAGGAAATTCAAAAAAGCAATATGAGTAAACTGGGCGCCAACGGGAAACCGGTATATCGCAAAGATGGGAAGGTCTTGAAGGGGCCTCACTATTTTAAACCCGATCTAAAAAAGCTTTTTTGACAGGAGTTTGTTTTTTATCTTCAGGTATGAGAAAGTTGCTTTTACTTCTGATTTTGGGTGTAATTACTTCCTGCGGAAATGACCAAAAAAGGAATGTTGATCCTACTGAAGTAAGGCAGGAAAGGGAAAACCTGGAAAGAGATACAGCAGGTATTTCCGATGATTTTCTCGTTTACAAACCTTCCAAAAATGACAAAATTTCATCGCCTTTAGAAATAAGAGGAGAAGGCGAGGGGAAGCTGGTATTTTGAAGGTCAATTTCCCTTTGAGTTGGTTAATGAGGATAATAAAATTTTAGTGCAAGGGACTGCAAAAGCTGATGCAGATTGGATGACAGAGGAATTTGTGCCGTTTTCTGCAGAAGTGGAATTTGACGCGGGTAATTCAGAAGAAGGCAGCCTTATTTTCAGGCGTTCCAACCCTTCGGGATTACCGGAAAACGATAGGTACTATCGTCTTCCGGTATATTTTAATTAGCAGTTACTGTTTTTCTACAAGGTATCTCCAGCCGTGTTTGTCTTCGGTCTTGTTGTATTGAATGTTCATCAACTTTGTTTTGAAGAAACTGGCGTAGGAATCCTCCTGGTCGGGGATCTCAAATTTATTTCCGAGGTGTCCAAAACCTTTAATAGGGTTAATGGTAGCAGCGGTTCCTGCTCCAAACATCTCTTTCAATTCACCTTTTTCGGCGGCCTCTACAACTTCTTTGACCGTTACCCGTCTCACTTCAAGAGGAATGTCATATTCTTCGGCCAGGGTGATTACGCTTCGGCGGGTAACCCCGTCGAGAATCCTGTCACTGGTAGGCGCGGTTAGCAAAGTATCTCCAATTCTAAAGAAAATATTCATTGTACCCGCCTCTTCAAGAAATTCGTGAGCTTTGGCGTCTGTCCAAACAATTTGCTGGTAACCGGCTTCTTTGGCAAGGTTGGTAGGGTAGAACTGCGCTCCATAGTTGCCGGCTGCTTTTGCATATCCAACACCGCCATCGGCTGCACGGCTAAACTTGTCGGCAAACAGCACACGGACTTCCCCACTGTAGTAGGCCTTCGCCGGAGAACAAATGATCATGAACCTGTAAGTTGATGAAGGCGCAGCAGATACTCCGGGTTCTGTAGCGATCACAAAAGGCCTAATGTAAAGCGAATTTCCAAAGCCTTTTTTGATCCAGTCACGGTCAAGGTTGAGGAGCGTTTCAAGACCTTCAAAAAACACCTCTTTTGGAAACTCAGGAATGGCAAGCCTAACCGAAGATTTGTTAAAGCGTTCAATGTTAGCATCCGGTCTAAACATCCACACCTGGTCCTGGTCATCTTTAAAGGCTTTCATGCCTTCAAAGATTGCCTGCCCATAGTGAAAAACTTTTGCTGAAGGTTCTAATTCTATGGGGCCGTATGGCTGGATCTTGGGTGTTTGCCATTCTCCATCCACATAATCACAGATCATCATATGATCTGTAAACACATTACCAAATTTTAAATTATCAAAATCAACCGAACCGATTTTTGAGGTTTCTGCCTCAACTACATCGATTGCGAGAGGTATACGATCTTTCATTTACTTAGTTTTTGCAAATTTACTGAATTAAAAACAGTTAAAGAAGCGGGGCTCTCCCTAATTTTATCTTAAATTAAAGCCTTTGCATCCCCCTTTTCCAGACTTTAAAGCCATGAAAAAAAGCTCTTTTTTGAGTCTGTTATTCCGGGTAATGTTATGTTTTTCAGATGTTTCACGGAATGTTTTGAATTTCTAATTTTTTCTTGGATGACGGAAATTTTGTTTCTGAAAAAGTGCTTTTATTTGAAGAGATGTAGTAGGGCTGTCGAAATCTGCGGAAATGGGGCGGCAATAAAGGAATTTTTTGAGCCGAAATAGCTGCAATATGGGAGTTAAACAACTGCTGAAGCAACCTGATGCATATTGATCCTGCGGGCTTATGGTGAGCTTCAAAGATTATGCTTTCTTTGTACCTAAGAACATCGGCAGAAGAGTAGCAATCTTCAGAACTATTAGAGGTAATAATAAAACTTTCAGCAATTTTCTCTTCCGCCCGATTTTTAAAAAATAAGAGAGTCAATTGAAACGAGAGATCATTAAAACCGGCGATGGTTCGGTCACCATTTTCCTTCCCGAATGGAATGAACATTACCATTCCCGCCATGGGGCAATCCAGGAAGCCTTGCACGTCTTTATCAAAAGCGGGTTTGAACATTTCACAAGGAACACATCCCGTAAGAACTTTAGCATTCTGGAGATTGGTTTCGGTACCGGGTTGAATGCACTCGTGAGCTTTTTTGCCGCCCGTGCAAAAGGAGTTGTTGTTGAGTATACGGGTGTAGAGGCTTATCCTGTCGTTTCCGAAGAATTAGAGTGTCTCAACTATCCTGCTTCTTTTGAGGGCGAAGAAAAGCTGGCAGGGGAAATATTCAATAGGATCCACAGCAGTAACTGGGGTGAAAAAGGAAAAATCTCAGAAGAATTTCTGCTCACAAAGCAACAAAAGTTTTTTAATGAAATAGATGAGGTTGAGAGTTTTGACCTGGTCTTTTTTGATGCATTTGGTCCAAGGGTGCAGCCCGAACTGTGGACAGAAGAGATCTTCGAAAAAATGTATAAAGCCTTACGAGCCGGAGGGGTTTTAGTCACATATTCTGCAAAAGGAAGTGTAAGAAGAGCGATGCAGGCGGTTGGGTTTGAAGTAGAACGTATTCCTGGTCCGCCCGGGAAGAGGGAAATGCTTAGAGCTTCAAAACCTGCGGTATAGCTGTATTCTTGTTAAACCTTTAATAATTAATAACTTTGAGTTTGGTCAAATTCCTAACTTGAAAAGAAAAAATGCAATGCGGGTATTGATTACCGGGGCTACCGGTCTAATAGGAAAAAAAATAACCAGTCTTTGCCATGAAAAAGGATTTGATGTAAGCTATCTTACTCATAGCAAACACAAACTTGAGGAAAGAGAAGATTACAGGGGCTTTTACTGGAACCCTCGTAAGGGAGAGATTGACACCACCTGTCTTGAGGGAGTGGGGGCGATCATTAATCTCGCCGGGGCGAGTGTTTTTCAACCCTGGACCAGCCAAAACAAGAAAAAAATTCTCAACAGTCGTATTGATTCTCTCAACCTGCTTTACAAAACATTGACAGAGAATGAACATGAGGTAGGGCAGCTGATTTCTGCCAGTGCCATAGGGATCTATCCCAGTTCTACACAGAAAATGCATTATGAAGATGAGCAGGAGATTGCCGACGGTTTTCTGGGGAAAGTGGTGCAACAATGGGAATTGGCTGCAGATCAGTTCAACAAGCTTGATCTAAGGGTGGCAAAAATTAGAATCGGTCTGGTATTGTCAAACGATGGGGGCGCTTTACCACAGATGGAGCGACCAATAAAGTATAATGTGGGCACCGCATTGGGCAGTGGAACCCAATGGCAGTCGTGGATACACATCAAGGACCTGGCAAGGATTTTCCTGCATGTCCTCGAAAAAGGTCTAACCGGGGTGTACAATGGAGTGGCTCCAAACCCGGTGACTCACCAGGATTTGATGGAACAGCTGGCGAGAACCATGGGCAAGTCGCTTTGGTTACCAAAAATTCCGGTTCTTCTGTTGAAAACGATCATGGGAGAAATGTCATCGGTAGTGTTAGACAGCCAATTGGTAAGCAGTAAAAAAATTCAGGACAGTGGGTTCAACTTTTATTTTATCAATCTTCAACCGGCATTTGACGATTTATGGCAAAAGAAAGCCGGCTGAAGAGCCGGCTTTAGATAATCGAAAAAAGATAGACTTTAGGATCTTTTTGCTTTTACATTAATCGTGAGTTCCATATCATCGCTAATGAATTTATCCCCCAGATTGTCGAAAACTGTTTTTGAACCGTAGTTCACTTTCCAGTCTGTCCTGTCAATAGTGAAGGTTTCGCTCTTAAGATTGATCACATCGTCTTCTATACTGGTGGTCACAGGAAATTCAATGTGCTTTGTTTCATCCTTAATGGTAAGGTTGCCTTGCAGCATCTTTTTTCCATTGCTCTCACTAAGACCGGTGATCTCAAAAGTTGCTGTAGGGAATTTGTTAACGTTGAAGAAGTCGGTTTCTTTGCCCTCCACAGTTCCCTTGAGATGGTTTTCCAGATTCGCGCGGGATTCTTCATCCATACCCTCGTCTGTAACAGCTATGCTGTTCATGTTAATAATGACTTTCCCGCCGGTGATCTCTTTGGCGTTAGCTGTGAGTTGACCATCTTGAATGTCAATGGTACCTCTGTGTTCCCCGGTAGGTTTGGTGCCTCTCCAGGTAACCGTTGAGGCAGTGGTGTCGATTTCAAAAATAGCTGCTTCTTCTGTACTCGCTGCAACTTCCCTGGCATCAGCTGCCTTTACTTCGTTTTGTTTGTCACTTTTACAGGAGATACTGCTTACTGCAATTCCTGCTACAAGTACAAGATTTAGAACTGTTTTCTTCATTGGTTAAAATAGTTTGAATTTAACCGACAAAATTAGAACTTCGGCCCTCCAAAAAATCTTAAGGAAATACTAAACTTTACCCGTGACATTTTGACATTTTGATGTTATTGGCAGCACTTTTGTCTAATGTATCACGGAAAAATAAATTATCGAAAAATGAGCGAAAAAGAACGTAACGAAGAAAATATATCTGAAGAGGAAAGCATCAAGGATCAGGTAGAAGAGATTCTTGAGGACGCCATCGAAGAAGCCGAAGATAACGAAGAAGCAGGAGAAAAGGCTGAGGCTACTTCAGAAAAAGAACAGCTTAAGAACGATCTTGAGAAGGAAAAAGATAAGTTCCTTAGGCTTTTTGCTGAATTTGAGAATTATAAAAGACGAACCAGTAAGGAGCGTGTAGAATTGTTCAAGACTGCCGGACAGGACGTGATCACCTCTCTTTTGCCGGTTCTTGACGATTTTGATCGTGCTCTTAATGAGATTGGTAAAGCCAAGGATAAAAATCTACTCAAAGGAGTGGAATTGATCCATAATAAATTAAAAGAATCTCTTCGTGCCAAAGGCCTGGAGGAGGTGGAGACCAAAGAAGGAGATGCCTTTGACGCAGACCTTCATGAGGCGATTACTCAAATCCCTGCGCCGTCAGATAAATTAAAAGGCAAGATTGTTGACGTAATAGAAAAAGGCTATAAACTGGGCGACAGGATAATACGTTATCCAAAGGTAGTTACCGGCAAGTAGTTTGTAGCAATTAAAGAACACAACAACTCACAATGAAACAGGATTATTACGAAATATTAGGAATTAGCAAGAACGCGACCACAGCCGAGATCAAAAAGGCCTATCGTAAAAAAGCTATAGAATTTCACCCCGATAAAAATCCGGGAGATACCAAGGCAGAGGAAATGTTTAAAAAAGCAGCCGAGGCTTATGAAGTTCTAAGCAACGAAGATAAACGTGCACGATACGACCGTTTTGGACATCAGGCATTCGAGAATGGCGGCTTCGGCGGCGGTGGCGGAATGAACATGGATGATATCTTTAGCCAGTTTGGCGATATCTTTGGCGGTGCCTTTGGCGGCGGTGGAGGTTTCGGCGGCTTTGGCGGCTTTGGTGGCGGTGGAGGCCAGCGAAGAGTTAAAGGTAGTAACCTGCGAATTCGTGTTTCTCTGACTCTTGAGGAAATTGCCAATGGTGTCGATAAAAAGATCAAGGTTAAACGTAAAGTTCAGGCTAAGGGAACAACATATAAAACCTGTCCTACCTGTAAAGGAACCGGCCAGATTACACGCGTCACCAATACCATTTTGGGAAGAATGCAAACAGCCTCTCCCTGTACTACCTGTGGTGGAAGTGGTCAAACCATTGACCAAAAACCTGCCGATGCAGATGCACATGGGCTGATAATGAAAGAAGAGACTGTATCTATCAAGATCCCTGCAGGGGTTGTGGAAGGTATGCAGCTTAAGGTATCGGGTAAAGGTAATGACGCCCCTGGAAATGGGGTGCCCGGAGATCTCCTGGTGGCCATCGAAGAGAAAGAGCATGCGGCATTGCAGCGTGAAGGCGACAACCTGCATTATGATCTATACATCAGCTTTTCTGAAGCTACTTTAGGAACTTCAAGAGAGATAGATACTGTCTCGGGAAAGGTAAGGATCAAGATCGACGAAGGAGTGCAGTCTGGAAAGATCCTGCGCCTGCGCGGTAAGGGAATTCCAAATATCAACGGTTACGGCAAAGGAGATTTGCTGGTACACGTGAATGTGTGGACGCCTAAGACCCTTAATCGTGAACAACGGGAATTCTTTGAAAGAATGGCTACAGATGAAAATTTCCAGCCTAAGCCGGAGAAAAATGATAAATCATTTTTTGAAAAAGTTAAAGATATGTTCAGTTAATGTGAGAATGTTAATTTTTTTTACATATATTTGAGCATCACTAATCTTAGTTAGTGATAATTTTTCTTTTTCATAGCAATTTTTTTCCCATCCTTAAGCGATTAAGGATGGGTTTTGTTTTTAGGAGTACTTCAAATCCTGCAGCTGCAGGATTATTAAAATCTTCCTAATACCTGATGCATTAGTAGCAATTAGATATATTTACATCAAAGCTTTTTTATGGATAACCTGCTGATTGCCGAAAACGTTACAAAAAAGTTTGGCGATTTTACAGCTCTAAATGATGTTTCCCTGCAAATACCCCGGGGCAGTATCTTTGGACTTCTGGGCCCTAACGGTGCCGGAAAAACCTCTTTTATTCGCATTATCAACCAGATCACTTTACCCACCGAGGGCCAGATCATCCTGGACGGGCACCCGCTGCGACCTGCAGATATTAAAAATATTGGGTACCTGCCCGAGGAAAGAGGCCTATACAAATCCATGAAAGTTGGAGAACAGGCCCTTTACCTGGCACAGTTGAAAGGACTTTCAAAAGCAGAGGCTAAAGAAAGGCTGGGCTACTGGTTTAAAAGACTCAACATTGAAGACTGGTGGGATAAAAAAATTCAGGAGCTTTCTAAAGGGATGGCTCAGAAAGTGCAATTTGTGGTCACGGTTTTGCACCGTCCCAAGTTGCTCATTTTTGATGAACCCTTTAGCGGTTTTGACCCTGTCAATGCAAACTTGATCAAAGATGAGATCCTGCAGCTGAGGGAGGAAGGTGCCACCATCCTTTTTTCCACGCACCGCATGGAGAGCGTAGAGGAATTGTGTGATTACATGGCACTCATTCATAAAGGCAATAAACTTCTTGACGGGCAGGTGAACGAGATTAAACGCGAGTACAAATCAAACACTTTTGAAGTGGGGCTTGAGGCGCCAGATCTTGTTGCGCTTAGAGAGGAGCTTGAAACGAAGTTCCGTATTTCAGAGACAGATTTCAAGAGCATCAACAATGACCTCAAATTGCAAATCCAGATCGATGAATCTGCTTCCCCTAATGACCTGCTGGTGTATCTTACAAGCCGGGCACGGGTGAACCATTTTGTGGAGGTGATCCCTTCAGTGAACGATATTTTCATTAAAACTGTTACCACCTATGCGTAACCTAAGGCTTATTATAAAAAGAGAATACCTTGCGAGGGTAAAGAACAAAACCTTTGTGGTAATGACTTTTTTGAGTCCCGTGATCATCGTGGGAATGATAATATTAATAGCTTATCTGGCGAACCTCAATAGTGAAGAGAAAAGAACAGTGGCCGTTTTTGATGAAAGCGAGCTGTTTTCACATGATTTTGCCAACTCTAAAGAAGTTAATTTCATTGACCTTTCAGAAGCTAATCTGGAGGTGGCAAAAAACATTGTGAAGGAGAACGGCTATTACGGCCTTTTGCATATTCCGCAGATAAACGGTGATGCAACGCCCGATGTTCAATTCTTTGCGAAAGAAGCGCCTACCTTTGGTTTCCTTACAGAAATTGAGAAGACCATAAACGACAAGCTCACCAACATGAGGTTGCGGGACCGCGGAATCGATGTCAAGGTTATCGAAGAATCTACCGCGAATGTGGAAATTCAAATTCAGAATTTCTCGGGGGAACAGACCTCGAAGATGTCCAGCTATGTGAAGATGTTCTTTGGAGGGGCAGCCGGTTACCTGTTGATGATGTTCATTATTATCTATGGAAACATGGTTATGCGCAGCGTGATTGAGGAAAAGACCAACCGCATCATTGAGATCATTATTTCTTCTGTCAAACCTATTCACCTGATGTTGGGCAAGATCCTGGGTACCTCATTTGCGGGCATTACCCAATTTTTTATCTGGGTGATTTTGGGTGGCATTTTGCTCACTATTCTTTCCACTATTGCAGGTATTGACATCGCGGCGGCACATGGGGCACAGCAGGAGGCGATGCAACAAATTTCAGATAACGATCTACAACAGCTGTTGCTCGATATCGCAAGGCTTCCAATGCTCACCTTGTTAATTAGTTTTTTGGTATATTTTATAGGAGGATATTTTTTATACAGTTCTATCTACGCTGCCATTGGTGCGGCGGTGGATAACGAAACCGATACACAGCAGTTTATGCTGCCAGTGATCCTACCCCTAATGTTAGGTATTTATGTTGGCTTTTTTGCAGTAATCGAGAATCCTCATGGCACTGTTTCAACAGTATTTTCTATGATTCCGCTTACTTCGCCAATCGTGATGTTGATGAGGATCCCGTTTGGAGTTCCCTGGTGGGAACTTGCACTTTCCATAGGGATCCTGGTCTTATCTATCGCAGGAGTGGTGTGGCTGGCAGCCAAGATCTACAGGGTAGGTATTCTCATGTATGGCAAGAAACCGGGTTATAAAGAACTGTACAAGTGGCTTAAATATTAAGAATGCAGGAACGGGGAGTAGATCAGGTGAAAGAAGTGATTCAGGAAGATATCTGGGGGAATATCCTGGATTTTCTTGATTTCACACTTATTCCTATCGGAAATAATGACAGGATCACAGTAGGTCTTGTACTTCTTCTCATTGTTGCCTTTTTGCTTACCAATATTCTCATGCGGGGGATAAGGATGTTCTTTACCCGTAAACTCGCCGAGACCGATAAACTGAAGTTTTTCAGTGTTTTTAAATTTATTCGCTACGTTGTTTATGTAGTGGTGGTCATTGCGATCTTAAATTCGGCAGGAATTGATATTACCATCCTGCTTACCGCCTCGGCAGCGCTTTTTGTGGGTTTGGGTCTTGCTTTGCAGGAGCTGTTCCAGGATATCATTGGCGGCTTGTTCATCATCGTAGACAAATCTCTTCTTGTTGGTGATGTTGTTGAAATGGAAGGCAGGGTAGGAAGGGTAATTGATATCAAACTTAGAACCACCCGCCTGCTCACCCGCGACGATAAGGTGATGATCATTCCCAATCACAAATTCACAGAGGATATTTTTCTCAATTTCACCCAAAACCATCGCACTACCCGGGAATTCGTGAGAGTAGGAGTGGCCTATGGGAGCGATACCGAGCTGGTAAAAAAGCTGCTGTTGGAAAGTGTAATGGAACAGCAGGGAGTTACCAAAAAACCCGCGCCTTTTGTGCTTTTTGAAGACTTTGGAGATTCGGCATTGATCTTTTCCATTAATTTCTTTGTGACCGACAGCTTTGTAGATCCCAAGATCAAGAGTCAGGTGAGGTATATGATCGACCAGAAGTTCAGGGATAACGGGATTAGTATCCCATTTCCGCAGAGAGATGTTCATTTTTATCCCAACAAGGGAAAATCTGAAGAATAGTCAAAAAAGCCTTTTTTGGGAACCATTTGCTTGTTATCTTTAAAAGAAAAGAAACATTTTCTGATTTTTCAGAAAGCTTTTAGCCTTCAGGCTGAACCTTTAAAACCATTACAAGAATGCCAAAGATTTTATTGATCGAAGATGAAGCAGCCATTAGAAGGGTGCTCATCAAAATACTTTCCGAAGAAAACAGTACCTATGAAGTAGAAGAGGCCGGCGACGGGCTCGAAGGAATCGAGAAAATACGGGAACAGGAGTATGATCTTATTCTCTGTGACATAAAAATGCCTAAAATGGACGGGGTTGAAGTGCTTGAAGCAGTTAAAAAGCTGAAACCTGAGATTCCCGTTGTAATGATCTCGGGCCATGGTGATCTCGATACTGCCGTAAACACAATGCGACTTGGTGCCTTTGATTACATCTCAAAGCCACCCGATCTTAACCGACTTCTCAACACGGTAAGAAACGCTCTTGACCGTAAGGAATTGATGGTGGAGAATACGCGCCTAAAGAAGAAGGTGGGTAAGAACCTGGAGATGATTGGGGAGTCGAAAGAGATCAGTAAGATCAAGGATATCATAGAGAAAGTCGCACCTACAGATGCACGGGTGCTCATTACCGGCGAAAACGGAACAGGAAAAGAGCTAGTTGCGCATTGGCTGCACCAAAAGAGCGATCGCTCATCGGGTCCAATGATCGAGGTGAATTGTGCTGCAATCCCTTCAGAATTGATAGAAAGTGAACTTTTTGGACATGTAAAAGGAGCTTTTACCTCGGCCAACAAGGATAGGGCCGGGAAATTTGAGGCAGCCAACGGTGGTACAATATTCCTTGATGAGGTGGGAGACATGAGCCTCTCTGCCCAGGCGAAAGTGCTTCGGGCGCTGCAGGAGAGCAAGATTTCCCGCGTGGGAAGCGATAAAGATATTAAGGTGAATGTGCGCGTGATCGCGGCGACCAACAAAGATCTTACGAAAGAGATCGAGGAAAAGAAATTTAGAGAAGACCTCTATCACAGGTTGGCCGTGATCCTGATAAAGGTGCCGGCTCTCAATGAACGCCGGGATGATATCCCGCTACTCGTCAATTTCTTTGCCGAAAAAGTGAGCGCAGAACAGGGAATCAATACTAAACATTTTACAGATGACGCTCTCCAACTTCTTAAAGAGTACGACTGGACAGGGAACATTCGGGAACTGCGAAACGTGGTTGAAAGGCTCATCATCCTTGGCGGAAAAGAGGTGAGCGAAGAAGATGTGAGGCTGTTTGCCAGCAAGTAAGCTCTACTCCTTCGGCGGCGGATAGTATTTTAAAAAGTACATTTTATCTCCGCTGGGGTGATCCCATTCATTGAAAAGTTCAAACCCATACCGGCGGTAAGCCAGGCTTATCCGGCGAATTCTTGTTTCTGCGTAAATTGGTAGCTGCAGCTCTTCCGCAATTTCATAAAACTGGTTTTTCATGTTATATGCAGTTTTGCTGTCGTCGCTGCCCCGGGCATCGCTTAGAATACCCCAAAACCAACAGTACAGATACTCTTCTCCATTCTGCGGTCGCTGACTTTTCACATATTTCTGCACCTTCATCGCCTTGAGACCTTTTTTGATCCCGGTGACATTCAAAGCCAGCTTCAGGTCCTGGATGAGGTCTTTCCAAAAGTTTTTGTCTTCACTGCTCGTGCGAAAGAGAATGGCTATTCCTTTCCCGTCTTCCGAAGTGATTAGGGCATCTTTTTCAATGGCTTTTTCAACCATGTGTTTTGCCAGGTAATGAAACCGTTTTTCCCGTTTATGGTCGTCTTTGACGATCTCCATAGAAGTAGGGATCTCCTGAAGTAAAGTTGAAACGTTGTTAATGATCTGCTGCTTGTCCAAGGCTTTTGAATTTTGGCGAAAGATAAAAAAATAGCTGCACTCATGCGGCTTTAAGGGCGCAGAAAAAAAGCATTTCAAAAATGACATTTTTAAGGGGTGCTTAAAATTAACTTTAAATAAGAGCTGGTTTGGCAGGGTTTTCTATTTTTGTTTGATCTCAACTAAAAGAGTTCCAAAATGAGAAAATATTTTGCCCTTGTTATAATGCTGAGCTTTTCCTTCTTCGGAAGGGCCCAAAACACTGTTCAACAAACCGATTCTTTAAATCTTCGGAAGCTTTATGATATGTCGCTCCTCAACGGAAAGAGCTATGAATGGCTGGACCATCTTTCCAACAAGATTGGAGGGCGCTTATCGGGTTCTGTGAGTGCACAACAGGCTGTGGAATATACCAAAGCCGAACTTGAAGATCTTGGACTGGACCGGGTATGGCTCCAACCGGTGATGGTACCAAAGTGGACTCGTGGAGTTAAGGAATACGCCTATGTTCAGGCTGCAGGAGCACCGTCAACTCAGGTCAATATTTGTGCTCTTGGAGGTTCTGTAGCTACTCCGGATACCGGTCTTAGAGCACAGGTTATCGAGGTACAGGGGCTGGAAGATCTGGCTCACTACGGGAAAGAACAAATTGAAGGCAAGATCGTGTTCTATAACCGCCCAATGCGTGCAGATCTCATTCAAACTTTTGAGGCTTATGGAGGCTGTGTTGATCAACGTTATCTTGGCGCGGTCGAAGCTGCCAAGTATGGTGCGGTTGGCGTAATCGTTCGTTCCCTTAGCCATATCATTGATGATAATCCGCATACCGGTTCTATGAGCTATGAAAATCTGCCAAACAATCAAAGGATCCCTGCTGCAGCGATAAGCACAAAAGACGCAGAGTATTTGAGCAGCATGCTAAAATTGAACAAGGATCTCTCTTTCTACTATAAAATGAACTGCAGGAACTTTGATGACGTGCAGTCCTACAACGTGATTGGAGAGATCAAAGGAAGTGAAAAGCCTCAGGAAATTATTGTAATTGGAGGCCATCTGGATTCATGGGATCTGGGCGATGGTGCGCATGATGATGGTGCAGGGGTAGTGCAATCTATGGAGGTGTTGCGCCTTCTTAAGGAATCTGGCCTAAAACCAAAGAGAACCATTCGGGTGGTACTTTTTATGAATGAAGAAAACGGCCTGCGAGGCGGGAACAAATATGCAGAGGTTGCAAAAAAGAACGGCGAAAATCACATTTTTGCCCTGGAAAGTGACTCCGGTGGTTTTACTCCCCGCGGATTTTCTTTTGATGCTTCCCCCTCTCAATTCGCAAAAATAGAAGCATGGAAGCCTCTTTTTGAGCCCTATTTGATCCATTACTTTGAACGTGGAGGAAGTGGTGCCGATGTTGGTCCATTAAAAGGTGATAACACTGTGCTGGCGGGATTAAGGCCAGATTCACAACGTTACTTCGACTACCACCACGCCGCTTCAGATACCTTTGATAAGATCAATAAACGAGAACTGGAATTGGGAGCTGCTACCATGGCTTCAATGGTATATCTTGTTGATAAATATGGCTTCGACAATATTCCGGCTAAAGAAGAAATTCTAAAGTAAAAGTTTGCCCGCAGAATCCTGCTGGCGGTTTCTAAACTTTATATCTTTGCAGCCTTAAAAAACCAGGGGTGCAAATTTCGGCTTATACAAAAGAGTTCAGGACCAATCTCCATATCGCGTTTCCCGTGATGCTGGGGCAGCTGGGTCATGTGATGGTGGGGCTGGCCGATAATATTATGGTGGGCCGCCTGGGGGCTGCACCTTTGGCAGCCGTTTCCCTCGGTAACAGCCTGGTGTTTATTGCGCTTTCGCTGGGCATTGGATTTTCTTTTGCTATTACGCCGCTTATCGCCGAAGCCGATGGCGCCGAAGATATAGAAACCGGAAAAAGCTATTTTCACCACGGCATCATCATGTGTGGCATAAACGGTATTTTTTTGTTTCTGCTTCTGCTTTTAGCTAAACCAATCCTCTATCATCTCAATCAACCGCCAGAGGTAGTAGACTTAGCGATCCCATACCTGGATATCGTCGCTTTCTCAATGATCCCTTTGATGATCTTCCAGGCCTACAAACAATTCGCCGACGGGCTTTCACAAACAAAATACGCCATGTACGCGACCATCATCGCCAACATTGTGAACGTGGTGTTTAATTACCTGTTGATCTACGGAGTCTGGATCTTTCCACGGCTGGAGCTACAGGGTGCTGCACTGGGGACCTTGATCTCAAGATTTTTCATGCTCTGGTTCGTATGGGAGATCCTTAGAAGAAAGAAGAAATTCAGAAAGTATTTCATCTGGAGCAGGAAAGAGCTGCTTAAAATCGACATTTTTAAAAGGTTATTTTCCCTGGGTTTTCCCACGGCTCTTCAAATGCTCTTTGAAGTCGCCATTTTTACAGCCACAGTTTTTCTCGCCGGTACTTTGGGCACTTTTCCACAGGCTGCAAACCAGATCGCGCTCAACCTGGCTTCCATGACCTTTATGGTTGCTGTGGGGCTGGGGGTGACCGCTACAATAAGGGTAGGTAACCAAAAAGGTAAAGACAATTACTATGATTTGCGACGGATCGCTTTTTCCACCTTTTTGCTGGTGTTTTTGATAGAAGCCCTGTTTGCTGTAGGTTTTATTCTGCTTAAGAACTGGCTGCCCACGTTGTACATAGACAATGCCGAGGTTATACATTCTCGCGGCACAATTACTGGTTGTAGCAGCGCTGTTTCAGCTTAGCGACGGGTTGCAGGTGGTGATCCTTGGTGCCTTGCGAGGCCTGCAGGATGTAAAGATTCCTACGCTTATTTGCTTTCGTGGCCTACTGGGTTATCGCCTTCCCAATTTCCTATTTCCTGGGAAGGGAAGAAAGCTTCGGGAGCATGGGGATCTGGTTTGGTCTACTTGCCGGTCTTACGGCATCTGCATTAATGTTGTATCTTCGGTTCAATTATTTAAGCAAAAAAATGCTGCTCAATGCAGAAGCAGCCGTTAAAGTATAATTTCTGAATATATTATGGATTTTCCCAAGTTCCTTTTAGGTGATAACACAGATTATCCCGATGCTATTTTCATCATTCACACCGAATATCCACGGTTCATCCTCAATCTCGAGAACGACGAGGTGGAGTGGCTGGAAGATTTTGATGCCGCCGATGAAAAAGAGCTGGCCTCAGAAGCCGAAGGCCTTATCAATGAAGCTACTGCTTTTTACGACAGAGAGATCGAACGTTACGAGGAGTAAAAAATGGAACATTTAGTCGAGCTGGACCAAAACCTGTTCCTCTTTCTCAACAATCTGGGGAATCCTACGTGGGATCCTTTCTGGAATTTTGTCACCAACAAGCTTTCCTCCATCCCGTTTTACGCGCTGTTGCTGTTTTTGATCTTTAAAAGTCTGGGTCCAAAAAAGGCATTTTTGAGCCTCCTTATTGTGGCCGCAATGATCGCCTGTACAGACCAACTCGCCAATCTTTTTAAACATGCCATCGAGAGGCCGCGCCCCTGTAGACAGGAAGGTGTGATGGAGATGGCGCGTTTTGTTGCCGTACGCTGTGGCAGGTTTGGCTATTTCTCGGCTCATGCGGCCAGTTCGGCGGCTGTACTCGTTTTTATTGGTGCAATTCTCCGGAGGTTTTTTCGTAGTGTTGTTCCTGTACTCGTGGTCTGGGCCCTTTTAGTCTCTTACAGCAGGATCTATGTAGGCGTGCACTATCCCGGCGATATTATCACCGGCTGGTTCTTCGGAATTTTACTGGGTTACCTGTTCTACAGGCTTTTCAAATTTTTGCTGAAGAAATATTTTCCGGCTATTCCTTCTTCTTAAGAAGATAGTAGCTCCTAATGAGCCTGCTCTTGTATCCCGATTTTGATGGGTGGACATAATTGAGGTCATATCTGTCTTTTTCAAGGATCTCATAGTCCTGAAGGCTTTGCACAAAAGTACTGTCCTCTTCCGGGGTGAGCAGTCCAAATATCCTTTTCCTGCGGAAGCTGCGGCTCCTCTTCATCCAATTGCGGAATAGGTTTTCCATATTCCCAGATCAATTCGGGAGTTTCAGGTTTGTACTCGTATACCTGGAAGGTTTTGCTGTTCGGCCTTTTTCCGAAGTTCAGCAATATTGTGGAACTCCGGGTTTTTCAGAAGTGCGTTCGCAAGCGGAAATGCAAAAACCATGATTCCGCAGATAAAGGCGACAGTGAGGTAAAAAACCTTTGGATATTGCTGCTTTTTCAGAAAATAGAACAACCCGATCCCAATTGCGAAGAGCACCACAGATGTGGCTATATACCAGAACCAGTAGCCGTCGAGCTCAAGGAAGTACCACCCCACAAAAGGAAATACAATTCCAATGAGGCCTATAAGGCCGTGGTTAAAAATTACCACCCATTTTTCCTTTTTTGGCAGTACGGCAAAGGTTCTAAACAGGTATTCAATATAGAAGCTGGTGTTCATCGCCATTGGGATGAGCACAGGCAGGAGGTAACGCGATTTCTTTTCGGGAATAAGGGAAAGAAGCACTACCGCTGCAAGGGTCCAGAAAAGGGTGAATTTGTAGGCCTTTTTGTTGATCACCCTGTTCTTGAGATATGGATATAAAAGCCCCACAAAAGCGGGAATGGTCCAGATTCCACTTTGAGTGAAAAAGCTCCAGTAGTAGTAAAAGGGACGTACATTGTAGTTGGTCCAGCGGGTCGCTTCGCGGGTGGTGATCTTTAGAAAGGCAACAGGATCGGCAAGACGTACATAGACAAACCACCAGCTTCCCAACACCAGCGCCAGCAGCACCATAACCACCAAAGGTTTCCATTTTTTCCCCAGGCCGCGGTACTTATAGATCACGCCATAGGCGATAAGGAATGGCAGGAGCAGCGCATAAAGTGAGACGGGACCTTTGCTCATGATGGAAAAGGCGAGGAACAAACCTGCCAGAAATGCGCTTTTCCAAAGCTTTTCTGAAGTGCTAAAAAAGTCCCATAAATAATAAATGGCGACCATGGTAAAGGCATGGGTGAAGATATCCCACTGGCCGTTACGCCCCATGAAAATGATATAAAAGGAGGAGGCCAGGATCAAGCCTGCTAAAAATGCCTGTTTTATGGTGATTTCCAGTTTTGGTAGAAACCGGTAAAAGAAATAAAGCATCATCATCATGATCAACGCTGCCGGTAAACGCATTGCAAAAAGGCTTTTAAAGCCAAAAATGAATCCGCTTATGGCGGTGAGCCATGTGGGTAATGGCGGTTTTTCATAGCGCGCCTGTGCATTCATAGTGGTGAGCAACCAGTTTCCATTGTGCACCATTTCCCGGGCAGTGATGAAGTTGCGAGCCTCCATGATATTGACATAGATGGTATCAAGATTTGCAAAAAATATGAGTACTCCCACCAGCATGAGCAGGAAAAGGTATTTTTTTGACACTTTATGCATATTCCTTACGGCTTAAGATAATGTTGCGAACGTAAATGATACTTCCTATAAAATGCCCTACAAAGAGTACGGGATCTTTTCTAAGCACAGCATAAATGAGAATTAGGCTGGCACCGGTAAGACTAAGCAGCCAAAACCCGAGTGGCAGGACAGATTCTTTGATTCTTTCTGAATAGATCCATTGATAGATAAATCTGAAGGTGAAAATGATCTGTGCTCCCGAACCCAGGTAGATCAACCACAGCGGAATGGCTTCATTAAAGAATAATTTTTGAATGTCGTAGGTGTTGTTGTTGTAGGAATAGATGAACAACAAGACCGGGAACAGGTAAATAAAAAGCCGCAGCCATCGTGAAAGTTTTAGCCATTCTTTTTGCAGCTGGATATTGCGAACGTAAATGAAATAGGTGAGTGCCTGCCCCAGCATGATGGAAAAATCATTTCTTAGGTAGCCATAGACAAAGAGCAGAAAAGAGGCAAAAAGTGAGACTTTCCAGAAGTTGGCGGGAGTGAGTACTTTTTTCTGCTTTTCGGAGGCGATCCATTGCAATAGCAAACGGGCAGAGAATAGAAGTTGGGCGGTAAATCCAATAATGTAGATTTGCCAGTTAGTCATTCTTCCTGTTCACTTTATAATTGATGTAATTGTTCTTCATCCATAAATAGGCAAAGCAGTCAATAAACGGGCCCACAAGGCGGTTAAGCAGGTGGAATTTTGCTTTTCCGGCGATACGTGGATAATGTCTTACAGGTACCTGTTTGATCTTGCCCTTTTGTAATAAGATCATCGCCGGTAGAAACCTGTGGAGGCCTTTGAACATGGGAATCCTTTTGGCATAGTCGGCCTTGATCACCTTTAGAGGGCAGCCGGTATCATCCATTCCGTCATGGGTAAAACTTCTTCTAATGCCGTTGGCAATAAGAGAAGACATGTTCTTTTTAAAAGAATCTTTCCGGTTCTCTCGCAAGCCCGTGACAAGATCATATTCGCCGATATGGCTCAGCAAAAGGTCAAAATCTTCAGGATCTGTTTGCAAGGTCCGAATCTATATACCCGATGAGCGGGCTGTCTGCAAAGTCAAATCCTGCTTTGATAGCAGCACTTAAACCGCGGTTCTCTTCAAAAGAGATAAATTTGAAATCTTTATTCCTCGCAGAGATCTCCTCCACAAGCTCCAGGCTGTTATCTGTTGAGCCGTCATTGACGAAGAGCACGCAGGATTTTACAGGGGCTTTTTGAAGATATGCAGATAATTCCTTTTCTACGCGAAGCAGATTTTCCTCTTCATTATAGAGCGGAACAATGATAGTAAATTGGTAATCCATGTAAATAAATATGCGGTGCAAATGTATTAATAATTAATATGTATTTGTCTTTATTATACGGAAAGGGCTGGTTTGCCAAAATCATTGTTAAATTTGCAGGCACTGATTAGAAGGAAACTTCTGCAAAAATATAATGCAATGAAAGTACTGGTTACGGGCGCCGCCGGATTTATTGGTTCGCATGCCGCCGAACGCTTGCAAAAAGAAGGCCTGGAAGTAACAGGAGCCGACAATTTTTCTGATTACTACAGCCTTGAGCTGAAGCAATTAAATGCTGCAGCACTAGAAAAGAAAGGTATAGAGATCAAGAAAATGGATTTGCGTAAAACTGCAGAATTATGATGTTCTTCCTACAGATTTTGACTTTATCATTCATTTTGCGGCACAACCGGGAATCTCTGCGACAAGTACCTTTGATGAATATCTCACCAATAATGTGATCGCTACTCAAAACCTTCTGGAGTTCGCTCATCGCAATAAGAACCTGAAGCATTTCTTCAATATTGGCACTTCTTCTATTTATGGTCTCGAGGCAACTTTCCCTGAGACTGTTGCGCCAAAACCGGCTTCCTGGTATGGTGTGACCAAACTGGCGGGGGAACAGCTGGTGCTGGCAGAGAGCCGTGGAAAAAAATTGAAGTCTTCTTCTTTGAGGTTGTATTCGGTTTACGGGCCAAGAGAGCGGCCGGAAAAGCTCTACACAAAATTGATCGCCTGTGCCTTTAATGATGAGGCTTTTCCAATATATGAGGGCAGCGAAAAACACCTTCGCAGCTTTACCTATGTGGGAGACATCGTAGATGGGATCTACAAGGCCTTGCAGAAGCACGAAAAAATGGACGGGGAAATCGTCAATCTCGGGGCCGAAGATGAGAATAAAACCGAAGAAGGCATCCAGTTGGTGGAAGAACTTCTTGGGAAAAGGATCAAACTGGAAACGGTGCCAAGACGACCGGGAGACCAGTTCAGGACTTTGGCTAACATTCAAAAAGCAAGAAAATTGCTGGGTTACCAACCTAAGACTTCCCTGAGGGAAGGGCTGGAGCAACAAATCGCCTGGTACAAAGAGAATTTCTTATAAGGTTCTGTACCTTTCCAGCAGGAATGCTGCCGCTTCAAAAGGAGTGGTCTCGTTATTTTCAATGGCTTTAAGCTGCTGCGGAAGGATCTTCCTGATCTCGGGGTGTTGATAGAACCTGCTTTTAAGGTGGTCATTGATGGTTTGCAGCATCCAGAATTTATTTTGCTCCTTCCTTTTATGCTCGAAGGCACCATTTTCCTGAGTCATTTCCCGAAATTCCTGAATTAGCTTCCATACTTCTGCAATCCCTTCTTTCAAGAGCGAGCTGCACAAGAGCACACTGGGCTTCCATCCGCTTTCTTTTGCCGGGTATAAATGCAGTGCCCTTCGAAATTCAGATCGGGCTTTCTCGGCAGGTTTCTTGTTTTCACCGTCGGCTTTATTGATGACTATAGCATCGGCCATTTCCATGATGCCGCGCTTGATCCCCTGCAGCTCATCGCCGGCACCGGCAAGTTTTAGCAACAGGAAAAAGTCGGTCATGCTGTGAACTGTAGTTTCGCTTTGACCCACGCCCACAGTTTCAATAAGCAGCGTGTCAAAGCCTGCGGCCTCGCAAAGAATAATTGTTTCCCGGGTCGTTCTGGCCACGCCTCCCAAGGAATCACCCGAAGGAGAAGGGCGGATAAAGGCATTCTTGTGGTTGACCAGGGTTTCCATTCTCGTTTTGTCCCCCAGGATACTGCCGCCAGACACTGTGCTGGTGGGATCTACCGCCAGGACAGCTATTCTTTTTCCGGCATCGGCCAGATATCCTCCAAAAGCCTCGATAAAAGTGCTTTTTCCAACTCCCGGTACGCCAGTGATCCCAATTCTTATCGACTTGTTGGCGTAAGGCAGGCATTTTTCGATAAGCTGAGAGGCTTTTTCCTGGTTTTTCGGGTTCGAATTTTCAATAAGGGTAATTCCTTTGCTCAATGCTGCCTGGTTCCCCGCCCTTAGCTGCTCAAAGAGTTTTGCAACGTCAATTTCCTTTTTGCGGTTGTCCCTTATTTTTTTGGCAATGCTGGTGTTAATGCCCGATGTTGGACGGGTGCCTTCAGATTCCTGTAAAGCCGATTTTTTGCTCAAAACGAGATAATATTTTCAGGTGGAGATCTTCTTTGTATATTGAAGTACTAAAATAGATAAAATAAACAGTATTATGAAGACATTATATGCAACAACCGCCACTTCTGAAGGTGGTAGAGAAGGTAAGGTAACGAGTGATGACGGTGTCCTGGATCTGGACCTGAGTATGCCCGAAACTCTTGGCGGCAAAGGCGGAGATGGAACTAATCCCGAGCAGCTTTTTGCAGCGGCTTACGCAGCTTCTTTTGGCAATACCCTGCAGCGGGTGGCCAAGAGTGAAGGTCTTGATCTGGGAGATTTCTCGGTGACAGCTTCCGTAGAAATTGGAAAAGTGGAAGAAGGAGGAATGGGGCTTGCCGTGATCTTAGACTGCAGCCTTCCCGGAATGGATGTGGAAATGGGTGAGGGGCTCGTGAACGAGGCTTATGAGATTTGCCCTTACACCCTTGCGACAATGGACAATATTGATGTAACGTTAAACCTTATCCTCGACGAGGATGAAGAGGAGTGAAAAATGTCACTTTTGAATACTCTTAAAAGAAGCGTTTTTTAACGCTTCTTTTTTTTGCCTACCATTGATATTTTTCTTCGTTGAAGAGCAATCAGGTTACCTGAAAATTTGCTTTACTTTTATTTCCGGTAAAAAAATTTGAATTTTTTGCAACGCAGGGAAAATCCTTTCGTCTTTAAAATGAACAGCAACCAGAAATTACTTTGATTCAGCATCAACTCATAGAAGCTTGTAAAGAGAATGACCGTAAGGCGCAAATGAAGCTCTATAACAAGTACTGCGAAGGCATGTATTTTGTTGCCAGGAGGTTCATGAACGATTCTTTTGAAGCCGAAGACGCCATGCAGGAAGCATTTATCAATGCCTTTGAAAAACTGCATCAGTTCACCGGGGAAGTGACCTTTGGCGCCTGGATAAAACGAATAGTGATCAATAAATGCCTCGATAAACTCAAGGCTAAAAAATTGGAAACCATCGCGCTTAATGAGCACACGATAGGAACCGTAGAGGAAGAGGAGAATTGGAGTGTTGATGATGGCGTTGGAGTGGAGCAGGTAAAGGTGAAGATGAAGGAGTTGCCGGAAAAATATAAGTATCCGTTGATGCTCTACTTACTCGAGGGCTACGACCACGAAGAGATAGCTGAAATACTCGGAATTACAAAAGTGGCATCGCGAACGTTGGTGCACAGAGGGAAAAAGAAATTACAGGAAGCATTAAAAGATCTACGTCATGGCACAGGATATTAGAAAAATGTTTGAGGAAGACAGGAGCCTGACTTCCGAAAAAATGGAAAAAGGCCATCAGCTTCGGTTTGAAGCCAGGCTTGAAGAGTCTTTTCCGCAGGAAAGAAAGAAAAAGAGCAGAAGCAGATTCTTATTCTTGAAAATAGCCGCAGTATTAGTAGTGGCGTTTGGAGTGGCATTTGCCTTTTTTCAATCTAACAATGATCTTCTACAGGGAGAAAAGGTTGTAGAAAATACAGTACAGCAAGAGCCGGAAAAGGAGGAGGCAGTCCCTGTCACCAAAGAATACCAGCTTAGCGATGTTTCTCCCGAATTCAAGAAGATCGAGAATTTCTACCTGGCCAGCCTCAATATTGAACTTGCCAAGCTAAAGGTGAGTGATGAAAACAAAGCACTGGTAGATAGTTTTATGACCCAGTTGGCCGAGCTCGACCGGGAGTATAAAAAGCTAAATGCCGAGATCAAAGAGAACGGTATCAATGAGAACAGCGTAGAGGCGATGATCTCTAACCTGCAGCTTAGGCTGGAGCTGCTGTTCAAGTTAAAGAACAAGATCAAAGACATCAATCAATCCCAAAATAAAACTTATGAGAACCTTAAAGCTTAATTATGTTATCGCAGGGCTTTTGTGCTTTACATCGGCCTTTGCACAGACAAAGAAAATAGACAGGTCGTTCAAGACCAATAAAGACGTGACAGTTACTGTAGATGCCACAAATACAGATCTACAGGTGGAATACTGGGACAAAAATGAAGTGCAGGTAGAAGGTTTGCTAAATATGCCGCAGGCCGATAAAAAGGAAGTGGACAGGGCCCTCGCGAACTGGAGCCTTAGCACAAAAGCTACTGCGGGTTCGGTAAACATTACCTCTTCTGGTGGTGGTATGCCAAACTTTGACATGGCAGGCCTTGAAAAACCTCTTTCACAGCTTCCCGAAATGCTTGTGCCGCTTCAAAAAATGGTAGCGCCAATTCTTGAAAATCTTTCAGATCACCCGCTTCCACCCGAGTTCTATGCTAATGTGGGAGACATGAATTTTGATTATGAAGCTTATCAGAAAGAAGGTGATAAGTATATGGAGAAGTGGGAAGCGCAGGTAGAAAAGAAATTCGGCAAAGACTTTCAGAAATCCATGGAGGAATGGGCTTCAAATTTTGAGAAAGATTCTGTTCTATGGAAAAGCCATGTTAAGGTGATGGAAGATTGGAGTGACAAGTTTGGTGAAGACATGGAAAAATGGGGGAAAGCTTTGGAAAGGATATGGAAAAATGGGGTGAAAGTTTCGGAAAAGATATGGAAGCCTGGGCTGCAAACTTTGAAAAGGAAGTAAATGAAAAGTACGGCGACAGTGAAAATAAAGTAATTGTTCTCAAAGGAGAAGGAAGGTCTGCGAAAAAGCTGCTTAAGATAAGAATGCCGCGCAATGGCCGGCTTAAACTCCAGGTGCGTTATGGGGATGTGAAACTCGACGGGACTACGAAGAACCTGCAGGCAGACCTGGCTCACAGTAATTTTATGGCCTCCACAATAACCGGAGAAAAGACCAATCTTAATGTTGCATACACACCGGTGCAGGTGAAAAAGTGGGATTATGGTGTACTCAATGCCTCTTATGTAAATAATCTTAACATCGACAGGGCTCGCAGTATCAAACTTACTTCAAACTCCAGTGATGTGAGGTTACAGCAGCTTGGTATTAACGGTATTTTTAGAGGCACTTTTGGAGAGTTAGTCATCGAGGATGTAGCCAAAGATTTTACCAGTCTTGATATCGTCCTGGAGAATTCAGATCTTAAACTTGACCTGCCAGATGTCGCTTATAACTTCAGGTATAGTGGAAACAAGAGTCAGGTCAAACTACCAAAAGATCTTTCGGTGAAGTCAAGTAAATCTTACGACAACCAAAAACTAAACGGTTACAACAAGAATAAAAATGCCGAAGCTACAGTCTCTATCACAGCCAGCTTTAGTGACGTATTGCTGAAATAGATTTACTTTTGACAAAAAACAATGTCAAAACCACATTTTCAAGAATACCTGGTCGGCCTCACCACCGGATTTACCCCGGTGATTGATGCCGACTTTTCTTTTGAAGATTATGTTCCCATAGATCTTTCAGATCAAAACCGCGAGCTCGACAGCCAGGCATTGCTTTCTTCTAAAGCTTTTGAAGATTATCTGGAGTCATTTCTGAAGAAGAACAGGAAGAAGGTGGCTTTTGGTGGATATGATGAAAAGCGCGGACTGTACAAAAGGAGCGCCCTTTTTTCTGAAGATGCTTCACTCCAGCGGAATATTCACCTTGGTATTGACATTTGGGCAGCTGCAGGTACAGCAGTTCTGGCAGTGCTCGCCGGAAAGGTGCACAGCTTTAGGGACAATAATAATTTTGGCGATTACGGCCCTACCATAATTTTGGAGCACGAGGTTGATGGAACAACATTTTATTCGCTTTACGGTCACCTTAGCAGGACTTCTCTTGAAGGGCTGCAGCCGGGACAGGAGTTTCAAAAAGGGGAAAAATTAGCTGTGTTGGGTTCTGCGGAAGAAAATGGAGATTATGCGCCGCATTTACATTTTCAAATCATAAGGAATATAGGCCTTCAAAAGGGGGATTTTCCCGGAGTTTGCAGTGAAACCGACCGAATTGATTTTCTTTTCAATTGCCCCAATCCAAACCTGTTGCTAAAGCTCAGATGAAGAGGTTTGAAAAATGCCATTTTTTAGTTCTTATGCTTTTTTGAGGGGTACCTGAACTTCTGTTCTATCCCATAGCAAGTTGAGATCTATCATTTCGTAGGCTTCGGTAAAATCAATGGTAAACTGTTCCACCACCTGCTGCAGTTGATGTACGGGAACTTCAACAGTCAAAACGTCATATTCTGCCTGCCGCGAAGGAAGTTCATCGGCAGTGATGCCCCAGGGATACATTTCAGAATTAAAGATCACTTTCCAGGATTCCTTTCCGGGGATGGTCCACAGGGTATATTTTCCGGCTTTTAAGAGCGAACCATCAACGAGTAAATCTTTATTGGTTTCAAAAGTAGTGGCTTCGTTGGCTCCCGTTCTCCACACTTCGTTGAAAGGCACAAGTCCGCCGAAGATCTCGCGGTTCTTTTTATAGGGTCTGTTGTAGAAAACCTCAAGATGCAGCCCGTCCTTCTCAAAAATGACAGTGTCCTCGGGACTGAAGGACTTTGTGTTCATCTTAAAAATGAAGTACGGCAGCATGATCGCCATGGTCACGATGATCACCCCAAGAAAACTTCTTTTTAGAGTCTTTCTCATACCCGTACAAAAACAAAATTCAAGCCGAAAAAAAACCACCGTAAAAGGTGGTCAAAGCTGCAACTATATTGCCTTAAGTTTTCTTACTCGTGGACGATGTTGCGGGTCAAGTGCCTGTTCTCCATTTCTGAATTTTTCGGCAGTCTCAAGACTTTCTTCAATGGTTTTCTTTTGCTTCTTGAGCATGTGGATCACCTCTTTGGACAGTCTGGGGTCGGCAAGTAATTCTTCGTAAAGTTCGAGGTTTTTCTCATCTCTTTCCCTGCATTTTTTGAGCAATTTTAGAGGTCGTGCTTTGGTAAGGGCTTTTTTCTCCTGTCGCCAGTCGCGATCGAGGTTTCCTTTTTGAACCCACTCCTTTGCAGGTTCCACGCCGGCCTGTACAAGTTGTTCAGAGATCTCGTAACTAAACCTGTTGCGGTTCACGCTCTGGTGATTCAAAAATCTTTTCAGCTCTACCTGCTGTACGTCTTCTCCTGCGTTATAGTAAACGCGTTCTGCTTCAAAACTTTCAGAAAGCAGCCAGTTCAACTTTTTAAATCTTGAGTAACGATCTTCCATAGTGATTACTTTAGTACCTGCTAAGATAAATACAGACTCCGAAAGTCTTCTGCTAATCAAGTGTTAAAACCCTGATTTTTAATACAATATTCAGCAATATTTAAGAAAAAAAGGACAAACATTAAGAAAAGAAACAGATGGAAAATTCTTACGTTAGATAAAGATGTTTTTTAGTACATCTCCTACGAAATATGCCAGTGTTGCTGCCAAGCCTCCCAGCAGCAGGGTTTCCAATATCCCCCAAATCACATTTTTTTCATTTACTATACTCTTGAGACTTCCCACGATGGCAAGTGCCACTCCTGTGAGGATACAGGAATACAAAAAGAGTTGCGATTCAATTTCGGGACCGCTGCCGGTAAAGAAGTAGGAGAGAAGTGGGACAGAACCTACAATAACAAAACTAACAAAGGTAACCCCGGCGGTTTGGTAGGGCGCTTTTTCACTTTGCACCATTTCCAGTTCTTCCTTCATCATCGTGTCAACCCAAACCTCTTTATTTGAGGTAATCACTTCTACCACTTTTTCCAGCAACTCTCCTTCGAAACCCTTGGCTGCATAGATCTCCCTGATCTCCTGAACCTCTTTGTCCCGCAGGTTTTCTATCTCCCAATATTCCACCTGTCGGTGCCGGTTGAAAGCGTCTCTCTCGGCCTTTGTAGAAAAAAAATTGCCGACAGACATTGAAAAGCCGTCGGCAATTAGATTTGCTATTCCCAGGATCACCACAACAGAAATACCCAGGCTGGCACCTTCGGCACCGGCTACCACAGCAAAGGTTGTGATGGCTCCGTCTATTCCTCCGTAAACAAATTCAGCGATATAGTCTTTATTGAAAAAAAAGACCTTTGCTTGGGAATGAAGTTTTGTCTCCTGCATTATGGAGGTGGGTTGAATTAATTTTTATTCGGGTCCATGGGGCTCCCTACCTGTCTCCATCTCAATTTCTATATCTACCTTGACATCTTTTTCATATCTTTTTCCCTTGATCTCATCATGCCTGTGGAAGGTAGGAGCCGGTATTTCAACCTGTACCCTGTATTTACCCGATTTTGGAATCTTGAAAAAAGCACCGTAGTGCAACAGGAACGGGTGCCATAAGAACGGAAAATCTGTATCAATAATTAGATTATCCTGGTCGTCATACACTTTTCCCTTGATCTTTAAACCGGGAATGAATCTCTTGTCTTTTTTATCCCTCACCACAATTTCCAGGTGAGTATTCTTGTCTTTTTCGGGAGTATTCCATTGAAGTTCCCCGCCTTGTAGTTGGTAAGTTCCTTCGGCCTCTTCGGAAGCCAAACTAATAATGTAATCGTCAACCTCTTTTTCGGCGTGGTTATCAATACTTTTCATGTAATCAAGAGCAGCGGAATATGCCTTTCCCTGATCTTCTGCGAGCTTTTTCTTTTTCTCTTTGTCCTTGATCTCCATATTTTCAATTTTAAGAATTATACTTTCCCATAAATTAAGAATAAGAAGCTGCGATCTCTCCTAAATGCCTGTTAAAAGACCTTTTAAAAATGCCTTTTTTGAACCCTTTCTTCGGAAGGATCTCAATAGCCGTTTTTTCTGCGGAAGAATCTTCAACGAGCATTATCTGTATGGGGTCGTGCCTTTCACCTGATGTGGATTCGGGATTTTCCTGCGCATAATAAGAGCTGCAATGGCGGCTGTTATGACTCCTGTTACAGCTGCCCAGATCATGCTTTGAAAGATATAATTCTTCAACCCGAAATAAGCATCGGCTTCTTCTCTTGTCATTTCGCCGGTATTTACAGAATAATCTGCTATGTTGGTAAAATATTCTGGCGTGATAACTTCAGAAATCAACAGCTGCACAAAAGGAGATAGTATGACAATCCCGGCGGTGAGGAGGAG
The DNA here is from genome assembly GCA_963739625.1 of uncultured Flavobacteriaceae bacterium. GTDB lineage: Bacteria > Bacteroidota > Bacteroidia > Flavobacteriales > Flavobacteriaceae > Salinimicrobium. The sequence goes on from CAVUAU010000019.1 coordinate 107,285, forward strand.
ACCGCTGAAGAATCCCTGTTTCCAGGACATGACTCCGTTAAAAAATTTTTTTCGCTTGTCAAACAGGGCGAGCAGGTAAATACCGATAGCCACTACTCCAAAAAAGCCGGTGTAAAAGGCGTGGTCTGCAATCTTTTCGTCGTGGAATCCAAAAGATTTTTCACCCAGCATCCAAAGGATCATTACAACTGAAAAAATAATGGCCCATTTGATTTCGATGCGGTATTTCTTCACAATGTAATGGATTAGTCTATTAAAAGTAAGAAAAACATAGCGATTTCTAATAAAAAAAATCCCGAAGTAATAACTCCGGGATTTTTGTTCAAAATCATTAAAAACAAGTTTCTATTCGTCTACCAGCACCCAATCTCCCTTGTCGAGCAGAGGAATAGCCTGTTTAAATTTCATGCTTTTGTTCTCGCCGCTCATCACATTCTTGATGGTCACTTTATCGTTACGACCAATTTTTGGACGTTCCCTCGTGATGGTTTCGGTAACCTGTGGGCGAGGCTGTTGACGCTGGCCTGCAGCCCTGCTTTGCGCAGCTCTCTCGTCCATATTTGGAATTTCTTCCTTGGTAGTTTCCATCTTTTCGGTACGTCTTGTTTGACGGGCTTCGCGTATGTTCTGCGGATTTGGTGCCGGCAATTCTCCTTTGAAAAGGAAGGAGATCACATCTTTGTTCACCTGGTCCAGCATCACTTTAAAGAGTTCAAAGGCCTCAAACTTGTAGATCAATAGAGGATCTTTTTGCTCGTGAACCGCCAACTGCACACTCTGCTTTAATTCATCCATTTTACGAAGGTGGGTTTTCCACGCGTCGTCAATAATGGCCAAACTAATGTTCTTCTCGAAGTCGCTGATGAGTTGTTTTCCTTCGGTTTCGTAAGCTTTTTCAAGATTTGTCACCACCTGTAGCGTCTTCACCCCATCGGTAAACGGAACAGAGATGCGAATAAAGTTGTTGGACTCATCTTCCCAAACCTGCTTGATCACAGGGAAAGCAGCAGCAGCATTGTGCTTCATTTTCTCCTGGTAGTGCGTGTAAGCAGCCTTGTAAGTTACACCTGCTATCTTCTGAAAATCCATTTTTTCGAACTCTTCCTTAGAAATGGGAGAACTCATTGAGAAATAACGGATCAATTCAAATTCAAAATTCTTGTAGTCGTTCGCCAGCTTGTTAGTTTCTGCGATTCCTTCCGCAGTATCATAGATCATGTTGGCGATATCTACTCTTAATCTGTCTCCAAAAAGGGCATGGTAACGGCGTTTGTAAACCACCTCACGCTGCGCGTTCATTACATCATCATACTCCAGCAGTCGCTTACGCACCCCAAAGTTGTTCTCTTCTACCTTCTTCTGCGCACGCTCAATAGACTTAGAGATCATTGAATGCTGGATCACTTCTCCTTCTTCAAGACCCATGCGGTCCATGAGCTTGGCAATCTTTTCAGAACCAAACAAACGCATCAGGTTGTCTTCCAAAGAAACATAAAATTGGGAACTACCCGGGTCACCCTGACGTCCTGCACGACCTCTCAACTGCCTGTCTACACGACGGGAATCGTGTCGCTCTGTACCAATAATGGCAAGACCGCCGGCTTCCTTAACTTCTTTGCTCAGTTTGATGTCAGTACCACGACCCGCCATGTTAGTGGCAATGGTCACGATACCCGAGTTACCTGCTTCGGCAACAATGTCGGCTTCTTTCTTGTGCAGTTTCGCGTTAAGTACATTGTGAGGTACATTACGCAGCTTCAGCATACGGCTAAGCAGCTCAGAAATCTCAACCGAGGTGGTACCAATAAGCACAGGTCTTCCGGCTTTTGAAAGTTCGGTAACCTGGTCGATAACCGCGTTGTATTTTTCTCTTTTTGTTTTATAAACCAGATCCTCTTTGTCCTTACGGGCAATTGGGCGGTTAGTAGGAATTTCCACCACATCGAGTTTATAGATCTCCCAGAATTCACCTGCTTCGGTTACAGCAGTACCGGTCATCCCGGCAAGTTTGCTGTACATTCTAAAGTAGTTTTGCAGGGTAACTGTGGCAAAGGTTTGCGTGGCATCTTCGATCTTTACGCTTTCCTTAGCCTCGATCGCCTGGTGTAACCCGTCGCTGTAACGGCGGCCTTCCATGATACGGCCGGTTTGCTCATCTACAATCTTCACCTTATTCTCGATCACCACATATTCTGTGTCTTTTTCAAAAAGCGTGTAGGCTTTCAAAAGCTGACGCATCGTGTGGATGCGTTCACTTTTTACGCTGTAGTCGCGGAAAAGCTCTTCTTTCTTTTCTGCCTCTTCTTCCTTGGAAAGTCCTTCTTTTTCGATCTTCGCGATCTCCATCCCAATCTCGGGCATTACAAAGAAGTTGGGATCATCTTTTCCTGAAAGATACTCGATCCCTTTATCTGTGAGGTCTATTTGGTTGTTCTTTTCATCGATCACAAAGTACAGCTCGGCATCAACCTTCGGCATTTCGCGGTTGTTGTCCTGCATGTAGTAGTTCTCTGTCTTCTGAAGAAGTGCTTTTACACCTTCTTCACTCAGGAATTTGATCAACGCCTTGTTCTTCGGAAGTCCGCGATAGACGCGAAGCAGGTCAAAGCCTCCTCCTTTGTTGTCACCGGCGGCTATTTTCTTCTTGGCTTCGGCAAGAACACCGGTCAAATATTTTTTCTGAACTTCAACAATATTTCCAACTGCCGGCTTCAACTGGTCAAACTCGTGTACATCTCCTTTTGGAATAGGACCCGAAATAATAAGAGGCGTACGGGCGTCATCTACCAGTACCGAATCCACCTCATCTACGATGGCAAAATTGTGAGGGCGTTGTACCAGGTCATCGGGAGCATGGGACATGTTGTCGCGCAGGTAGTCAAAACCAAATTCGTTGTTGGTACCGTAAGTGATATCTGCATTGTAAGCCTTTCTCCTTGAAGCCGAGTTTGGCCTGTGGTAATCTATACAATCCACGCTCAAACCGTGGAACTGGAACAAAGGTGCCATCCAGGCGCTGTCCCTTTTTGCAAGGTAGTCGTTCACCGTTACCAGGTGCACCCCGTTCCCGGTAAGCGCGTTGAGGTACATGGGCAAAGTAGCCACAAGGGTTTTTCCTTCCCCTGTCTGCATCTCTGCAATCTTACCCTGGTGCATCGCAATACCACCAATAAGCTGCACATCATAATGTACCATATCCCAGGTCACGGGTTTACCCGCGGCATCCCAGGAATTGTTCCAAATGGCGTGGTCGCCGTCAAGGTTTACGTAATCTTTTTCTGCGGAAAGTTCCCGATCATAGGCAGAAGCAGTCACTTTTAGCTGCTCATTGGCAGCAAAACGCTTTGCTGTTTCTTTTACAGTAGCAAAAGCTTCCGGAAGTATGTCGTTAAGAACACCTTCAGAGAGCTCGTAGGCTTTCTCTTTGAGTGCGTCTATTTCTGTGTAGATGTCTTCTTTGCGGGTGATATCTTCAGAGGCATCTGCTTCGGCATTCAGGCTTTCTATTTGCTCGTTCACCTCGCGGGTTGCTTCCTGAATTTTGCTTTTGAAGGTAGTGGTCTTGGCGCGAAGCTCGTCCAGTGATAATGCTTCAAATTCCTTTTCCAGTGCTCGTATTTTGTCGACGATAGGCTGAATCTCCTTAATGTCTTTTTTAGACTTATCGCCAACAAAAACTTTTAATACGGAATCTAAAAAACTCATAGTTTTTGTTGTTTAATAGTGTCAAAGTTACGCAAAAAAAAAGCCTCATTTCCTGAGACTTTTTTCTGCTTTTATTTTGGTATGCTAATATTCATCTTCGTTCCAGAGATAATCTTCATCTGTAGGATAATCTGGCCAGATCTCCTCGATTGAATCATAGGAATCTCCTTCATCTTCGATGGCCTGAAGGTTTTCTACCACCTCCAATGGGGCACCCGTCCTGATGGCGTAATCAATTAACTCATCTTTTGTCGCGGGCCACGGTGCATCACTAAGATATGACGCTAATTCTAATGTCCAATACATCGGTTAATCGGTTTAATTTTTCGCAAAAATAATTTTTTTGACGAGATAGTCAAGAAAAAAATCTTTTTTTTTGTCATTATTGTTAAGAACGTTTCTATAACTATAAAATACTTAAGGATTTTGAAGTTTTAGAAGAGGAGTTCAAAATTCAATTTCAGGATCCCTTTTTCGGGAGCCATTGAATTTCTTTGGCCTGCAAGTCTTTAGACAACTTTCGTGCCAGTACAAAGAAGTAATCGCTCAACCTGTTCAAATATTGCAAAACAAGTTCATCAAAAGGTTCAATTTCATACAAAGCGGCCGCCAAACGCTCTGCTCTTCTGCAGACACAGCGGGTAATGTGACAAACTGACACGGTTTGGTGCCCGCCGGGTAAAATGAAGTGTGTCATTTCGGGCAGCTCTTCGTTCATGTTGTCCATTTCCTTTTCCAGCAGTTCAATATCTTCCGCAGAGATCCTGGGAATGTCGAGCCTTTGTTTGCCGCTCTTTAAAAGCGCTTTTTTAGGATCTGTGGCGAGGATGGAACCCAGGGTGAACAAGCGTTCCTGGATAATGAGTAAAATTTCGTGAGAATGGGCATCGACTTGCTGGTCCCGCAGCATTCCTATATTTGAGTTGAGTTCGTCAACGGTGCCGTAGCTTTCAATGCGAATGTGATGTTTGGGCACACGTGTGCCACCGAAGAGGGAAGTGGTGCCTTTGTCTCCGGTTTTGGTGTATATCTTCATAAAACTGTTCTTGTTTTCAGCGAATTTTTCTGAAAAGCTAAGTTAAGAAATAAAGAACAGGAAAGGAGAACTGTCAAAAATGACATTTTTAGATGATCTTGTTCTCTTTGCTCTTTCTGCGGAAGCGTTCACTCAAAGAACGCCTGTGGTCCAGCTCTTTTTTTCGTCTTTTTTGGGCTCTGAAGTAAAAGAAAAAGGCCACTATTACACAGATGAAACCAATGTAGAGGTATACTTCGTTGATTATAGGGATTTGCATGGCACCGGGATTTTATGTCTTTTAAAATACAGCAAAAGATAATAAAAGTCCAGTGTTTTAACACTAATTATGAGGCAGTTGAGAATTACTTTCTCTTGTTTTTCTTTTTGTTGTGGTACCTGTTCCTGAAGTTTCGATCCTTTTTTGCATCGCGATTTCTCCTGGTACGGCTGCGGTTCCAAAGGAAAAATCCGAGGAAAACAAAGATCAGGGCAAGGTAAAGCAGCAGGTCATTATCAAGAAAATCCATAACAGCAGTTGTTAAAAATCGAATTTTTTAGGCTTCTACCACCTTTGTCTTCTCGTCACTCTCCACCATTCCATCTCTTAACCTGATGATGCGGTGGGCGTGGCGGGCAATCTCTTCTTCGTGAGTCACAAGAATTACCGTATTGCCGGCGCGGTGAATTTCGTCAAAGAGGTTCATGATCTCTACAGAGGTCTTCGAATCTAAATTCCCTGTAGGTTCATCGGCAAGAATGATGGATGGTTTGTTGACCAGGGCGCGTCCCACGGCCACCCGCTGCCGCTGTCCTCCCGAAAGCTGGTTGGGTTTGTGGTCCATCCTGTCGGCGAGACCCACATCTGTTAGTACTTTTTTGGCACGTTCGGCGCGTTCTGTCCTGGAGGCACCGGCGTAGATCATTGGCAGCGCCACGTTGTCAAGAGCGGTGGTTCTTGGCAACAGGTTAAAGGTCTGGAATACAAAACCTATTTCTTTGTTCCTTATCTCTGCCAGCTCGTTATCGCTCATTGTGCTCACGTCATTCCCGTTGAGGATGTACTGGCCAGAAGTTGGTGTGTCCAAACAGCCAAGCAAGTTCATTAGCGTAGATTTCCCCGAACCCGAAGGGCCCATGAAAGCTACATATTCCCCTTTGTCAATATCGAGGTCAATGCCTTTTAAAACTTTTACAACTTCCTGCCCCAGGGGGAAATCCCGGGTGATATTCCTGATTTTGATTACGCTGCTCATGAAAAATTATTGTACTTCAGGTAAGACGCAAGTTAAGCAGAAATGTTACAAACCGCCGAAAATTCCAAATTCCGGACTTGGTTCAGCAAAGTCTCCTGACTTTGCTTCTTAACAACTAAAGGTTTTAATCACGCTCTTATCACAAAATGCTCCTTCTCCTGTTCTGTTCTAAAGAACACGAAGCCCCAAAAAAAGGTGTCTATCGTCACTCTCACCTGTGGATGTTCTTTTATCTCCTCCCACGCCTCCTGCATTTCTTTGGACCAATGAATGTCGTCAAAGATCCAAACCGAATCGTTGTGAGCTGTTGGAAGCAATTTTTTAAAGTACTGTAAAGTGGCCTTTTTTTGATGATTTCCGTCAAAGTAGATGAGATCGTACTTAGGTTTTTCTCCGGAAGGTTTGTTCAGCAGATCGTTAAGAACTGTTTCAAATTCCCCTTTTAGAAGCTGCACATTGCTGCAGTTGAACTTGTCAAACAGGTTTTCTGCCACCGCTGCAGTGGTGGGACAACCTTCAATAGTTGTGATCTCAACATCATTGCCTGCCGAAATGGCTGCTGTTCCTGCTCCTACAGAGGTGCCCAGTTCCAGTGCATTTTTGATGCCCAGGTAAGACACCAGCCGGTTTATGAGCCTGGCACGCTTTGGAGCGATGCCGGCGTTTAAGGCAATCTCTGAAATTCTTCTTTTACCCGGTTTGAAAACCTTGCTCCCTGCGCCAAAATCCCTTACCTCGATATGTTCTTTTTTGTACTGCAGCTCCTTCATGTATTCCTTGATGAGCTCATAGGAAGGATATTCCTTGTGGTCATAGAAACATTTTGTCACCAGCTGAAAGACGAAAGGCGAATGTACCCCATGCTGGTTTTTTGACCGGAAAAGGAACTTTATGTAAGCCAGGATCTGAAACAAAATCGAAAAATGGTTGGTTTGCAGTACAAGTTAATGAGAAAACTCAGCTTTCAAAAATGCCTTTTTTATTCCATTTTTGAGCCCAGTTCGAACCACCTTTCGGTTTTCTCCTCAATATCATTTTCTATCTCCTTAAGTTGCATGGAAGTTTTGTTGATCTCTTCCCCGCTCATTTCCTCCAGGAATTTTTGCTGCACCTCTTCCTTCTTCTTTTCCAGGTTGAAGATCTCCCGCTCCAGCTTCTGGTATTCCTTTTTCTCGTTATAAGAAAGTCCTACAGCCGGGCTTTTCTTCTCTTCCTTCTTTTCAGGAACTGCTTCGGGTTTTACATTTTCTGAAGGTGTGCTGCCCTCGTATTCTCTGTAGTCGGTATAGTTTCCGGGGAAATCTTCTATTTCAGTATCGCCTTTAAAGACGAACAGGTGATCTACGATCTTGTCCATGAAATAGCGGTCGTGCGATACTACGATTAGGCAGCCAGGGAAATCAAGCAGGAAGTTCTCCAGCACGTTCAGTGTCACGATGTCCAGATCGTTGGTGGGCTCATCCAGGATGAGGAAGTTAGGATTCTGGATTAGCACGGTACACAGGTACAGCCTTTTTCTCTCGCCCCCGCTGAGTTTCTCCACGTAATCATACTGCTTTTTCCTGTCGAAAAGAAAACGCTCCAGCAGCTGCTGTGCCGAGATCTGCCTTCCTTTTTTCAACGGAATATAATCACCGAATTCCCTTATCACGTCGATAACCTTCTGGCCTTCCTTCACTTCAATGCCGCGCTGGGTGTAATATCCAAATTTGACGGTTTCACCTATTACGATCTTACCCGAGTCTGGCGGAATCGCCCCGGTTAGAATGTTCAAAAACGTTGATTTGCCGGTCCCGTTCTTCCCAATGATCCCAAGCCTGTCACCTGGTTGAAAGTTGTAGTTGAACTTGTTGAGCAGTTGTTTATCTCCAAAACTTTTGGAGATGTTGTGCATTTCAATGATCTTATTTCCCAGGCGCTCCATATTGATCTCCAGCTGCACCTGGTGATCGTTTCTACGTTTTGACGCCCTGTCCTTTATTTCGTGAAAATCATCTATACGCGACTTGGATTTCGTAGTACGGGCTTTGGGTTGCCGGCGCATCCAGTCCAGTTCTTTCTTGAAAAGCTGTTTTGCCTTGTCTGTATTGGTCTGGTCAAGTGCGACACGTTCCTCTTTCTTGTCTAAGTAATAGGAGTAATTTCCTTTATAGGTATAAAGCTTCCCGTCTTCCAGTTCAACGATCTCGTTACATACGCGCTCCAGGAAATAACGGTCGTGCGTGACCATGAAGATGGTGAAATTCTCTTTTCTGAAGAATTCCTCGAGCCACTCGATCATGTCAAGGTCCAGGTGGTTGGTGGGCTCATCCATAATGATGAGGTCGGGCTTGTTGAGCAACATTGAAGCCAGTGCCAAACGTTTCTTTTGGCCACCACTAAGGTTTTTAACGGGAGCATGAAGGTCTTCCAGCTTCAGCTTAAAAAGGATCTGCTTATAAGTAGTTTCAAAATCCCAAGCCTGGTGTGCCTCCATTTGCTCAAATGCCTTTTGATAAGCCTCGGCATCTTCGGGATTCTCAAGAGCTTTTTCATAACGCTCGATCACCTTGAGGATCTCGTTATCTGAAGCAAAGATAGTCTGCTCCACCGTCAACGCCGGGTTCAGGTTTGGTTCCTGCGGAAGAAAAGCCGTAGTGATGTCTTTCCTGAAGACCACGTTACCCTCATCGGGAGTATCTTCTCCTGAAAGAATATTCAAAAGTGAGGTTTTCCCTGTGCCATTCTTGGCCACAAAACCAACTTTCTGCCCTTCATTAATTCCGAAGGAGATGTTTGAGAAGAGCTCCCGTTCGCCGTAAGCCTTGGCAATATTTTCAACCGATAAGTAGTTCACGCAGTTTTTTTGGCAAAAGTAGCTAAATCAATGGTCAATTAACAATTAGCAATTAACATTGATGGGGGAGGATTGGAAATAAAAAAATAATACCTCTCAAAAATGTCATTTTTGAGGCTCTTTGCGGATGGACTCCACGACATTCCCACCCCGTCCTTCGGACACCCCTCCGGAGGAGGGGACAAGTTTAAACGTGATTCCCTATAACAAAAGCTTGGAGCCTTGAACTTTAAACTTTAAACCTTGAGCCGGTTACACCGTTTTCTGCACCACCTCAAAAACCTTTTGCCCGTCGCACTTGAGGGTTTTTGAAGGATACTTCAGCAGCAAAGCATAATCGTGAGTGGCCATTAGAATGGTTTTTCCGTTCTTGCTGATTTGTTGCAAGCACTTCCATCACTTCAACAGAAGTCTGCGGATCGAGGTTTCCGGTGGGTTCATCGGCCAGAATGAGTTCGGGATCATTCAGCAGGGCTCTCGCGATCGCGATCCTTTGCTGTTCCCCGCCCGAAAGCTGGTAAGGATTTTTAAAGCCTTTGGTTTGCATCCCAACCTTCCGCAGCACTTCTTCAATCTTGCTGTCCATAGCTGGGCGATCTTTCCAGCCGGTGGCCTTTAATACAAAAAGGAGATTTTCATTGACGTTACGGTCATTCAGCAATTTGAAATCCTGAAATACCACGCCAAGCTTCCGCCGAAGAAAGGGAATATCCTTCTCTTTTAATGTCCTTAGATCGTAATCAACGATCTGGCCCTCGCCTTCAGTTAATGGAAGATCCCCGTAAAGGGTCTTCATAAAACTACTTTTTCCGGTTCCGGTTTTCCCAATGAGGTAGACAAAATCCCCTTTTTGAACCTCGATATTGACTTCAGAAAGAATGAGTGTTTCCCGTTGGTAAATGGAAGCGTCCTTAAGGTACAAGACGGTGTTCGACATGAAAAATCTTTTTTTGGTGAGGTAAAAGTAAGAAAGAGAACGTAATTAGGAAGTCTTGTGTTGCTTTTCTTACAGGGAATTTTCAGCAAAAATTTTAAGTTTCATTTAACCTTCGTGTATAATTTATGTGCCGGGAAGGGCGTTATTACCACAGAGTTTCTTATATCTTTGAATCATCTATAAAAACCAAGACCTCGAATGAACAAGATAAAATCCTGCCTTTTTGTTGTTTCTCTTTCCTTAAGTCTTTCTGCATTTTCACAACAGTCTGCCATTCAAACCAATGAGCTGGCAGATTATCAGCGTGCGCTGGAGCTGTATAATAACCAACAGTATCTTGCGGCCCAGGCGCTTTTTGAAGACGTGCAGGAAGATGTGGACAATGAGCGAGTAAAAGCTAACTGCGCATATTATATAGCAAATGCGGCCATTAGGCTAAACCAGCCCGAAGCCGATGAGCTCATGGAAGATTTCGTCAAGCGATATCCTACGAGTACAAGGACAAATGCCGCCTTTCTTGACGTGGCCGATTACTACTTTGAATCTGGTAAATATTCTTTGTCGCGCAAATGGTACGAGAAAGTTGATCAAAAAAACCTCAGCCGATCTGAAAAGGAAAGGTTTTACTTTAATAACGGGTATGCCTTCTTTAAGTCTAACAAGACTGAAGAGGCAAAAGATTATCTAAGCAGGGTAAAAGATTCTAAAAAATATGGCTCTCAGGCTAAATATTACCTTGGTTTTATGGCTTATGAAGGTGATGATTACCAGCAGGCCAACGAACTTTTTGAGGAGGTAGAAGATAAGGAGCGATATAATGAAGATCTTTCCTATTTCCAGGCCGACATGAACTTTAAGCAGGGGAACTTCGAGAAAGCCATTGAGCTGGGGCTGGAGCAGCTGCCAAGGGCAGACAGGAGAGACCAGTCTGAACTGAACAAGATCATCGGCGAAAGCTACTTCAATCTTGGCCAGTACGACAAAGCAATTCCTTACCTAAAGGAATACAAAGGCCAACGTGGCAAATGGAATAATACAGATTATTACCAGCTAGGTTACGCTTATTTCAAGCAGGGAGATTTTGAAAAGGCGATCAATGAATTTAACAAGATCATTGACGGGAAGAATGCGGTTGCACAAAACGCATACTACCACCTGGCGCAGTCTTACTTAAAAACCGATAAAAAACAGGAGGCGCTCAACGCGTTCAAGAACGCGAGCGAAATGGACTTCAATAAAGAGATCAAGGCCGATGCCGCTCTCAACTACGCCAAACTGAGCTACGAAATAGGAAACTCTTACGAGAGCGTGCCGCAGGTATTGATGACCTACATGGAGAATTATCCCGATTCACCGGCCAAAGATGAGATCAATGAGCTGTTGATCAACTCATTCATCACCACCAAAAACTACGAGGAGGCGATGAGACTGCTGCAGGGGAACAGGAATTTTGAGAATAATCTCGTCTACCAAAAAGTTGCTTTTTACCGCGGACTAGAATTATACAATGAGGGTAACTATAAAGAAGCTTCAGAATATTTCAATAAGTCATTGACCGAAAGAAGAGATCCAAAGATCACCGCTCTGGCAACCTTCTGGAAAGCTGAAGCAGATTTTAACCTGAGAAATTTCCAGGATGCTCTTATCGGGTACCGGGAGTTTAGCGGGATGAGTGGGGCAAAAGATGCTTCAGAAAGAGAAAATCTCGACTATAATATTGGATACGCTTACTTCAAGCAGCGTGACTACAACCGGGCCATTGAATACTTCAAAAGGTATGCGGGCGACGCTTCTCATGACCAATCAAGACGTAACGATGCTTTTGTGAGGTTGGGAGACAGCTACTTTGTGAACAGCAGCTACTGGCCTGCGATGGAAGCTTATAATTCGGCTTTGGCTTTAAGAGGTTCAGAAAACGATTATGCTGCCTTTCAAAAAGCAATAAGCTACGGGTTTGTAAACCGGAACCAAACAAAAGTGGAAGAGCTTCAGAACTTCCTGAATCAATATCCGCGCTCCTCTTATCGTGATGACGCTTCTTATGAACTGGGGAATACTTATATCTCGATGAACAGAACTTCCGAAGGGATTGAAGCATATAATAGATTGATAAGGGACGTGCCCGGCAGCAGCTATGTGCCTAAGGCTTTGCTCAAACAAGGACTCATCTATTACAACAATGACCAGGGCAGCCAGGCACTTGAAAAATTGAGAAAGGTTGTGACAGATTATCCCGATTCTCCCGAAGCTGTACAGGCTGTGAAAACTGCACGCCTGGTGTATATCGATCTTGGAAGAACAGATGAGTACGCAGCCTGGGTGAAAAATCTCGATTTTGTTGAGGTGACCGATGCTGACCTTGATAATACCACTTTTGAATCGGCTGAAAAACAATATCGCGAGAACAACACGCAACAAGCGATCACGGCTCTTGAGAAGTACGTGAATAACTTCCCTAACGGGCTGCACGATATACAGGCGAATTTCTACCTGGCGCAGCTTTATTACAGGGAAGGGAATAAGCAAAAGAGTGTTCCAAACTTCAAATATGTGATCTCTAAAACCACAAGTAATGAATATACCGAGCAGTCGCTGGTGCGCCTGTCTGAGATCTTCCTGGAGAACAGGAACTATACTGAGGCTATTCCGGTACTTAAGAGGCTGGAGAATGAAGCATCATATCCTCAAAATGTCATTTTTGCACAGTCTAACCTTATGAAATCTTACCTGGAATCCGGGCAATATGAGCAGGCGGTGAGCTATGCAGAAAAAGTGCTTGCTAATCCCGAGGCCGAGAAAAGTGCCAGGAACGATGCGCAGGTTATTATTGCCCGTGCCGCTATAAAAACCGGAAATGAAGCTAAAGCTCAAAAAGCTTATGCTGAGGTGCAGAAAAATGCTACCGGCGAACTTGCAGCCGAAGCGCTTTACTACGATGCCTACTTTAAGAATAAGGCGGGCAACTACAAAGCCTCTAATGAGCAGGTGCAAAAATTAGCCAAAGATTATTCTGGTTATAAGCTTTACGGTGCCAAAGGTCTCGTCTTGATGGGTAAAAACTTCTATGAACTGGGCGACGCTTACCAGGCAACATACATTCTGGACAACGTGATCAAGAACTTTTCCCAGTTTCCCGAAGTTGTAAAAGAAGCTCAACAGGAGCTGGCAAAAATTAAAGCCCAGGAGGCGAGGACCAATGCTTCTGTCGAAACCAACAATTAATTTTCATAAAAAAAACCAAGCCTTCCCATGAAAATCAACTCATTAAGGAACTGTTCATTTATTTTGTTCTTTTTTATAAGCGGCTTCTTGTTTGCACAAAAGAATCCGCCTCCAATAAAAAGCGATTCGGTGGTGGTTGTGAAGCCTTATACTCCAAGCGTTCACGACGCCTTTAAGATCAAGGAGACTCCATCAATTACAGATACCGTTGATCTCGCGAAAAGACCGGTAAGCTACAGCATATTTTCTGTGCCGGTAGCCTCCACTTTCTCCCCGGCCAAAGGGCGCGCCACAGCGGTGGAGCGGGAAAGACCGCCAAAATTGTACGATAATTACTTTAGCCTTGGCTTTGGAACATACACTAGTGTCCTGGCAGAACTCTACAGTAATTTTGAGGTGAACAGGACAGATAACTTCGGAATATTTCTCACTCATAACTCGGCCCAGGGTGGTATTGAAGATGTTTACCTCGATGACAGCTACTATGACACCGAACTCAACCTGAATTACTCTTCACGCGGCAGGGATATGTTCTGGAAAATGGATTTTGGGGCAGAGCATCAGCTTGTAAACTGGTATGGTCTCAAACCAATGCTTGGTTTAGATAACTCGGGAATTGATCCTCAGCAAAATTACATTAGTGCTTACGTGGGCGGAGAACTGCGCATGGAAGATTCCTTCTTTGACAGGGCGAAGGCGAAATATCGCTTTTTTGGAGATGCTGAAGGCTCAGCTGAACATAGATTTCAATTAAAACCTACTCTTGAGATCCCAATTGGAGGTGAGATCTTCCACACTAATTTCGTTCTTGATTATTTGGGAGGCAGTTTTGATCGTGGTTATTTAACACAGGAAGGTATAGATTACGGCTTTTTAAATGCCGGGATAGAATCCAGCTTGTTAGTGCTGCGTGATGATCTAACCCTTAACCTTGGAGCAGCGCTTTACTACAGCCATGACACTCAAAAAAGTGATGGTGGCCTGTATTTTTATCCACAGGTGACAGCCAGTTATGAATTTGCCGGTGATTACTTCATTGGTTATGCAGGACTGGAAGGAGAATTAAAACAAAACTCCTATTACGACTTTGTACAGGAAAATCCTTTTGTTTCGCCAACTCTCGAGATTCAACCTACAGATCAACAATACAATGCCTATGTTGGTGCCAAAGGGAAGTTGTCCAACAGTGTTGGCTACAATATCCGCGGAAGTTATTTGGCCGAAAATTTCAAGCCATTGTTCAGGCACAATTCTCGTCAGCAAGAAACTCCTCGAGAAGACTACGGCTACGGAAATTCCTTTAATGTAGTCTACGACCAGGTAAAAACAGTTTCAGCTTTTGGAGAATTGAACTTCAATTTCAGCAGGGATTTTGACCTTCGCCTAAATGCTGAATATTTTATTTACGACACAGATAAAGAAAAAGAAGCCTGGAACCTGCCCGATTATAAAATAAACCTCTTTGCCGATTACCAGATCTCGAAAAATTGGTTTGCCGGTGCGAACTTATTTTTGGTAGGAGAAAGAATGGATGCCGTTCAAAGAATTGGTCCGGCTGATGGATATGAACTTCAGGCAGTCACCCTTGATGGCTACTTTGATCTTAAACGCGAACCTGGGCTACCGCTTTAATGACAGGCTCTCCATTTTTGCACGCGGCCATAACCTTTTAGGTGACAATTATGAAAAGTGGATGGATTATCCGGTTCTTGGCCTGCAGGTAATGGCAGGGGCAACCTACAAGTTTGACTTCGGAAGATAACGCGAAGTCTCCCATTTTGAAGAAGGCTGGAAAATTTAATTTTTCCGGCCTTTTTTGTTTTTTAGGAGCAGCTGCAGGAAATGTTAAAGCATTCTTAACAATTCGGTAACATTGGAATGAAACAGAAAACAAGTTTTAGTCGGTATTTTTGCAGCCGGAAATTAAGAGGTTCAAGAAATGCCATTTTTTGAACAGGTTGACAACAAAAATTTCATTAGACAAAATGGCTAAAAACAAAAAGTTCAGGCGCACGCAGCGCAACAGGCCGTATCTTAACGTGCTTGACTTTATGGTACAGGAAAAAACCTTCCTTGCCATAGTAATGATAGGTTTGGTGCTGGCGGCAATGCTGGCGGGATACGGGCAGGCCGGGATGTGGCTTGGTTTTATGTTTGCGGCTTATGCCACAGTGGCAAACGACAGTATTCAATCTTTGGGAACCTTCATCGAGAGTAACAAAAACAAAAAATGGTGGGTTTTATGGCTTTTCGTGGGAGGGATCTTCCTGGCCACCGTCACCTTCAGCTGGTTCTATTTTGATGGGGATGTAACCTATCAACGACTACTCAGCCCCGATGGAACAACAAAATATCCGCATCCTGAAACCTTCAGCTTCCTGCAAATCATCGCGCCACTGGTGCTGTTGATCCTTACCAGGATGAGAATGCCGGTATCTACCACTTTCCTCATTTTGAGTGTCTTCAGTGCCAATACCTCGGGGATCACTTCTGTGGTTTGGAAGAGCTGGAGCGGGTACATCATGGCTTTTATCCTGTCATTCCTGGTTTGGTACTTCTCCTATAACATGATCAAAAAGTACTTCAAGAGCAGAAAGGCGCATACCGCCTGGACCGTTGTGCAATGGGTAGTGAGTGGTACGCTTTGGGCTGTATGGGTGATGCAGGATGGGGCAAACATCGCTGTTTATCTCCCAAGAACGCAAACCGGCTTTCAATTTATAATCTTTTGTACCACAATTTTCCTTGGGCTTGGGCTGCTGTTCTACCTTCGCGGAGACAGGATCCAGGAAGTGGTGAGCGAAAAAGCCAGGATCTCAGATATTCGTGCAGCGACCTTAATAGACGCCACTTACGTTCTTCTGCTTATTTACAAACTGTTCATTAGTACGGTCCCTATGAGTACCACCTGGGTTTTCCTTGGGGTAATTGGAGGTCGTGAGATCGCGATAAGTTTGGCGAGAACTAAGAAAGGAAGAAAACACCGCAAGAAAGCCGGAAAAATGATCTTTAGAGATTTCTCTTCGGCTATGATTGGGTTATTTGTTTCGGTAGCGCTTGCAGCCGGTGCAAATCCAGAAATAAGACAGGCTATTTTTGAAGCCGTGACCAGCTGGTAATTCAGCTTTTATAGATAAAACGAGAAATGCGCTCCAGTTTGGGGCGCATTTTTTATTTTTAGCCAAAACTAAATACCATGAAAAATTACCTTTTTCTGCTGCTTTGCTGCGGAATTTTCGTTTCCTGTGACAACAAAGAGCAAGCAGATCTACTGGTCTATAACGCCAAAGTCTATACGGTTGATGACGATTTCTCTTCTGCGGAAGCCTTTGCTGTCAAAGACGGAAAGTTTCTTGCCGTAGGTACTTCTGAAGAACTTCAGAAAAAATATGAGGCTGCCGAAAGCATCGATGCCGAAGGAAAAGCGATCTATCCCGGTCTTATCGATGCGCATGCGCATTTCTACGGCCTGGGGATGCAGCTGCAAAGGGTAGATCTCACCGGTACCAACAGCTTTCCTGAAGTGGTACAGCGCATCACCGAATTTCAGAAAGAAAAGAACGCCGACTTCATCGTGGGGCGTGGCTGGGACCAGAATGACTGGGAAGTAAAAGAGTTTCCTGTAAAAGATACTCTTGATGCCCTTTTTCCTGATACTCCCGTAGCTATCACCAGGATCGACGGGCACGCGTTGCTCGCAAATCAGGCGGCTTTAGATGCGGCAGGTATTACTGCGGAAACTTCTTTTGAGGGCGGCGATATTGAGCAGAAAGACGGCAAACTCACCGGGATCATCATCGATAACCCGATGAGCCTGATCGAAAAGGCCATTCCTGCAGCCGGCGTGGAGAAAGAAGCTACAGGTTTGTTAGATGCTCAAAAAGTGGCTTTTCAGTATGGATTGACCACTATTAATGACGCAGGGCTTGACAGGAGGGTGATTGAATTGATCGACAGCCTGCAGCAGGCGGGAGAACTAAAGTTGAGGCTTTACGCGATGATCAGCAATACTCCCGAAAACCTTGATTATTATCTTGACCGCGATTTCCTGAAGACCGATCGCCTGAACGTTAGAGCTGTAAAATTTTATGCAGACGGGGCGTTGGGTTCCAGGGGTGCGGCTTTAAAAGATGAATATTCAGATAAGCACGGGCATTATGGCGCGCTCTTGTCTTCGGTAGAAGATTTTAAGAAGACTGCTGCGAGAATAGCCAAAAGCAAATATCAAATGAATACGCATGCCATTGGGGATTCTGCAAATTATGTGGTTTTAAAAACCTATGACTCCCTAATCGGGGATGAGAGCGACAGGCGCTGGAAGGTGGAGCATTCACAGGTGATCGATCCGCAGGATTTTCATTACTTCAGCAAGAACATCATTCCCTCTGTGCAGCCAACGCACGCTACCAGTGACATGTATTGGGCCAAAGACAGGTTGGGGGCAGAGCGTGAAAAAGGAGCCTACGCCTATAAAAGGTTGCTTGATGAAGCAGGGATCATTGCCCTGGGAACAGATTTCCCGGTGGAAAAAGTAAGTCCGTTTTTGACCTTTTACGCTGCCGTGGCCAGAAAAGATACAGAGAATTATCCCGAAGGAGGTTACATGAAAGAGCAAGCCTTAACAAGAGAAGAAACTTTGAAAGGGATGACCATCTGGGCGGCCTATTCGCAATTTTGAGGAAGACGAAAAAGGAAGCATAGAGCCAGGAAAATTTGCCGATTTTGTCATTTTAGACCGGGACATCATGGAAGTTCCCGAAAATGAAATTCCGCAGACGCAGGTAAAAGCAACTTACTTAGGAGGGGAGAAGGTTTACTAGAGGAGCTTCAAAAATGACATTTTTCGAGCCTGTTCTTTTGGAGCAGGCTCTTTTATTTTCCGCCGTTTGCGATGAGGTCGCGGTGACATTGCTCACCCAGGGTCATCATAGAAGAGGAGGAGAAATCGAGAGTGGCAGCCATGAGGCAGCCGTCTACGCTACAATGGCCTTTTTCTGAAGCATCCTGCGGATCTTTATACACATGTTGTGAAAGTGCAGGCGTGCCATTGTCAACCAGACCAAAAAGATGTCCGAATTCATGTCTCAAAGTCGTGTGCTCTGCCAGACTTTGGTTGGAAGAGATCTCCAAAATAGATTTTTCAAAGATCACGATAGAGGTGTTGCGATAAGCGGTGCCCAGGCTTCTTTTTTCAACGTGCCCCGACATTCCTGCGGTGTCTTTAGCCGAATAATCATCGGCAAAAAAAATGAATACCCCAAGGTCATTTCCTTTAGAAAAAACGCTTCGGTATTGGGCTTCAACATCTGCCACTTCCCCGGTACTATAGGTGCCAACTGCCGGCGAGGGAATAGCATTCATGACAACATTAATTCCGCCGGGTTTATTCAAATAAGTGTTCAAAAACCTTTTTACTTCGGCAAGAGCTTCCTGGCTGGGTGCAAAACCTTCAACATAGACAATCTCCAGGGTCATGGAAGAGTAGCGGTCGGCGGTTAAAAAATCCCGGGAAGAGGTGCCCAACGGCTTTTCATTGGGATCAATCTCTTCTTTTGTACAGGCCGCGAACAGCAGGAACAAAAAAAGGAGCTGAAAAGGTTTTTTTAAAATTTTGGGCATTCGGGTTGCTTATTTTACTGAAAGTCTTGCAAGATAATCGTAATGTTCTCCCTTTTTAACGAGCTCGCAAGAAAAATTATTTTTTGATGCTGCTAAAGATAAAGAATCAAAATCAAGATACAACCAGTCGAAATATTTTGAACGTTCACCTTTGTAGCTCAGGCTGTATCGCAGTTCCCCGTAATATCCCGCAGAGGAATCTACCCAAACTCCGCCATCTTCATCGGCTTCAAAAAGGTAAATAAGGTCTGAGGAATCTATTAATACCTGGCCTCCGGGATTCAACAGCTGCTTTAGTTTGGCAAAAAAAGAATCCAGTTTGCGCATTTTTCCAATTATTCCGGTGCCGTTCATCAGCAAAAGAATGGTATCGAATTTTTCTTCGGAAAGTTTCTCAAAAGCAACATTTTCGGCTCTTTTGATGCCACGCTTTTTACAGACTTCAATGGCTCCTTCAGAAGTATCTATGGCCAAAACCTCCAGTTTCTTCTCCTGCTGAAGATATAAAGCATGACTGCCTGCGCCGCAACCCACGTCCAGCACTTTTCCGCGGCAAAGCTGCAACGCCTTTTTCTCCAGCGGCGGCATTTCAGCATAACTTCGGAAGAGATAATCTACCGGAATAACATCATCGTCAAAATCGGGGGAGTGCACCACAATGTCCTCAGGGTCTTTGTGTTCAAAATATGCCTTAATGGCTTTTCCGAAGATATCGGGGTTATTTTTTTCGTTGCTCACGCGCTGGTTCTTTTTATCTTTGCAAGATGCAGGAAGAGATTGATGGGCTCCCGCAAAGGGCCAAAGATAAGCATAAGGAGAACAAGAAGTTTTTCCAAAAATTGAAAAAGAAGCCGCCAAAGCATCTCGATCGCGAGATGCAGCAGCTGCACGACGAGGAGTTCGAGCGAACAGATTGCCTCAAATGCGCCAATTGCTGCAAAACTACCGGGCCGCTTTTCACCAACAAAGACATTGAGCGCATCTCGAAACACCTGCGGTTAAAACCACAGCAGTTCATCGACCAGTACCTGCGCATTGATGAAGACAATGATTACGTGCTGCAACAGGTGCCCTGCACTTTTCTCGACGCCGACAATTACTGCATGATCTACGATGTGCGCCCCAAAGCCTGCAGCGAATTCCCGCACACAAACCGAAAAGACTTCCAGCAAGATCTCAAATCTTACGATGAAAAATGTTGCGATTTGCCCGGCGGCGTTTAGGATTGTGGAGGAGATGAAGAAGCGACTGCAGTAGTGTTCAGTGCTCAGTGAGCAGTTTGATGTTCAAAGTTTCAATCTTTATTCCCTTCTTGTCGACTGTCACCTCGAGCGGAGTCGAGAGGTAATTTTTGGAAACTTGCAGTTAATAATTGAAGCAGAAAGAGGTCTCGACTTCGCTCGACCTGACAATAGACTTTTTACTCGTACAACAAATACTTCTCCCTAACCTTTGCAAATTCTTCCAGCCCCGGCTTCCATGTCTCCCGAATTTCCTCTGAAGTCATTCCGGCTTGTATTTGCTTTTGCAGCTTCTCAGTTCCCGCTAATTTGGTGAAAAAGGAGTTGAAAAATTCGTTTTTTTGAGAGGTATTGTGGTAGGCGTTGACCAACCATTCTAAATTGATGCTGCTCAAAAATGGCATTTTTGAGAGGTCTCTCCCGTAGCAGGTTTTTCCTAAATGTTTTGGTGATTTTGCACCTTCATTTGATTCGGGAATATAGCTGTAGTCATATTTTTCAATCGGAAGGAAAGGGGAGCCAAAGACCTGGAACTGTTTTTTTGTTCCGCGGCCGGCATTCACATTAGTGCCTTCAAAAAAGCACAGGCTGGGGTAGAGGTTAATGGCTTTCGCGTTTGGCAGGTTGGGCGAGGGCTTTACCGGCAGCTCGTATTTCATGCTGTGGTCGTAATTTTCCATTTTGATCACCTGCAAGTCTGCCTGAATCCCATTCTTCAACCATTTTTGGCCGTTGATCATTTGGGCGTATTCGCCAATGGTCATTCCGTGGACGACGGGAATGGGATGCATCCCCACAAAACTTTGATGCTGGGGTTCCAGGATAGGGCCGTCAATGTAATGCCCGTTCGGGTTGGGACGGTCCAAAATGAGCAGCGGAATGTCATTTTCGGCTGCGGCTTCCATGACGTAATGTAAGGTGGAGATATAGGTGTAGAAACGAGCGCCCACATCCTGAATATCAAAAATGAGGAGGTCGAGGCCTTTCAATTGTTCTGCGGAAGGTTTTTTGTTGCTACCGTAGAGGGAGATTACCGGTAAACCTGTCTTGGTGTCAAGACCGTCTTTGACTACTTCGCCGGCATCGGCAGTACCGCGGAAGCCGTGTTCGGGAGCAAAGACTTTTTGAACATTTACGTTGAGCTTCAGCAGGGAATCTACGAGGTGCACTTGGCCTTTTTCGGTAGGAATAATGCTAGTCTGGTTTCCTATTATTCCTATTTTTTTATTCCGCAGTAAAGGCAGGTATTTTTCTACGCGCGCTGCACCCACTTTTAAAGCTTGTTGAGAAACTTCAGCGGCATTGTGATCCACAGGAGCATTTTCCGAAGAAATGTTTCCGCAGGCACTGGCCATAATAAGTACGAATAAAAATGTACTTTTGAGGAATCTAAATGTCATAAGCTACTTTGAATCTGGAATTTTTTATAGCCAAACGCCTTATAAGTGCGAAGCAGCACAAAAGTAGCATTTCGGCCCCGATTATAAAAATAGCCATTGTGGCCATTGCCATTGGGGTGATCATGATGTTGATCGCCTTTGCGACGGGCTTGGGACTGCAAAAGAAGATTCGCGAGAAAATGTCGGCTTTTACGGGCCACATCAGCATTTCCAATTACGATAATAACAATTCCCAGATCTCTCTGAAACCAATTTCCACGAACCAGGATTTTTATCCTGAATTCAAGTCGGTAGAGGGCGTGGAGCACGTGCAGGCGACGGCATATAAGGCCGGTGTGATTCGCACGTCCAGTGATTTTGAGGGGATTATTGTAAAAGGCGTTGGCAGCGACTACAAATGGGATTCTTTTAAAGACTTTCTCGTGGCCGGAAAGCTGCCCGATTTTTCTGATGCTTTAAATGAACAGGTGCTTATCTCCCAATACCTGGCCGACAGGCTTGGGTTTAAGGTAGGGGACAAGGTGGTGACCTATTTTCTCAGGGAAGAAAGCCGGCAGTCGCCGCTGTTAAGGGTGTTCCAGGTGAGCGGGATCTACAATTCAGGATTTCAGGAATTCGACCAGCTGTATATGCTGGCCGATATAAGGCATATCCAGCGGCTCAACAAGTGGGGGAAAGATGAGGTTGGAAATTTTGAGGTTTTCCTCGACGATTTTGGCGACCTGGAGGAAAAAGGCCGTGAAATCTATGAGAATACCGGTTCTTTTCTCGATACCCGCACCATAAAGCAGAAGTATTATTCCATTTTTGAATGGCTGTCGCTGTTTGATTTCAACATCGCGCTAATTATTGGGATTATGATCCTCGTTGCCGGCATCAACATGATCACCGCTTTGCTGGTGCTCATTTTGGAGCGTACACAAATGATCGGGATCCTAAAAGCCTTGGGTAGCAATGATTGGAGCGTGCGCAAGATCTTTTTGTACAACGCCGGTTATTTGATCCTGCTGGGCTTGTTCTGGGGGAATTTGATTGGGCTGGGGCTGTTGTATGCCCAGAAGTTCTTCAAGCTCATTCCGTTAAATCCCGAAACTTATTATGTCACCGAGGCGCCTGTCTATATTGGGTGGGAATACATCCTTGGAGTAAACGCGGGCACTTTGCTGCTGTGTATGCTCATGCTTTTGCTGCCTTCTTACATTATTACCCGCATCTCTCCGGTCAAGGCGATGAAATTCGATTAGGTGTCAAAAAGGGCTTTTTTCGGCATCGCTTTTGAACAACTTTTAAAAGCTGCATTTTTTACTACCTTTGCAGCCGTAAAAATTTGACATGGAATACGCTGAAAATATACTTGGTACCATTGGAAATACTCCTTTAGTGAAGATCAACAAACTTACTGAAGGCATCGATGCGCTGGTACTTGCAAAATATGAAACTTTCAACCCGGGTAATTCGGTTAAGGATCGCATGGCAGTGAAAATGATCGAAGATGCCGAAGCTGCCGGTTTGCTTAAACCGGGAGGAACCATTATTGAAGGTACTTCAGGAAACACCGGGATGGGTCTAGCCCTTGCCGCCATTGTAAAAGGCTACAAAATGATCTGTGTGATGGCCGACAAACAATCCAAGGAAAAAATTGACATTTTACGTGCTGTAGGCAGTGAAGTGGTGGTTTGTCCAAGCGATGTGTCGCCAGAGGACCCACGGTCATATTATTCTACTTCAAAAAGGCTTGCTGAAGAGACGCCGAATTCCTGGTATGTGAACCAGTATGACAACCTTTCAAATACAAAGGCGCATTACGAAAGTACAGGACCGGAGATCTGGAAGCAAACCGATGGGAAAGTGACTCATTTTGTTGTTGGGGTTGGTACCGGTGGAACTATTTCGGGTGTTGGAAAATATCTAAAAGAGCAAAATCCGAACATCAAAGTTTGGGGAGTTGATACCTATGGTTCGGTATTTAAAAAATACCACGAGACCGGCGAGTTTGATGAAAAGGAGATCTATCCTTACGTGACCGAAGGTATTGGAGAAGATATTCTTCCAAAGAATGTTGACTTCAGTATTATTGACGGCTTCACCAAAGTGACCGATAAAGACGCAGCTATCTATACTCAGAAACTTGCAAAAGAGGAAGGTTTTTTCCTGGGGAATAGTGCCGGAGCGGCGATGAAAGGCCTGCTTCAGTTAAAAGAGCACTTCAAAAAAGACGATGTGGTTGTCGTTCTATTCCATGACCACGGAAGCCGTTACGTTGGCAAAATGTTCAACGACGACTGGATGAGAAAAATGGGATATATAGAATAATACCTCCCAAAAATGACATTTTTGAAGCCTTTCGGGAATCCGGAAGGCTTTTTTATTTGGGTTTTACTTCCTATTTTCGGAAGTTTAAAACCCAATCATGAAAAAACTCATCCTTCTTTTCTCTTTCCTTTGTCTCTTTATTTCCTGTAATTCTTCTTCGGAAAAAGTCGAAGAAACCGCGCCCGTTATTGAAGAACAGCCGTTCACATACCTCGCGCTCGGTGACTCTTACACCATTGGCGAAAGTGTGGCCGAAGAAGCGCGTTGGCCCCTGCAACTGGCAGACAGCCTGAGGGAAAGAGATGTGGAAATAGATAAACCGAAGATCATTGCCAAAACCGGCTGGACCACCGGCGATCTTCTCAACGGGATGGACGCGCAACTGGAGGACGGGGAACAATATGATCTTGTTTCCATCTTGATTGGCGTGAATAATCAATATCAGGGTCGCTCTATTGAAGAATATGAGCAAGAGCTGCAAACGATCTTTGACCGTGCGATCACCCGTTCCAAAACCGGAGCTGCCGGTGTTTTTGCCGTGAGCATCCCCGATTATGGCGCCACGCCCTTTGGAGCCTCAAAATCTGAAGAGATCGCCAAAGAGATCGAAGAGTTCAACGCGGTGTTCAAAAGAATTGCCGAAGCTCATGATGTTCCCTTCTATAATATTACTCCGGTTTCAAAAAGGGCAAAAGACGAGCCTGATCTCGTCGCTGAAGACGGGCTTCACCCCAGCGGAAAAATGTACAGTCTTTGGGTGCATGAGTTCGTTGATGAAGTGCTTGAAAAGACCTCTGCTTAAATTTAACTAAAACTTCTGGTAATTAGTGAGTTAAGCTGATTCATCGGGTGAAAATATTTCCTATTTTTATTCGATGCAGGAGGATTATCTACATTATTTATGGGAGTTTCAGAAATGGAAAAACCTGGAGCTGTTTACTTCCGAAGGACAACCGGTGAAGATCATTTCGCCCGGCAGCCATAACTTTTTGTCGGGCCCCGACTTTTTTAATGCGCGGGTGATCATTGGGGAGCAGGAATGGGCGGGCAATGTTGAGATACATATCAATGCCTCTCATTGGTACCTGCACGGGCATGAGACAGATCCTGCTTATGACAATGTCATTCTTCACGTGGTCTGGAACAACGATACAGACATCTATAGAAGGGATAATGCAGCCGTCCCGGTACTGGAACTCAAAAACATCATTCCCGAACAGGCTCTAAACAGCTATAATAATCTCGTGAACTCGCCGGGCAGGTGGATCAACTGTGAAAAAGATTTTCCAAATTTTGACAGCTTCGCAGTTGAAAACTGGCTTGAAAGACTTTACCTGGAAAGGCTGGAAGTGAAAGCAGGGTTGATCTTTAATCTGCTGGAGCAGTCGGCAAATGACTGGGAAAAGGTGCTTTTTGTATTGCTCGCCAGGAACTTTGGACTCAACGTTAACGGCGATGCCTTCTTTAGCATCGCTAACTCCATTCCTTTCCAGGTAGTGAGAAAGCTGCGGAAACATCCGCAAAAACTGGAGGCCTTGCTGCTTGGGCAGGCAGGCCTGCTGGAGAAACCGGTGCAGGAACCTTATTATTTTGAACTTAAGGAGGAGTACGATTACCTTCAAAAGAAATTCAGGTTGAGCAGGGAAGGAATAATTCCGGTGAAATATTTCAGGCTTCGGCCAGACAATTTTCCCGAGATAAGGCTCGCTCAATTTGCTGCTGTCTATCATGAACAAGCTTTTCTTTTTTCAAAGATCCTTTCGGCTAAGACGGTTTTAGATCTCAAAAACCTGTTTTCTGCGGGAGTTTCTAAATTCTGGGAAAGCCACTATACTTTTAAAAAGGAGCATAAGGCAAGGAAAAAAATTCTGACTCCCGCTTTTATTGAGCTGGTGGTCATCAATACGCTTGTTCCAATTAAGTTCTGCTATATGAGACGCCGGGGCGAAGAGCAGGAAGAACAACTGCTGGAACTTATGGCAGGATTAAATAAAGAGGAAAATCAGATTGTCAGGAAGTTCAATAGCATTAGAGAGGGTACAGCGGTGAACGCATTGCAGTCACAGGCACTGCTGCAGCTCAAAAGTGAGTACTGTGATAAAAATCGTTGCCTGCAATGCGCCCTGGGCTTAAAAGTTTTGCAGAAGACAGGAGTAAATTCTGTAAATTTGTGACATGCAGGAAAAAGTAAATCAAATAAGAAGCTACTTCGAGCGCCACGGGTTTTACGTGTCCTCCAGGTTTGCAGACAAACTGGGGATGCGGGCTAAAAATGTGCGGTTATTCTTCATTTACCTTTCCTTTGCCACCTTCGGGATTGGTTTTGCTTTTTATCTTACCCTGGCTTTTTTGCTGAAGTTTAAGGACATGCTCTACGCTAAAAGAACTTCGGTGTTTGACCTGTAGCAGCAGGAGCAGAGCGCCAAAACCCTGTTTTTAAAGGCTTCGGTTAACGTTTTCTTTGCAATTTAACTCTGTAAAATTTGAAAACGTTAATTTTTTTAGCATCTTGCTTCGCCGAAAAAAACAATCCTAAATTTAAATATCAAATCCATCTTATGAGAAAGTACTTGCTTTCATTTCTTTTTTCTATTTCGATCTTCGCTTTGCAGGCACAGGAGCTGCAGGTGACGGCTGACGTGGAGAACCCTTCAAAAGTTATTAATAACGGTTTTATTGATCTACACGTAGAAGGGGGGACCCCTCCATACCAGTATAAGTGGTCAAACCAGTCTACACCTTTAGATTCTTCCCGTGCTGAAGGGCTTATTGAGGGAGTTCCTTACAACGTAACCGTGACCGATGCTGCCGGTAACAAGGTGACGAAAGAATACACCATTTCGGCTGAGGCTATTACCGAGCATTTCAACGGCACCTTTGCTCCCATTGTTGCAAGCATGGGAAGTGTGCTTTTTTGGGATCCTTTTTCTGCAATGGGAATCTATGATCCCGTGGTTTACGCCGACCTTAGAAGAGTGCCGGCCCCAACCTGGGAAGCCACAGAAACGGCTAAGTTTATCCTGAAGCAGTGGTTAAAGCCCGAAGGAACTCACGTGGAAGAAGGTGATCCAATCGCCATTGTGACCAAGAACGGTGAGGAAATGACTGCCTATGCCAACGCTACAGGGGAACTTGATTATCTTGTTGATGAAGGCGGGGTAATTTACAACTCAGAGAACAAAGAGCATGTGATCGAGCAGGGAGCTCAATACCTTGCGGCAATAAAATACGACCAACCTGTACCATTGACCCATCCAAACGGTGATCCTCAAACAAAGGACATTCCTTTTATTGTGGTTTGGCTTGTATTGGGAGCATTATTCTTTACTCTTAGAATGGGCTTTATTAACATTCGTGGATTCCGTCACTCGTTGCAGCTGGCAAAAGGAAAATATGATGATCCTAACGCACCGGGACAGGTAACTCACTTCCAGGCATTGGCAACAGCCGTATCGGGGACCGTGGGACTCGGTAACATCGCCGGGGTGGCGGTAGCCGTTTCCCTTGGGGGAGCAGGTGCTACCTTGTGGATGATCGTTGCGGGTCTCCTGGGAATGTCATCAAAATTTGTTGAATGTACACTTGGGGTAAAATATAGATTTATCAACTCTGAAGGCCGTGTTTTTGGTGGCCCAATGAACTACCTGAGATACGGACTTGAAAAAAGAAACCTGAGCGGACTTGGAAAAGTTTTAGCTGTTGTTTTCGCAATCCTCGCTATTGGAGCCTCTTTTGGAGGTGGTAACATGTTCCAGGCAAACCAGTCATTCGTGATCCTTGCCGGCCAGTTCCCTGCTCTTGTAGGAAACGGATTCCTTTTTGGAGTGATCGTCGCCATTGTGGTGGGAATTGTGATCATTGGTGGAATTAGCAGTATTGCAAAAGTGACCGAGAAGATTGTGCCTATCATGGCAGCAGTTTATGTTTTGGGAGCGCTTACTGTGATCTTTGTAAATATTGAAAATATTGGGCCTGCTTTTACTGCTATTTGGGATGGAGCTTTTAGCCCAAGTGCCTTAAAAGGTGGTGTTATTGGAGTTTTGATCGTTGGTTTCCAACGTGCGGCCTTCTCTAACGAGGCTGGGGTTGGATCTGCTGCGATCGCTCACTCGGCAGCCAAGACAAACAATCCGCCTTCTGAAGGTTTTGTTTCTCTTTTAGAGCCTTTTATTGATACTGTTGTGGTTTGTACGCTAACTGCTCTTGTATTGATCTTCACCGGAATGCACGAAGTAGAAGGTGTTGGTGGGGTTGAGCTTACTTCAAGCGCCTTTGGAAGTGTGATCTCCTGGTTCCCATACGTATTGGCAACTGCGGTATTCCTTTTCGCCTTCTCTACCATGATCTCCTGGTCATACTACGGAATGCGTGCGTGGACTTTCCTCTTCGGAAAGAGCAAAAAAACAGAGCTGGTATACAAATCTCTTTTCCTCATTTTCGTTGTGGTGGGAGCTTCTGTAAGTTTGGGAGCCGTACTGGATTTCTCAGATATGATGATTCTTGCTATGTCTTTCCCTAACATTATCGGGCTGTATATTATGTCTGGTGAGGTGAAGAAAGATCTTAATGAATACCTTAGAAAACTTAAGGCAGGAGAATTATTTCACAAACCTGAAAAGGAAAAGGTGAGAAAGGCCTCCTAACCTTTAGCGATATGAAAAATTTCAAATCCCATTTTGCTTTCAATAGAAGTGAGCGAAATGGGATTTTTCTTTTGGTGCTGGTCATCATCTTTTTGCAACTCATCTACTTTTTCAATCCTTTTTCTTCGGAAGCAGGACCCACGGCAGAGGAGCAGCGCCTGGGAAAGGAGCTGCAGCAATCCATAGATTCTTTGAAGCAAATTGCTGCGGAAAAGGATACGCTGAAAATGCAGCCGTTCAATCCCAATTTTATTTCAGATTATAAAGGATACGTTCTTGGGATGTCCCTTGAGCAAATAGACAGGCTGCAGGAATACAGGAGCAAAGATCTATGGGTGAATTCTTCCGAAGAATTTCAGCAGGTGACGGGAGTTTCAGATTCCCTGTTGAAAAAGATCTCTCCGCATTTTAAATTTCCCGACTTCAAACAGAAAAAACTTCAGGAGAACAACAGTCAAAAAGGGCATTTTTCAGCAGTTATAGAGAAGCAGGATCTAAACACTGCTTCTGCAGAAGAACTGCAAAAGGTAAATGGAATAGGAGAGAAGCTTTCGGCCAGGATCGTGAAGTACAGGCAAAGTATTGGGGGCTTCCGAAGTGAAATTCAGTTGCAGGATGTTTACGGCTTGCAACCTGAAGTGCTCCAGAGGTTGTATCAACGGTTTGAAGTGAAGCAAAAACCTTCAGAAAAGGCAGATTTCAATACTATTACAGTGCTTGAACTCTCAGAAATGCCATACTTCAATTATGAGTTGGCGCGGGCCGTAATCGACCTGAGGAAAAAGCAGGGAAGAATTGACACTTTTGAATCGCTTGGCCAGATAAAAGACTTTCCGGTAGAAAAAATAGACAGAATTAAATTATATTTGGCAATCAACTAAGAAATTGATGATTTCTTAATCCCCCAGGAATCTTTTCAGCAATAAAAAGAACATAGAAAGACATTTATGAATAGCAGATATTTTACAGAAGAGCACGAACTGTTTAGAAAAAGTTTTCAGGAATTCCTGCAAAAGGAAGTGGTGCCGCATATTGAAAAATGGGAAAAAACCGGCACAATTGAACGATTCATTTGGAAGAAGTTTGGCGAAATGGGATACTTTGGCCTTAACTACCCTGAACAATACGGTGGTCTTAACCTCGACATTTTTTACACGGTGATCTTTCTTGAAGAGTTGCAAAAGATCAACTCCGGCGGGTTTGCCGCAGCGATGTGGGCGCATGCTTATCTTGCGATGACGCATGTCAACAAAGAGGGAAGTGAAGCCATTAAGGAGAAATACCTCACCGCGAGTATAAGCGGGGAGATGATAGGTTGTCTTTGTATCAGCGAACCTTCGGGAGGGTCTGATGTTGCCGGAATGCGAACTACCGCTGTGAAAAAAGGCGACAAATACGTGATCAACGGTTCTAAAACCTTTATCACGAATGGAGTTTATTCCGATTATCTCGTGGTTGCGGCCAAAACCAATCCTGAGCTTAAGAACAAAGGGATGAGCATCTTTATTGTAGATCGTGAAACCCCGGGTATCTCGGCCACCAAGCTGGATAAACTGGGCTGGAGAGCATCAGATACTGCAGAGATCGCTTTTGATAATGTAGAGGTGCCGGCAGATCATCTTATGGGGGAAGAAGGAAAAGGTTTCCCTTACATCATGCAGCATTTTGCTTTTGAACGGCTGATCATGGGGATCAACGCACATGCCAGGGCCGAATATGCGATTGATTACACGCTGCAATACATGGGCGAACGTGAGGCCTTTGGGCAAACTATCGATAAATTTCAGGCGTTAAGACACACGATGGCCGATATGGCTAGCGAGGTGGAAATGGCAAAGGAATTCAATTATTCTATTGCCGAAAGAATGGAACGCGGCGTTTATGTGGTGAAAGAAGCGAGTATGTCTAAGCTCTTATCGACTAAAATTGCAGATGAGGTCATTTACAAATGCCTTCAGTTCCTTGGCGGTTACGGTTATATGGAGGATTATCCTTTGGCCAGGTTGTCAAGAGACAGCAGGCTGGGCCCAATTGGCGGCGGAACGTCTGAAATACTACGAGAGATCATCGCCAAGATGATCATAGATAAAAAAGAGTATAAGCCGGCGGCGAAGTGATTCAAGGTTCAAGGTTCAAAGTTCAAAGTTGGCCCGCCTTCGCCAAGGCTACGGTGGGTAAAGATTTGGAATTTGGAATTTGGAATTTGGTGCTTTGAGGTTGGAGTTTATATTTTCTGAACTTTTTCAAAATTATATTGTGAGTTTGTAATTATAGTCTATCTTTGCAGCTCGAAAATTATTTTTAAAGAAAGGAGGTGACACTATGTTAATTATACCAGTTAAAGACGGAGAGAATATTGATAGAGCGCTGAAGCGTTTCAAGCGTAAATTTGATCGCACAGGAACAATGCGTCAGTTGAGAAGTCGTCAACATTTTACAAAGCCGTCAGTAGAACGTAGAGCTCAAGTCCAAAAAGCTGAATACATTCAGCATCTAAGAGACCAGGAAGAGATCTAGAATCTTATTCCTAAGCACTGCGTCTTAGGTATAAATATATCAACTGTTGATAGGTCGAAGTTTTATAACTTTGCTTATCAACAGTTTTTTTATGCCCCAATCTCATTTCTCTGCTTTTTTTGACTACCTGGAACTGGAAAAGAAGTATTCTTTCCACACGCTTACCGCTTATAAAAGCGACCTGCTTTCTTTTGCCGACTTTCTTACTTCGAAATATGATCAACAGGATCTGCGAGAGGTAAATTATCCACAGGTGCGCAGCTGGATCGTGCAGCTGGTGGAGCAGGGGCTATCCAACAATAGTGTTAATCGCAAGGTTTCTTCGCTTAAAGCATATTACAGGTTCCTTCAGAAAACAAAACAGCTGGAGATTTCCCCACTTTTGAAGCATAAGGCATTGAAAAGCCCCAGGAAGCTGCAAACCCCTTTTTCTGAAAATGAAGTAAAGGAAGCACTTACCGTAGTTCCTGCGGAAGGTTTTGAGGAGCTAAGGAATAAACTCATGGTAGAGCTATTCTATTCTACAGGAATAAGAAGAAGTGAGCTTATTGGAATTCAACTACAAGATCTGGACCTGAGTACCGGAAATTTAAAAGTAAAAGGGAAAGGAAATAAGGAGAGGTTCATCCCTCTTTTGCCTTCAGTAATAGCTACGATAAAGGAATATCTTCCGGAGAGAAACGAAGTGGAAAATGGCATTTCTGAAGGTCATTTATTTCTCACGGGCAAGGGCGTTAAAATGTATGATTCGCTTGTCTATAGAACAATTAATAATTATTTTAGAGGTATCTCGAGTAAGCTAAAGAAAAGCCCGCACATCCTGCGGCATTCATTTGCTACTCATTTACTGAACCAGGGTGCTCATTTAAATGCTGTCAAAGAACTTCTAGGACATTCCAGTCTTGCTGCCACTCAGGTTTACACCCACAACAGCATGGCGGAGTTGAATAAGGTTTACAAAAGCGCCCACCCCAGGAACAGGAAAAAGGGATCTTAGTCATTGTTTAACTAAACTTCAAATTCTATGAAAGTCAATTTCCAATCCGTCAACTTCCATGCAGATCAAAAGCTGGTAAACTTCATTCAGCAAAAACTGGACAAACTGGAGCATCATTATGACAACGTTATTTATGCAGATGTTTATTTGAAGGTTCAAAATACCAGCCAGAAGGAAAACAAGGTCTCAGAAATTCTTTTGAGTATTCCGGGAGACGAGATCATCTGTAAAAAGAAGGGCAGGCGGTTTGAAACAGGTGTAGATGAATGTGTTAGTTCGTTGGCCCGACAACTTCAAAAACGCAAGAAAAAATTTAACGTGCAGGTTGCTTAAAATATTTTTAAGAAATGTTTTGAGAGCTGAAATAAATTTATACATTTGCAGTCCGTTAGAAATAGCGGACTTTTTTTGTGAAAAAGGTAGAGTTTTGCCGATGTAGCTCAGCTGGCTAGAGCAGCTGATTTGTAATCAGCAGGTCGTGGGTTCGAGTCCCTCCATCGGCTCTGAAATTTTGAAGTAAAAACGCAGGGATGTTGCTTGAGGATTAAGTTCTGAAAAGCAAATGAGGGACGAGAAGTTTATCCCGAGCGGCAGTCGAGGGAAGTCCCTCCATCGGCTCTGAAATTTTGAAAGGAAGAGGTGTTGTAAACGCTAATAAATTGGTTTTACAATCATTAAAATC
>CAVUAU010000020.1:0-22224 GCA_963739625.1 uncultured Flavobacteriaceae bacterium
GTAGTAGCGGGAACTGGACTCGAACCAGTGACCTTCGGGTTATGAGCCCGACGAGCTACCTACTGCTCTATCCCGCGATATTGGACTGCAAATATACAGTCAAATTTCGTTTCACCAAAGGTTTTTTTCTAAAATTATTCCATCACCCAATTCATGGCTTTTACGCGATCTTTCTTCGCGAAGGATTTCACCTTTGCAGGAACGATTAGATCCTTCATTTCCATTGATTTCTGAGTAAGCTTATCATCACTAACCAGTGCCAGCTTGTCGATATCTTCGGAATGAGAAAAATGAAACTCTACAGCTTTTAGTAAGCCTCGAAAGGATATTCCCTCGTCAGACTCGTCCTCCAGATAGATACAAATAGGAGTCACAACTTTTATTCGGTCCTTAACTTCAGAAAGAATTTCTTCCATTTTCTCATGATCTATTTCAGTTTTGACCAGAAAGCCAACAACATTCTCAGAAAAAGCAAAGGTTTTTTTCATTTTTCGACGGTTAGATGACCTAAATCTATGTAAAAAAATTTAAAAGTAGGGACTAAGCTGCTGGCTATTGTTCGATGTCTGTCGCCTCAAAAGAAGTGAGTTCTCCTTCTTCGAAAACAGCTATTATCTGAATAGGATTACAACAAACCTCGCAGTCTTCCACGTACTTCTGATTGCGGACCGATGAATCCAGCAACATTGAAATTTCTTCCCAGCAGTATGGGCATTGAAAAAAGTGTTCGTACATGATTAGCTTAGTACCTCAAGTTCTTCCTGAACCCGCTCCCAATCTTCCATCAACTGTTCCAGCTCCTTCTTCTTCTCCTTATATTTCTTCAGAAAATTGGCTTGCGCCATGGCTTTTTCATAATCGGAAGCCATCTCGAGATCTTTTTCCTCGATCTCCTTTTCCAGTTTAGAGATCTTGGCTTCAATATTGCTCAACTTGTTGTTGAGGGATTTTAGCTTTTTCTGATCTTTCCATGCGGTCTTGTTGCCCTCTTTTGGAGCCTTTTTCTCCACATCCCGCTTTTCCACCTGGCGCATATCTGCCAGTTTACGCTGCTCCAGGTAAAAATCTATATCTCCAAGATATTCTTTGATCTTGTGATCTTTGAACTCGTAGACCTTATTCGTCAATCCCTGCAGAAAATCCCTGTCGTGAGAGACAAGCAGCAAGGTGCCTTCAAAACTCTTCAGCGCGTCTTTAAGTACGTTTTTGGATTTTATATCGAGGTGGTTGGTGGGCTCATCCATCACCAGCACATTGAAAGGCTGCAGCATCATTTTAGCGAGTGCAAGCCTGTTGCGTTCTCCTCCAGACAGCACCCTCACATATTTCTCAACTTCATCTCCGCGGAACAGGAAGGACCCCAGAATGTCACGCACTTTGGCACGGTTGGTTTCATTAGCGGCATCTATCATGGTATCCAGTACGGTTTTGGAACCGTCCAGGTATTCTGCCTGGTTTTGGGCGAAGTACCCTATCTGCACATTATGGCCCAGTTTGACTTCTCCATTGTATTTAAGTTCTCCAACGATGATCTTTGCCAAAGTAGATTTTCCCTGCCCGTTCTGGCCCACAAAAGCCGTTTTTGAATCTCTTTCTATGAGAAGGTTGATATGCCGAAGCACATTTTTGTCACCATAGCTTTTGGAAACGTCATGTGCCTCCACCACAACTTTTCCCGGAACTACAGAAACCGGGAACTTCAGGTTCATCACAGAATTATCGTCCTCATCTACTTCAATCCTGTCTATCTTATCCAGCTTTTTGATAAGAGACTGCGCCATGCTGGCCTTTGAAGCCTTAGCACGGAATTTTTCTATCAGCTTTTCTGTCTGCTGAATTTGTTTTTCCTGATTTTTCTGAGAAGCCAGCTGCTGCTCCCGCAGCTCCTGCCGAAGTACCAGGTATTTAGAATAAGGTTTATTGAAATCGTAAATTCTTCCGAGGGAAATCTCAATGGTCCTGTTGGTTACATTGTCCAGGAACATTTTATCGTGGGAGACGATCACCACGGCACCGGGATAATTGTTTAGGAAGCCTTCAAGCCATATTATAGATTCAATATCCAGGTGGTTGGTAGGCTCATCCAGGAGCAAAATATCGTTTTGTTGCAAAAGAAGTTTCGCCAGCTCGATTCGCATGCGCCAGCCGCCCGAGAAGGTATCGGTAAGCTTATTGAAATCTTCTCTCTTGAAGCCCAGCCCCTGCAAAATACGCTCAGTTTCTCCCTGATAGTTGTAGCCCCCGTGGATTTCGTACTGGTGCTGCACATCATTAAGGTCTACCATTAACTGGTGATAACCGTCACTTTCATAATCTGTTCGTTCTGCCAGTTGGGTATTGATCTCCTCCAGTTGCTTTTCGAGCCTTTTGATCTCCTCAAAAGCCTGGTAAGATTCATCAAGCACGGTACGACCTTCCACAAAGTCGATATCCTGCTTTAAAAAGCCAATTTTCAGGTCTTTATCTGCAGCGATCTGGCCGGTATCGGGTTCCATTTCTTTGGAAAGAATTTTGAGCATGGTAGACTTTCCGGCCCCGTTTTTTCCAATAAGACCAACCCGGTCCCCGGCTCCCAGCCTAAAGGTGATCTCTTCAAATAAAAATTCGCCCCCAAAGGAAACCGACAAATTGTGGATATTCAACATTCTTCTTCAATTTTTTTGCAAAGATGATTAAATTTACGTCTCTAAAAAAACTCCCATGAATTTCTTGAAAGGCAGCAAGCTATACAGTATTTTCACCGGCACCTGCCCCGTTTGTCAGGAAGAAAGCATGTACAAAGAGGACAATCCTTACAAGATCTCCAGGCTTTTTGACATGCACGAACGTTGTTCCAATTGTCATACCAAATACAAAATGGAGCCGTCCTTCTTCTTCGGCGCCATGTATGTAAGCTATGCCGTGGGAATTGCTTTTGCCGTGGCGGCCTTTGTAATTGCTTATTTTATACTGGACATGACACGCCTGGCCACTTTTATAAGCATTGTAGCCGTTCTTATTGTTTTCCTACCCGTGATCATTAGGTGGAGCAGAAATATCTGGATCAATTTCTTCTTTAGCTATGACCCCAAAAAAGGGGAAATCAAGAAGTCTTAGAAAACCACTTTTTGGTGAACCTTTGAATATCTACTTCGGAAGGTAGCGCCTCATCTTTTTCAATCAGGTCAAGAAGTTCTTCTGAAAGCATTGGCGCAATGAGAATTCCCCGACTTCCGAAGCCATTGCAGCAGAAAAGTTTCTCATGCTGCGGATGCCTTCCCGCCATTGGACGACGGTCAATTGTCGACGGCCTTAGCCCCGCCACCTGGTCTATGACCTCAAAATCTACATTTATGAGGTCTTTCAGTTTTGTGACCAGTTCATCACGTGCTGCCTCAGTAGGTTGAGGGGTTTTGTCATGGTTGCTGTAAGTGGCGCCCACGGCGTAAATATCGCCTTCGCCTGCCGGAAATATAAAAATGGAAGATTTCACTCCCACCTGCAGGTTAAGGCCCGGCGCTTTGATAAGGATATATTCACCTTTATTCCCTCTTAACGGAAGATAACTGAAGAAACGGATTCTTCAGCAAACCAAAACCCTCGCAAAAAATAACATTTTTAGCACTTATACCTTTGTACTCCACGTGATCGTCAAAAATCTGCAGTGCATCGTGCTCAAAACTTTCCTTTTTCAGCAGGTTTTGCTGCAGCAGGTGCAATTCATATGCCTCAAGCAGTCCTCGCGGATCTATACGGGCGGTTTTAAGCACTTTTCCGAAGGAATACCTGCCGGGAACATGCTCATTCACCTGGGAGACCAGCTTCGTGTCCAGGAAAGGCGCCAAAGAAGGTTTATCGGCCGCAGCAAACCAGTTGTTCTGTTCTTCTACAGAAGAAAAGCGACGGTAAATTTCAAGAGGTTCCAAAAATGACTTTTTAAGGAGGTCTTCCATTTGACCGTAAAAATCATATGCTTTTTCCAGCTGAAGATCGGCTTTCCAGGCAAGGGTGAAGCGTTTAAGGATCACGGGATTCATAAATCCGCCGGCCACTTTCGAAGCTTCCTGGCTCTGGTCGTCAAAAACTACAAAAGAGCGGCCTTTTTGTTCCAGTCTAAAGGCAATGCTGGTACCGCTTAAGCCTAAACCTACGATCAAATAATCCTTCATAAAAATTCACTTTTTGGATGCTGCAAAATTAGAAATAAAAAAGCCCTTCAAACTGAAAGGCTTTTAAAATATAATGCTTTATGATAAGGATCAGTAATTCCACATGTCCTGCTCGAAATTGCGAATCTGCTCTTTGATCCTCTCGGACTCCAGCAACTGCATGAACGCGTTGTTGCTTATGTACTCATCAACCTGCCGGTCACCCTGCACATTATCTTCGGCATAGATCACACCGTCAAACCTGCGAGCATTCAGCAAATGGTCAAATGAAATGGGCTGCGAAGTATTTTCAGGATTAAAGGCATAGGCCTCATTAAGCACCTCTCTTGCCGATGGAAACCAAACCCAGAACAGTTCTACCAGCGCAGGCTCTGAGCTGTCGATAAAGTTAACATCGGGTGCCACGGGGGCGATACCCAGCAAACGATATTTTAATTCTGCCTGGCGCTTATCGAAATACCAGTATCCACGGATGTGGTATTCAGCAATATCAGCTGAAGAAATATCCCTTCTGCTGATGAACTGCGGGTCGATTTGCTCGCCGGCGTTATACTGCTCGATCCCAAGATCTGTAGTATCCACTTTTGAAAGTGCCGCCTGGATATCCTTTAAAGTTCGCTTGTCATTAAAATAAGAGTCTGCGTAAATATTCTTAATCTTGCCGTTCTTGATGTTGGCAATAAGCACATCATACAAAGAGCGCCTGGAACTTCCAATCTGGTTGGTGTCTATGGGATAGTACAGCGGAAAGTTCACCCTTTCATCGAGGTCAACAACCTCCCAGGTGGTTTTTGCCCACAACACATCACGGTCATCTACATATCCATACTCCAACGGATCATTCTTTCCATAGGTCTCTTCGGCAACGGTAGGACCGCCAATCTCATCGGGACTTTTGGCATTAAGGATATTGTTCTGGCCAAAAGATGTCACCGAAAAGAGCACTCCGCATAATCCAACAATAAATCGGTTCCAGTTCATAGTTCTATTTTATTAGTTGGTCAACTCCACAACAACCGGAGAGACCTGCTTTAATTTGTAACTTGAGTTTCCGGCGATCTGAGCTTCCACATCAAAAATTTGTATTGTCTCACCTCTTCCGGCTCTCTTAAGTGCAGAAATCGCTGAGTTATCAAGCTTTTGACCTCTCACCTGAATGGTAGGCTGTCCCGGAACTTTGAATTTAAACCCGGTTACTCTCAGGTCTAGATCAAAGTCGAAATCGGGAAGGGCTGCACCAATAGTAGAGATCTCCAGGTTTTGACGCTGCATTCTCACCGTACCGTCTTCACCTCTAACGGTTCCAACAGGACGCGGAATATCTTTTACCCTAAAAGTTTTGCTATCGGAAACTTTTTCTCCTCCAGGAAGTTCCCCGCTAACGTTAATGGTAACTTCACGCGACTGAAGCGTGGTAACATTCATAGAATAATTACCGGCTCCTCCTACAGAACGAAGTCCCGGTGCGTTAGCACTAACATTTCCAACCCCGGGAATGGAGATGGTCATTGGGTTATCTACCCCGCGGTACACCACGTTCATTTTATCTGCAGAAATCACAGCAGAGTTTGGTTTAGGAATTACACTGTAAGAACTTTTGACAGGAATACTTACAATAGAATCTCCTTCCTTAAATTCCAGTTTACCGGTGATCTCCTGTTGACCAACATTTCCGGCAGGGAACTGCAACTGCACCTGTCCTGCCTCAGTACTTTTTACTTCTTTGCCGTTGATCACAACATTGTCAAAGTTCAAAGTCTTGTCAACCCTTCCAAGAACAACTTTTCCTTTAAAGTTCTCACCATTAAAAAATGCTGTTTTTTCAGGAATAACAATTGCTTCGTAGTTAGTTAATGAAACTTCACTTTGCAGCTGGCCGCTCATCATTGCTGAAAGAATATCGCTTTCCGCAGATTTGGCATCGGCCTGCATTTGAGTGAGTTTTGTCAAAGAAGCAATCAAAGGGAAACCTTCAAAATTGTACTCCAGCCATGGACGATTCACTCCTTCGCTGTCTTTTACTTCAGAGGTACTGAATTCACTTCTAACTTCGGCCGCAATTTGAGGATAGTTGTCTCCAATTATTGAGGATACTCCCTGGCGATATTTCTCGATTTCCGCAAGAAATTGTCTTCCGGCTTCACTTGGTTTCCCACTTTGAAAGAGGTATTCATCAAGTTTCGCCGATTTATCCATTGATTCGTACTCCTGACGATCTTCTTTATCTACTTCTTCGAGCCCTTTTTCTTTAAGACTCTCGAGATAATTAGTAAACTCTGTAGTAAGTTCGTGAATTGAATCGGCTTTTGCCTTTAAAGGTTTATATTTTGCCGGTTGTTCCTCCACTTTTGCTTCCAGACCAGCCATGAAATTGGCATTTCTCTCGGTAACAGAAGCATTGGATTCGGCTATTTTTTCGTTGACCATCCCAAAGGCAGTAAGTACTTCCTTTGACATGTTTAAAGCCATCATTGCGATGAAAACCAGATACATCAGGTTAATCATCTTCTGTCTTGGTGATTGTTTTCCAGACGCCATTCTCTAATTTGGTTTTAATTCTTAATTACTGGTTCAGCTTAAACCAACTTAGACTTTAACGCTCATAGCAGAAAGCATTCCTCCATAAACTCCATTCAAAGAAGAAAGGTTTGATGCAAGTGACTCCATTTGCTCGTTAAGCCTTGCAGCGTTCTCGGCAACGGCTTCATTTACTTCAGTTTGGCGGGAAGCAGATTCTACCTGTACTTTATAGATATTGTTAAGAGATTCCAGCTGGTTAGCCGCCAGGCTCATCTCTTCACTGTATTTCTTTTGTGACGCCATAGCATCAACGGTAGGAGTAATATTCTTGGCGGCACCTTCAAAGTTGCGGATGCTGTCTCCAAGACTGCTCATCAAACTCGCATCGATCTTTGCTTCACGCAGGATATCGTCTAGTTTTCTTGAAAGCATACCTTCGGTCTCTTCATCTCTAACTGCGATCTCACCTCCTCTGGCACCAGGCTCTCCGCCTGCCAGTTCTGGATACACAAGAGACCAGTCAAGCTCATCATCAACCGGTTCAAATGCAGAAACAGCAAATACTACTGCTTCTACGATAAGACCAATGATAAGCATAAGGTTACCAAAAGGCCAGTGCATGATCTTAAAGAGGGCTCCAAGAATAACCACGGAGGCACCCAATCCATACACCATGTTCATTAATTTTTTACTTGACTTTGCTTGTGCCATAATAATTAAAATTTAGGTTCTGTTCTTTTTGTTTAGGTTGTTGTGAAAAAATAGGGGATTTTTATCTGGTTTGGTTAAGGGTTACGTCTGTACCGAGGTAATCCTGTACAGTCCTGAAACCGATATAACTTCTTGCTGAATCGGCATATTCGTAGTCCCTTGAGCTCACCTGCAGGAAGTAAGCCACGTCTTTCCATGAACCGCCGCGAACGACTTTTTTCATGTTCTCTTCATCATTAACAGAAGGGTTCATCGAGGATGAGTATTCATAAGAAGCAGGATCGTAGGAGGAGAAAACCCACTCGGCAACGTTCCCTGCCATATTGTACAAACCATAATCGTTAGGCTCGTAAGATTTCGCCTCAACAGTATACAACGCCTGGTCGGCGGCATAATCCCCTCTTAAAGGCTTAAAGTTTGCCATAAAACAACCTCGGTCATTCTTGGTGTACGGTCCACCCCATGGATAGGTAGCAGATTCCAGGCCTCCACGGGCTGCATATTCCCATTCAGCCTCTGTAGGTAACCTGTATGAGTTTACATTGTGCTTACCTCTCTTCTTGCGGTAAGCGTTATGGTATAAAGTTCTCCACTGCGCAAAAGCCCTGGCTTGTTTCCAGGAAACTCCTACAACAGGATAATCGCTGTAGGCGTCATGCCAGAAGTAGTCATTGTGCATTGGCTCATTATAGGAGTAGTTGAAATCCTTGATCCAAACAGTAGTATCGGGATAAACAGCAACTTCTTCGGTCTTAATAAAATCTGCACGTTTTCCGGGTTCGGCTCTTGCAGCTTCAGAAATATCCATCCACTTATAGCGGAACTTCAAATGTTTTACGTCTATAGAACGTTGCCCATTGTATGCTTCCTCAATTGGAATATACATGGTGTCCATTACTTCGGCATAGTACTCATCTGGATAATCACGGGTATCCCATATGATATCAACATCTTTGTTGATCTTTCTGCCTTCATATCCACCCATGCTGTAGTAGTTGTCGTACATGTACTTTTCGTACACAGACATTTCTTCTTCGTTAGTATCGGCAAAAGCATATTCCCCAATACCACCGGTACCGGGTGTTTCTCCA
Source organism: uncultured Flavobacteriaceae bacterium (assembly GCA_963739625.1). Classification (GTDB taxonomy): domain Bacteria; phylum Bacteroidota; class Bacteroidia; order Flavobacteriales; family Flavobacteriaceae; genus Salinimicrobium. Next base: position 8,471 of record CAVUAU010000020.1, read on the forward strand.
ACTTCTTCGGCGAGCACGGCAAGTTTCATTCTTACAACAGAATCTTTCACCCACTCTACAAACTGCCTGTATTCAGAATTGGTAATTTCGGTCTCATCCATATAGAAAGACCGTACGGTGACCGTTTTTGGAGGCGCGTTCTTTAAAGCAGCAATATCGTCGTCAGACTTACCCATTATGAAAGCACCACCGGGAACAAGTGTCATTCCCAAAGGCTTTTCGGGATGCCATTTTTTCCCCTGCACACCTACCAATTGCCCTTGATCACCCCGGCCACAAGAGGCCAGAATTAATACTGTAGCAACAAGCACAAAAAGTTTCCTCATAATATCTCTCAAAGTTAGGACATATAGCTTCAAGGCAGTAAACCTATTTATTTATTTTCTAATAAACAATTTTTTAGGCAAAATGCGGTCTGCTATAGGCTTATAAATTTCTTAAATTTCGTTTTTCCTTTTCGTTTTGTACCACCTTTCAGGTATGACCTGGTTGCACGCATCAAGATAATCGTCATGGGTGCAAGGTAATAACGTATGCCGCTTTAATTTATTATTAGACGGCGAAATAAATGGGATTTCTATCCACCAGCGCCCGCTCACGGGACTTTTATAAAAAACAAGCACCTCATCATCAATTGGCACCTGATACTTAATAAACTCTTTTTTTGCCGAAATAGTATTTTCATTTTTTCTGAAATTCACTCCTTCGACAAAATACCATAAAACCTGGGCGATAAGCATATTGGCCGTGGGGAAATTCAGGTTCGAGTTGATCTCATATATCCCGAATGAGCTCACCTTATCGCTTATCCCGGCATATCTTGCCAGGGCACAGATCTCTTTTCCGTCAAAACCGTTGGGCGAAGAAAGCCTGTAATTTGCCAACGCGCCCGCGCTAACGGCGCCCATATCAATACCCACCAGGTTTGCGTCTCGCATCACCGGCTCCACAATACTTATATCGCCACTCACTTCTCCAAGCCGGTAAGCATCAAAGAACAACCTCTCCATCAATTCAATTTCTTCCTGTGAATTGAAATAGGTCTGGTAGCCTAAATTTGAGTAATTAAATAAATTATATGGTTTATTGACTACAATCTTACCCACATAAGAACGGTTGCTTATGGGTTTGTCTGCATCGCCAAGATCAAACCTTGAGTCGATATTCACAAGGTTCACCATACTCTCCACCCCGTCATATGCACGATATTGACTGTAAATTAAATCCTGGCTTCCACCTAAGATTACAGGAATAATGTCATTTTTGAGTAACTGAGATACTGCAGTTTTAACTGCAAAATAAGTATCATCAACGGTTTCCCCTTTTTGAATATCCCCAAGATCGGCCATTTTTAGGTGCCAGTTTCCGGGAAACAACCGGTAAAATGTCTTTCTTACCACATCAAAATTAAAAGGCTCGCCACTCCTCTCCTCATCAAGACGGTCTTCCAAGATCCCAAAAAAGGCGATCTTCACCCCCTCCAGATCGGGAAAAGCTTTGTTTTCAGCATGTATCGTCAGGCTTGACTTCAGGTTGTTCGAAGTTGCCACCTCATCCAGCAGCTCCTCTTTGACGGGTGTAAAAAAATCAAAATCCATTTACTTCTTTTTTGCAGCCGTTTTCTTTCCTGTAGTCTTTTTTGCAGCAGTTTTTTTAGTGGTCGCCTTCTTCTTTGCCGTCTTTTTCTTTGGCGCCTTTTTTTCAATGATCTCCTTTACCTCATCCAGGCTTAGTTTCGCGGCGTCCACTGTTTTTGGCAGCTCTATTTTGGTCTTACCTTTAATGATATTAGAACGACCCCATCTCGCTTTCTCCACTCTTATTCCTTCGTCTTCCCAGTTATGGATGACCTTTTCACGCTCTTTTTTAAGCTTGTCCTCGATCAATTCTTCAATATCTTCTGCGGAAAGATTATCGAAGTCATACTTTTTGTTCACATTAATGAACATGTTGTTCCATTTAAGGAACGGGCCAAATCTCCCTACTCCTTTTTGAACCGGAAGCTCTTTGTATTCATAAATGGGCGCATCGGCTTTTTCCTTTTCCTTAATAAGTTCAAGAGCCCGATCCATAGTCACTTCAATAGGATCTTCTCCTTTCTCAAGCGACACATATTTCTTCCCGAATTTCACATAAGGACCAAAACGACCATTATTGACCTCTACCTTTTCCCCTTTATATTCTCCTAATTCCTTCGGAAGCTTGAACAGCTCCATCGCCTCCTCAAAAGTGACCGAATCTAAAGTTTGATCGGGGGAAAGACTGGCAAATTTCGGTTTTTCTTCATCCTCTACAGATCCCATTTGCACCATAGGGCCAAATTTCCCGAGGCGCACGCTTACCGGTTTTCCCGAAGCGGGATCGGTTCCTAAAATACGCTCCCCTACTTCCCTGTCTGCATTCTCGGCAACATCTTTTACACGCGGATGAAAATCGCTGTAAAAGTCTTTCATCATCTTGGTCCACTCCTCGTTTCCTTCGGCGATCTCATCAAAATCCTGCTCCACCTTTGCGGTAAAGTTATAGTCGAGAATTCCTGAAAAATGGTTGACCAAAAAGTCATTCACCACCATCCCAACATCTGTAGGCACCAATTTACCTTTGTCGCTACCTACAGTTTCAGAAAGTTCTTTTTCAGAAATTTTACCCTCCTGAAATGTAAGTTGCACATATTTTCTTTCGGTCCCGTCTACAGAACCTTTTTCAATATAATTCCTGTTTTGAATGGTAGAAATGGTAGGCGCGTATGTCGACGGACGGCCAATTCCCAGCTCTTCAAGTTTTTTAACCAAAGAAGCTTCAGTATACCTGTATGGTGGTCGCGTGAAGCGTTCGGTTGCCGTGATATAGTTGTTCTTGAGGCTCTCGTTCACACGCAGTGCAGGCAACATTCCTTCCTGCTCCTGCAGGTCTTCTTCCTCTTCGTCCCTTCCTTCAAGGTAGACCTTCAAAAAACCGTCAAATTTTAGCACCTCTCCGTTTGCAGTAAACTGCTTATCGTGTTTGTCGGCTTCGATCTTTACATTCGTGCGCTCGAGCTCGGCCTCGCTCATTTGAGACGCAATGGCTCGCTTCCAGATCAGCTCGTATAACCGCTGCTCATCTCTTTCTGCCCTAACGGAATGGTTGGCAAAATTAGTAGGTCGAATCGCCTCGTGAGCTTCCTGCGCACCCTTTGCTTTTCCTTTAAACTGCCTGGTCTTGCTGTACTTTTCTCCATAGGCGTCTAAAATTTCTTTTTTGGCACCTTTTCTAGCATCATCAGAAAGGTTGACGCTGTCTGTCCTCATGTAAGTAATGTGCCCCGCTTCATACAGGCGTTGCGCCATAGTCATGGTCTTACTCACCGAAAAATATAATTTCCGGGATGCTTCCTGTTGCAGGGTAGAAGTTGTAAACGGTGGTGCCGGTGATTTTTTCGCCGGTTTAGTAGTAAGATCGGCTACCTTGAAACTGGCACCTATATTTTGAGACAGAAACTGCTCTGCTTCGGTTTTCGTGTCAAAGTTCTTTGGAATTTTCGCCTTGAAGGTCTTTCCTTCTTCCGTAGTAAATTCAGCATCGATACGATAAGAAGCTTCAGCTTTGAAATTCTGAATTTCGCGCTCCCGCTCAACGATAAGCCTCACAGAAACCGACTGCACCCTTCCGGCAGAAAGTCCGCCTTTCACCTTTCTCCACAGCACCGGGGAAAGTTCATAACCTACCAGCCGGTCCAGCACCCGTCTTGCCTGTTGAGCATTCACGAGGTTATAATTAATCCCGCGCGGGTTCTCTATTGCCTTAAGAATAGCAGATTTCGTGATCTCGTGAAAAACAATCCTTTTAGTCTTGTTCTTGTCGAGATGCAACTCCTCTGCCAGGTGCCATGCAATGGCTTCTCCCTCCCGGTCCTCATCACTCGCGAGCCATACCATTTCGGCATCCTTGGCGAGACCTTTCAATTTCTTGACGACGTCCTTCTTGTCTTTGGACACTATATATTTAGGAGTAAAATCCCCTTCGGTATCCACACCCAGCTCTTTTGTGGGCAAATCGGCAATGTGACCAAAACTGGACGCGACCTTATAGTCTTTACCCAGGAATTTCTCGATGGTCTTCGCCTTTGCGGGGGACTCTACAATCACTAAATTCTTCGCCATAGCATCTATTTTTGTTTTGCAAAAGTATAGGAATTTTTAAAATAGGCTTTTTTATTTTACAAATAGCCGAATTTACTCCTCAACAAATTCTGCTAATTTCCTCCTGTCACTTTGTCATAAGCAAACTAAAAACGTATCTTTGCGCCTTTAATTACCTAACGGTACTTTTTTGGATTATGGAGAAGATAATAGACGAAAAACAGCAGGGAAATTCAGTTGTACTCGAGCCAAAAGCTCAAAATACGCGCAAGTTGATGATCGAGAGCTACGGTTGTCAAATGAACTTTAGCGACAGTGAGATCGTGGCTTCCATTCTTGCAAAAGAAGGCTTTAACACTACTCAAAACCTTGAGGAGGCAGACCTTGTCCTTATTAATACATGTTCTATTCGCGATAAGGCCGAGCAGACCGTTCGCAAACGTCTGGAAAAATATAACGCGGTCAAGAAGATCAACCCCAAAATGAAGGTTGGCGTGTTGGGCTGCATGGCCGAACGTCTTAAAGCACAGTTTTTGGAAGAGGAAAAGATTGTTGACCTTGTGGTGGGCCCAGATGCTTACAAGGACCTTCCAAACCTCATTAACGAGGTAGAGGAAGGACGAAATGCGGTTAATGTGATCCTTTCAAAAGAGGAAACTTACGGCGATATTTCTCCTGTAAGGTTGCAAAGCAATGGCGTTTCTGCCTTTGTTTCCATTACCCGTGGTTGTGACAACATGTGTACTTTTTGCGTGGTGCCTTTCACCCGCGGAAGGGAGCGCAGCCGTGACCCGCAGTCAATTCTTGAAGAAGTAAACGATTTGGCCGCAAAAGGTTTCAAAGAAGTGACACTTTTGGGACAGAATGTTGACTCCTATTTGTGGTATGGTGGCGGACTCAAAAAGGACTATAAAAATGCTTCGGAAATGCAAAAAGCCACGGCCACTAATTTCTCCGGACTTTTAAAACTTGTTGCTGAAGCCCATCCAAAAATGAGGATCAGGTTCTCTACTTCAAATCCGCAGGACATGACGCTGGATGTGATCGAGACCATGGCAGAATATCCAAACATTTGCCGGTACATTCACCTGCCAGTGCAAAGCGGAAGTGACAGAATTCTGAAGGAGATGAACCGCCTGCATACAAGAGCAGAGTATTTCGAGCTTATTGACAACATTAGAAGATTGATGCCCGAATGTGCCATTTCACAGGATATGATCACCGGTTTCCCCACAGAAACCGAGGAAGATCACCAGGACACGCTGTCTTTGATGGAGTACGTAAAATATGATTTTGGATTCATGTTCGCTTATTCTGAAAGACCGGGCACAATGGCCGCAAGAAAGCTGGAGGACGATGTACCTGAAGAGGTTAAGAAGAGAAGACTTACCGAAATCGTCAACCTGCAACAGCAGCACAGCCATTACAGAACAAAGCAATTCCTGGGAAAAACTGTAGAAGTACTTATAGAAAAAGAATCCAAAAAATCTGATCTTCACTGGAGCGGAAGAACTTCTCAAAACACAGTGGCAGTCTTTCCAAAAGAGAACTACAAGGTGGGCGATTTTGTGAACGTAAAGATCAATGACTGCACCACCGCTACCCTTATAGGAGAAGCAGTTGGATATAGCGAGAATAATTAGTGTTCAGTGCTTTTACCTGCCGTAGCTTTAGCGAAGGTAGGCAGTGCTCAGTTGGCAGTAAGAGCAAAGGAATTTTGAATTCTGAACTTTGAATCTTGAATTAAAGAATGGAAAGCGTACAAGCAATAAAACAGCGTTTCGGGATTCTCGGAAACAATGAGAAACTCAACCGGGCCGTAGAAAAGGCCATTCAGGTTGCGCCTACAGATATTTCTGTGCTGGTGACCGGGGAAAGCGGGGTTGGTAAGGAAAGTATACCCAAGATCATCCACGCCCTGTCTCACAGGAAACACGGCAAATATATAGCCGTAAACTGCGGGGCAATTCCCGAGGGCACTATAGATTCTGAACTTTTTGGGCACGAAAAAGGTGCTTTTACGGGTGCCACCCAAACCCGCAGCGGTTACTTCGAGGTGGCAGATGGAGGAACGATTTTTCTTGATGAAGTTGGAGAACTTCCGCTCACCACGCAGGTTCGTCTGTTGAGGGTGCTGGAGAACGGCGAATTCATAAAAGTTGGATCTTCAAAAGTGCAGAAAACAAACGTGCGTATTGTCGCTGCAACAAACCTCAACATGTTTGAGGCGATCAAAAAAGAGAAGTTCAGGGAAGATCTTTATTATCGTTTAAGTACGGTAGAAATTTATCTTCCACCGCTAAGGGAACGAAAAGACGATATTCATCTAGTTTTTAGGAAATTCGCTTCAGATTTTGCTTTGAAGTACAAGATGCCAACCATCAGGCTGGAAGATGACGCCATAGACCTGCTTGAAAAATACCGCTGGAACGGAAACGTGCGACAGCTTCGGAATATAGCCGAACAAATTTCAGTTTTAGAACAGGAAAGGAATATTGATGCGCAGATCCTTAAAAGTTACCTTCCCGGAATAGGAAGTAATTTGCCGGCTGTGATTGAAGAAAAAAAGAAGGAGAGCGACTTCAGCAACGAGCGCGAAATTCTTTACAAGGTGCTTTTTGACATGAAAAGTGACCTCAACGACCTCAAAAAACTCACTCTCGAACTTATGAAGCACGAAAGCAGTGAAAAGGTCAAGGAAGAGAATGAAGGCCTCATTCAGAAGATCTACGGCGAAGCCGAAGGAGAAGAAGTGCTGCCCGAGGAGGTGCCAGATGAACAACTGGAGGTGCTCCAAATTCCGCAGAAAAATATGCCCGACAAGCAGGATAAATATTATTTTGCAGAGGAAATTGAGGAAGAGGAAACTCTCTCGCTGCAGGATAAGGAGCTGGAACTCATCAAGAAATCCCTGGAACGGCATAACGGAAAACGCAAGGCCGCGGCGGACGAGCTGGGTATTAGCGAGCGCACCCTTTACAGAAAAATAAAACAGTATGACCTTTAAAAAAGGCCTTTTTGACACCCTTTCTTCATGAGAAACCTACAGCTATTTTTAGCAGGCCTGCTGCTTTTAAGTTTCGCTTCCTGCGGGATCTACTCCTTTTCGGGGGCCGATACGGGTAATGCCGAGACTTTTCAGGTGAACTACTTTCAAAATGCCTCGGCCATAGTTGAGCCGGGAATTGACCGGACTTTTACGCTGCAACTTCAGGATCTTATCCAAAGCCAGACCAGCCTCAACCTTACAGACTCCAACGGAGACCTGGTATATGAGGGCGAGATTGTTGATTATTACATTTCTCCCATGAGTGCAACGGCTCAAAGTACCGCTGCCCAAAACCGCCTCACAGTCGTAGTGAATGTAAGGTTTTATAACACTCTGGATCCCGAAAAGGATATGGAGCGCAGGTTCTCCTTCTATTATGACTATCCTGCCAACGACCAACTCACAGGAGCACGATTGGCGACCGCTCTAGACGAGGTTTTTACCCGTATCACCCAGGATATCTTTAACGCGACACTGGCAAACTGGTAATGAAACAGGAGGAGCTCATAGCATTACTGCAAAATCCCGCGCAGGTTAGCTTCGAGCAAACCGGTGCTCTCAGGGAGCTGCTCCAGGAATATCCCTATTTTCAGGCGGCAAGGGCCGTAAGGCTCAAGGGCTTAAAGAATACCAACAGCCTGCACTACAATAAGGAGCTGAAGAAAACCGCTGCCTACACTACAGATCGCGGAGTGTTGTTTGATTTTATTACTACCGAAGAATTCAACCAGAACCAGATTGCCGAGCAGATCAAAAAGCAGGAGCTACAGAGCAAACAGCAGGAGAATGCTACGCGGGCCGAACAATCTGACGAAAATATCGGGCTGGACAAGGCTTTGAAAATGAAGTTCAGGGAATCTGAACAGGTTTTTGATCCCGAACTCTTCCGCAGGAGCGAGAAAAAAGAAGAAACTTCAGAAGAAAAAGAGTTAAAAGTAGGTTCGCCGCTGGTGTTCCATAAGAATGAAAATCATTCATTTTCAGAATGGCTAAAGCTGGCTTCGGCTAAACCTGTTGAGCGGGAAGAAAATTCTTCCGAAGAAGAGGAGACCAAGAACAGAAAGTTTGAGCTCATCAATGAATTCATTGCAAAAAGCCCAAAGATCACCCCTTCAAAAAGCGGAAAAAAGGTCAACCTCGCCGAGGAACACCTTACCTCGCCCGAAGCCTTAATGACAGAGACTTTGGCAAGGGTTTACCTGGAGCAGAAAAACTATAAAAAAGCTATCCAGGCATATAAAATTTTAATTTTGAAAAATCCCGAAAAAAGTGGTTTCTTTGCAGACCAAATTCGGGCAATCGAGAAATTGCAAGACAATAACAATTAGATAATGAGCACGTTTACAATCTTTTTAGCACTTATCATCATCGTTGCATTTTTGCTGGTGATAGTTATTATGGTACAAAACCCAAAGGGTGGTGGGCTTTCTGCTGCTTTTGGCGGCGGTGCAAACCAAATTGGGGGAGTTCAAAAGACTTCAGATTTCCTTGACAAGAGTACCTGGACCTTAGCAACCTTGCTACTGGTGCTTATCCTGCTGTCTAACGTGACCATCATGAATGGAAATGGTGCCGGGGAATCTAAGATCATCGACAGCGAACCAGATGTTGAAACCAACATTCCTGCGCCTGCCAACGGCCCGGCGATGGATCCTGTAGAGGAGGAATAAAAAGAACAACAAAGACATTTATAATGCCGGCTTATGACAAGCTGGCATTTTTTTTGGGCAAATGTCAGATTTTCTCAAGTGGCACAATTTTCGTCCTGAAGGCTACTCAAACAAAGCATTCATTAACTAAAATACAAGAAAAAGATGGCACTAAACATTAAACCTCTTTCAGACAGAGTACTTGTTGAGCCTGTAGCAGCTGAGACCCAGACCGCCTCAGGTATTTACATTCCCGAGACTGCAAAAGAAAAACCTCAAAAAGGAAAAGTAGTAGCAGTTGGCAACGGTAAAAAAGATCACGACATGACCGTAAAGGTTGGTGATACCGTGCTTTATGGAAAGTATTCGGGTACCGAACTCAAACTGGAAGGTAAAGAATACCTTATGATGAGAGAGGATGATATTCTTGCCATAGTCTAACTATGGATTTGCCGTTTCCTGATCTTCTCAAAAACGGCTTTTCTCAATTTTGAAAATAACTAACTAATTCCCCTCCCAAGGGGAGAAAAATTACTTGAAAAATGGCTAAAGACATAAAATTTGACATTGAAGCCCGCGACGGGATCAAGCGCGGAGTCGATGCATTGGCAAACGCAGTAAAAGTTACTTTAGGTCCAAAAGGACGAAACGTGATCATTAGCAAATCTTTTGGTGCTCCTGTAGTGACAAAAGACGGGGTGACCGTGGCAAAAGAGATCGAACTTGAAGATGCTCTTGAGAACATGGGAGCTCAAATGGTGAAGGAAGTTGCTTCTAAAACCAATGATCTTGCCGGTGACGGTACTACTACCGCTACTGTTCTTGCACAGGCTATCGTAAAAGAAGGTTTGAAGAACGTTGCTGCCGGTGCAAACCCAATGGACTTAAAAAGGGGAATTGACAAGGCTGTTGAGGCTTTGGTTGCAAACCTTAAAGAGCAAACCCAGCAGGTTGGAGATTCTTCAGAAAAGATCAAGCAGGTGGCTTCTATCTCTGCCAACAACGATGACCAGATTGGCGAATTGATCGCCCAAGCCTTCGGAAAAGTTGGTAAAGAAGGAGTGATCACTGTTGAAGAAGCAAAAGGAACTGAAACTCACGTGGATGTTGTTGAAGGGATGCAGTTTGACCGCGGATACCTTTCTCCTTACTTCGTGACCAACAGCGAAAAAATGACTGCAGATCTTGAGGATCCTTATATCCTTATCTACGATAAAAAGATCTCTGCAATGAAAGACCTGCTGCCGGTACTTGAGCCTGTTGCACAAAGCGGAAAACCGCTTTTGATCATCGCTGAAGATGTAGACGGCGAGGCCCTTGCTACTTTGGTAGTGAACAAATTGAGAGGTTCTCTTAAGATCGCTGCAGTGAAAGCTCCTGGCTTTGGTGACAGAAGAAAAGCAATGCTTGAAGATATTGCTATTCTTACAGGTGGTACCGTGATTTCTGAAGAAAGAGGTTTCACCCTTGAGAACGCAACTGTGGATATGCTTGGTACTGCCGAGAAAGTAGCTATCGATAAAGACAATACTACTGTGGTAAACGGAGCCGGAGACAACCAGGCGATCAAAGACCGTGTGAACCAGATCAAAGCTCAGATGGAGACTACTACTTCTGACTATGATAAAGAAAAACTTCAGGAACGTCTTGCAAAACTTGCAGGTGGGGTTGCCGTACTTTATGTAGGTGCCGCTTCTGAAGTTGAGATGAAAGAAAAGAAAGACCGTGTAGACGATGCGCTTCATGCAACCCGTGCGGCTGTTGAAGAAGGAATTGTTGCCGGTGGTGGTGTAGCTCTTGTTCGTGCAAAAGCAGTACTTGCAAACCTTGAAGCTGCAAACGCAGACGAAGGAACAGGAATCCAGATCGTAAACCGTGCAATTGAATCTCCATTAAGAACTATCGTTGAGAACGCAGGAGGCGAAGGCTCTGTGGTGATCAACAAGGTACTTGAAGGAAAAGGCAACTATGGATACGATGCCAAATCTGATTCTTTTGTTGACATGCTGAAAGCAGGTATTATCGATCCTAAGAAAGTGACAAGAGTAGCTCTTGAAAATGCTGCATCTGTTGCCGGAATGATCCTTACTACAGAATGTGCTTTGACCGATATCAAAGAAGATAACGCCGGTGGCGGAATGCCTCCAATGGGCGGTGGCGGAATGCCCGGAATGATGTAATGTTAGACGCTAGATCTTAGACGTAAGACTTTAGATCATTGTATAAATATAAAACCCGTTCCATCTCTGGAGCGGGTTTTTTGTTGTAGGCATTGTAACGAAAAGAGCATCCTTCAGTCTAACAGTTGAACCAAAAATTACTAATACATCAAAAAATGATAACAAAAAAGCTACTATTAGCCGGCGCTTTTCTCTTCGCTGGAATTTCCTCAACACTCGCTCAGGAAGTACAATGGGGAGTGAAAGCAGGCGCCAATTATTCTACAGTTACTTCTGAAGAGGATGTAGATTACCTGCTCGGGTTTCACGCTGGAGTAATTGCAGAACTTCCCTTATCAGCAAAATTCTCTGTGCAGCCCGAACTTCTTTATTCTCTTGAAGGTGCCAAATCTGAATATAATTTTGAAGAGGAGGAGTGGATCATTCACTCAAAGGACAAGGTAAAACTTGGATACATCAACCTTCCTGTAATGGCGAAATATGAAGTGACTCCGGGCCTTTCTCTTGAGGCGGGACCACAGATCGGCTACCTTTTAAGCGCAAAGGATGAATATGAGATCTCCGCAAATTTCCCTGAAGAAGTTCAGGAATCTGGTACTGAAGACGTTAAGGACCAATTGAAGGATTTTTCCTTTGGACTGAACTTTGGAGCAGGTTACGAATTCCAGAAAAACCTTTTCTTGCAGGCAAGATATCACCTGGGGCTTTCTGAAATCAACGACTTCGACGGAGAGGATCAAGGATTGGGAGATCCAGACAAAGTCCAAAATCGCGGTTTCCAGCTTTCTTTAGGATACAAATTCTAATCCCGGGATCAAATCAAAAAAAGGGGCTTTCATGTTGAAAGCCTTTTTTAATGTTTTGTAGTGAAACCAAATAGATATTAAGTCCTGCAACAGGAACTTTCCCGCAGATCTCACAGATTTCCTCAGAAAAAGCTGTCTAAAATAGCATTTTGAGACCCTTTGGAATTTGGTGCCTGTAATTTGAATTTAAAAAGGATTCCTCCTTCGTCGGAATGACACTTTCATTCTGAACGTAGTGCAGCGAAGTGAAGAATCTCTCCACTTTGAACTTTGAACCCGGAACCTTGAATCCAAAAAGATTCCTCCTTCGTCGGAATGACAGTTTTCTTTGGAATTTGGTACTTGTATCTTGGAATTTAAGATTATTTCTGCTTCATAAAATCAAAGGCGCCTTTTCTAAGGTTGATCTCGTGTTCTACAAAAGCTTTGAGGCAGGCAAGGAAATTGGCCCAGCCCTCGGTGTTCTGCGCCAGCCATTTTACGCCTTTTTTGTTATTGGGCATTTTGCCTTCTGTGATCTTCACCAGAGTAGAATTTTCGGGCATAGGTAAAAGAGTGATCTCGACCAGCAGTTTTTCGCCTTTCGCGCCTTCCCATTGAAAGGAGATATATTCATCTTTTGTCACCTGCACCACGTGTACGTTCACGGGTTGATCAAATTCGGGAAACCGCCATTCCAGGTCTTTTCCTTCTTCCATTCTCCCGCTGCTGGAAGAGATGAAATAATTACACATTTCTGAAGGGTCTACAATGGCCTCAAAAACCTTGTGAGGCGGTTCACTTATCTGTATGCCGGTCTTTATTTCAAGTTCTTCCATTTGCTGTTAAAGTTTACTGGTTGTTGGTTTCCTGCCCGTAGCTAATCATCCAGCTAATCCCGTACTTGTCTTTACACATGCCATAGTAGCTACCCCAAAATACATTATCCATAGGCATCATCACCTCCCCGCCTTTGGAAAGGGCATCAAAGAAACGGTCGGCTTCCTCCTTGCTTTCTGCAGTAATAGAAAGGGAGATGTTGTTGCCCATTTTCACCTGCTTGGCCCAATCGCCACCTGCATCGCTGCCCATGAGGATCGTATTCTTGCCCAGCGGCAGGGAAACGTGCATGATCTTATCCTTCTCACTTTCGGGCACCTCCATCCCATGCCCCGGCGGGATATCAGAAAACCTGCCCATGTGGAGAAATTCACCTCCAAAGACCTGTTTATAAAATTCAAATGCGACTTCGCAATTTCCGTGGAAAGTTAAATAAGGATGTACTGCTTCCATGACCTGTTGATTTTCAGATTTTTAGCTGTATCTAATTTACAATTAATGTTTTTATAGCTGAAATTATTCTCTTAAAATGTCATTTTCAGAGGCTCTTATCGGACATAAAAAAAGCCATCGCAATGATGGCTTTAAATTTTTATAATTTCTGAAGCTGCTCTAGCTAACCGCTTTGAGTCGCTTAATTCCAGATTTATCCAATTTCTCCTCTGCATATTCCTGGTCAACTACCAGCTTTGAATCTTTACCCTCCGGCATCTCAAACATAGCATCGGTCAGAATGGCCTCACATAAAGATCTTAATCCACGTGCTCCAAGCTTATATTCAACCGCTTTTTCCACAATGTAATCAAGGGCTTCATCGGTAATGCTGAAGTCGATATCATCCATCTCAAACAGTTTTTGATACTGCTTGATAATGGCATTTTTAGGCTCGGTCAAAATAGAACGAAGTGTCTTTTTATCCAGCGGATTCATGTGCGTCAACACAGGTAAACGCCCGATGATCTCAGGGATCAATCCAAAGTCTTTCAAATCCTTCGGAATGATATACTTCAGCAGGTTTTCACGCTCAATAGCGTCATCACTCTTGGAGGCGCTAAAGCCAACGGCCTGCATGTTCAATCTCTTACTGATGTTACGTTCAATTCCGTCGAAAGCTCCACCGGTTACAAAAA